>CADBKM010000008.1 GCA_902795265.1 uncultured Eubacteriales bacterium
AGGAAGGAGGACAGGCATGATAGTAAACCTTATAGTTATCTTCATGGGTATAGTGCTTGTTAACAACTTCGTACTGTCCCAGTTCCTCGGAATCTGCTCCTTCCTCGGAGTATCCAACAAGATGAGCTCTGCAGTCGGCATGGGCGGCGCGGTAGTCTTCGTAATGGTTATCGCAGAAGCCGTAACATGGCCTGTAATGCAGCTCCTCAATAAATTCGAGATCGGATATCTGCAGACTGTAGTATTCATTCTCGTAATCGCGGCACTCGTACAGTTTGTAGAGATGTTCATGAAGAAGTACCTCCCGGCTCTTCAGAAGGCCCTCGGTATCTTCCTCCCGCTGATCACAACAAACTGCGCTATTCTCGGTGCTACGATCAACGCAATCAATTATGGCTATTCATTCGCTGAGTCCATGGTTTATTCCTTCGGAGCAGGCGTCGGCTACATGGTAGCGATGATCCTCTTCGCAGGTATCCGTGAAGAGAAGCTCAACAACCTCGAGGGAGTTCCGGCTCCTTTCCAGGGCGTAGGAATCATCCTCGTATCGGCTTCCATCATGGCGCTTTCGTTCATGGGCTTCACAGGGATGTTCCAGTAAGGAGGTAGAGAGATGAGTGGAGTAATGACACCAGTACTGCTGGTAGCAGTTATCGGTCTCGTCTGCGCCGGACTTCTGGTTTTCGCATCCAAGGTGTTCCACGTAGCCGTAGATGAAAGAGTTACACAGGTCAGAGAGGTGCTTCCGGGCGCCAACTGCGGCGGCTGCGGATTCGCAGGCTGCGACGACTATGCTTCTAACCTGGTAGCTGATGAAGAACTTCCTTGCACAAAGTGCTCCCCGGGCGGAGCTGCTGTAGCTGCTCAGATCGCTGAGATCCTCGGCAGATCTGCAGGCGCAACAGAGCCTCAGGTAGCAAACGTAATGTGCAATGGTACATGTGAAGCTTCCCGCACAGTGCTCGAATGGCAGGGCATGCAGTCCTGCAAGGGCGCAAAGGGATGGTTCACTTCCCCTAATGCCTGCATGTTCGGATGCATCGGACTCGGCGACTGTGCTGATGTCTGCCAGTTTGACGCTATCGGCGTTGTAGACGGTGTTGCAAGAGTCAACAGAGAAAACTGCGTGGCTTGCGGCGCGTGCGTAGGCGTTTGCCCGCAGAAGATCATCAAGCTCGTACCTAAGAAGAATCAGGTACACGTTCTGTGCTCATCCCAGGACAAGGGCGCTGTTGCCCGCAAGAACTGCGACAACGCATGCATCGGCTGCATGAAGTGCACAACAGTCTGCAACTTCGACGCTATCCATGTTGAGAACAACCTGGCATGCATCGATGAGAGCAAGTGCAAGAGCTGCGGTCTCTGCGCTGCTATCTGCCCGACAGGCGCTATCAACAGCTTCAAGAAGCTGCCGAAGAAAGAGGCTGCTGAGAAGGCTGCTGCTGCCAAGAAGGCAAAGGCTGCTGCTGCAAAAGAGGCTGCTAAAGCAGCTGCAGCACAGGCATAATAAAGTGCAGAAGTGCGCTGACAAAATGCCGGCGCAAAGCATAATGCAAATATCAAGGCTGCCGTACCATCATGGTGCGGCAGCTTTTTCATTAGCACATGCAGCCCGGGTTATCGGGGATCACGCCTCCGTAGCTGACCCGCCTGAGCATGCCGGACTCGCATATGTACAGATCGTCAGCGAGCACATCTTCGGGGTCGACCACCGTTCTGTTAGCTGAACGTATCATCTCTGCAAGCTGACGCGGATCCTGATCTTCGGCCGCTATAATGATGACCTCATGCACCGAGGAGGGCAGCACATAGAAATCATCATCGAGCAGCAGGTGGATCCTGCAGATAATGCCGGGATAGAATAGCGCTGATGCTCCGCGGTAAAAGCTGGAGTTTGTGATCACATAACCCGGGCCGGCTCCGGCCGGTGCGTACTCTGCCCCTGATTCCAGCAGATTGGTGCATTCCTCGCCATAGCAGAATACGGAATCCTTAAGATCATAAAAGACTGCAGGGTACTTCTCCATCGTGTTCTTCAAAGCAGTCTCAAAGATCTCATCTTCAGACATCTTCATCATCTGAGGCATATCTCGTGTGACTGCAAGTCTGTACTCTCCGTACTGTATATCCGCAATAAAGCCGAAGTCAGATTCTATATCCCTGAAGAGCAGGCCTTTCAGATAATCTTTTTCTCTATGTTTGTTGACCAGTCTGACCCCCAGGTTCCTGCGGTCTCCGATCAGACTATGAGTTTTATCCGCGAGCATGCTCGCCATCCCCATGCTGCTGACCACTGTTTCTATAGCATTGCGCGAAAGATCCTTTATATCGCTTCCGGCTTTATATGCTGCATAAAAATCTTCTACATACAGAGTGGGAGCGCAGTTCAGACCTTCCTTGACGAAAAGCATCCCGTTAAGCTTGCCGCGCTGGGCCTTATTGACGCTCTGCTCTTCGATCCGCATTCCCTCAGGCCCGTATTCGCACAAGGCATTCCTGCAATTCGAAATGAACTCTTTTTTAAAACTCATAAGATCCAACATATCTGTCTCCTTTCATGCTCTTTAATCGCTGAGGGGAATTTGCCAACTATCATGGAAAGCTGTGCTGTGCGCTTACAGTAATCCAAACGCCGGCCGGCAGTCAAAATTTGGAAAAGAACGGAATCAGGCCAGTGATCGCAAGGGCCGGAAGAAGTATTCGAACAGTTACCGTGGGTTTTATGTCGAAAAAAGTGCTGAAAATGCCGGAAAAAGGTGCAGGCAAAATCCGAAAAGGAGGCTTGAAGTCAAAGGCCTATATCTGTACAATAGGGAGACGCCATTGAGCGCGTGGTCTGTGATACGATCCGTGCAGAACTGACACGGGTGATATCTGACAACACAGGCACTCAATGACAGACAGCGCAGAAATGTGCTGAATAATTGATCCGTAAAAAGGAGATCGCTTATGATCGACGAATATATAAAAGCGCAGAAAGCAGGAGAGAAAGAATACAAGGCGAGGCTGGCTGCGGGGCAGTATCCGTATCTTCCCGCTCTTGACAGCATATGCCCTGATCACGAGACACTGCCTCAAAGAAGGGTAGGCCTTATGGAAATCCCTGTAGACCTAATAGCCGGCACAAAAACATGTGCCAGGCAGAATTCGTTTGCACCGGGTTTTCTGCCGCTTCTTGAAGCGGACACGGAATTTGCTGCCAAGTGGGCCAATCTGTACAAGGCACAGCTGAGCGAAGGATTCAATAGCCCTATCAAGGTATACGAGTACCTGCATAAGTTTTATGTTCAGGAGGGAAACAAGCGTGTATCGGTAAGCCGCTTTCTCGAGATGCCGACAATAATGGCAGACGTCATCAGAATAATGCCGTCGGTTGAAGTGATGAATGAGAATCCTGCCTATGCAGAATTTCTGGATTTCTACAGAGTTGCGCCTATATACGACATCGTCTGTGAGGAGCCGGGAGCCTACGAGAGTATAGCGGAGCTTCTGGGCAGGAGCATCAGCACCAGCTCAGAGCCGTGGCCTGATGAGTTCGTCAGAGAGCTAAAATCGGAATTTATAAGATTCTGCAAAGTGACGAAAGCTCTGCAAGGAACACTTCCGGATATGCCGATGGGCGATGCTTTTCTGGTATATCTGAGGATCTTCAATGCCGATGCGCTCGGCGTAAAACCCGACAAAGAGGTAGAGAAGAGAATCAAAAGAATAAGAAAAGAGTTCAGAACAGCGCATAACAAAGAGAAGGTCTCTCTGGTGGAATCGTCGGACGAGGCTGTTAATGCCGGAGGCCTTATAACAAAGGCTGAAAAACTTGTGACTGGCCCGGATTCGCTTCTAAGTAAGGTGATACCTTCGGCGACCTACTCAAAGAAGAATCCTTTGAAGGCGGCTTTCATTTACGATAAAGCGCCTGAGGACTCCAACTGGTTCTTTGACCATGAAGAGGGGCGCCTCTATCTCGAAAAGGTATACGGAGGAATAGTTAAGACGGAAAGATTCGTGATAGACGAAGAGGCTGCTCAAAGCGGGCAGCACACGCCGCAGAAGAACGCACAGGGCAAGTGCTGCCCGTCATTTGACGCGGCCGCGGAAGCCGCAGTGCACTGGGGCGCGGACGTCGTCTTCACCCCGTCAGTCCGTCAGATGGACGACACCCTGCGCGCCTCCATAAAGCACAGCGGCGTCAAGTTCCTCAACTGCTCGATAAACCTGGCGCACCACTCCGTGCGCACCTATTACGCAAAGCTCTATGAAGCCAAGTTCCTTGCGGGCTTTGTAGCCGGGACCGCGGCTGCCGCCGACGGGACCCACAGAATAGGCTACTGCTCCGGCATGCCTGTCTACGGCACGGTGGCAGGCATCAATGCCTTTGCCATTGGCGCTGCCATGGCCGATCCGCAGGTCGAGATAATCCTTGACTGGTCGGCGAAGCGTGATGCCAACTGGTGGTGGAACATGGTCAACTCCGGCATACATGTCATTTCGGCTGTCGATTCGGCTCACAACACAGACGGCAGCGACGCCTACGGCGTCTGCCGCGTCGAGCTCTGCGAGCCGGGCACAGGCAACGATCTGTCAGGCAGATGCCGCATCACCAATCTGGCGGCTCCTGTCTACAGATGGGGCAAGCTCTATGAGATCATCGTAAGAACGATAATAGAAGGCACTTACAGCGCAAGCGCGGTAGACAAAAAGGATCGCGCCACAAATTATTGGTGGGGCATGATATCCGGCGTTGTCGACATCGAGCTCTCCGACGCGATCTCGCCATACACAAAGAGGGTGGTTGAGATACTCAGGCGCGATATTATCAGCGCTGACATCAATCCGTTCGACGGAGAACTGCGCAGCCAGGAGGGCATCATCAGAAGAACAGACGATGCGCCGCTCACAAGCATGGACGTGATAACCATGGACTGGCTGAATGAGAACATAAAAGGTGAAATACCTAAGATAGACACACTGGTCGAAGAGGCCAAGGCAACTGTAAAGTACAGCGGAGTAGGCAAGTCAAAAAGCGGAGCCAGATAACGATGAAAATACTGATGATCGCGGACAGGGAGGAGAGATCCCTTTGGGATTACTGGAATGAATCCACGGCGCAGGCGCTGTCGGATGTCGGTCTTGTGCTGTCGGCAGGAGATCTTAAGCCTGCCTACCTGGAATTCCTTGTAACGATGCTCAATGTGCCGCTCGTATACGTTCGCGGCAATCACGACAGTTATTACGATGTTCATGCTCCTGAGGGGTGCATAGACGCTGACGGCAGAGTCGTCGAAGTGAAATGCCGCGCAGGGGATGGCGAACAGACCATGCGCATATTGGGCCTCGGCGGTTCAATGCGCTATAAAGACAATTCTGCAGATATGTATACGGAACGGGAGATGCGCGCGCGAGTCAGACGTGCCGAGCGTGAAATAAAGAAAAGCAGGATGCTTGAAATAGTAAAAGGCAGCTATGAAGAGGGCAGCCGTGATTTTGACATTCTGCTCACTCACGCTCCGTGCCGGGGCTACGGAGACATGGATGATCTTCCGCACATGGGCTTTGACTGTTTTAACGATCTGCTAAATAAATACAGCCCGCAGCTTCATTGCTACGGGCATGTGCATCAGGAATATGGTGAGGCCAAGAGGCATATCATTCATCTGTCCGGGACGCTGCTGATAAACAGCTGCGGCCACTATATCATCGATTTCGTGAAGCCTTGACGGGCTTCGCTTTTTTTACAGACAGAGATCCTGCAGAAACGGGATGACGTCATCGAGTGCTTCAACAACGGCAACGGTCCTGCGGCGCTCCTCGTCTGTGGGTTCATTTATATCCGGGACCATTATCACACTCATCCCTGCTGCGAGTGCGGAGGAAACACCCGTATGAGCGTCCTCAACAACAAGGCAGCGGGCGGGGTCGGTCCCACAGAGCCCGGCGGCTATCAGGTATGGTTCCGGAGAAGGCTTGCTGTGTCTGATCATGCTGACATCCACGATAGGCTCTTCCGGCGGATCGATGCCATGAAGAGAGAGGTACCTGTCTATAAGATACCTCGGAGAAGACGAGACTATGGTCCACCGCAGGCCGCTTTCCCTTAGGAACTGCATCATGGCATCGAGGCCCGGTTTCTTGGGAATAAAGCAGGTGAGAAGCGTTTCACTTCCACGCCTGTACAGCTCTTTTACAAAGCTGTATGAGTCCTCATCGCTGAGCCCCAGGAGTTCTGCAAATAAACGTCTCTCTATCTCTCCTCCGGTACCCGCGGCCCTGAAATACAGTTCAGGAGGCCCCGGGTGATCCATGTCTTTCAGGAGGTCCCTGAAAACTTCAAACCATATTTGCTCCGTATCGAACATGGTGCCATCCATGTCAAAAAGTATCAGATCGATTGTCTTCATGCCTGTTTTGCTCATTGACGCTTATAATTGACCGAAACGGTCAAAACTGTTCAAAAAGTGAAAAAAAAAGTAAAAATATTGTTAAAACCAAGCAAATATTAGCATAAAAAGCGAAAAATGACAAAAACTTTGACAAAAAATAGATAAAACTGAATGAAAAATGACCGAAACAGTCAAAAATAGTTGTACAAAAAGGCCTCTGTTGCTATAATCAAAATATCAAATCGCGATCTGTATTTATTTGCGTTGTTGTTGTTGCTAGGGGAGGTGTTGCGAGTGAAGGAGATTTACCCGGATTTCGTTGTTCCCGAGCTTACGGGCATACTGCTGATCAGTCACGGCGGTTATGCCGGCGGTCTTGCAGAAGCGGCAGGCATGGTTTTCGGCGAGATACAGAATTTCGCGGCTCTTTGCTTTGACGAAGAGACGGACCCGGATGATTTCGGTGAAAGCATCCATCGTGCAGTGAATTCTTTTCCTGCCGGCTGCCTGGTATTGGCGGATCTGTTTGGAGGAACTCCATTCAATCAGCTGATGCTTGCCAATCCTGAAAGAAACTTCTCTGCTGTTTGCGGCGTCAACCTGAATATGCTGCTGCAGGTCCTCTTATCGCGCGAAGGGAGATCCGCAGCTGATCTGGTCAGTATCGCCGTTGACGCAGGACGCGAGGGCATCGTGGATGTTGACTCGGTGCTTTCCGGAAAATGACTGGGTTTAAAAATATAGTGGAAAAGGAGGTAAAATCATGTCACTGTTTCAGGCTATAGTTCTTGGCGGCCTGTACTGGCTGAGCTACTGCGGCTTCGGATGCCACGGCCTCAACCTTCTTGTACTTCAGCCGCTTCCGCTGTCAGTCCTGGTAGGGCTTGTCCTGGGCGATGTGCCTACGGCAATGATAGTAGGCGCTACGATACAGCCTATGTATCTGTCACAGACACAGGCAGGATGGGTAATCACGCAGGATACATCTGCTGCGGGTGTCATTACGGCGGCGGTCGTTATCACCAGCGGAATGGACATAAAGAGCGCTATGGCAGTCGCTGTTACTGCAGGAGTGCTTCTGTCCCAGCTTACAAATGTTCGTATGACGGTAGGCTCCGTATGGAACCATCTCACTGACAAGTATATCGCTGAGGAAAAATATGAAAAGACATGGCTGTCTTCTGTAGTATTCCCGAGCTTGTTCAAGGTGGTGCTGTACTGGCTGCCTATGACCCTGATACTTTACTTCGGAGCTTCCTCGCTCGGAGCTCTTATCAACGGACTTCCTGAATGGCTTCTCAACGGTCTGTCTGCAGTCGGAAGCCTGATGCCTATCCTCGGAATGTGCATCGTGGCATCGACGATCAACAAGAGGGGATTCTTCCCGTTCTTCATCGCAGGATTCTTCGCCGTTGCGTTTACAGGCCTTTCACCAATCGGAATAGCTATTCTCGGTATATTCGTTGCATACTTCTACTTCTTTGTTACAAATAAGGGCGAAAGCCTTGCAATAGATTTCAGCGCAGCGTCAGACTCAACGGGCGGCAAGGTCTCGAAGAGAGAGCTCGATCTGGCTACCCTGAGACTGCTGTTCTTCTACACTGCAGGCAACAGCTTTGAGCGTTATCAGGCCAACGGAGTCGTTACAACGATGTATCCGGTACTGAAGAAGCTCTACAAGGATGATCCTGCCGGAATGAAGGAAGCTATGGAAAGAACTTCAGAGCTCTTCAACGCGGAAGACATGACAGGCGCTCTGCCTATCGGAATCGCACTGTCGATGGAAGAGCAGAAGGCTGGCGGCGCTCCGATCGAAGGAGAACTCATCACAGAGACCAAGGCGGCACTGTTCCCGCCTATGGCAGCCCTCGGCGATACGCTCAACTGGGCGACCATAGTCCCGATCGTGCTTGCTCTCATGTGCCCGTACGCTATGACGGGAGCATGGTGGCCGGGCATCCTCGCAGTTATTATCTGCGCGGTACTCACCAACTCAGAGGCATTCTTCCTCATGCGCTTCGGTTACAACGTAGGTACCAAGGCTGTCAAACAGCTTACTGAGAGCGGTCTTATCGACAAGATCCTTTCGTTCTTCACTGTACTCGGTCTCTTCGTCATCGGCGGCATGACATGCTCGCTCGTACACGTCGCGACACCTATCGAGATCGTAACAGAGTCGTCCGTAGTTAATCTCCAGGCGGACGTGCTTGATGCTCTGGTACCGAACCTGCTCACGTTCATTGCAACGATGATCGTATACAGCATCCTCAAGAAGGGAAAGACTTCAGTTATAAAGGTCATCCTCGGCATGGTGGTTGTGGGTATCGTATGCGGTGCATTCGGCATCCTGATTTAAATCATTAGACAACTTCAACGAACGGAGGATCAGTCATGGCAAAAATAGCACTCGTAAGGATCGACAATCGTCTGATTCACGGCCAGGTAGTTACGGGATATATCGGTAAACTGGGAGTCAATAAGATTATAGTGGTCGACGATAAGACCGCTTCAAATGAGTTCGCCAAGGACGTGCTCGCACTTGCGGTACCGCCGGGAGCGGTCCACGAGGTCCTCTCTGCAGCGGATGCAGCAGCAAGATGGCAGGAAGACGGATTTGGCGCAGGCAGCGTAATGATCATCTTCAAAAGTGTCCCGACTGCCCGTGACGCCTATGAGAAGGGACTGCATTTTGAGTCTCTCATGGTAGGCTGCACAAAGACCGGTTCTGACAGGACCAAGATAGAAGGGGCTATATCTCTTAACAAGGAAGAAGCCGTAATGCTGGACGAGCTCGAGACTTCGGGTGTGGATGTGGTATTTCAGCAGACGGCGCAGACTGTTCTGTCATCGTGGAAGGACGTTAAAAGAAATCACCATTTCTAAAACTCGGGTGATGCCGGCCGCGTGCCGGCATACCCTGATGGGAGAAAGGGGACGCTGTTAATGAAAGAAGAACTGAAGCTGCTTAAGGAGTATGAGGGTAAAAACCGGTATGCGGGAGTTCCTACTGAACAAACGACCGGAAGGCTCCACTATAATGAGAATCTTTACGGACCTTCGCCCAAGTGCCTCGAGAGTTTAAAGGACCTGGTTATCACGGACCTGTATCAGTATGAATCAGGCGCTCATGATGATCTGACCGATAAACTGGCAGAAATACTCGGCGTTCCGGCAGAGAACATATTTCTGAATAATGGTTCTGCAGAGAACATAAAAAGCATCATAGGCATGCTGACCGCGGGAGAAAACAAGCGTGTCATTTTGCCTGACCCGGGATGGAGTTATTACTACGGCCTGGCCGACTATAAGTTCTGTGAGACATGGCTTTACCATGTCAGGGAGGGCGAAGACAAATGCTATCATGACATGCAGGAGCTTCGCAGCCTCATAGAGGAACATGAGCCGGCGCTTGCTGTGATCACTTCACCTGCCATGCCTACGGGCAATCTGGCGGATCCGGTAATGGTGGAAGACCTTGTAAGAGACTTCCCGCAGACGGTATTTCTGATGGATGAGGCATATCTGGGGTTTGCTGATTATCCGTTTGACGCGGCAAGACTCATCAGAGAGTATGACAACATAGTATTCTCCAGAACATTTTCCAAATATTACGGACTTGCCAATCTACGCATAGGATATGCGTTCTGCTCGTCAGCGCTGAGACGCGTACTGTGGCTTGATAATCCGCTCCACCGCCTGCCTCACATAAGCAAGAGGATGGCGATCGCGGCCCTCAATGACACTGCGTATTATGACGATATCGGCAGACGCACAATTGCTTCGAGGGATCAGCTCATCAGCGATCTGAATGAGATACCGGATGTTCTTGCGTATAAGTCAGACGCGAACTTCGTGTATATCAGGCTGATCGGGTATGATGTCGACAAGATCAAGGCCATATGTGAGGAGAACGGATACCTGATTCGCATATTCGGGGGCGACAATGAGAAGCACCTGCGGATCACAATAACTACTGACGAAGATATGCCTGCATTCAAGGCAATGCTTATCAAAGCGATCGAAGAATCCGTAATGTAACTCCAGTGAAAAAGAGTCCGTCCTGCAGCTTCTGCGGGACGGGCTCTTTGATTGTTGTCAGAATCAAAAGATACGGCACTCCGGCCGGATCGCCGGCGTCACGGCTTGACGACCGAATCAGGGAAGTAGATCTTTACCTGAGGATTTGCTGCCCTGACTAATGAAGCGGCTTTTTCGAAATCCACTACAGCAGCCTTTTTGTCAAGGCTATGGGTGATGTTTGTTCCTTTTACCTTACCGTTCGCATCTTCGGCTGCTACGTAAAAACTCAGTACGCTGCTGTTCTGCATAAGCGAGAATCTGACGATGTCGCTGTACCTGATAGTTTTACCGTCAGCTCCGAGAAGCTTTGAGATACCGGCGGCGGGAATGTACACGCTGTCCTTCCCAAACTCGGCGATGGTCTTGCTGCCTACCTTTAAAGTAAATCCTTCTGCTCCGTTATACATGATCCCCCTGTCCTTTCCCTTACAGGCTTATTCTGCTATAAGCACTTCTATGCCGTAATCCCTGAACTGTGCAACGGATTCCGGCGTGACCCTGCTGTCCGTGATTATTCTATGGACGCGTTCATATTTATCATAAACCATGAAGGCGCGCTTGCCTATCTTGGAAGAATCCATCAGAACAAAAGCGTGCTCCGATATTTTCATTGCCGCGGCGCTGAGCCTGGCGAATTCGGGATCGGCAGTAGCGAAGCCCTCCTCGAAGGTGAAGCCGTCGACACCGATGAAGCTCTTGTTGAAATGGAATCTGTCGAGGAATTTCTCACTGAAGTATCCGGCAAAGCTCCGGCGGTCCTGATAATAGCTTCCGCCGATCAGCATTACGTTGTAGCTTGGAGCAAGAAGCTCAAGGTTGGCAAGAGAGTTGGTTACTACCGTTACTCCGTGGAGTTCTCCGTCGCGCAGACGGTCGACAAGGCGCTGGGCCATGTGCACGGTGGTGGTACCGCAGTCTATGAAGATGAAGTCATCGTTCTCCACCTGGTTGGCCGCAGCTATGCCTATCTTGCGCTTTGCTTCCTGGTTCGTCCCGAGGCTCGAGAAGTACTGGTAGCTTCCCTGGGCCGGATTCCTCCTGATGCCCCCGTGCACGCGGATGACGTCCTGCGAGGCTTCCATTTTTGCGAAAAGGCGCCTGACAGTGGATTCAGAGACATGAAGCAGCTTAATGGATTCATCTATGCTCAGACGATCCTTTTTTTCGAGTGCGTTCATGACTGTGAAGCGCATCATTTCTTCTTTTACACGTGCCATCCTGCTGTGCTCCTTTCAGAAGTCCCTTTGCCGCGATGCTGCTTACCCTTTGTTTCGTGAAGCCTTGATGGCTTTATCCATTTTGCGCTCGGCATCGCGCTTTGCAGCAGCTTCGCGCTTGTCGTAATTCTTTTTGCCTCGCGCCAGACCGAGCTCAACTTTACATCTTCCGTTTTCATCGAGATAAACAGACAGCGGTATCAGGGTAAGACCCTGCTGTGTTTTGACAGTGCCGTACAGTTTGTTTATCTCTTTTTTATGCATCAGAAGCGTGCGGACCCTCAGCGGATCCACGTTATAGCGGTTGCCCTGCTCGTAAGGAGCGATGTGCATTCCGGTCACTACTATCTCACCCTTGCTGGTGATTTTGGCGTAGCTCTCCTTGATGCTGCACGAGCCCTTGCGGATCGATTTGATCTCGGTACCGGTCAGGACGATGCCCGCTTCAAAGCGCTCCTCGATGATGTAATCGTGGAATGCCTTCTTGTTATTTGCTACTATTTTACGTGAACGCTTTGCCAATTGATGTTTCCTGTTCTTAGAATGTCTTTATCTGGCTGAACGGGAAGAGTCTCAGAACGACTTTTCCCTTGACGTTTTCTTCATCTACGCAGCCCACTTCGCTGTATCTGGAGTCAATGCTGCCCGCGCGGTTGTCACCCATGCAGAAGTATGAGCCCTCAGGCACGGTGAATGTTTCACCCTCGTGTGGTATCTCGAACGCAGGAGTGTAGCCGTCTTTCAGGTAGTTTTCGATATAGGCTTCGCCGTTGATGTAGAGCTGATCATCCTTGATCATGATCTCGTCGCCCGGCAGGCCGATGACACGCTTTATAAGGAGCTTGTCCTTGCCGTTATCTTCGTTGACCAGGCTGCTCTGGAAGATGATGATATCTCCGCGCTCAGGCCCGTGATTCTTATACGCAAGCCTGTACATGATCATATAGTCGTTCTCGTGAAGAGTGTTCTCCATAGACGTCTGTTTTACTATAGTCGGCCTGATAAAATAGAGCACGGCTGCCGCCAGAGCAACGGCAACTATCACGTCGACCAGAAGGTTCTTGATAAAGCTCCCCGCTTTCTGACCGGCTGTCGGTTCTGTCGCGTGCTCGCCTACAGCTGCTCCGCTCCAGAAGTCCTTGCGGTCCTCTTCTTTCATTCCTGTCTTAAGATCGCTTGTTTTATATCTGTCTGATCTCATTTTTTCTTCCTTTTGCTATCTGTATTTTTGGATGGACGCGGCTTTATGTATCTGCCGCCTAGCCCGTGTGCTATCTCTGTGAATCTGGCCGGAGGCTCAGCCTTGAAAGCTTTGCCGGCAAGATGTGAAAGCGCCTCTGATCCGCTGACTGAGTTGCTGAACTCTATTCTGTACGCGTGGAGCAGCTGGGTGCTCAGACCGAAGCGCGCGCGGACATATCTGTTGACCGCGGACCCGTCAGGCCCGGCATACTTGCTGTCGCCGATGAGAGGGTGCCCTATGCTTGCCAGATGCGCTCTTATCTGGTGCGACCTTCCTGTGACCAGTTCTATCTCGCACAGTGTCGCTCTCAGCCCGTCGCCGAAAGAGAGCAGCTCGAGAGGGCGGACTATGGTTTCGACAGCCTTGCCGTCTCCGTCATCGCTTATGCTGACCTTGTTTGCGGATTCGTCTTTGGTGAGAGTTCCGCCGAGACGCACTTCATCGCTGATGACTCCGCATGCTATGGTGAGGTAGAACTTGCGCACTTCATCTTCGCGTATCACGCGCCCGAGCTCGCGCATCGCAGCCGCAGTCTTGCCGAACATGACTATGCCCGTGGTGTTTCTGTCGAGCCTGTTGACAGGAGCCGGCGTGAATACTTTTTCATTGCGCGGATCGTACGCACCGCTTGCTATGAGGTAGTCCTTCACCTGATTTGCCAGGTGATCCTTCTTTTCGTGAGAGTCGCCGTGCGTCAGTAGTCCGAATGGCTTGCTTGCTATCAGAATCTCGTCATCTTCGTAGACTATGGCGAAGCTGCGCTTTGCCTTCGCTGCCTTTTCAGGGGACCCCGCGCCAAAACCGCTCCTGCCGCGTGAAAACTTATCGTAAGTTTCGTCCGACAGATAGAGCGTCAGTACTTCTCCCTCATTCAGTATATATGATTCGCTGCGGCGCTTCGCGTCGACCTTGGCATCTTTTCGGATGATCTTGTAGATCTCGCTGAGCGATGCACCCGGAAGATACTTTCGCAGGAACCTGTCGAGCCTGCGCCCGGCGTCATTAGCCGTGATAGGGATCTCTCTCATAACAGCCTTAATTCTACCACGCGAATGGATTATCCTCAACATTGACTGATTGCAAATGCACTTTGCGCACTTTATAATAGATACAATTGGGGATAAACATGCGGCTTCTGTGAACAGGCGGGCTGCATGCAGGTATAAAGCATTATATGTAATAAAGGAGAACAAGATGCTTAATAATTACAACCTCACCATGCTTACAGATTTCTACGAGATCACTATGGCGAATGGTTATTTCAATTCAGATATCAGAGATGCCGAAGCCTGCTTCGACGTATTTTTCAGACGTGTTCCTGACGGCGGCGGTTTTGCCATCATGGCCGGTCTCGAGCAGATAATCGCTTACATGAAGCGCCTCAGCTTTACAGAAGAGGATACTGAATATCTCAGAAGCAAAAACTGCTTCAGCGAGGAGTTCCTCGACTTCCTGCTGAACTTCAAGTTCACCTGCGACGTCTGGGCCGTTCCTGAAGGCTACCCGATATTCCCGCACGAACCTGTAATGATCGTAAAGGGACCTCTGATCCAGGCACAGTTCGTAGAGACTTTCATCCTTATGCAGTTCAACCACCAGAGCCTGGTTGCCACAAAGTCGAACCGTATCGTCAGATCGGCTCAGGGCAGACCTGTAATGGAATTCGGTACAAGGCGTGCTCACGGAGCAGACGCCGCTGTATACGGAGCAAGAGCTTCCTACATCGCCGGATGCGTCGGCACAGCCTGCACGATCGCTGACAGAAATCATCACGTTCCTGCACTCGGAACAATGGCACACAGCTGGGTACAGAGCTTCGATACAGAGTACGAGGCATTCTATAAATACACAGAACTCTATCCGCAGAACGCAACACTGCTGATCGACACATACAACGTGCTCAAATCCGGACTTCCTAACGCCATAAAGGTGTTCAAGGAGCTCAAGCCAAAGAACATGGGAGTTCGTATCGATTCCGGAGACATCACATATCTGACCAAGGAGTGCCGCAAGGTGCTCGACGCGGAAGGCCTCACGGACTGCAAGATCGTTATCAGCAACTCGCTCGACGAGTACATCATAAGAGACGTTATTCTTGAAGGAGCCAAGATCGATTCGTTCGGCGTAGGCGAGAGACTCATCACTGCCAGATCGGAACCGGTATTCGGCGGCGTATACAAGCTGTCGGGAATCTGGAAGAACGGCGAGCTGGTGCCTAAGATGAAGATCTCCGAGAACGTCGAGAAGATCACCAACCCGGGCTTCAAGAAGGTCGTACGTTTCTACGGCAACGATCACGGCAAGGCGCTCGCCGACGTGATCATGCTCAGAGACGAGCCGATTCCTGACGGAAAGCCGTTTGAGATCTTCGATCCTAACGCTGTATGGAAGCGCAAGGTGCTCTACGATTACAAAGCAGTCGAACTCCTCGTTCCTATCTTCGAGAAGGGCGAACTCGTATACGAAGAGCCGACGATCGACGAGATCAAAGCTACATGCACCGAGCAGGTAGACAAGCTCTGGGGCGAGTTCCTCAGATTCGAGAACCCGCAGACATACTATGTCGACCTCAGCAAGCCGCTCTGGAACCTCAAGCACGATCTGCTCAACAAATACGGCGCGGACAACCTGTAAAAAAGCAGTAAATGCGATTGCCCCGGATAATTCCGGGGCAATTTATTTGCGCTTTTGTATGGTATTATAGAGGCGAAACGTTAACGATAGATAACCTGTACCGGAATGAACGCTGAATACACATTTGACCTTCATGAGACACAACTGAATATACTCGAAAAGTGCCCGGAATGGCTCGAGCTCATGAACGTCATAGAGTTCAAAGGCAGGCCGGGGAAAGACCCGGCCGGGTACAATGAAAAGACCGTTTTCTATAACAGCCGCGTGCTCAGAAGGTTCACTCACGAAGAGCAGGCTTTTCTGATAGCCAGGCAGCTGATGCACATACAGCTTTCCCATCAGAGCAGGGGGAAGGGCCTCGACCGCAGGGTATGGGCTGCCGCGTGCGAGACTGTAGCCAACGAGCTGCTCGTTGCGGACGGTTTTGAAGCTCCGGTGAATGCACGCAGGCGCAAGGGTGCCGCGGAGATGAGCGCAGAAGAGTTGTACGACATCCTGTATGAGGAGCCCGATGAAGAGGAGCAGGACCTTGCCGAAGAAGGAGAGTCCGAAGAGATCCTTGAAGACGCTGACATAATCATCCAGCAAAGGGAAAACAAGGATAAACAGGCCGGAGACCTTGCGGGAGCTCAGGACCGCGGAATAGAAGACGGCGGTCTTGCGAGTGCCGTGGCAGGCCTCGCGGATCTTCTGCAGTCGAGCATGCAGATCGACTACGACTGGTTCCCGGCAGACCGTATCAGAGACGGGATGCTCCTTGAGCAGTTCAAGGCATACCCTGTGCCGCATGCCGAGATCCTTCTGGACACGAGTGCTTCTATCGATAAGGATCTGCTGCGGTATTTCGTAAGGTCGGTAAAGGGCCTCCTGCGCGAAGACGCCGTAGTCAAAGTAGGCTGTTTCGATACTGAGTTTTACGGCTTTCAGGAGATACATTCCGAGAAAGACATTGCGGGCCTTGAGATAAAAGGAGCCGGCGGAACCAACTTTGAGACCGCGGTCAAAGCCTTTACCGGCGATGCCGAGACAAAGATAGTTTTCACTGACGGATATGCTGACATTCCTGAGACACGCTGCGATGCAATTTGGCTGGTGTACAGCGACATGCCGGTCGATCCGCCGGGCGGAAAGGTGATATACGTTAAAAAACCTGAGGAGATATATAAAGATGAAGTCGATTTTCTTATCACATAGAAAGCTTTTCGAGCAGCCGCTGCAGCTTTTCCGCATAGCCGGTACTTCGGCGCAGGCGAGCGATCTCGCTCTCATAACCATACCCGACGACGGCTTTTCGCTGAGCGATAAAAATATCAACTACTATCTTGCGGGAGAAGACTGCGTCGACAGATTCGGCCGCAGCCACAAGTGCGTCAACTGTGCGGTCAGACCGGCGCTTTTGCTGGAGCCCGGAGATGAGAATCTGCTCAGCCATGTGCGCGAGGCAGGTGAGATCGTAACGGCTGAACTGGGATCATATCCTTTTGCCGTGCTCGACACATCAATGCGCGAAATGGCTGAGAAACAATACCGCGACGGAACTCTGAAAAAGACCGGCGCGTCATACCTGATTGCCGGAGAGAGCAGAGAGGTCTACAGACTGGGAGCGAAACAGATAGTCAGGGTCCCGGTGACTGAAGACACAGTAAGCGGATATGTGCAGCTTTCAGACGGAAGCGTCGCGAACTCGGGCGAAGAGATATTCATCGAGGTCAGACCGATACGCTGGTATTACGATGAGATCAACAAAATGCTGGTATGCGGCAGGGCTCTGTTTGCGGGGCTCGGCCGTGAAGAGGCAGATCAATATCTGTCGGAGCGCTTCATAGAGGAGCTGCTTCAGAAGGATGAAGAGGGCGAAGCTCCGGCCGGACTCGGCAGCTCGTATCATATAGGGGAGCACGACGAGCTCGATATGATCAGAGCCTTTGTCATGGCAGACATCCCGGTATTCATCCACGGACTGACAGGTGATGGAAAGAGCGACCGTGTAAAGGAGATTGACCCTCAGGTGCTTGACATAGAGCTCGTCAATGAGACCCCTGAGACCATCAACGGCCGCGCGGTCTACAACGAAACGAACGATGAGATCATAGACATAAAGCCGGTGTGGCTGGTAAAGCTCGAGCGCCTGTGCGAGGACGGAAAGATCCACATACTGTTCTTCGATGAACTCACTAATGCGACAAAGCAGACGCAGGCGGTCATATTCAAGATCGTGCTGGAGCGCTTCGTAAACAACCGCTGGCCGCTCCCTGAAAACGCGCGCATAGTCGCAGCCGGCAATGACCGTAACGAATCGAGCGTCGCTCATGATCTGGCCGAGCCGCTGTTCGGAAGATTCGCACACATATATATAAGGACCACGATAGAAAACTGGATGCCTTGGGCAGTCAGAAAGAGGATCAACCCGTACGTAATGGAGTTCCTGGCAAACAACGATCTTTACCTCAGGACCGCCTTTACGGGTTCGGAGGGCTATGCCGATCCGCGCCGCTGGGAGATGGTATCACGCGTACTCGACAGCTCGGGCAACGACTTCTCACTGATCGAACCGATCGTGGGTCGCGACACGGCCGATGCTTTCATAAGATTCTTCCGCGCACAGGAGGAGCTGGCAGATATCGTAAAATACACGGACGAAGAGATAGCTCATCTGACGGTCGCGAGGAAGTACCAGACAGCACAGCAGTGCCTGTATGCAGCTTCCGCAAAACCGAAGGAGGCGTCAGAACTCGTGGAGAGGCTCGGTGCTGAATTCGCAGCATGGTACAGGTACGTTCTTGAAAGAAAGAACTGAAGTCATACAAGACGGGGGACCCGGGAAATGAAAGACTATAAGACAGGACTCATACTCGAAGGCGGGGCAATGCGCGGGATGTTCACCTGCGGGGTGCTCGACGTCTTCATGGAAAACGGGATCAGCTTTGACGGGGCTGCCGGCATATCCGCCGGCGCGACCTTCGGCTGCAACCTCAAGTCGCGTCAGATCGGAAGAGCGCTGCGCTACAACATGAAGTTCAGCCGTGACTGGCGCTACTGCAGTCTCAAGTCTCTGATAAAAACCGGCGATCTGTACGGTGCGGAGTTCTGCTACCATACTATCCCGGAAAAGCTCGATCCTTTTGACAGGGCAGCTTTTGAATCCAATCCGATGGAGTTTTATATCGGGGCTACAGATGTTGAGACAGGCGAGGTGCGTTTTCATAAATGTACCGACGGCGGCCCACGCGATATAGAGTGGATGCGGGCATCGGCATCGATGCCGGTCGTTTCAAACATAGTGACGGTCGACGGATATAAGATGCTCGACGGCGGAATCGTCTGCTCAGTACCGTACGAATACATGGAAGAGCAGGGCTATAACAGAAATGTCATAGTCCTGACCAGGCAGAAGGGTTACAGAAAGAAGAAGAGCAGCATAGTGCCGCTCGTGAAACTGGTGCTGAGAAAGTACCCGGCAATGGGCAGGGCGATGGCTGTAAGGCATATAGTGTACAATGCCCAGATGGATGAAATAGAGCGCAAGGAGGCCCGCGGAGAAGTCCTGGTAATAAGGCCGCCTGAAGACCCGGGAATAGGGCGCACCGAAAAAGACCCGGCAGAGCTTGAGCGCGTATATCAGATGGGGCGCAGCGAGGCGATGCGAATGCTCCTTGAGATCAGGGCGTTTCTCGGCTGAATCAGCAAAGCGTTCTGAGCCTGCCCGCGTACGGCATAGCGGTATTCACTGCTGAACGCTGACCCTGAGCGCCTGCGGGATATGGTTTTTTGAGCCGTTCCGGCAGGTGTTTTTTATGGAGTTGACAGGCAATATGCGGTATAATCTTCTCAATCAAAAGGGTATTCTTGTCAGGCTGGAAAGGAGGGGATCATGCGCGGCGACGACGAACTGTACAGCGCGTTCCTGGCAGGCGACGGAGCTGCGTATGACGAGCTGATGATACGTCACGGCGACGACCTCCTGATCTATCTGAACGGGTATACTCACAACTTCCACGACGCGGAAGATCTGATGATCGAAGCGTTCGCGCGGATAATGGTAAAAAGGCCGTCCATAGGAGCCGGCAACTTCAGAGCATACCTATTCCGCACAGGCAGGAACCTTGCCGCGAGATTTCACTCAAGATCGCGCCGGGCCGATGTTTTCAGCATGGAGGATCTGGACAGGGAGATCGCGGACGGCACGCTGCCTGAGCAGATAGCCTGGGATAACGAAAAGACCGGCATACTGAACGTGTGCCTTGGGAGGATAGATCCTCAGCTGAGGGAAGCGCTCTGGCTGGTGTACGGCGAAGGAATGACGTACGCGCAGGCGGCCGATATCATGGGAGTGTCGACCAGGAAGATAGATAAGCTTCTTGCCAGAGGCAAGCTGCTGCTGAAAGAAGAATTGGGGAAAGAAGGTGTTACAAATCCATACTGAACTGCGTACCTCTGAAGAGAGAATAGCGGCAATGCATGCGAGAGCATCGGAGATGAGATTTGAAACGGCACGGCGCCGCAGCCGGATCGTTGTGGCCTCCGCCGCATTTGTGTCGCTTGCGCTGATCATGAATCTCGCGCTCATAATGCCTGCCGCAGTGGAACGCGTCATGTCCCCGGGCGGGATAGACGAAATGCAGGGCAGCATTCTCTCAGGATCGCCAATCATCGGATATGTCGTTATCGGTATCATCGCGTTCATGCTTGGAGCCGCGGTCACGCTGCTGTGCTTTAAAACCAGGCCTGCGCGCGGGCCAATGACCGGAGGCAGACCGGCGGGCGGAGATAAGGAGAACCATATTTGACGACCGAGACCCTGATCAACCTGATACAACTGGCCGTTACGGCGGTATGCATGGTATTTGCCCTGCATACTGCCGTGAAAAGGGAAAGCCGGGAGTGGGCGCTCCTTGGTCTTTTTTATGCGCTGTTTTTCATGGGAGATCTTTACTGGTCGCTGATGCTCGCTTTTTATGGCAATACTCCGTCCTACTTCTATGTATCGGAGATAGGCTGGTATTCCTCATACCTTTTCCTTGATCTGCTGCTCAGACAGCTCGCCTCGGTTGAGGAGAAGGAATACCGTCCGAAGGCGCTGTGGGCAGTGCCCGTGTTCACCGCGGCGATGGCAGTTTTCTATATGCAGTACGGCGACTACATGATCAATACCATCGTGGCTCTTCTCATGGGCTTCCTTCTGTGGCGCAGCATAAGAGGCCTTGCGTATACCGGCAGCGGACACGGCACGGCGGCCGATGCCGCGAGACGCCGGATATATCTGTGCGTGCTGGCTTTCTGCGTGATCGAATACTGCGAGTGGACCGCGTCGTGCTTCATGTCAAAAGAGGATGTGGCGCTGCTCTATTTCGCGTTTGATATGGCAGTGACACTGGTCCTTATACTCTATATATCTGCCCTCGGAAAGGCGGTGCAAGAATGACATATATAGAAAACATTTACGCATGTCTCGCGGCGCCGCTGCTGATCGCCATTATCTGCCTCAAGGGCAAGCCGAGGACGAGCCTCATGTTCATACTGGGAGGCATGACTGCCTGCCTTCTGTCCTCATATATCAGTTCGTTCTTTGCCGTCATGACCGGCGCAGACGCGCTGGGCGCCTCGCTTGAGATATCTCCGGTGGTCGAAGAACTCATGAAGATCGCCCCTATCATTTTCTGGCTGATGGTATATGAACCGCACAAAATGGAAGTGTCGATAGAGATAGTCATAACGGCGGTAGGCTTCGCGACTTTTGAAAATGTATGCTATCTGACCTCGAACGGAGCCGCGAGCCTCAGGCACACTATCATAAGAGGGTTCGGCACAGGCGCTATGCATATAGTCTGCGGACTGATCATCGCTTTCGGCCTGCTTTATCTGTGGGACAGACTGTATCTCAGGGTCACCGGGACGCTTGGCCTGGTGGCTGCCGCCATCACGTATCACGCTGTATATAACATACTGGTATCGCAGACAGGCGCGGCCTTTGTGATAGGCTGCCTCATACCGATGATCTCAGTGGTGCTCATGCTGCTGCTGATCAGAACGCGAATAGAACGGTATCATTTTTAGAGAAAGGAGAGTCCCGAAAGGGGCTTTTTTTGTTTTTGTTTGTTTTTTTGATGAAAAAGAAGGGGGAAATACCGCGGCAAAGGTATCTGTATAAGTAAAAGGCTATGGACTGAAGAATGAAGAAAGGAGCTTTTAAATGAGGTCTCAGCAGGAAAGGCTGGAACAACTTCATATAAGGGCTGCAGAACTGACAGAGCAGAAAGAACGAAGGACTTTGAATGCGCTCAGAGCCGTTTCGGTCTTTCTTTTCGTTTGTCTGGCCGGAGTGATATCCGTGCTGGACGGGTTCCAGAACACCGGCGGGCCTGATGACTACACAGGGTCGTCCCTGCTCGACAGCAGTGTCGGCGGGTATGTGCTCGTTGCTGTTCTGGCATTTGCGGCGGCTGTTGTAATTACAGTCATATGCATGAAGAGAAAAGATAAAAAATAGCATTTGGAATAGATCAGGAGAAGGTTATGGAAGGCACACGGTATGGTAACCGCAGGCACTACCTTTCAGCGCTGCTAATAGCGTTGCTGATGGCTCTAATCGTAGGAGCGTGGGGGATCATGACAGTCCACGCGGATGACGGAGCCGGTGAGGAAACAGGGCCTGGCACGGAAGCGGCACAGCATGACGATAATGCTGGCGCCGCTCAAACCCCGAAGCCTGCACCGGCAGTCACATCAAGTTCAAATGGCAACAGCGGAACCGATAATTCGTCAGGCGGATCATCGGGATCTTCTGCTGCCGTGACTGAAAGCGGAGCCAAAGGCGGCGGGGATGATGGCGGCTCAGGCCAGGACAGCGGTTCAGATACCGGAAGCCAGGACAGCGGCGATACTGCCGAGGTCACGGTCGATGACGCTAGCACAGGCGCTTCGGACATCAATGCCGACAACTCGGTAGCGCTTGAGGTGACGAACGGAAGCGCCACGCTGTCCGAGAAGGTCCTGAACGATTCCGAAGACGTGAATCAGCTGGCGGCCGACCCTGAGAACAATAAAGAGTCGACGCAGCAGACCTTCACTAATGACGTCCAGTCCGTAACGATCACGGAGACCTACAACCTGACCGGCGCCGACGCAGCGAACGTGACTAACATCAACGCGGGCGCGACCGTACAGGGCAAGACTCCGGACGCGCAGACGTATACCATCACGGATACGGGCATGACGCTCAAGGCCGCGGATCAGAACAAGGTCGACACGATAAAGGCGGATACGACCTACAAGGTAACGAAGGGCGCCGACAGCAGCACCGCGACTGTCATAAAGAGCACCATAACTAAGTCCGTTACCGCCATCCAGAAGGCGGTGGACGCAGCGCTCAAGATGGCCGCGATCGATTCCGATGAGACCATCAAGTACATGACGGTCACCGTGGATCCGGGCGTATATAACGGTGACCTGAAGATAAGCTTCAATAACGTGCAGGAACTGGTAACAGGAGCCAACAAGAACTTTACTCTGTATATTCTTGCTGCCGGTTCCTATCAGGCGACGGACGGAGACCTGATAGACAAGAGCACTATCGGCGCGGGTGCCGCGCCGACCGTCATACTGAACGGCAATGTCGTGATCGACGACATCAATGTCGTTCTGGCGGGCGTCTATCTGTCGGCTCTCAAGGATGTCACCGTCAAGAGCGACAAGACGACGGACATCTACGGCACGACCGGCATTGACACGGTCAAAGTTGCCGTGGCGGGCAAGGAAGGCACGCTCAATGTCCATACGGGCGAAGGAGCCGACAAGGTGACCCTGCACACGCAGTACAGCGGGATCGACGCGGGAAGCGGATTCGGCAATACCGTGAACATCGATACAGGCGCGGGCAGCGACTCCGTGACGATGACGCATCAGACGGGTGTCCTGAAAGCTGTGATCGACACGGGCGCGGGCAACGACTCCGTCGCGATGACATGCGGCTCCAACACGGCGCGCTCATACACGAAGGGCGATAAAACGATCAAATCGTCCCTGGAGGTGGACCTCGGAGCAGGCAATGACTCCGTAACGGTCAACTCGAATCTCGGAGCCGCGTTCGAGAACATACAGCTCGACGGCGGAGCGGAGGCGGGATGCGACACCCTCATGCTGGCGGGTGATCTTAAAAAAGACGGCCAGGTCTCCGAGACCAACAAGATCCCGCTTTACGGCACGGTAACACGTTCAGGGGACAAGTACAGCGGCAGCGTACAGCTGGTATGGGGAACAGCCGCTGACACGGATACTGCTATGCAGATCGACCTGACAGGCTTCGATTCCCTTTCGGACACTCTGAACAATAAGCCTACGGTAGCTCTGGACTCCCTGACATTCGCCGCGGGCAAGGCGCCGAGCTCATTCACGAACTACACCTACAACGGCCCGCTGAAGAACGGCAGCGACCTGATCGCCCTGACGGCGGACTGGAGCGGCTATATAGTCGTTCTGACCAACCTGACTCTCGGACAGAAAAAGGAAAGCGTCAGGCTCGGCAACATCAATCTCCCTACCGTGAATCTGACGGTGGAAGGCAATCACATAGAGGTAGCCGGAACTGTCGTCGCGCCGTCCATCATCCTCAGGGCGATAGACAACGACACGCTGTTTGACCTGATGCCGGCGGAGCCTCAGATCGATCCGGTGACCGGTGAAAGCACCGCTCCTCCGGGCACACCGCCGAAAACCAAAGGCGCGTTCTCAGGCAGTCTGTTCGACTTCGAGGCGACCGCGGACATAATCGTTGAGGAAGGCGCGACCCTGGAGGCGACCGCGGGCAACGTCACGATGTCGGCGACCGTAGACCAGATACGCAGCCTGATCGATCTCTTCGGAGACGCTCTGGCGGGGATCAACGTGATCAACGTCAAGGTCGGAAACGCGGACATCACCATCAAGGGACATGTAAAGGCAAACAACAACGTCAATATGGCCGCAAGGAGCAACGTCACCATCAAGGCGAGCAATGAGATGCTTGCCAGCGCGTTCGTTCCTCTGGCGGTCGTGGTTGACGTGAACAGCGTCAATATAAACATAGTAGACAACGCGAAGGTGGAATCCGTGCACGGCGACGTCAAGGCCAACGCGGATTCAAAGGTATCGCTCACCGCGGTATCCAATACAGGCAAGCTGCCTGTCTCGCTTGCCGTGGCGGTCGGAGTGAACGACACGCACATCAAGGTTGCCGACAAGAGCGTCATCGAAGCCAGGCAGGGCGATGTATCGCTCATCGCGACGGCAGTGACGACGGCTGACGCCAAGGCTCAGAGAGGAGCTCTCTCCGGAGACACCAGCGCGTACATCACCGCTGAGGTCGTTGTTCAGGATGTATCGGCAGAGATCATGGATGAGGCCACAATAGATGCGGGCGGCAATCTTACCATATCATCTTCCGCGGTACAGACCGGCATGGCCGTAGCCACAAGCGCCAAGAGCGATGCGGCAGGTGCCGGCGGCTCCTCGAGCAAAGAGGGCATGAACGGCATCAAGGAAATGTTCGGAGAGATCGCTTCGGTATTCGCGGCCAACGCCAAGGGTTCGATAGCGGACCTCCTGAACGGCATCGGCCAGAAATTCGGCGGCAAGTCCTACAAGATCAAAACGGATACGACAGAGCACGGCGCCGTGACAGCACCGACTTCGGCCAACGCTCACGAGATAGCGACAGGCACGACATTTGAGGCGGGCACCACATACTACACCTGCAATTCCGCGGGAAAATACACCAAAGAGAACGTGACAGCCGGGACTGAGATCCCTAAGAAGCCGGTATATTACATCGATTCTGATCCGGTCACTTTCAGCATCAATCCTGACAAGGGATATACGGTAGACAAGATCGAGATCAGGTACCTGCTGAAGGGTTCCGACAGCCAGAGCACTTATACATGGACACAGGGCTCCGCGCGCGGCATAGTTTCGAACGGCGACGGCACATACACATTCAAGATGCCTGAGGCGGACGTGACCATCAAAGTCACATTCAAGGAGGGCAGCGGCCCGGGAGCGGAAGGCGCAACGGACCCTAACATCGATGACCTGATCGATGAGACCACATCTTCCGCGACTGATGACGACGGAGAGATCGTAAGAGAAAACTCAACGGAAGCCGACGCGGTGGATGTCGCCGTAGAGTACACAGATGCTTCCTACGAAAAGACCACGGATACATACTTCCGCGCGGACACCACTTACTATAAGAAGGACGCCGACGGCAAATACGTGCGTCTCACCGCTCAGGAAGCTGTAGAGAACGAGCAGATCCCTGAAGACGCTGAGTACTATGAGCGCACGGGCGCTGTCATGCTTGAAGTGTCCAAGGTAGACGCCGGAAAGCAGATCGAAGTATTTGTCAACCCGGCGGCTAACAAGGCCGTGTCAAAGGTAACGGC
Organism: uncultured Eubacteriales bacterium; assembly: GCA_902795265.1. Taxonomy (GTDB): domain Bacteria; phylum Bacillota; class Clostridia; order Peptostreptococcales; family Anaerovoracaceae; genus Crickella. The sequence goes on from CADBKM010000008.1 coordinate 25,967, forward strand.
GACATATAAGAGCGCGTATGTGCCTGCCAGCGGCATGCTCGATCCGCAGGGGGATTATTACCTGCTGATCGACGGCAAGTATGTGAAGAAGGCCCAAGACGACGCATTCGATTCCAGCAAGGTCTACTATGAATATGTCGAAGCGGATAAAAGCCGTGAAGTGGTCGAGATCATAGAGAAGACCAACGGGAAATATATCTTCACTATACCTGAAGGCGCTGTCAAAAACGGCATGGGCGCCGGGATTCAGGTAGCGATCAGCGCGGAGTTCGCCGATCCTGCAACGCTTCCGGCCGGTCAGGGCGGAGCCGCGGCAGCCGACGCTCAGACAGCTCAGTCCGCGGGAGCTCTCGCGGTAGGCGTGAATATCAATAAAAACAACGCGAAGATCTCCACAACGGGGATCGTAAAGGCGGGCGGCGTCATCACGGTCAACGCGAACGCGGCCGGAAACGTGACCATCCTGGCAGACGGTACCGCTGTAGGCGCGGACGCTCTCAGCGATGAGCCTGAAGAGGAAGAGAGACCTGCGGCCGAGAGCACGACTGCGGCCCAGACTATCATTCCTTACACGGTCTATGTAGAGCCGTCCCACGGCGTAGCGCTGGCACAGGTATCCGGCTCTGACGCAGCCAAGGGAATATTCGTATTCCAGGCTCTCTCGCTCGACCCGACTTTCGAAGACGGAGAAGGCAAGGTAACCTACAAATATACAAAGGCGGACGGCACCCAGGGAACGGGCACCGCGGCATACAACGACACCACCGGAAGATACACGGTGGATCTTTCCGGTGCCGACGTAAAGGCAGGCACTAAGGTCAGCATCTTCGTGACGGAGCTCCAGGGCGGCATGCCTATCGAAGGCGAGTACGTAGTACCGAACACGATCGTGATCCAGAGCACCGCGAACGGAACCGTCAAGCACGCGAGCGGCGGTCCGGGAAGCGATACATACGCGTTCAAGGTAGTCCCTGCGGCAGGTTACAAGGCAAAGGCCCCGGCCGGCGAAGGCGATACCGGAAGTCCGTTCATCAAGTACATAAAGGTAGTGAAGAACGGCGACAGCTCGACTGAAAGCGAAGTCACGGTGGCGCTGAAATCCGACAACAGCGGCAATTACTTCTTCAAGCTGTCTGATCTTGAAGGACTCAAGCAGGGTTCGGAGATAAAGATCGGCGCGATGTTCGAGTTCAATGACCTCAACATCAATACAAAATTCCTGACAGCCGGAGAAGAGGCCGCCGAGGGCAGTGCTCTTGGAACCATCAATATCACGGAGAGCGACGGAGTGACGGCCGGCGAGCAGCCTAAGGCGCGTGAGAATAAGAAAGTAAGCTTCACACTCTCAGCGGATCCTAGCGGCGGAAAGCACGCTAAGGTGTATATCAGCTACACCCTGAACGGACAGGAAGTAAAGAAAGAACTTGAAGCCGCGGAAGGCGGATATTCATTCACGATGCCTAACGCGGAAGTCACGATCATAGCCGACTTCTACGATCAGAACAACACGCTGCAGCTGTCTCCGGAAACCGCCGGCGACGCGGTGCTCAGTTCCACGACGGGCGGCGTCGGGCAGGTGATCATCGTCTCGCTCAATGAAGAGGCGGTCAAGGCAGGCAAGAAGATCACCAACTTCACCGTTTCTTACAAAGACAAGAGCGGCAACATAATGCTGGATGCCATCACGGATAATCATGCGGCTGTCTTCAGCGAGGGAGAGTGGAGATTCACGATCCCTAAGCAGATCGGCGGCGGAACAAGTAAAGTCTATAATCTGGATGAGACAGCGATGATCATCACGGTCACGCCGGTCATCGCGGACAAGAGCATAACGGTCAAGGCCGGCACCGCTGTGAACGGATCGGTAACGCTCTCAAGCGACTTCGCGGACCTCGGCGAGGAGTACTCCTTCACCGTGAAGCCTGACAGCGGCCGTAAGGTCAGCAGCGTGACGGTAACGGTCACGTCCGCGGATAAAAAGAAAACAAAGAAACTGACCGCGACGGGAAGCGGCGAGACCTACATGGTCAAGCTTCCGGAAGACGCGGAATTCGCGAGCGGCGCAACAGCGGAGATCAGCGCGATTTTCGTTCCGGGAGTGCAGCCGGGAAGCGGCAAGGGCAGCAACGGCAGACAGACCGTTTCCGCCGGAGTCGCTGTAGCTGTAGGCGTGCTCACAAACAAGAACTGCGCTGTTGTCGAAAACGCGAATGTCACTTCGGCGGGTCTGGTCCTCAACGCGACTAATACTTCCACAAACAAGACGGAAGCCCTGGCCGGATTCAGCGCGGGGCAGATAGGCATAGGCGGAGCGATCGCAGTTCAGGTAGACACGATCGTGAGCGACGCGATAGTCAGGAATACCGCTGACGTGAAACTCAACGGCGGTCCTCTCAAGGTCACCGCGTCCAACATCGTCAAACTGAATACAAAGGCAAGCGCCAAGGGCGCCGCGAAGTCAGAGAACGCCGGCGTCGGCGCGGGCATCGCGGTCTCTGTCTCCGGCGTCGAGACATACGCGGGCATCGAAGATTCGGACAGCGACGCGGTCATCACCGTGCTGGGAGACAAGACTCTCAGCGAGATCACAGTCACGGCATCGACGACCGACACTCATACCGTAGAGTCGGTAGCCGGAGCGGCAGGCGGCATCTCCATCGTGCCGGTACTGTCACTGGACGTCGCGGGCACTGACACGCAGGCGTACATCGGAAAGAGCACGGGCGACAAAGTGACCACCGTCGGCAACGTCACGGTGAACGCATTGAGCGACATCTTCAGGCAGTTCGCGGCCAACGCCGCGGCAGCCGGCGACAGCGTAGGCGTCGGAGGATCGTTCACCGTTTCGGTACTGAACGACAAGACGCAGTCACGCCTGTCACGCAGCGTCAAAGCGAAGAACGTATATGTAAATACAAAAGCGAAGAATCGTGTAAAGGCGACTTCAAGAGCCAGCGCGAACGGCGCGACTTCACCAAAGAAGTCAGGATCCGGCGACGGCTCGGAATCAGGGGACGGCTCAGAGTCGTCCGATGGTGAATCGGGGTCAGATAAACAATCCGGCAGTATTCTGGATTCTGCCGGGAAGCTCTCAGGCCACGTAGGAACAGGAGGCACATCGCCTTCGACCGTAAACAAGGCATCAAGCAACAGACAAAGCGCCTCCACAACGGAGGGCGGCATTGAAGTGGCCGCAGCGCTTGCTCTGAACATTCAGAACATCGTCGCGGAAGCCCTGATAGACGAAGACATCTCCGTGACCGCTAAGGGCGGTGAAGCTGACGGGATAGTCGCCGTCCAGTCATACGCGTACAACGAAAGCAACATCATGGCCAACGGCAGTGCCAGCAAGGGAAAGATTGGCGTAGGCGTAGCCGTCGCGATCAACGTCGTTGATTACGAGAACACGGCCGTGATAGGCGATTCGGAAATAAGCGCGGATACTCTTATAGTAGAAGCCGGGATGATCCCGGAAACGGCAGCTAACGCCAACAACAATCCTGTACCGGCCAAGTCGAAAGGCTGGCTCATGGATATGCTGGAAGCTGCTCTGACAGATCTGATCCAGGATCTCGCCGCTCAGGCAGGGCTCTCGGATCTCTTTGGCGCGGACAGCGCGAAGATACTCGCGGAACAGCTCTCACACGCTGTGGACGCGGCGCTGGACGCTCTCCTCAAGGGAACAGGCATTGAAAGACTGCTTGACAGCAACCCTGCAGAGCAGCTGCAGAAGAACATCGCCTCGTTCCTCTCACTCTTCCTCGACTTCCCTACAAGAATGGACGCTGACCTTGCCAAGATCCTCCCGGGAGCGGACAAGGATCTGCTTACCGCGGTCAAAAACGCTTCGCTGAAGTACCTTAAGACTGAAGCGTGGCCGGTCATCATGGATTCCATCCTGGCAAATGTCACGAAGATCGCGTCCCCGATGCTGACCGAGATACTCACCCAGCAGAATAACGGGACCGGCGGGGATGACGAGACGGCGTTCTCCGCCAAGCTCAAGGACGCGTTCCTGAACGAGACTGACGGCATCCTGATCGCCGCGCTCAACAAGATCGAGAACGATCTCCTCAAATACATCAATGATACATTCGGGACACAGCTCACGCCGACCCACAAAGCAACGCTCCAGCAGGATGCCAGGAAGAACATGAGGAATGTCATGGAGACAGTCTTCAACAAGGTAGCGAATACCCTGACGAACGGCATCATCGACATCCAGGAGTTCAAGAACTTCATCAAGGGAGATATCAAGGACACCCTGATCAAGAACCTCAAGGATGCGGCTCAGGAGCTCGGCAAGGCGCTGACAAACGCGGCGCTCGATCAGCTCACCGGCATACTCGGAGCCAAGGTCACCACGGAAAAGGTAAACGGCCACACATTCACGACACAGGCAGTAGCAGGCGCGAGCGGACAGCAGGTATCCGTAGCGGGCGCGGTATCGATCGCGGTCATCAACGGCGACACACAGGCCATGATCGCAGGTTCGGAAACAACGTCACAGCACGAAGTGGTCGTGAGCAAAGATCTCACCATCAAGGCTGAAGGCAACCAGTTAGAGAAGACGACGGCATCCGCCGCCGAGGACAGCAGAGGCGAAGCCGACGCGAACATGAACGCCGGCGCGTCCTCGCAGACCGCGGGCGCTGAGAACTCGACGCAGCCTTCAACAGATAACTCCATCGACAACGCGGAGGTCAGAGTCGGTGCGGGCGGAAGCTCCACAACTGCTGACAGGACCGTCACTGTGACGCCTGATGACGATAAGAAGATCAAATACATCAGGGTCACATATACAAAGCCTGACAAGACTACAGGCATCCGCGAGATCCGCCTGACGGAAAGCGAGAAGCTTGGCGCGTTCTCACTTGATGTACCTGAAACAGGAAAGGACGGCGACGGGACACACCTCATCAACAACTTCTACGGACAGGCGCTGGAAGTCCTCGCGGGATCCAAGCTGATCTATGAAGTCACATTCATAAGCAAGAATTCTTCCAGCCTCAATGTCATCGACCTTATCTGGAAAGGCGAAGGAAGCGGCAGCATTGCTTCCGGCAACAAGACCACCGGTACAGGCGGCGACGACATGGATGAGGATGATTCCTGGACAGAGGAAGAGCTGACTATCAAGGTGAATGCAGAGGACGGATACAAAGTAGCGGACAAACTCATAACTTTCACCTACACAGATGAGAACGGCAATTCAGGTAAATGGAGCCGCGAGGCAACGGAGCAGATGCAGATCTCCGTAAAGACCCTGAATGACGGCCGCGTGCTGGTGATATTCTCCAATGAAAAGAGAGTCTGGATCAAGAAGGGCACAACGGTCGAAGGTTCCGTGAGCTTCATCGGAAAGTACAGGATCAGCGTGATCCAGGGAGGAAACAGCAACGGCAACGATAACGACAAGATCACATTCCACAACGAATACCAGGGCATCGATCCTAAGAAGATCACACCTAATACCGACGGTACATATACACAGCTGATAGAAGTAACTCCTGAAAATCAGACTTCGCCTGTGTACGGTACAGTCAAGATATTTGACCTGAACGGTGAAATGGGCACGACGTCACATAAGGACGGCGAAGTGCTGAGAGCTGCATACGAAGACCGCATCGCGATCTCCGCAAAGGCTGCGGAAGGATACAAGCTGCTGAAGCTTCTTCTGGTCTTCATGGGCACGGATAATCAGGGGAATCCGGTCCAGAGACGCCAGCAGATCGTTACTGTCGACGATTCGATCATCGATCCGGACGGCGGAACCACATATCTCTTCTACATGCCTGAGGCGGACGCGAGGATCGTAGCCGTATTCGTGCCTAAGGCGGCCGGCGAAACGGATCCTCCGGAAGAGCCTAAGAAGACGGCAAGCGGCAAGACCGTAGGCGTAGGCGCCGGATTTGCCATGACATACAGCAAGGTCGACGTAACGGCGGGCATCGGAAAGAACCGTACTGTCAGTGCCGGCACGGCTGACATCCGCGCGGATTCCATCCACAATACACAGACAGCCGCGGCGGCGGGCACAGATCCGCTGGCAGCCTCTTCGGGCGGCAAGCAGACCGAGACCCAGAAAGACGTTTCGATCGACGCCTCCGCAGCGCTGACCATCATCTCCGATTCGATTCGCACAGTGATCGAAGAAGGAACGCTCATCATGACAGGCGGAGACGACACTGTATTCGTGGATCCGGCGGATCCGGGCAGCGCACTGGTAAGCTTCAACCTCTCTTCGAGCCAGAAGGGAAAGACGCAGACCAAGTCGAGCTCATTCGCGGCCGGCAAGTCCACGGCAGTAGGCGCGAGCGCCACCGTGAACATCGTCAATTCAAAAGTCAAAACGATGCTTGACGGCGACGTGATCTCTGACGGCGCGGCCAACATCACGGCTTCGACATACAACAGAGACAACAGTGAAGCTCTCGCGACCGCGATGGGCGCGGATATCGACCGCTATCTGAACAAGTTCTCGTCAGCGACGGGCAACTTCCAGACGAAGGCCAATGACCTGCTCGCGGGCAAGTACTTCACCAATAACAACAACAATAACAACAATAATAACAATAACAACCAGAACAACGACAACAAGGACAAGAACGACACAAAGAAGAAGAGCAACGATGCTCTGGACGAGAACAATAACGGCGGAAGCACGAGCGATAACGCCAGCCTGTCCAGCAACATCCTGAAGAGCATGAACGTAGAGATGCCTTCAGGCAATGAAGCCAAGAACAAGAGCAACGAAGGCATGGACGAGACCAAGAACCAGAGCGGCCAGAACTTCGACGGCAACAAGCAGAACAGCAACCAGCAGCAGTCAGGTCAGGAAAGCTCCAAGTTCCAGGTAGCCGCGGCAGTCGGTCTGAACATCACGGGCCACAAGGCCGGCACTGTGATCAACGGCTCGGTCAGGGCGGCATCTGTCAACGCAGCTTCCATCAACCGCGGCAACTTCCTCACTAAGGGCACCGGCCTGGAGATGAGCATGGCCCGCAAGGCCAACTCGATAGCCGCGGGCGTCGCGGTCAGCGTGGACCGCAACGAGAGCATCGTGATCATCAACGGCGACCTTACGGCGCTGAACGATGAAAACGAGCGCGGCGACATCAGCGTGCAGGCAAAGACCACTCAGAACATGGATGATGTCTATCGCGGACTCCTGGCGGCGCAGGCTCTGGCGGGCGCGGTCAGCGGCGAGGACGGCAGCATCTCTATCGCGGGATCCATCGTAGTAGTCGTGGACAACGCGAAGACCAAGGTCCTGATCAGCAGCACCGAGGACGACACGGAAGTGGATCCGATCACGATGACCGGAAGCAAGATCGACCTTGAAGCATACGACAAGACCAAGCTGGCAGTACGCTCCGGCGGAGTCAGCGTATCGAAGGGCTCCAAGGTAGGCGTCGGCGTAGCGGTCGCTCTCATCTACGCAAATGATAAGGTCGACGTCATCATCGGAGACGGCACCGTGATCAGAGGCGACAGCCTGCAGATCAACGCCGAGAAGGCAAGAGTAGACTTCAGTGACTACAGTTTCGCTCTCGGTCTCCAGACCTTCATCACAGACACATCGGATCTGAGCGCTACTGAAAAGGCGACAGCCAAGAAGGGATTCATCAACCTCGACAGAGACAAGACCAAGGACGATTCCAGCTACACCATCGAGATCAACGTCAAGACAGAGGATGCGATGGCGCTGGTAGACGCTCTGAACGTTCTGTCTTCCACAAACTACTATCTGGAAGCTGTCGCAGGCTCCATCATGAGCAGCCAGACCAACAACTCCGAGGCTTCGGTAGCCGGTTCGGTCGCGATGCTGTTCTTCAACAACAAGGTCAACGCGATCATCGGCAACAATGTGCGGATCGATCTTGACGGAACATCATACGATACGTGGAAAGACCTGAACGGCAACGTCTGGTATCTGCGCGGAAATAAAGTCTATAAGCTCGCGGAAAACGGCCTGATGGTCGACGCAGGCTTCAGTTCAGATGTCATAGGCGGAGCGACCCGCATAGACGCTGCTGTCGCGGCTGCTGAGGCGGCGGCCCAGAACGGCCAGACCGTAAGCGACGATATCGCGAAACTGGCTGCTTCCAGAAGCACAGAGGCGATAGGCGAGTCCGACCACTACACGCTCTATACAATAGGAAGAAGGGTTTTCTATACATACGAAGGCAACGGCGGAGTCCACAGAGTCTATGAGAAGACCGGCGGCAAGCTCGCAGCAAGCGACGTTACATGGGCCATCCTGAACGCGTCGGCAAGCGGCGAAGACCTGATCCGCGGCATGCTCATGAGAGTCAGGGACGACGCTAACGTGCGCATCCTCGCCGGATCCGTGAGCGCGGCTCCGTCAAAGGCGGGCGTCGGTCTGACGATCGCCTTCCTGGACAATCAGGATGTGGCAAAAGCCACTGTCGGCGACAACACCGCGATCACAGTCGGCACGGCAGACAGCGCCATAGGCGGCGGATATGAGCAGACCGCGAATATCAACGCGGACATAATGCTCGTCACAGTGGCTGCCTCCGTGGCTGACGGAGCTCAGCAGTCGAACCTGACGCTGGGCGGCGCCATCAACGTAGTGGCTGCAGACAATTCTGCTGAATCAAAGATCGGCAAGAGCTCGAGCGTCACAGCGAAGGACGATGTTACGGTAGCCAGCGGCGTGGATACGGATGTGATACTGGTATCCCTGTCCGCCGCGGGCGGCAGATCAAAGGTAGCCGCGGGCGGCACCGTAGCGGTCGTCATAGACAACGCTTCGGCAAACACGGTGATCGACAACAACGCTTCAGTGATAAGCAATGAAGGAAGCGTGACCCTGAAGAGCGCGAACGATGAAAGACTCATCAACGTTCTGGCTTCGGCTTCGGCCACACCTGAAGGAAAAGTATCCGCGGCCGGTTCGATAGGCGTGCTGATCTCCAACACACTGGCAGAGGTCGATGTAAATCAGAACGCGAAGGTAACGGCAAAGAAGGATGTCAACATCCTCACGGATACCTCGAGCGAACTCATCGAGGTCGCCGCCGCGGTGTCCATCGGAGGCCAGACAGCGGCTATCGGAGCGACAGCGCTCGTCAACATCCTTAAGCGCACAGCACTGATCAAGGTGCTGGACGGCGCGGTGATCACAGCCCGCGACGGCAACGTGGTCATCGAAGCCACAGGAAAGGACCTCAATATCATAGTCGGCATAGCGGCCGCTGCAACAGCGGACGGCAACGCCATCTCAGGCGTGATACCTATCCTGATCTCCAATACCAAGATAGGGATCGTAATAGGCACGGAAAACGCTGACGGCGTCCTGATAACGGCCGGCGATTCCGTAGGGATATTCAGCGACCTTGACGGCGGCTACTACATGTTCGGCGGCGGAGTCTCCATCTCCGGCGGCAGTGTTGGCGTAGGCGGGACGGTAGGCGTCACCGTGCTCGACAACACAGTCTCGACAGACATCACAGGAGACACCGTGATCACCGCGATGGCTTCGGCCGGCGGAGCGGGCGTCTCATCGCCTCAGAACCGCAAACAGAAGCGGCGCGGAGTCTATATAGGCGCGAACGGAAAGAATACGGTAGTTCTCGCGGCAGTCTCAGCAGCAGCCGGCGATTCCAACGTGACGGTCGGCGGATCGGTAACGACTCTGGTAATAAAGAGCCGCAGCCGCGCCAAGGTGACCAAGGGCGTGAAGATAGCAGCTGCCTCATCTGACGAAAGCGAGGATGGCCAACCGGCGTCATCTGATGACGCAGACATAGAGATAAAGGCTTCTGACGACACCATAGTCTTCGGCTTCGCCGGAGCGCTCGCGGCCTCCACAGGCGTGGGCGTCGGCGCTACAGTCGACGTCATGGTATTCGACAAGACGGTCGAAGCCTTCTCTGAGGCAGACATGAGCGCGTCCGGCAGCATCTCGGTCGACGCGGACGACAACAGCACTCTGATACTTCTGGCCCTCGGTTTCGCGGCCGGAAAGGATCCGGCCATAGCCGGCGACATCAGCGCCCTGGTATATCAGGATACGACGAAGGCTACTCTGGGCGGAAAAGTCAGAGCAGGAAAGAACGTATCCGCGACAGCGGATTCAAATAACAAGGTCGTTAACATAGCGGCCGGCGTTTCGCTGAGCGGAAGCGCCGGAGTATCAGCCGTGGCCATCGTCACCTACTTCAGGGGCGATACGACGGCTATTGTCAGTGCAGACACTTCGATCGGCAGCGAAGACAAGCCGGTAGGAGGAAACGTAACGATCCACGCGGGATCCTCCGAGCTGGTGACAGCCGACGCAGCCGGCGCGGCTATCGGAAGCAACGCGGGCGTAGGCGGCACGGTCGACGTGATCGTCACCAAGCTGACGACAGAGGCTTACACTAATGACAATGTTTCCATCTACGCGGATGGCGACATCGCGATCGAAGCCATCGACAGCTATGATCTGGTGGCGGCAGTCGCGACCGTAGCGGTAGGCGGCACTGCAGGCGTGGGAGTCACGGCTCTGGTCAGCGTAAGCTACGCAGACATCAGTGCGGCCATCGGCGCGAATAACGAGATCCACGGAAAGAACGTTTATGTAACGGCTTCCGACAACAGAGACCTCGTGACGGCAGACGCTTCGGTCGCCGTAGGCGGTACGGCAGGTGTAGGCGCGACAGTGACCGTGATCGTATCCGGAACAAAGATGAGCCAGGATGCGCACGACACCATCTACGGAACAAAGACAATAGAGGGAAAGACATATACGGTCTACGACTACAAGCCTGATGCGAACAACAAAGATAAACGCTTCACCCTCTACGAACTCAATAAAAAGTATTATTGGTACAAGAAGACCGTAGAGTATAAGAAAGACAAAGACACTATCATCAATCTGATCGAGGTGAATGGTATTTATTATACTGAATCGGTTGGTGATGACGGGAAAATGGTCCTTACCAAGTATGAAGGTACGGTCAATAAGAAGGATATCCAGAGCTCCGAATCGGAATTCGTCGAGTTTACAGGTGCAGTGGATACTAAGAAGCTGTCAGGCACCGGCATGGACCCTCTGGCACAGATCAAAGGAGCATTCAACCAGAGCAACGACTCGGCAAAAGACTATTGGACAGACGATGACTCGGATGAGATGGAAGAAATGCTCAAGGGCGACGGACAGCATCCGGGAGACGAAGACTATGGCGATTACGGTCAGGGCGGAACAAAGACTGATGACGGTTACCGGACCAATGAATTCGACAGCACCGCTGACGGAAACGGCGTGACCTTCACCGAGAGCACCATAGAAGGCCTCCACGATTCCGTATCCGCGGTTATCGGATCAGGCAGCAACGTGACGGCCGCGAACGACATCAAGGTTACCGCTAATGACGTACCGAACCTGCTGGCCATCTCCGGAACAGTCGCCGCGGGCGGCACCGCAGGCATTGGCGTTGGAGTCACAGTCGCCATACTGCACACCAACGTGAACGCACTTGTCCAGAATTCCGCAGAGCTCCGTGCAGGCAATGAGATCCTGATCGAAGCGACTTCGGGAAGTGAAGGATTCAATAAGGACAATGCTGTCGCAAAACTCCTGTCGATCGACAGCGATAACAATCCGCTCCTCCAGGATAAGGACAGCGATGATAACATCATCAAAGCTGCCGATGCGAAGGGCGAAGAGGATTCGCAGAGAGAAGAAGACGAGCAGACTGAAACGGGCACAGCAGATCCGGATGATACGGAAGAACCGGATGAAAACGACTCAACAGAGGATACCGGCAATAAGTCGACCATCCGTCTGATATCGGTCTCGGCAGCCGGCGGTACCGCAGGAATCGGTGTCAGCGCTTCCATCCTCATGGTCTACAGCGAAGTGAACGCGATCCTCAGCGGCAAAGTCCTCGAGGCGAAAGAGCTGAACGTTGAGGCAGGCATGGACTTCGGCAAAGTGCTCACCGTCAACACAGGTGCTGCAGCCGGATCGGTAGGTGTGAACGTATCGGTAGCCCTTGCATTCTTTGACGGAACAGCTAATGCCCTGATCACAGGCAATGCAATAGTCAACTCTGTCACCGATGCGATCAACGTTACTACTGCTGCTGTCACCAACGCAACTGTAGCGTCAGCAGCAATTGCAGCAGGAATGGTATCAGTGAATGCCGGAGTGGCATTAGCAAGTAATACAACAACTATAAGAAGCGGCATCGATAAGAATGTCGTTATTGAATCACCTTACGCAGCAGTCACCGTATCACACGATGTCAAGTCTTCATCTGAGGCGATCATCATCTCAGTCTCACTTGGTGAGGTAGCAGTCGGTGCAACGGCTTCAGTAGCACTGAACGATCTCAGCGCGATCTCATATGTCGGAGTATCGCCTGAAGAAGCAAAACCTGTAAAGGGAACAGGCACTATCACAGCTGCATCTCTCAGCATCGCTGCTGACGCAGTTGCGGAGACGGAGACCCTTGGCATAGGTGTGAGCGCAGGAGCGATAGCAGTGAATGCGACAGTTTCAGTGGCCCTCGGCTACGCCGAAAACGTCGCTTCCCTCAAGATGATGCCGGTGACCCTCACGGGAGATCTGGATATCACGGCTACTCTCACTGGCGAGACCGAGACAATAACGACATCAATAGCAGCCGGCGCTGTCGCTGTAGGCGCTTCGGTAGCTGTTGCTCAGATAGGCAGCAGCAACGAAGCCTTAGCTGACATCAGCGGAACGACAGTCAAGGCAGCTAACTTCAACATGGATGCCGGAACAGAAGAGAAGCCTGGTAATACTCAGGCTACCGTCCTCGGAATAACCGGTTCTGTCGGTGCGGTCGCTGCAAACTTCAACATCGGCCTGGCCTTTAATAAGGGTTCGAACCGTGCTGAACTCACCGGTACATCCGGAACCATTGAGCTCAGCGGCACATCCGGACTCAACGTCAGGGCAAACGGCAGCGGACGCGCTTACTCGGCACTCTACAGTGCCGCGGGAGGAGCTGTAGCCGTGAATGTCTCCGTTGCAGAGGCGCGCCTCAGCAATGTTCAGGAGGCTATCGTTGACCTGAACGGCACGATCAAGATGACCGAAACTGACTCACAAGGCAACCTGACCAAGAATGCCGGAGTAAACGTCATATCGACTCAGAACAGCACATTGAGCGGCAGGACCGAATACAAGTTCAGCAAGAAGGACGACAAAGGCAAGACTGTCAGTGACACTGTCAAATTTGGCGATACCATGGCAAAGAGCTACCTCTTCACCTGCGGTATCGGTGCTGTGAATGTCACAGCCAGCGTAGCACTTGCGGTATCCGACAGCACCAACAGAGCTAAGCTCGCTGTGAAGGATCTCACATCGGGTGATGTCAACATCACAGCAGGCGGAACATCCAGCGCGGATGTCAGCATTGACAAGACCGGAGGAGCTGCGGTAGCGGTAGGCGTACTCGACGGCTACGCGTACGCGAAAGGCACATTTGAGGCTCTGGCCGAGGCCAAGACCGGCGGCAAGTTCAGCACCGGAAGCTTCAAGCTGAACAATGTCTATGAGTCGACAGCCAATTCTGTCATCTCGCCGGCTAACGGTGGAGCAGTATCTGTGAACGGTGTAACGGTAGATGTAAACATCTCATACGCAGAAACAAGAACAAAGGCAAATTCAGCGATATCCGGAAGCGGAACGATCGATGCCGACGGCGATGTGCTCGTTGAAACGACCGGTACGGTTAATACGAAGGCCACTGTCAAACTACCGACTGTCAGTGTGAATGCAGCCAAGATCAACACGAATGACGTCAGGACCAAGAGTGCAGTGGAACAGACTGCGACGATAGATGATACCGGCATCACTGCCGGCAGCCTCAACGTGCATTCGATACTCACGAATACGTCCGACGCCAGTACAGGACCTACTGTCGGCGAGAAAGGTGTCGATATCAGTATCATAGGTGTGGAAGTCAATGTGGCAGATGCATCCTCCGCTACGGCTAACACCGCATATATAAGCGGCGGCGTCCATACAGCAGCATCTGTGGATGTGAAGGCAGACACCACATCAACGGTAAAAGCATGGACTGTTAAAGCTACCAGTGTGTCTCTTATCTCTGTCGGTTCTATAAGCACTTCGACTGGCTCTAACGACAACGTGACAGCTTATATAAAGGATGCGGATATCACAAGCACCGGAGACGTCAGCGTTGCTGCCGGTGCAGACACTACTGCTTCATCCATATCGAAGAAGGGCACAAGCGTGACCATCGTAAATGTCGATGTGATAAAGGCAAAAGCTCAAATAGGTACGAAAGCACAACCGCAGACCGTATCCGCAGGTATCAACGGCGGAAAGATCAAAACAAAGACAGGCGGCGTCAAAGTCAATGCAACTAACATAGGAAGTGCGACAGCTGATTCATACAAAGCCGGAGATTTCAGCATCGCAAACATAGTCGTCGTAGAGTTGCCTACCACCAGCTGGTACAAGACAGAAGCCTATATCAAAGGCGGCGCAGACATCGATTCGGGCGAAAAGATCGAAGTCAATGCCACAGACAACAACGGCAAGAAAAAGTCTTCGGCTGAGAGTATAGCGGAATCATCTTCGATAGGACTCCTGCTGAACGGCAATAATACTAAGGGAAGCAACAACTTTAACGCAGCCAGCAATATCGATATCGATGGTAAGCTGCGTGCAACAGACGGTATAGATATCCTTATCAGGAATGATGTCAAACTGACAGCAAAGACGACATCCCGCGGCAAAGGTTTTGTTGAGGGAGATAAAGTCTATGCCGAAAACAACGTCACCAGAACAGCTTTCATCAATATATACGGAGGATCAGAGCTTTATACAAACTTCGGCGATATCAGCATAATCAGCGTTATTGGCAGGGATGACAGCATCACTACTTACGCGGATGTGGATTCTGGCGGGTTCGTGTCTATAGGTGATGCGACGACATCATTCAAGAACAGTGCAGAAGCGAAGGTAGTTATCGGAGGCAGCGCGGATATACTGAACCGCTTCGGGACTATCACGATAAAATCTGATGCCTCGATGAGTGATACGAGCATACATGCCTCATCTGACTGCTCCGGCGTAGATGTAGAACCGCATGTATTAAACACAGTTGAATCTACGCTGACAAGCACGGTCACAATTGGTGGCAGCGGCAGCGAGAATACGAAGATCGAAGGGCGTTATGTCTATATCACTTCAAACATCGGAAAACTTGAGCAGAAGTTATACACATATGCAAAGGGATCTGCTCTGCTCAACACTACAGCGGTAACTTCCACGAACGATGTGACGAACACTCTTAATTCCACGACAAGTGTGGTCAAGACAGACATCATCGGTCATGACAACATGACGATCTACGCTAGCACAGAGCCTGCTTACAAGAGCGCCAATATCGATGGAACTACACATATACAGATGTGTTCCACCGGAGCCGGCCGGGCAAGAGGTTCATTTAAAACCAGTGCGAATGCGAATATGGTGATCGGCAGTGAAGTCACTCTCACAGGCGCAAAAATACTTGTGACAACACATGCAATCGAAGAAGACAGAGTGCGCAACAACATTACGAAGGGAGGAACACTTTCAACATATGCTACAAGAAGTGATGAAGGTTCTTCTTTCGATAGCGACAGAAACAGCACGATCGCAGAAGCAGGCCTGTATCTCGGCGATGCTGCCGGAGGAATATACATCGATATTTCCGACAGAGGCATCCGTGAGGTAGGACTGAAGTACGAAGCGCCGATATGGACCGAAACTGACACAGATATCTATATCGGGAACATCTCAAACGCCCTGCCGGGCAAAGCTGACATTAACAGCATTGTTACAGGGACAATGGATGTCTATGATCAGTCGGTCATTCCAAGGGTCGTCATTACCAACAGTACAAAAAAGAATCTGGTATTCAAAAATGTGACCTTTGAGAATACCGGATTTACAGATCCTACCATTAACATGTACTTGAGGCGCATCAAGCTGACACCGGAGCATACATCATTCGCACCTGTATTCACAGTTGAGAACAGCGGCAAAGGCGATGTAACGATGACCGGCCTGATACCGAACATCAGAGGATCTGTAAACTTCCTGTGGACAGGCAAAGAGGGCGGACATCTGCTTGCAGCTGCAAGTGTCGGCTCCAGCACCATGGAGATAGCCGAAGGAGATTTCATCCGTCCGATCTGGGCACATGAACTCAATATCAGCGGAGCAGAGACCATCGGCTCAGCGGCCGGCGCAGTCGACGGCGGCTGGTTCTACTCATGGATCGTGGCAGATCAGAACGGTGTCCCGGGCAGTGTCAATGCTGCAGCACGCGGAGACATCTATATGGATCTTACTGCAGCACAGTTCATCGTTGTGGATGCGATCACTGAAGATAAGATCAAAGATGCAGCGGTCAATGACCTGAATCTTGACGTAGACAATATAGTATCCTCCAAAGGAGATGTATATCTCATCTTCGATACGGGACGCAACATCTACACCGTAGAAGGCGCTGCGATCGTGACGATCCCTGTTCCGGGAAGTCTTGAATACGACGTAACTACTGTCGAGCTCAAAGAGCAGTACGTGCTGACCGGAATGGATATGCTTGAGTACTACCGCATCGCATATGATCCGGTTACCGGGCTTTCGGTATGTCAGCTGCCAAATGGCACTGCATTCTATATAGATGCAGACGGCAATGTCTCGCGTATCGTAGAGAGCGGCACAGCCATGGCTGTCGGAGATTACAGATTCTATATAGAAACTGTAAACGGCAGCACATCACATATGATCGACCTTGGCAATGGCATCACCATAGATGTGACAAACGGCACGATCAACCTGGCAAAGGAAGCACGTCTGGAGACACTCCTTGAGACGATCTCTGATGCATGGCTCGACAAACTGGGAGGTAATAAGACCGGTGTTGGTCTTTACGATAATGCCGGCATAGTGGTGCGTCTCACAAAGTACGTCAGCGATGATAAGAACATCGAGGTGGAATACACCGTAACACTTCTGGGTGAATGGAATGGTCTCATATGGTATGGCATGGAAGGCTCAGTACAGAGCGCAGGAAATGCCCTTGCATCAGGCACGGAGAGTTACCTGATCGCCCGCAGTCCTGTTAAGGTAGACAGCCAGACAGGTGCTGTTACCGGAAACAACACCGTGAAGTTCTACATCGCGTCGGCTGTAAGCAACACGGGCTGGACCTGGAATAATGATTATTTCCAGAATCTGATGACCAAGAATGGAAATGTTGTGACCGAAGGTGGTGTACCTCGTACAAGACAGACCAACAGCGCTGCATTCTGGGGCAATGGCAAGGCTTACTACGGTCTCGTGTGGCTGTGGGAGTCCAAGCTCGTAGTCCACAAAGAGGACAGCACGCCATTTGTAGTCAGCAACTTCCTCGGCACCGAATACACTGTCAGAGTGACCTACAAGGGCGGCGACAACTATGAATATGAGTACTTAGAAGGAGATGATTACAAGAAACTCAGTGTGGTATCCGGATCCATGCTTGGCACCACAGTGGATGCTTCCGGAAATGGCGGTATTTACGAAAAACTGAAAGGATATTACTGGAAACCGTCGTTTACGAAGACGATCCTCAAGGAAGCAAGTGTCGGCAGTGATGGAAGCAGTACGAAGATCAAAGCAAAAGGCAATGAATTCGTGATCACTGAGCCTACATACAGCACCAGCAAGGTCAAGTATATATGGCACAAGAAGTCATATACTCTCTACGGCAGAGGCATAAGCTTTGACTACTTCACATTAAATCAGGTCTCAGCTTCGATCACCAATGAGTCCTTCTCCACGATAGACTATTATGTAGTCACGGACGATCAGGGTAAAGACCATAACGTCTATATAAGAGAGGACAAGGATGGCAAGGTAACCTACTGGGCTTACGATCTTGACAAAGATGGACATGAGATCGGTTCCGGATATCAGGCAGATGTGGAGATCATAGAGGATAATAAATATACTAATACAGGCATCTGGAAGCTTGGTACCTACAGCAACAATGTATGGTCAGATATCAAAATCAACGGAAAGATCGCGGCGTTCGTGCCGGGCGCCAATGATACAGATGCAGTATCTTACTACAGCTGCGTATTTGTAGACGCTGAAGGGAATATCGAAGGCGTCAGCGAAGAATACTTCGTGAAAGTCAGCAGAACAACTGATGGCAAGATCAGCAGTGCTTCACTGGTCACTTGCCGCGCTAAGGAGATCACCGAGATAAGCGGATATGAAAGTGATATCTGGACGCTGGAAGAAGTTATAAGGGACAGCGATCTCGATATAGAGATCAGGACACCGGATTCTTCATTCTACAAGAGGACAGCCGCCGAAGTCACGATCGATGGTTCGACTGTCAAAGGCTACTTATTAAGTGGAGATTCGGATACATACTTCTATGCATATGGAAATGACGGAACTCTGGCACAGCTCAATGGGAATTGTTATAAATATAATTCCAGTACCAAAGAATACGTCCTTCCGGATGCAAAAACGACGTATGAATTCACACAGCGCCGCCTGATCGATGTCAATACTCCGGTATTCACGCTCACTATGAAGACAGCATCCGGCGAAATAACCGAAACCGGTACTATCAGCGAGGGCAGCCTGACTGTCACATCATCGACCGGCGGATCGGTCACGCTGGACGGCAGTTACTTCACAGCTGAGAATGCAAAGTACTTCCTGGCGACCACTCTGGATCATGCGACTAACCAGTACACCGTTTCTGTCTACCTGATCGGTGAGAATGGTCCGCAGCTCATCAATCATACGGATCTCACTCTCATACAGTCTGTAGACAGTAATAGCAATCCGGTCTTCGTCAAAGAGAGGATGACTGCACGGGATGACAGCGGCAATGTGACAGGATACTACTACGCGGTAATAAGCAACAACAAGTGGACCGTATATATCTTGGATATGGCGACACACGTATCAACTGACACAGGACTGGAGCATCAGCAAGTGCTGGAGGAAGGCACTAGCGATGTCTATGTCGATCAGCTCGTGCGCAGCGAAACATATGCTGATGTAACAGGCTATACAGGCACAAGTGCGAAGGAGATCGTCAACGCAGAAAATCTTGGCTCATACGAGAACATAGTATTCGGGAAGAATGCTGATGGTACAGCCAAGACATACGGCAAGCTGGATTACAGCAAGAAGAGATCCAGAGCTGATGAAAGCTCTGCAAATAATCAGCAGCTTGTGCTCCGCTTCGGCACCGAAGATGACAATCCGACAATGGACTTCGTCGGACCGATCTCAGGCATAGAGCTGAACATGTCAAGACTTCCTCTCGAACAGGAAAAATACAAGAGTATTCGCGAGAGGCTCATGATCGGAGATGACGATTACGATTGCTATAAGATCACTGAGAACTTATATGTAACAGCAAGCGGCCTGATCATTTACATCAAGATGGATGATGACGGTGAGATCACCTTCGCGTCCAGGTATAACGGTGCTGAGTATTTCTCAACAAATATCGTGGCAGTAGATCTGACAGCAGGAGATGGTAATCCTAAGATCCTGATCAAGGAAGGACAGGATATCCAGCTTGAGGTCAGGACTGACCACATTGCTTCGGATATCAACGGATACTATTACTTCCGCGAAACCGAAAACAGTGCCTGGACCAGGATCACCGATGCGCTCGGCGAGGTAAAAATGCAGCCTGACGGTACGGGCACGATCACGATCGGCAAAGGCGAAAATGCCAAGGTCTATCTGAAAGCATACTATGCTGATAACAAAGACGGCGAGCGGACGCTTTACTACGAGATGCCTTCAGGTAAGGACGCTACTGCCAAGGCTGGCAGCGACGGTACAGTAGTCATCATGGGCAAAGAAGAAGCCAAGACCCAGAAGCTCACAACTGATACTAAGGGAACAGACTTCAACGTGTCACTGGTCAAAGCTGCCGGAGATATCACGATCATCCTTAATGATAAGGTCGGATCGATCTTCGACGGTGACGGCGGCATCAAAGACGATACAGATATCTCTGCCGGCGACAAAGCTACGATCATCTCTAACAGCACGGGTACGATCGGTACTGATGAAGACCCGCTTGAAGGCCATGCTGAGATAGTGATCCTGAACAATGAGGAAGAAGTCGGAGACGTCAACAATATCACTACCGAGACGCACCTCTACTTCGACGACGACGTGAGATTTGATAGGAATGTCGTTGTCGACGGTGTGATCTGGGATATCGCAACTAAGGACGGCAGTGTGGTGCTGGCAGATACTCTGGATGCTGCAGACCCTCAGTACACTCTGACAGTCATCAACGGAGGTGAGGCGGACATTTCCACCAACAAACTGCGTGAAGTGCTGACAGGCCAGGACGGCACTGCGACATACGTTTACACGGACAATCCTGATGCGGTGAGCGACGGCAATATCCTGATCAAAGACCTGACCGCAGCAGAGGGAACTGTGAACTTAGATGCAGGCGGAAGCACACTGATGCATGAGATCCGCGCGATCGACAGCACAGTATCCATACTTGCCGGACAGGACAACACATTCGATAACGCGATCACAAAGAGAAGCCATCTCACTCTCGGAGCTGCAAATGGCAGACTCGGAATGCGTGAGACGGTGCTGGCTGACGGCACTGCAGCCGGAGGCACGCTGCTCTACAATCAGGAAATGGATACCGATGCCGGCATGAAGGCATTCATAAAGCTCGATGAGAATGATACGGACAGCAACGCATCGCTCTTGCTGAGCGGAGCAAGCATAGGAAGCGCCGGCAACCACCTGCTCGTGGATATCCCTGATGCAGTAACATTGCAGATCCCGAACGTCGGAGACCTGTATCTGGACGCGCAGGCACTGATCCCGCAGAAGACGGATACGAACGGATCATACTATGATGTAGAGATCGATAAGGCGGACCTCGGATTCGGACTTACAAGAGTGGTGCTCCCGGTCAACCCGAAGACAAATGAGTACACTGCTCCGGAGGTCAATACTGAAGGAACCGGCATAGGGGATGATGTGACAGGCGACTATCTCGAACACATAGTTGACGAGACGCACAGCGGAGTCCTGCCTGAAGACCTCCAGACTAATGAAGGTCTTGCTCGCAGGCTTGCTGAGCTGATAGCGGCCGATCCGAACTACGACTGGTCCGCGATGTTCAGCGAAGAGCAGATATTGGCGATACTTGCCGATCCGGAAGCCCGCGGAGAACTCCTCTCAATGGTTTCCGAGGAAGAGATCGCGCAGATACTGAGCGACTTCCGCGGCAATGATGCAGTAAGCGGGACTGACAAGGATCTGGCAGCATGGATCGTAATGAACGGCGACCCGGCAGTCTGGGCTGCGGAACCTGAGACTGAACTGGCGCAGAAGATCGAGGGTATCAGAAGCGCTCAGAAAGCTCTGGAAGGCGCGAAGCTGACAGGCGACGCGGAAGCCGTGGCAGAGGCAGAAGCAGCCCTCGCGGCACTGCTTGACACACTGACAGATGAAGACATACAGATCATCCTGACAGGATACGTACCTTCAGAAGGCACGGCAGCTGATGCTTATCGCGATGAACGCCTTGAGAAGATCCTCGGCACCGTAAGCGATCAGGGCGATCCGGAAGGAGCCGGAAGGATCTGGTCCGCGATAAAGGATACAGATGAAAGCGGGGAACTCTACACTATCATCAAGACCCTGTTGGATGTCCAGACTAAGGAGGGAAGCAGCTACAAGGCAGTTCCGGATCTGGGAGCTCTGATAGGCACAGTGCTCACAGCTGAGGAGAAAGAAGCACTTATTGAGCAGGCGGTCAGCGAAGCAAGCATGCCTGCTGAGGCGGATCCGGCTTATGACGACAGCGTGTCACGCACACTCAACGTGGTGATAGGCACAAGCACCGGAAAGACAGATCTGTTCAACGACGGAACGATAAACATCACTGTGACAGATTCCGGCCTTAAGGTCGAGGATATCCGTTCAGAGCGAGGCGACGTCAGCATCACAGCCATGAACGGAAGCATACTGGCAGAGGGAGACTGCGAACAGCAGATCATAGGAAAGAACGTGACTCTGAAAGCATCCGACGATATCGGCGCCGATGATGACGCGTTCGACCTGCAGCAGAAGGATACCACTCCTGTCGTAACAGTGGCTGTAACGGACGGCGAACGTGAAAACGGCAGCCGCACAGGCTTCATCCACCTTGATGAGAACGGCAGCTGGGTAATGGATACCGTCCTGAGCTATGACTGGGTACGCAAAGATCTGAACGATGAAATGATGCGTCTCGACGCTGAGGCAGTCACAGGAAGCCTCAACATCAATGAACTTGACGGCAGCATAGGCCTCGGAACAGTATCCGCGGGAGAAGATGCAGTGCTCACAACGAACGGCGATCTGATCGACTTCCGTACTGAACAGGAAAAAGCAGACGGCAAAAACAACATCGCCGCAGGCAGCGACGCCATCCTGAACGCTCCGGACGGAAGAGTCGGAACGACAGATGATCCGCTCAAGGTAAGCGTGGGCGGCGAGATGACCGTCATCGACACCGGAGACGTTGATCTCGTAACGGATGACGACCTGACAGTAACGATTACTTCAGAAGAAGGCGTCATCCATGTGGACGGCGCGCAGGATCTCATTGTGAACGTTGAAGGCGACATCATTCCTGGCGGACATGTGACAGCCGGAGGCGAAGCTAATGTCACCGCTAAAGGAGATATAACGAACGCTCCTGTGACAGCAGGAGATGAAGCGAACGTCGCGGCATACGGAGATATCCTGAACACAACAGTTAAGGGTGACAGTGTCTCACTGACAGCAGACGCGGACGGAGACGGAAACGGTGCCGTAGGTACCAAGGATGCTCCTATACTGGTAGACACGGCTTCGGGCAATACCGGAAGCGGATCACTGAGCGCGAGCGGCACGGAAGTGTACGTGACAGAGCTGAGCGGAGACCTCGCGGTCGGCGATATCACATCGACACAGGGCGACACTGAAATAGTCGCACCTGGAAATGTGACGGATGCCAACGCAGGCAGCGCGGTCGCGGACGCCGCAGCCGCGCAGGACGCCGCGTCCGATGCTCAGGACAAGGCAGACGCCGCTCAGGATCGCGCAGACATCCTGAACGACAACGCAAGCGCGCTCGAAGCAGAAGCGGCGCAGGCGCGACAGGATGCAACCGATGCCCGCGATAACGCCGACGAAGCAGAAGAGGATGCATCCACGAAGGAAGATGCGGCAGCTGATGCTGAAAGAGTGGCTCAGGAAGCTGAGGAGGCCGCCGCACAGGCAGCAGCGAACGGAGATGAAGACGCGGCTGAAAAGCAGGCGCTTGCCGAAGCGGAACGCGCAAAGGCAGACGAAGCACGCAAGGCAGCTGATGAAGCCCGCGCTGAGGCAGACAGGCTCGACGGCATAGCGAACGATAAAGAAGCCATTGCCGATGGTCTGGAAACAGCCGCGGCAGATGCCCGCACGGACGCGAACGCCGCTCAGCAGGCGGCAAACGACGCTCAGGCTGCGGCAGATCTCGCTCAGCAGAATGCGGACGCGGCTATCGAAGCGGCGAACAACGCGGATCAGGCGATCGAGACTGCAGGAGACCTGACCATCCACGCAGGAGGCAGCGTCGGCGCAGATAACGCTCCACTCGACACGAACGTGGGCGGAAGCCTGACGATTGGAGCGACAGGAGATGTGAACATCGCGAATCAGGGAGACCTGAACATCAGCGACCTGAACGCGGATGGCAACGCAGCTTCTGACCGTGACGTAACACTGACCGCGGGCGTCGACCTGAATTCCGACAAGATCATCACAGGCGGAAACGCGGAGATCAATACTCTGGACGGCAACGTTGGTTCGACCGGCAAGCCGCTGGAGCTCAGCGTAGACACCCTGTCCGGAACGATCTCGGGCGATGGTCAGAACACCGGAAACGGTGACATCACCAACAACAAGGATCTGGAGATCGGCGATCTCTCGGCGGACGGCCACCTGAACATCAGCGTCAACGGCAGCGTGACCGCAGGCGATAATACGAACGGCGAAGCGAACGTATCCGCGGATCAGGCCAATATCACCGCGAACGGCGATATCGGAACAGAGGACAAGCCGCTCGTGACCGCGGTCGACGACCTGAGCATGTCCGGAAAGGATATCGACATCCACTCCGTGACAGACGTCACTATCGACAATATCAGCGGCAAGGATGTTGACATCACATCCGACGGAAGAGTGGAGACCGGCTCCGGTAAGACCAATGTCACAGCGGATGACCTGAGCATCGATTCGTTCGGCGGCATAGGCAGCGAGGACGATCCTCTGATCGTAAACATTTCCGGCAATGTGGAATCAACGACACAGTACGAGGGAGCCTACATAACCAACGTTTACAAGAAGCCTGAGCCGAAGAAAGTCAGCGGAACGCTCATGACAAAGATGACCGCGAAGGGCAAGAAGAGCCTCGTCGTCAGCTGGAGCAAGATAAGCGGCGCCGACGGATACGACATATTCTTCGCGGTATGCGGCGGCAAGAAGGGCTACAAGCTGATCAAGACCGTCAAGGGCGGAACGCTCAGCTTCACCATTAGCGGCCTGGCCAAGGGCACAGCCTACAAGGCCTACGTGAAAGCGTGGATCATGAAGGGCGGCAAGAAAGTATATGTCAGGACCAGCCCGAATGTACACGCGTTCACGGGAGGCGGAAACAAGAAGTATACAAACGCCAAGAGCGTGTCCGTCAAAAAGACCAGCGTCAAACTCAAGAAGGGCAAGACATATAAGATAAAGGCAAGTGTAAAGAAGCTGAAGAAGGGCAAGAAACTGATGTCCTCCAAGCACACTGCCAAACTCCGTTACAAGAGCACCAACAAGAAGGTTGCTATAGTGACCAAGAGCGGAAAGATCAAGGCAGTCGGCAAAGGCACATGCTACGTATACGTCTATGCACACAACGGCGCCAGAAAGAAAGTCAAAGTCACAGTAAAATGATTTGACACAGCCGGATGATTCGGCACAGCCGATTGAGTTGGCACAGTCAGGAAATTGACTGAAGAGTATTTAGAGAGCGGCCCCTCATTTGGGGCCGCTTCCATTTTTGGGAATTCTTCCGTAGCCGATGTGTTGCCTTGAACAAGCGCTCCTAAATTAAACTGCTGGTTGTATTGACAAATACGCACATTCGTATAAAATAGTGAAGCGGCAGAGAAATCTGCCGCCCAACCCTTTGGGGGTGTAAAGGTTTCGACAGGTGTGTGGAACAAAGATAAGCGAGCCGTGGCGGTGATCCACGTAAAAAGCATCCGTTTAAAAAGAAACGCTAAAACAAACAACAATTTCGCACTGGCTGCATAGTTCAGCCCCGCGCGTCGGCCTCAGATCACCTGCAGTCTGAGAATCCGGCGT
>CADBKM010000009.1 GCA_902795265.1 uncultured Eubacteriales bacterium
GGGCGGGTTTAGTAGTCCCCGCCGGCCAGCGCTGGGGCTCTCGGAGCAGACCGAATCATTTGCCTAAAGGCTATTTACACTCAATTGTGGACTTGACTTAGCAACAGCCCATTTGCAACCTCTTCATTGCCCTTCGCACGCTTTTGACTGGGTCCGTCGAAGCTCTCTTCCTCGACCCATTGACGCAGTAATCTGCAAAACAGCCCATTTTTAACAGAAATCTGATGCATTTTTCGAAAATCTCGAAAAATGCGTCAATGCTTCGAATGAATACTTCTGCATAATCTGTATGGGATTTCCGCACGGAAAAGGGCCTGCGCCCTTTGAACGGATGTGGCCTGCGACCATAACAGCTTCCCACGCAAAAGACGGCCTGCGCCCTTTGAACGGAGGGGGCCTGCGAGACTCGCAGATTGCCGCACAAAAAAGACGGCAGGGAGAATCCTCTCCTGCCGCTTTGCTCTTTTATAAATTGTCCGGTGAATTGCCGGAAGGCCGCTCTATTTGAATAGTGCCAGTGTCACGATCGGAACCTGCTCTATCTGAACAATGCCGGTGTCTCAACCGGGGCCTACTCTATCTGAACAGTGCCGGTGTTACGATTGGGGCCTGCTCGTCGAGGACGAAGGTCGCGAACTCGCGGGCTTCCTCGATGGTGTCGCAGAGTGCGGTGTACATCTGGTTGCCCATGGCGGCCGCGAAGATTTCAGGCATGCGCTGGCACATCACGATGCGCGCTCCGTACTCGTCGAGGATCTCGTTGTGGGTGTGCACGTGAGTGAATGCGTCCTTGCGGGCGGCGAAGACACAGTAGCGGTGGACGCCGCTGTCCGGCAGGCTGCGGCTGTCGGTGCAAACCATGTCTGCCCAGAGGGAGTAGACATCTGTTGAATGCGCGAAGTTCATCATGTCAGGCGTGAATCCGCCGGCCGGTCTCATGTTTACCTCGAGGCCGACAAAGTCGCCGACGTCTCCGAGGCCCTTTCTTGGCTCGGTCAGGCGGAAGAACTCAAAGTGGGTGAAGCGGTTGCGCACCTTGAAAGCCTTGATCGCCTTGCGCCCGAGCTCGCGCAGCTGCTGCGGGACCTCAGCGGTGACATAGTACAGAATCTCTGTGCCGTTGTTTACCGATTCCGCCACATTCGGGCAGATGAAGGATGACTCAAAGAGCGGGTCGCCGTTCGAGTCGCAGATCGCGTCGTACGAATAGATGTCGCCGACGACAAATTCTTCCATTACATATGGGACGTCAGGCTTCTCGACGAAGAAGGCCTCGAGTTGGAGCTCGTTCTCGATCTTCCAAGTGTCGTTCGCGCCGACTCCTACATCCGGCTTGGCGAACACAGGGAAGCCGCCGATCTCGTCGACGAATGCCTTCGCCGCTGCGAGGTCAGAGACCTTGTGGTTGCGTGCCGAAGGGATCCCGGCCTCGCGGTAGACCGGCTTCATCGAGGACTTGCTCTTCCACAGCGCGAGCTCCTCAGGCTGCACGCCTGTTGTGACGTTGAAGTCCTTGCGGAGCTGAGCGTCCGTTTCGAGCCAGTGCTCGTTGTTGGATTCGATCCAGTCGATCTTGCCGTATTTAAAGGAGAAAAGTGCGACCGCCCTGAAGACAGCGTCGTAGTCTTCGAGCGTATCGACTTTGTAGTATTCAGTCAGAACCGAGCGGAGCTCGTTGCTCAGCCCGTCATAAGGAGCATCGCCGATGCCCAGCACGTTGACCCCGTTCCTGCGGAGCCTGTCACAGAAATGCCAGTAGTTCTCCGGGAAATTCGGAGAAATGAAGATGAAATTCATATAGTCCCTTTGCCCTTTCGTTTTCAAAGCTATTTGCCGCTGCTTTGTGTTTTGCTTGCAGCTTTCTGCAGCTGATATTTCGGTTGCTCCCTTTTTCTTCAGCTGATATTTCGCATGTCCCCCGGTTATTCCGTAAGAAACTTCGAATATCATATTACAGCAATAATTTGTGCAAATCTACAAAATCGCAGCGATTTTTTGTATAAAACATAAAACCTCCTGTCAACTCTTAGCTTAAGGCATGGAATCAAGCGGCAGCTCATACGCTCCGGGCACCGGCCGGTATAAGCATCTTGGAAAAATGCGCCTTTAAGGTGGAAAAAGGGCGCCGACAGGTTTAGAATAGTTGCGCAATGGAAGCAAAGTTATTGAAAAAAAGGACTCCCGCGGATTCCGATCTGACCGTGGGAACAATAGTAGACAAAGTTCTGATGTTCGCGATACCGCTGATGATGACCAGCATGCTGCAGCAGCTCTTCAACGCGACTGATGTTGCAGTTGTCGGAAAGTTCGCGAGCAAAGAGGCGATGGCGGCCGTCGGGAGCAACTCCCCGGTCATATCGCTCCTTGTTAACTTCTTCGTCGGCATCTCAGTCGGCGCGAATGTGCTGATCTCGCGAAGCATCGGCGCTAAAAACGATGCAAAAGCGCGGAGCACCGTCGGCACGGCGATGGCTCTCGCAATTGCGGCCGGCGTATTCGTGGCCGTGGTCGGCAACCTGATCGCGGCGCCTATCATCGACCTGCTGGGAGTGCCGGCCGAAGTCCGCAGCTATTCGATCACATATCTGCGGATCTACTTCAGCGGCGTTCCGTTCATAATGCTCTACAACTTCGAATCCGCGATCTTCAGGAGCAACGGCAACACAAAGACGCCGCTCATCAGCCTCTTTGTCGGCGGTGTTTTCAACGTTGTTGCCAACCTCTTTTTCGTCCTCGTGCTGAAGATGGATGTAGACGGCGTTGCCATAGCGACTGTAATGGCGAATGCCATCAGTTCGATGATGCTCCTGTACGCCCTCTGCAAAGAGGAGAGCGTCATTCACGTCGATCTGAAAAAAATACGGATCAATAAAAACGAGCTGTCGGTCATCCTCCGCATCGGCGTTCCGGCGGGACTGCAGAGCGCGGTCTTTTCGATCTCGAACATCTGCGTGCAATCCGCCATAAACAGCCTGGGCGCTGACTACATGGCTGCATCGTCTGCAGCTTTCAACCTTGAGATATTCGCGTTCTTCGTGGTGAACTCCTTCACCCAGACGCTCGTCACTTTTGTCGGCCAGAACTACGGCGCGGGCAAGTACGACAGGTGCCGCGAGGTCGTCAGAAAGACTCTGCTCGTGAGCTGGGTCTTCACAATGGTGATTTCGGCCCTTCTGCTCCTGACGGCCAGGCCGCTGCTCGGGCTCTTCACGAACGAACCGTTTGTCATAGAGGCCGGCCTTATAAGAATTAAGTGCCTCCTGTACGCGGAGACCCTCAACGTGCTCATGGACAACCTGTCCGGCGCGATGCGAGGCCTCGGGAAGTCTCTGGTGCCGGCCGTCACGACGCTGATCTGCGTCTGCGGCATCCGTATCATCTGGGTCTTCACAGGCTTTCAGATCTATCACACCTGGCTGTCGATAATGCTGGTATTTCCGGTGAGCTGGGCGGTCAACGCGACCTTCATCGTCATCGGTTACATACGCACGCGCAACCGCATGCTGATAGCTCCGATGCAGGCACAGCAGAACTAAGGGAAAGCGGCCTTTTTAAAATCCGCGGATGTCCGCGATCACTTTGTTGATCTGCAGAGAATCTATATGCCCCTCCTTGTTACCGTAAATGAAAAACACATTTACGCCAGGAATATATCCATTTGATATGTACCGGTCTACTTTCCGCGCAAAATCATCACGATACTTCTGAAGATCGAGCCGCCCGACATACTCTACATATATAACAGTCTTAATATCGACCGGCGAAAGGATCGAGAAATCCGGGTATATGGCAGGGCCATAGTCATTGAGAACCAGCGGCAGTTCATATATCTGGACAAAACCGGCTGCCTTGAATCGCTCATACAACACGACTTCACTGACCGTTTTCACCCATACCCCATCAGAGGTCTGCTCGGTTTTATGCTCAGGGTAGTTCTCCGGGAAAGTTGCCTGAAAAGCGAGCTTCTCTTTTTTCCACTTGGCGCCCTCAACCTGGTATGCCTGTGAAGCCGGAGCTATGGACCTCCGAAACAGCTTCCTGAGCGCAGCGTTGATGGAATAAGGATCGACCTCCAGATAACCTTCCATAAATTTCTCTATCATCTTTATATTGTTATCGATTCTCTTTATCGCTTCCTTCAGAAAATGTGCGTCGCATATCCGTTTGACATCCGGGTGGGATCTGGTCCCCACATATTTATACTGTTTCGCGCCCTTCCACCGGGCATAGTAGTATTCCCGTCCGTTCGGTCTCTTTGAACTGCGTATGCACATGTTTTCAAAGCCGCGGCAGTTCTCGAGAAGACGGGTGTACCTGGCTCGGTCATCCTTCAGAAGCTTAAGTTCGTAATCAAGTCGTCTGTTTAGTTCAGCATCCATAGTCGTCACCAATCAAAACTGCGCCCATAGTAAATAGTAAGCCCGGCTTACTTGAAATCCCCTGCATCTGAAGGCCTTGGACTGTCTGTAAATCAAGCCATCCGGCAGGGGCTTTGATTGTATCTCGAAATCAAAAATCCGGCAAACATAAAACCCACGATATTCAACAAAAAATGACCGAAAATGGAAAAAGATGAAAAAGAACATGGAAATGCAAATTGAAAACCACGACAGCCAACGGGTGCAAGTTGTAAACCGCACAATTACAGCCCTGCACATATGCGGATTTGCTTCTCTCAAGAAATAAACAGGCAGGCGGAAAGCTCATACAGATTATGCAGAAGTATTCATTCGGAGCATTGACGCATTTTTCGAGATTATTGAAAAATGCATCAGATTTCTGTTAAAAATGGGCTGTTTTGCAGATTAGTGCGTCAATGAGTCGGGGAAGAGGGCTTCGACGACCCCGATCCTGGGCGTGCAAAGGACGATGAAGATGTTGCAAATGCTCTGTTGCTGGAGCTCAAAGCAAGATCTGCTGATCAATCAGCCGGAATCAATTATTTCTGGATGAATAAAGATAGAAGCTCCTGCATAAAGATTAAAATATATGCCAGGGAAGAGGTTTGACGCAAAGGGGCGTGACGCAAAAAAATCTATATTTTGAAAATGCATCACGTTTCTGATGCATTTTTAAAACATCTCAAAAAATGCGTCAACGGGATGACGCGCTGGTGGGACTCGCCCTAAAAATGCGTCAATGGAATGGTGCGTTTACAGGCTTCCCGCTGAAAGTGCGTCACCGCTATGGCGCGCGAAGGCTTTGCACTTGAAAATGCGTTAAAGAATGGGTTGAGATGCTGGCTTCACGCTGAAAAGCGCGTTAACAGAAGGGTGGTTCGCCGGATTCAGCACAGTTCGCAGGCTTCAGCACAGTTCGCAGGATTCAGCACAGTTTGCCGGCTTCCTTCGCGCGAAAGCCATGCAACAGAAACGGCGCCCGCAATGGGCGCCGATCTTTTTAGCTTGTTTAGCTGATAAGACGAGCATCTCAGATACAGCGAAGTGCTTTTCGTTCACAGCGAGGATGCAAGCGGTCGAGGAGCGGAGCTTACCTGATAGTAAGTGAGCACCGCAGAACCGCGCAGCAGACAAAGCTGTGGGCGAAAAGAACGAGCTGTATTACCACATGTTCTCGTCAGGGATATGCTCGATCGTCGGGTCAAGCGGCTCTTCGCGCATTACTGTACGCATGTACTGGCTGAACTGGTCGCGGATCGACTGTCTTGTGTATACTCTCGGGTCGCAGAGGTCGTGGCATACCCAGACTACGTGGATGCCTCTTTCGCGGCCCTGCTCCTCGAACTGTCCGTGGAGACCGTCGAGAGCCTTGCAGCTCATGTGCTCCCACATCATTACCATGTCGGCGTTCATGATCTCGCAGAACTCCCAGAGATCATCGACGAGCACCTTGTATCCGCCGTGTGTACGGTTACGCATGATCATGTTCTCGTTGAGCCATGCCATGTCGTACCATGCCTTCTCTCTGTTCTCAGGAGTATCGGTGTCGGCGATCATGTCGGTGTTGACCATCGAGAGCATGTCTGTAAGAGGCACAACGCCCCAGCAGTGCATCATCCAGTAGAGCATGTGGATGTTGTACTGAGGCTGTACGCCCCAGACGATGCATCTGTGTCTGTATTCAGGGCAGATCATTGTCTTTTTCTTGTAGCCCTGCTCGACGAGCTTGCTGATCCTCTTGTCCTTTGGAGGGAAGAGGGCGGATCTGCCGCAGTTGCCCATGTAGTTGGTGTCGTTGTAGAGCGAGAATACCGAGCCGACGAACTGTGGGTAGTCAGTCGCGTTGTTGTCGAGCCACATAGCGCGGTGGCGTGTGGCGTCGTTTACTCTGGCGGCACTCTCGAAGTAGCGCTTCCAGTCCCACTTCTCGTGAGCGTGCTCTTCGATGAACTTGACGGCTTCCTTCATGTCGTTCGCAGCGTATTCCTGAACATCCTGCTCTTTGTGGCGGAGCGGAGCGGTCAGCTGGAATGTAGGGATGCCGTATTCGCGCTCGAGTCTGTGAGCGATAACGCCGTTGCCCATGAGGGATCCGTCGCATGTCGTGTTGACCTGTACGGCGCAGCATCCGAGTACGGCGAAGTCATCGTCGATCGAGATGCCGGCCTCAGCTTCAGGCATAGGGCAGACATCGCCCGGGAGGCCAAACTCCTGCGCTACGTCGAGGTAGTGCGTGGTCGAGTTCTGGGTCAGCAGGTTGGCGACGAACATTGTAGGGACCTCTCTGAGGATAGCTGTTGTATCCTTGAATCCCATCATGAATGCGGTCATGGCGTTCTCGTCTGTCAGTACGCAGGTCTTCGAGAACTCTTCGTCGTTTCCGGTGCGGCGGTCGCCCTTGAAGATGTTGTCCATCGTCTTGGCTACGTCGTAGATGACGAAGTTCATGGCTTCGTGAGTGATGCGCAGAGGTTCATCTCTGAGGCCCAGCGTGAATTTATCCATCATGTAAGGAACAGCCAGGTAGTTGGCCATCCATCTGTAGCGGAACATCGCCTTGATGTTGCGCGGCTTCGAGATGAATCTCGCGAGGATCGACATGATGTAGAGCCATCTCGTGTAATCGTAGAGCGTATCCTTTACACCTCTCCACTCACGGCGTACAAATACCTTTGATTTGCCGTTCTTAGGATAGAGCTGTCCGAGAGTTTGCTCTCCCTTTTTCTTCTTAGGGTTAGTGACTTTTCTGACCGTTTTGAATGCCATTACATTTCACCTCCCTGTTTCTGCAGTTTCTTGATCTCAATGCTTTCAATGAAAGCCTGTACTCTTGTACGCATCTGGCCGGCTCCGGCGTTGATGTTGTACGGCCTGTCAACGGAGAGCACCGGGAACCCGTAGTCCTCTCTCAGCATGTGCGAGCCGAGCATCCTCTCGTATGCCCATGGGTCGCAGAACTTGACCTGCTCGTAGATGATGCCGTCAGCGTTGTACTCTTTGGCGAGGTCGTTGACGTATTTTTTACGGCCATAGACCTTTTCCATGTTCATCGTACGCGGGCACTGGCTCGCCATCGTGTAGTGGCGGCATATCTGAGTAAGAATGTCGTCTTCCGAGTCTGGGTCGATCTCGATTGGGTCTCTGCCAGGGAAGGAGCCGAAGCAGAATCTGTCAGCGCATACGTAAGTGCCGGTCTCTTCGATCAGCTTGATCATGCCGATGTCGTCGATCTCGGATCCGACTACCAGGACACGTGCGCGCCACTTCTTGCCGTCAGGCTCTCTTGTCTTGAGCTCTTCGAGAGTCTCTCTCAGCTTGTCGATGAGCAGAGCCTTCGGAGCCAGATAGGTTGCCAGGCAGATGACGTGGAACTCGTATCCGGTGATGCGCGGGTCGTCATCTTTGCGGAAGTTTCCGATCTCGCGGATCAGTCTGCAGACCTCGTTGTGCTCCTCGACTGCCTTGAGCATCGCTTCCTCAGAAATATCGATTCCGTAGTTTTCGTGAAGCGGTTTGAGAATGTGGTTCTGGCACTGCAGTTTCAGAAGGGCGACTCCGTTCTCGGTCGACTTCATAGGGATCTCCATGAACTCGTAGAAGAACTTATCCTTGCCCTCATCCATTGTGTGCAGAAGTTCCATGTTCTCGGCGGCACGGTTCATCATCGTGCAGCCGTCGGCTGCGATCAGACAATCCGCGAAGTTAAAGCCGCCTTCGATCGCTCTCTCCAGCAGCGCCCTGCTGGTCTCGCACAGAAAACTTGTCATATAGTATGTGGCAATATCGAGCGAGCCGGAATTAGGCGCAAAAAGACGAACCGAGAACGCGTCGCCGAGGTTCATCAGCGGCTCCGGAAGATTTTCGCAGGTATAGGCCGCACAAATCTTGCCCTCACTTTTGGCTTGTTCGATCAGTTCGTTGTTTGCATTCTGCAGGAGGTTTTCGAAATACAAAAGATGTTTTAAGTCTTTCATACGCAACTCCTCATATTATTTAAAAAAAAATATCCCTCTCGGGGATCTGCCCGGCTGCATGCCCGCCAAGCCGAAGTACAAAAAAACCGGCTCACCGGTACCATAACACCGGATTCAGTTTCCCTCTCGATAAAATTTTAACTCTGCGCCGAAGTCGAGGCAAGAATTAATATGGACCAAATTGTTTTTTTGGTACAGTAGGGACGGTTCTGACTGTACCAAAAAAGTGGTACACCCGGAACCGTCCCCGGTGTACCACCATGTACCAAATTTGCTTTTTGTTATTTGAGCATCTCCGCGAACTTTGACATCGTTCCCGGTATGTCGATCTTCTGCGGGCAGACTGCGGCGCAGGCTCCGCATCCGATGCAGGCCGAAGGGAGCTTGCTCTCATCGAAGGCCGCGAGAGCCATAGGAGCGATGAAGCCGCCTTCGCTGTAAACGTGCTCATTGTAGAGCGCGAGCAGTCTCGGGATGTCGAGCTCCTGTGGGCACTTGGTTGTGCAGTATCTGCATGCGGTGCATGGCACTGTGCCGGAGGCCTTGCCTGTGGTCTCGAAGTGAGCTGCGGTCAGAAGGGTAGCGATGTCGTCATCGCTGAGCATCCTCTTCTCGTCGAAGAACTCTACGTTCTGCTTAAGCTGCTCGAAGTTGGACATTCCCGAAAGGATCATCTTGACTCCCGGAACGGATTCGACGAATCCGAATGCCCAGTTTGCAGGAGTGTAATCAGGGTTGCTCTTTGCCAGCATCTTCTCTCCGCCGAGTGCCGACTTCGCGAGCTTTCCTCCGCGCAGCGGCTCCATTACCCAGATAGGCATTTCGATGTTGTTGAGCTCCTCGACCTTTGCCCTCGCATTCTGGAATTCGAAGTCGAGGTAGTTGAGCTGGATCTGGCAGAACTCCATATCCCTGAAGTATTTCATGATAAATCTGTGCATAGTCTCGATCTCGCCGTGGCACGAGAATCCGAGGTGGCGGATCTTGCCCTCAGCCTTCATTCTGCGCAGGAACTCCATGAGGCCTGTGCTGTCATCGAGGTATTTGTCGATGTTGAGCTCGCAGACGTTGTGGCAAAGGTAGAAGTCGAAGTGATCCGTCTGGCACTTCTCGAGCTGCTTCGCGAAGATCTCCTCGTGCTTTCCGAAGTTGGAAAGGTCGTAGCCAGGGAACTTGCTGGCGAGGTAGTAGCTGTCTCTGTCGTACTTCGAAAGAGCCTCGCCGATCGCGATCTCGCTGTTGCCGCCGTGGTAACCCCATGCGGTGTCGTAATAGTTGATGCCGTTGGCCATCGCGTAATCGACCATTTCCTGAACGGCAGCCATATCAGGCTTTGTGTCGTCGCCGTCTACGACCGGCAGTCTCATGCAGCCGAGGCCGAGGCCCGACAGTCTGATGTCCTTAAAATCGTTGTAATACATACTTTTCTCCCTTTTTCACGTGATAATCAGCCTCGTACAATTACGTAATTATCCATTAAGTCGACCTTTTCGAGGGTACCGTCGAAAGTCGTGCGGATGCCCATGAGGTCTGTGAAGATGATCTTGCCGCCGTCGACTTTGATGTCGGCAACGTTCTTAGCCAGCAGATTGGCGTCATTTACTTCATTCTTATATACCATTGAAAGACACATATCCGAACCCTCCTTGTCTTATTTATATCTCTTTTCGATCTCTTCGCGGTCGATGCGTTCCTGCCTGTAGAAGAACTCGCGGTCGCGGTCTGAGATCTCGCGCATCACCCTGCACGGATTGCCAACGGCAACCACGTTTGCGGGGATGTCTTTAGTCACCACGCTGCCCGCGCCGATGACCGAGTTTTTGCCGATGGCCTGACTCACTTATTTGCCGTCCGGGAAGCTTGTGAAGTTGTCGTGCTCCATCTCAGGCTTGCCGTATTTCTCTTTCGCGTCGGCGATGGCTTTGATCATGAACGCCATGTTGCGCGCGAGGTTCCTTACAGTCTGGAGTCCCTCTGCATCCTTCTTCACATCTTCAGCCGTGAAGCCGTGCACCTGGTTCCAGTATGTGGAAGTGGCGATCGGCATTCCGCTGATGCTGAAGTACTTGTTGAGCACATCGAAGGATGCGGTGTTTCCTCCGCGGCGGGCGCTTACGATAGCAGCGCCAACCTTCATGTGCATGTCGTACTGAGCGCTGTAGAAGAGCCTGTCGAGGAAGGAGATAAGGGTGCCGTTAGGTGAGCCGTAGTAGACCGGGCTTCCGACGACCAGGCCGTCAGCCTTGGCGAGCTTTGCGTTGACCTCGTTGACGATATCGTTGAATACGCAGCCTCCGTGAGTCTCGCATTTTCCGCACGCGATGCAGCCTCTGATGTCTCTGCTTCCGATGTGGATCAGTTCTGTTTCGATTCCCTCTTCATTGAGGGTCTTTATCATTTCGTCGAGAGCAGTGCCTGTGCACTGGTTTGCCCTCGGGCTTCCGTTGATCACTATTACCTTTGCCATCTTTCCCCCTTTATTTGCGTGTCGCGATTATTACGCGGTCGAGATGCGCCAGATCGCGCACGGCCCTCACGTCGCTGTATGTCTTTGCCTTATTGAGCAGCCTCTTTACCGCAACTCCCTGATCTGCGCCTATCTCGAGCGCAAGCACGCCTTCAGGCTTCAGGTGCATGCTCGCTTCGTCGGCGATTATGCGGTAGAAGTCGAGTCCGTCCTCACCGCCGTCGAGCGCGATCCGCGGCTCGTTGTCTTTCACCTCCACATCGAGGGTCTCGATGACCTTGCTCTCGATGTACGGAGGGTTGCAGACGATGAGGTCGTACTGCTTGTCTTCAGGGATCGCGTTGAACATGTCGCCGAGCAGGAATATGCAGCGGCGGTTCACGCCGTTGAGCCCGGCGTTGCTCATTGCGGTCTTAAGCGCTTCTTCCGAAACGTCGGTCATCGTGACGATCGCATCAGGTACCTTTGCGGCTATCGTTATTCCGAGAGCGCCGCTGCCCGTGCACAGATCGAGCACCTCTGGGTTCTTAAGGCCTTTCTGCTCAAGTATCTCGAGCACCTTCTCGGACAGCACTTCGGTATCGAGTCTCGGTATGAGCACCGACGGGTTGACCCTGAACGGCAGTCCCATGAACTCCTGTATGCCGACTATGTACTGGAGAGGTTTACCTTCGATCCTCGCGTAGATGCGCTTCTGGTACTCTTCAAAGTCGTCTTCGCGCATGAGCTCTTTGCCTCTTGTGATGAGTTCCGTAGAGCTGAGCCCTGTAGCGTACGACATTATGATGCGTGCTTCATTGCGTCCGTTCTCTATCATGCTGAGAGCGGCGCGGCCCCACTTAAGGGCATTCTCGTATGTGCGAATATCTTCTGTATATCTGCGGGCGAGAGTCCTTGCCTTTGCCTGCATGGCCTCTCTGTCTGCGATGGCCTTTGCAAGCGTCTCACCCTTGCCGTCCACCGGCGCCACGATCGTGTAGCCGTCGCTGTCGAGCCCGTCAAGGAAATCCACCGCGCTGAGTATATCTTCATCTGTGGCGCCCGACTCTTCATAAACCTCGCGCGCCTCAGTCTTCTTTTCGCCCGGCGCTTCTGCAGCGCTTCCGCCGTCCGGATCGGCTGCTTCGGCCTCGGCCTCAGCCTTTCTTTCGGCTTCCATCTTCGCCTCAGCCGCGGCCTTCCTGTTCGCCTGGGAATTGGCCTCAACATCGGCCGCCCAAGCCTCAGACTCAAGCTCCGCCTGTTTCTCCTCGGCCTTCGACCTCACGGGATTGCCGTCCTTGTCTACAAAGCCGTTGATCTCCGGAACGCCCGGGTCCACGAGGACCGCCTTCAGCGAGAGAAGGGCGACCTCGAGCTGGTCCCTCGTAGGCTCAGCCGTGGTAAGCCTCTGCAGCTGCAGGCCCGGCCAGCTGAGTATCCTTACGATCTTGCCGTCCGATCTGCCCGCCCATCTCAGCAGCTCGTAGCTGATGCCGGCGATCACCGGTATGAGGAGGACCCTCGAGAGAATCCTCAGCGCCAGATTAGGCCAGCCCAGAAAGCTGAAGAGCAGCAGGCTCACTATGAGCACGAATACCAGGAAGCTGGTCCCGCACCTCGGGTGCAGGGTGTAGAACTGCTCCGCGTTCTCAGGGCAGAGCACCCTGTCGTTTTCGAAACAGTGTATCGATTTGTGCTCGGCACCGTGGTAACGGAAGAGGGTCTTTATGTCTTCCATGTTGCGGATCGCCGCGACGTAGCCGATGAAGATCGCTATCCTCAGCAGACCCTCGACCAGGTTGAGGAAGATCGCATTGCTGACCCATTTCGACAGATAGTTCACCGCCCATGTCGGAAGGATCACGAAGAATATGAGCGTGATCACCAGCGAGAAGAGCAGGGCGGATCCCATCAGGAAATTCCACGCGGCTTTCTCTCCGAACTTCCTGTTTACCAAGGCTTCGAGCTTGCCCGGATCCTCGGCGTACTGCTCGGGAGCGTAGGTCTCGAGAATGTCGGCCGACTCCATCAGAGTGCCCATTCCCTTGACCAGAGAGTTCACAAACGAATAGATGCCTCTGATAAAAGGCACCTTCGAGATGCGCGACGGCTTCGGCTTGAGCTTCGTCTTCAGGTAGAGCTCGCCCGAAGGCAGGCGCATCGCAAGGGCGATCCTGTCAGGGCCCTGCATCATGACGCCTTCCATCACGGCCTGGCCTCCGATGGAGGTCGGGCACGCATCCTTTATGAAAATTTTGTTGTAGTCTATCTTACCCATTTCCCAATTTAACTTGCATATGCATCAGTGGAGCTTCTTCAGCATAAAGTCTACAAACGCCTTGTTGCTCTTGGTGCTCGAAAGATTGTCTATGATCTCCTCGGTCACATCCATGACGCTGCCCGAGCTCATGGCTCTGCGCAGCATGTACATGACCTGATATTCTTCCTGAGTGAGCAGGAGGTCTTCACGCCTTGTTCCCGATTTGTACAGGTCGATGGCAGGGAAGATGCGGCGCTCGGAGAGCTGCCTGTCGAGGTGGAGCTCCATATTGCCGGTGCCCTTGAACTCCTCGAAAATGACATCGTCCATGCGCGATCCGGTCTCGACCAGCGCGGTAGCCAGAATGGTTACGCTGCCGCCTTCCTCGAGGTTCCGCGCTGTGCCGAAGAACTTCTTCGGCGGGTGCAGAGCACCCGGGTCGAGACCGCCCGAAAGCGTTCTGCCCGAAGCCGGCACCTCCATGTTGTACGCTCTCGCGAGCCTCGTGATCGAATCCAGCAGTATCATTACATCCCTGCCGCACTCCGCGAGGCGCTTCGCGCGCTCTATTACCATCTGCGCCACCTTTACGTGGTGCTTGGTCTCTTCATCAAAAGTGGAGTAGATGACCTCCGAATGCTTAAGGCTCCTCTTCATGTCGGTGACCTCTTCAGGCCTCTCGTCTACGAGCAGCACTATAAGCTCGATATCCGGGTACTTGTCCTCAACGGCTGCCGCGATCTTCTTGAGCAGCACGGTCTTGCCCGCCTTAGGCTGGGCAACGATGAGGCCTCTCTGGCCTCTGCCGATCGGCGCCACCAGATCCATGACCCTCGTCGAAAGATCGATGCTCGAATTCTCGAGTACGATCTTCTGATCCGGGAACACCGGAGTGAGGTTATCGAAGTGAGGCCTTCTCCTCGAGTTCACCGGGTCGAGCCCGTTGACCGCCTTCACGTACAGAAGGGCGCCGAACTTCTCGGTCCCTCTCGGCTTTCTGGCGATGCCGAGGATCTTATCGCCGGTCCTGAGTCCGAATCTTCTGATCTGAGTAGGAGGCACGTAGATATCCTTGTTCGATGTCAGGAAGTTGTCGAATCTGAGGAATCCGAAGCCGTCGTCCGAAAGCTCGAGGATTCCCTCGACATCAAACTTGCCGTCGTCTTTTGCATCCTCTTCCTTTGCGGACGCGTCCGCAGCCTCCTGCACCTGAACCGCTTCAGCCTCCTCAGCAGCCTCTTCCGCCTTTGCAGTTTCCTCTATCTCTATACTCTTTTCCTTGATTTCTTCCATATTTCTTTCCTTTTTAGCCCATGCGGCCTACAGCTCTTCGTTCGCGCCGACGGTGGTCAGGATGGTCTCCTTGGACTTATCCACCTGGCTGACCTCGAGCTTTCCTATATCCTCAGGGTCGACAGTCTCATTGAGCGCCAGAAGCGTAGGCGACAGGTAGACAGTCGACAGCTGCTTGCCGTCAATACTTATGATCGACCGCTCCGTGAAGTTCTTTCCTCTTATGTAGTAGCGGTCTCCAATCTTGACCAGATCCTTGATCTTGATCGTCTTGTGGCCCATCTTCATGTCGATCGGCTCATACGGATCCTTCTGGCCATAGGCGTACTTCTTTCCGTAGAGCATGTCGTACGCCAGAGCCTCGAGGTCGGCGAGATACTCCGCATCCTTCTCAGGGTCATTCTCCTGCTCGTAATCGAATATGATGCCCTCGTGCGCAAGGCCGGCATCCTCAAGCAGTATGGCACCGCTCTCGTACGAGTGGATGTCGCGGTCCTTCTTCTGCAGACCAATGTTGTCCCAGATCACATAGCGGGTGCTGTAGAGATCGTCCTGCTTGTAGTTTTCCTCTTTGACATCGAGGGCAGGGATGTGGTCGCCGTAGATGATCATGACGGTCGGCTCACCGCTATCCTCGATCTCGTCGATGAGGTCGCCCACGAAAGTATCCATCTCGTGGCACTCGTTCAGGTAGTACTCGTATTTCCACTTCGTGACTTCGTCTTCAGCCGTCACCTCAGTGTACGGCTTCTTGAAGACCTTCTCCGTCGGGTAGGCACCGTGGCCCTCGACCGAGATGACATGCATGAAGTCCCTCTCTTCCGTGGACTTCATGATCTCCATGATCTCGTTGATGAGCACTTTATCCTTGCACCAGTTGGTAGGAGTGAATGAAACGTTGTTCATGTACTCGACCGAGGTGAAGGTGTTGAAGCCGAGGTTCGCGTAGACTTCGTTTCTGTTGTAGAAGAGCGCTCTGTGGTTGTGGAGCGCCGCAGTGTTGTAGCCATGCGAGCGGGTGACATATGCCATGCTCTCGAGCACGTTCTTGCGCAGCTTGCCTTTGTACGGGTATTCGCCCGGTCCGAAGAACTTGGCGCTTATTCCCGTGAGCACCTCGAACTCGGTGTTCGCCGTGCCGGCGCCGCAGGCAGGCACTTCGAAGCTGCCCGAAGTGTATTCCTTATACAGCTTGTTGAACACAGGCGTCGGATCGCGCGACACCTCGATGTTTGCGTAATCCTGCGCTACCGTGAAGGACTCCAGCTGGAGCACGATTATATTCGGGTGCTTCGTGCTGTCGTCTTTTTCCTTGAGTTCAGTGTCGGTTCCTTTAGCCGTCTTCTCCTCGAGAATGCCGCTTATAAGCTCGTTTGAATAGCCGCGCGGCCTTGAAATTCCGGCGTTGACCGATGTCGAGATGAAGCAGTACGGCATGCCGTAGTCTCTGTACGCGTAGTTGAGGTTTCCGAAGAAGGAGCTGATAGTTCCGGTTTTCTGCAGGCCGAAAGTCGCTCCGAAAGATGCAGCAGCAGCGATGAGAATCACTGCGATGCTCTTTTTATAGTTTATGTTCTTCCACTTTTCGCTTCTGATGAACATCATCGTGATCGCGGCGACTCCGAGACCGGCCGCAACCAGCACCAGAATTATCTGCACTCTTGAGAAGTAGGTGGTGACGATGGTGAGTCCGTCTGTGACGTTCAGAAGATCGTAGAGAGTGAAAGGCGTCATTCTGTTGATCAGGATAACACCGTTTACGGTTCCGACTATGAGCCAGAGAAGCGAGATGATGAACCATGCGAATCTGCGCCGCTTAAACAGCAGGGCGAGAGTTATGGTCGCGAAGATTATCAGACTGTTGTAGAGGAAGACCACCGGGTGGGTGAAGACCCAGCGGAAGCCTTCGAGCGGAGCCGTTGTAAACCTGGCGAACACCTCTATGTACAGACATATCAGGATCGCACTGAGCGCCATCAGCCCGATATACCGCCCTTCATGGAGATCAGCGTCGTAATACTTCGATGCTCTCCTCGGGAATATTTTATAAAAAACTTTGCTTATTCCCTGCCCGATCTTCTTCAGAAAGGAGAGGACCACAGCAAGGATCGTGCGAATCTTATCCTGCAAAATCATGCCTCCTGCAAACTGTCGGACAGGCGCGCAAACTCTTCGAGAGTAAGCGTCTCCGCTCTGCGGCCCGGGTCGATGCCCGCGCGTTCGAGCGCTTCCGACAGAGATTGTTTATCATATCCGCCAAGAGATCCGAGCGAGTTGAGGAGGGTCTTGCGTCTCATTGAAAAACCCGCCTTTACGCATCGCAGCAGCATCTCTTCGCTTTTTACCGCTACCGCCGGCTCGTCTCTGAGATCGAGCCTCAGCACAACGGAGTCCACACCCGGAACAGGGTAGAAGCACTCTCTAGGCACGTCGATCACCTCAGTGACTTCGGAGTAGTAGTGCACCGGATATGTTATGGCGCCCGAAGCTCTGGTGCCCGGCTCGGCGGCGATCCTGTCGCCGACTTCCTTCTGCATCATGACCGTGATGCTCTTCGCACCGGTGCCCGCCTCGAGCAGCTTCATAATTATCGGTGTTGTTATGTAGTAGGGGAGATTTCCGATTATGCGAAGCTCGGAAAGGCCGTGCTCCTCCATGCATTTTTCGGTGATCCCCTTAATGTCTGTCTGAAGGATGTCTCCGAGGATCAGCTCCACGTTGTCCATCCCGAAGGTCTTTATTCTGAGACCTTCTATCATGTCCGGGTCGAGGTCGACCGCGATGACTCGCCCCGCGCGCTCGGCGAGAGGGAGGGTCAGAGCGCCTGTGCCCGGGCCTATCTCGAGCACGAGCGAGTGCTCGGTCACTCCGCTTTCATCGATGATCGTGCTTATGACATCTTCATCTATGAGGAAGTTCTGGCCCAGACGTTTATCCGGCCTGA
Source organism: uncultured Eubacteriales bacterium (assembly GCA_902795265.1). Lineage (GTDB taxonomy): Bacteria > Bacillota > Clostridia > Peptostreptococcales > Anaerovoracaceae > Crickella. The sequence continues at coordinate 17,321 of CADBKM010000009.1, forward strand.
CGCCCGCAAGGCTGGCCGGCCTATTGCTGTGGACGTGCCCGGAATGCGAATGTTTCTTACCCATCAGAACCTCCGGACTTATCGTCTTTAACCTTGCTTTCATCGCCGGACTGAGTCTTCTCAGCATCGTCTGCAGCCTCGTCGTCCTCGAAAGTGAAGAGTATCTCGCCCGGATTCAGAAGCTTCAGCTGCTTTCTGGCCTGTTCTCTGATGTACTCCTGATTATCGACGTTTTTAAGCTCTTCCTTCAGCTCGTCTCTCTGCTTTTCGAGAGCTATCTGCTGCTTCTTGAGATCACGGTTCTCGGCCTTGAGCCTCACGATGTCTCTGCCAAACATGGTCACCAGCAGAAAGAACACCGCGACGAAAGCGAGCACGGAAAGTACTCTCTTTCTGACGCGCTTTGCGGCAGCAGCCTTGCGCCTCGCGTCGACGCGCTGCTGCATCTCCTCGTCGCCCCACTGGACCTGCTGTGTATCAAATTGTCTTTTGCGTTTTTTTGCCAATTCGTTACCTCCGCTGATTCACGCGGACTATGGATTAACGTAATTTCTAGGGTTCTGGGATGATCCGTTCACCCTTACCTCGAAGTGCAGGTGGCTTCCGAAGCTGTGTCCGGTGTTACCTACGTCCGCAATGTGCTGTCCCTGGTATACCAGGTCGCCTATGCTTACATGTACCGCGCTGCAGTGCGAGTATCTGGTGATCACGCCATTGCCGTGGTCGACTTCTACGCACAGACCGTGGCCTGACCAGTAGTTGGCCTTGATGATCTTTCCTCCGTCAGATGCGTAGATCGGAGTTCCGGTAGGAGCACCGAAGTCCATACCTTCATGCATACGGCCCCATCTGCTGCCCCATTCAGATGTTACTACGTAATTCTTGATCGGCATGATGAACGTTCCCGTTGCCGCTGTCTTAGGCCTTTCGGCTGTTCCGACAATGATGATCTTATCTTTCTTCTTCCTGATGATCTCAGGCTCCTTAGTCGCTTCTCTCTTTGTCTCTTCACCGGCGACCTTGGTTATGGTTCCCTCGAATATCTGTATGCCGTCCTGGCCTTCCTGATCGATGAACGAGTCTCCCTTGTAATACTCGTCAGACTCCTTCTTTATGGTCTCATACTCGAGCCTTTCCTTCATTCTGCCCGTCTCGACCATCTCGACGCTTACAGGGGATACAAGATTTCTGATGCATACTCTGTCGCCCTGCTCGACCTGTTCCACAGGCTCGCTGTTGTCTTCGTTGTAGATATCGATGGTATCAACACCGAACTGCTGCGCAAGGCTGGTAACCGACTCGCCCTCTTCGACGATGTGGTAGGTATGCATCTCGCCGCCGTTTACCATCTGCTCCTGCGCCGCCTGGTTGCTCTGCACGCTTCCGAGGAGCACGTTTACAGGCTTCGCAACCAGATCATTGACAAAGTCGGATGATACGAGCTCCATGCCCTTGTCAGGCACCGAAAGCTCTTCTTTCGTCTGGAGCAGGAGGGCATCAGCGTCGTTCTGGTCTTTTACGATCGCGACGACCTTGTCGCCGTCATATATGGCAAACGCCTCTGTCTCGATATCCGTCATGTAGATCAGCTTGTTTACTACAGTATCGGAGTCGTCTGTACTCTTGCCTCTGCTGTCTACCGGATTGAAAGTCACGTTCTGGTTAGCCACGAACTCGACATCCGCTACAGCGCTGCTGTTGCTGGTGAGGTTCTTTGCCGCGACTTCGAGCACGTCGGTGACTTCTTCCTGGCTGTTTACGTATCCGAGGACCTTTCCGTTATACGCGTATTCATATACAGTGAACCTGTCGAATACGATGAGGACCGCGGCCGCCAGGAGTCCGGTAATGAGTATCGCAGCGCCTATGCCTCTGCGGGTGTTCTTATATGAAGAACTGATCTTATGCGCGCCGCTTACAATTCCGCGTCCGAGCGATACGAATGCTCCGTCGACGCCGTCCTGCACTTTATCGTGCAGATTTGTCACTCCGGCAACAGGGTTATTATCGCCCTTAAGGAACTTCTCCCTGTCTTTTGCCTTGCGTTCGTTTCTTATGCGGATCTTTTCTTCTGCGGCTTTGCGCTTAGCTTCTTCAGCAGCCTTCTTCTTCGGATCTTCTTCAGATTCGGCAGCCTCTTTATCTTCGGAAGCCTCTTCATCAGAAGCTTTTTCTTCGGTATCAGGGGTTTCTGCTTCGGCAGCTTCCTGAGCCTCTTCAGGCTCAGCAGGCTCATCGCCCGAGACTATCCATTCACCCGGTTCCTCCGCTTCAGCAGTCTCTTCGCCTTCAGCAACTTCCTCAGTTTCGACAGCTTCCTCTGCCTCTTCGACTTCCGGTTCCTCTGTTTCAGCAGTCGCCTCGACCTCAGCTATCTCCTCAATTCCATGGATCTCTTCCTCGGTTTCGACAGCTTCATCTGCCTCTTCGGCCTCCGGAACCTCTTCAACTTCCGGCTCCTCCGCTTCAGCAGTCTCTTCAGCCTCGATAACTTCCTCAGTTTCGACAGCTTCTTCTGCTTCTTCGACCTCCGGAACCTCTTCCTCAAATTGCGGGATCCCGAGCTCTTCTTCCTCAACAAAAGTCGGCTCGCCCGGCTTCATATCGTTCTCTTTCAGATATCTTGCGTACGCCAAAGCGAGCGCTCTCATCCGCGCTTCATCGACTTCAGGCACTTCGGGCTCAGCTAAATCGGCCGTAACCTCAACGGGCTGTGCTTCCTGTTCCTGTTCTTCTTCTTTTTCTAATACTTCTTCGCGATCTAAAAACTTCATTCAATACCTATAGTTTATTCGTGTGCCATCTGTATGCTTCCGCAGCGCGTTCCCTGCAGCAGCTGCACACCATACCCTCGTCTGTATATCCGGTATCCCTGCAGATGCTGCATCTGAACTTTCTGGTCAGGTAGTCGGCAGGGAAGCCGCTTTCAGCGAGGAGCTGTTTTTTGTTTTCATCAATTGCTATCCTCTCGGCTCTGAGCCTCTGCCTTGCGTCAAGGTTATCGGCTCCCGGCCTGAGCGACAGCATCTTCGAATTTACATTCTTCTCGGCGTCGAAGAGCCTCTGCATCCCCGGCACCTTACGGAGGACTTCCTCAACATGCGCGTCGAGGGTCTTTTCGTCCTCTTTTCTGATGTATTCGTAGTAATCAGCCAGCACCTTGCGGCTCACAGGGCTGCCCTCATCGGTGCCCTGGGCATCCTTCGCTCCGTTGCGTGCGATCTCCGCCGCGAGCTTTGTGTTGACTCCACCTTTTTCGAGGCGGCGGTTTTCTATGACTTTATTGACATATCTTAGGTTCGGGTCTCTGAGCCCGGCAGCAGCCGCGCACGCGTCGAGCACTTCACCGATAGAGCACTCGAGCTCGTCGAACCATCTGTCCATTATCTCCCGGTCGGCAGGAGCCGGCAGTCTGTTGAAGCCGAGCGCCCTGAATACCTTTCTGTAATAATCATTTCTGCGGCTGTGCTTATCGAGCAGTCTCTTTACCTCCTCGACAGTGCGGCAGCCTTCTTCTGTCCACCTGAGCGCGACCTTGAAGATATACTCAATGCTGTACTTCTCGAGGTCGGCGCAGTAGTCGATGGCGAAGCTGAAGATATCCGGCTCTATGCCGTATGTCTTTATGGCGTCTTCGATCCTGTTGGTCTCCTGGCGCGAGATAGTCCTGCCGGTGGTTATCTGATATTTGTTGTAGAGCTCGCGCAGCCTGTTGTCGATCAGCTTTGCGCTGATATCATCATCGAAGGCCATGTCGTCTATTGATTCATAGAGGGCGAGGTCTTCTTCCGCGGCTGCTTCCTCTGCAGGAGCTGCGGCCTGCGGCTCGCTGGTCTTTCCGTAGAGCTCGTGAATCTTGCTCAGGAATATGACTGTGCTGACTTCCTCGTTGTCTTCGTCCTTCTCATTGATGATGCGGACCAGACCCCTTGATTCCCAGTAGATCCAGGCTTCCGCGATCTCTTCCTCGCTGAGTCCGAGCAGCCTCGCAAGCTCGCTGCGGTCAGGCTCCAGCTCGTACTGAGCATACATCAGACCGAAAAGGAACACCTTAACATAGTCTCCCGGAGCATCCGGAAGATATTCACTGATGAACAGATTCTCTACTTTAGTGCGGTGGAGGAAGATATCTCTTCCTTTATCCATCGCCATTCTGACCTTTGCCATAGCTTTTACTCTCTTGCCATGTTGCCGAATTTTACGTATCTAGGGATCCACGTCAGATTGGCCACGCCGACAGGTCCGTTTCTGTGCTTGGCGATATTGACCGCACAGGTGAGGCCCGTGCTCTCGTCGATATTGGCTCTTTCGTCTTCGGAGCTGTAGTAGTCATCTCTCTTGAGGAAGATTACAACGTCAGCGTCCTGCTCGATAGCGCCCGAGTCTCTGAGGTCGGACAGTTTAGGCATGTGGTCGCCTCCGCGCTGCTCCGGTCCTCTGGAGAGCTGCGACAGCAGGATAACCGCGCAGTTGAGCTCCTTGGCCATGATCTTTATGGATCTTGTGATCGCAGCGATCTCCTTTTCACGCTGCTCTATTCTGTAGCCGCCCATGCTCATCAGCTGCAGGTAGTCGATGACGACCAGATCGAGGTCGCCTTTTTCCTGCTTGAAGCGGCGGCACTTGTTTTTCATCTCTACAGGCGTGATCACAGACGTCTCGTCGATGACCATGTCGTATCCGTAGAAGCTGTCCTGAGCCGCGGAGAGATCCTCCCACTCCTCCATCGAGATCTCTCCCTTGTGGATATGCTCAAGGGGAACGCTCGATGTCATGGAGAGCAGTCTCTCGCCGAGCTGTGTATTAGCCATCTCAAGGCTGAATACCATTACCTTCTTGCCCACCGAAGCCGCGTATTCGGCGACGTTAAGCGCCCAGGCAGTCTTGCCGACGCCCGGTCTGGCGGCAAGTATGATAAGGTCGGTCTTCTGGAATCCGCCGAGGATCTTATCGACGTCTCTGAAGCCCGTCGGGATGCCCTTGTCGTTTCCGTTCTTCTCGAGCTCCTGCAGCTGCTTGATGTTCTCAAACAGAACGTCGTTGATATCCACATAGCTGCTGCGCTGCGACTTGTGCGCGATCTCGAGGATTCTCTGCTCAGCGCTGTCGAGTATGTCTTCCGGCGGCATCTCCGACGAGTAAGCCGCGTCTCTTATGGCCTCAGCCTCGGTGATGAGCTGCCTCATCTTGGACTTTGACCCGACGGTCTCAGCGTAATAACGGGCATTTGAAGGAACGATGGCTTCGTCCATCAGTCTGCTCAGATATGTGATGCCTCCGACCATGTCGGCGGTCTTTCTCTGCTTCAGCGCGGAATACACCGTGGTGATGTCGATGCCGGTGCCTTTCTGCTCCATGTCGATCATCGTCTTGTAGATCTCCTGATGCTCCTTCAGATAGAAGTCCTCAGGCCTCAGCATCGCGTTGACATCAGCCCTCGCATCCTGATTCTTGAGCATAGAACCAAGCACCGCTTTCTCGGCGTCTATGTCGGTCGGCGGAAGCAGTACGTCTTTTTTCTCTTCGTCCATTTCGGTATTTCTACTTTCCGCCTTCGATCTTGACTACGACCTTGGCGTTTACATCCTGGAACAGCTTGATCTCAAGTGTTTCAACACCTGTCTCCTTGATAGGCTTGTCGAGGACGATCTTTCTCTTGTCCACTTCGATGCCTGTCTGCTCTGTGATTGCAGCAGCTACATCCTTCGATGTGATGGCTCCGAACAGTCTGCCGTTGTCGCCGACCTTAGTCTTTACGACTACGATCTTGTCTGCGAGCTGGTGAGCGAGATCGAGAGCAGCGGCCTTCTCAGCCTCATACTTCTCTTTGGCCTTTGCCTTTTCTCTCTCGTAAGCCTTCTTGTTTGCAGGTGTAGCTTCGACAGCGAGTCCGCCCGGGATCAGCCTGTTGCGTGCGTAACCGTCGCTTACCTTTACGACATCTCCTGCCTTACCTGTTCCTTTAACGTCCTGTTTCAGAATAACTTCCATTATGTTTTCCTCCGTTTTCCGGGATCATCTTATCAGTTCTATCTCCTGTGTCTTGCTCATGGTGCGCCTGCGCTCTTCTTCTTCCTTGTCGAAGTACTCCTTCACGAGCTTCTTGATGCGGGCGAGCACCTCTGCGAGCGGATCGTCTGTGCGTACCGCAGCTGAGGTAAAGTGTCCGCCTCCGCCCATTTTCTCCATGATGGTCTGTACGTTGATGGCTCCCAGAGACCTTGCGCTCACTACGGTCTGGCCTCTCTCGTTGCGTCCGAGAGCGAAGGCCGCCTTCGTTCCTTTAACGGTCATCAGCTCGTCTGCGACCTGAGCATTTGTTATCTGTGTATTGCTTGTCGCGCTCTCGGTTATAGCATAGGCGACTCCGTCATCTCCGAATTCCGCGCCTGCGATCGCATTGGCCTTGGCAAAGAAGTCCTCGCGCCTTACCTGGAAGAACTTCTTGACCTCAGTTATATCGGCTCCTCCGCGCTTCAGCCATGATGCTGCCTCGAAAGTCCTGACTCCGGTCCTTCCCGAGAAGTTGTTGGAGTCGACCATGATTCCCGCGAGCATAGCCTCGGCCTCGAGCTTTGTGATGAAACGCTTCTGCGAGAAGTGCTGCATCAGCTCGGCCATGAGCTCGCTGGCAGACGATGCGTAGCTTTCGACATACGCGACTGCCGAGTTCTGGTATGAATCAGCGGCAAGCCTGTGGTGGTCAATGATTATCCTGTTCTTGCAGACCTCTGCCAGTTCAGGGCTTTCGATCAGCACCGGCCTGTTGGTATCCACTATGATGAGCAGCGACAGGTCGGTCACCATGCGGAGAGCCCTTTCAGGCTTGATTATGTTGTACTCCTCGGTATCCGCCACCTTGTCGTAAACGGTATCGAGTGCTTCGTTATGCTTGTCTATTACGATGTACGAGTCCTTGCCGAGGAAGCTGCATATAGCGCTGGCTCCGACCGCTGATCCGAACGAATCCATGTCAGGCCATCTGTGGCCCATGACGAACACCTTGTCGGCATCCTCTATAAGGGCCTTCATCGCGTGGGCGATTACTCTCGGCTTGCTCCTGTTGTTCTTCTCGAGTGACTGCAGCGTGCCGCCGTAATATCTCGTGCCGTCGTCTGTCTTGACTACCGCCTGGTCTCCGCCGCGTCCGAGAGCCAGCTCGAGAGCCGCTTCCGCGAGCTCCGACGACTCTATCAGCGAGAGGCTCGACATTCCGATCCCCAAACTGATGGAAGCAGGGAAGTCGATCTGAGTCTCGAGACCTCTTACCTCGTCGAGAACGCCGAAGTTCTGTTCTATCATTTCCTGCAGATGGGCGCTGGTGGTGTACATGACATACCTGTCTTCACCCGTGCTGATGACAGGGGACTTGAACGAGTCTCCCCACTTACGCACCAGGCCGTCGATCTGCGCCGGAATGAGTCTTCTGAAATCTTCCGGAGCGCTTGCGATCAGCTCGTCGTAGTTATCGATGTTGATGTAGACGATAACAGCTCTTTCGCTTTCGAGCTTGGTCCTGAACGATTCCCTGGCTGTCGCCTCATCGAACAGAACTACTATGTCTTCGTCTTCTTTTGCGTCCTCGTTGATCCACAGCTTGAACAGCTTGCCGTTCCGGTCGAGGATCATCTCCTCTTCGTTGGCTTTCATCAGCTGGTCGCGCTTGAATCCCGCGATTGTGAAGAAGTTGTACCCGACGATGTCCTCATATACGAAGACGTTCTTCATGAGCGGGTTAGCTCCGGTGATTATGCCGTCGGGGTTAAGCGTACATGCCGGCAGCGGGAGCGAATTGATATATTGATTGTCCATGACTATACCTCTTACCTGAAGGCCTCCCTCATAGCGTCAATAAGTCTGTTGAGTTCCTCGAGACTGTAATATTCCAGCTCGATCTTACCGTTACTTTCATCTCCGCTTATATGCACCTTTGTGCCAAGTAGAGTCATGAGCTCTCTTTCGACAGCAGCGATCTCAGCTGATTTAGCGGGATCTGCCGGAGCCGCCTTCTTGCGCCTTTTGCGCTCAGGCCTGAGCTCGTCTTTGACTTTCTCTGCAAGCCTTTCGGTTGCACGTACTGACAGATCATTGCGGATTATTTTATCCGCGATCTCTTTCTGTCTTGCTTTGTCAGGTATGTTTATAATGGTTCTTCCGTGAGCTGCGGACATTTGTCCGCTGGATACGTACTCCTGTATCTCTTTCGGAAGCTTGAGCAGCCTTATGCTGTTCGTTATATATGTACGGCTCCTGCCGAGCGATTCGGAGATCTGCTCCTGCGTGAAACCGTATTTCTCTGTCATGGATTTGAGTCCGAGTGCCTCTTCGATAGGGTTCAGATCTTCGCGCTGCATGTTCTCGATGATAGCGACGATAGCGTTCTGTCTGTCATCGAAGTTCCTGACGATGCACGGAACTGTCTTGAGCCCTGCGAGCCTCGATGCGCGCCATCTTCTTTCGCCTGCGACCAGCTCGTATCCGGTGGAGCTCTCTCTTACGATGAGAGGCTGAATGACACCGTTTGCCCTGATCGACTTCGACAGCTCTGCGAGCTTTTCTTCGTCGAAGTGGCTTCTCGGCTGTGCGCTGTTAGGTCTGATATCGTTGATATCTACGTAGAGCACTCTGTCGTCATCGTCTGCCGCGGCTGTATCCGCAGCTTTTTTTGAAACCTTTTTCGCTTTGGCTGTTTCAGCGATCTCCGCTGTTTCTTCTATCGGGGCGACGTCGGCAAACAGCGCGTCCAGACCCCTTCCCAGTCCTGATTTCTTAGCCATGTTTATTTCGCTTTCTTTCTTGCTCTCTCTCTGGCCAGGAACTCCTTAGTGAATTCCTGATAAGCCTTCGCGCCCTGCGCTTTAGGATCGTAATCAATGATCGGCTTTCCGAAGCTCGGAGCCTCTGCAAGCCTTACATTGCGTGGAATTATCGTATGGTACATGGCCGGACCGAAGAAGTTTCTTACGTCCTCGACTACAGCCTGGGAGAGGTTTGTCCTGCCGTCGAACATGCTCAGGATTACTCCGTCGATGTACAGGCCCGGATTCAGTCTTTCTTTTACTTTTTCGATTGTGCTGATGAGCTGGCTGACTCCCTCGAGCGCGTAGAACTCGCACTGGATAGGGATGAGAACGCTGTTCACAGCAGTGAGCGAGTTGATGGTCAGAATACCCAGTGAAGGAGGGCAGTCGACCAGAATGTAGTCGTACTCGCTTCTGACCGCATCGATGACTCTCTTGAGTCTGCCCTCGCGGCCTTCAAGCTGAGCAAGTTCTACCTCAGCGCCTGCGAGATCGACACTTGCCGGTATGAGGAAGAGGTTCTCAGTATTGGTCGGAAGCACGGCCTTCTTAACATCAAATTCGGTATCAATGAGAGCATCATAGAGAGTGTTCTTCAGAGTCCTCTTGCGGATTCCGATGCCGCTGGTCGTATTGCCCTGCGGATCGATGTCCACCATAAGGACCTTTTTACCTCTCGCTGCCAGACATGCTCCGAGATTGATGTTGGTGGTTGTCTTGCCGACACCGCCCTTCTGATTAAAAATAGCAATTGCCTTGCCCATTCATTACCTCCTGCGGGACATAGTTCCCGATTAAACACTTCCGTGTATTATACTGCAAATTTAGCGCAGTTTTCTACTTTATATATGATTTTAAAGTGACGTTTTGGTGATTTTGATGGCCGTAATTAAGTGCATTGCGCAAATTGTGCCTTTTGACTCCCGCAACCACAACATGTGGTACACCAGTGGTACACTAGGGACGGTTCTTACTGTACCACTTTGGTACACCAGGGACGGTTCCAGCTGTACCACTTTGGTACACCGGGGACGGTTCCAGCTGTACCACTTTGAGGCTTGTTGGGGTCTTTGCTAAGCATATGTTCCACGTGGAACATTTTTGTTGCTTATTTTCTTCGCCTGATAGTCACATCTGAGGTATATGCAAGATGCTAAAACAATCGCTGACATTCTTAGTCTAATGTTATTGTTCCACGTGGAACATATATACAACAATTTACGCCTGTATGGACGGCTGCTCGCCTAAGGATCTGTATAAGGTTGCAAATCATATCTTGCGGGCCTTCGCAGTATACAGATAAATGTTCCACGTGGAACATTTCGAATAAAAAAGAGCAGTCCCGATCCGGGACCGCTCTGTAAAGATCGCAAGTCTGCTATTTAGAAAGCACAAGCAGTACATGCCCGGAGATCTCCTCCGGCACATCCTTATATGCTTCTACGTAGGAAAGGCGGGTCTTATTCTTCTTCAGCACTTTAGCTGCCTGCTGAAGCTCTTCTTCGTAGTTCTCACCTTTGTAGGAAATGAAGTATCCGCCTTTCTTTACGAAAGGGAGGCACCAGCCTGAAAGCTTTTCAAGATTGGCAACAGCCCTTGATACGCAGATATCGAAAGCTTCGCTGTATTCGGGCTTTCTTGATATCTCTTCAGCGCGGGCGTGCACGGTTCTGAGATTCTGTATATTCAGAGTCTCTGCAAATTCATCTATGACTCTAAGTCTTTTGAGAGTAGAGTCAAGGAGAACGAATTCCTTATCCGGGCTTACTATAGCAAGCAGAGCGCCGGGGAATCCGGCTCCTGTACCGATATCAATAATCGTCTTAGCTTCCTTATACTCAGGAAGATCGGTAATAGCCAGAGAATCGAGAACGTGCTTTACCAGCGCCTCGTTGCGGTCTCTGACAGCCGTAAGATTGATATGCTCATTTCTAACCAGCACAAGATCGAGGTAGGAGAGAAGGGTAAAGGTCTTCTGCTCACCGTACTTTTCCTTAAGCTGATTTGCTATGTTCTGATCAAATTTTGTGGTCATAACGCATCTCTTTTTCAAGGTATACGAGCAATACGTTTATATCTGCAGGCGATACGCCGGAAATACGGCTTGCCTGGCCGACTGTGCGAGGGCGGATGTTCGAGAGCTTCTGCCTTGCCTCAAGCCTTAGTCCGCCGATAGAATTGTAGTCGAGACTTTCGCTGAGCTTCTTATCTTCAAGACTTCTGAGCTTTTCGACTTCGCTGACCTGCTTGCGGATGTATCCGTCATACTTGAGCATTACCTCAACTTCGGTCTTCTCATTCTCTGTCAAAGACGGTCTGGTCTCATCGTCTATATCCGCGAGGTCATCATAGAAGATTCCGGGACGCTTGAGGATATCCGCAAAGCACTGATTTGAAGTCTCTTTGATCTCATTTCTCTTTCTCTCGAGCTGTGCAGTCTTCTCCGGATCGCCAGCGCATGCGGCCAGCACCTTATCTACCTCATGCTTTGTAAGGAAAGCCCGGAAAGCATCTATATCAACTCTCTTGGCTCTGAGCCTTGCAGCCTCCGCATCGACTCTGGCCTTCTTGGCAAGATACCTCTGATATCTCTCCTCGGTGACCGAACCGTACTCATAGCCGATGGCTGTAAGTCTTCTGTCAGCGTTGTCCTGTCTGAGAAGCAGCCTGTACTCGGCTCTCGAAGTCATGATCCGGTAAGGCTCATTGGTCCCCTTGGTGACAAGGTCATCAATGAGGACGCCGATGTATGCCTGGTCGCGCCTCAGCACGAGAGGCTCCTTGCCGGTAAGTCTGCAGACAGCATTGATGCCTGCGATCAGACCCTGTGATGCAGCCTCCTCATAACCCGAGCTTCCGTTGAACTGGCCGGCACAGAAGAGGCCGTCTACCAGCTTGCTCTCGAGGCTCGGCTTGAGCGAAAGGGGATCGACGCAATCGTACTCGATTGCATAAGCCGGGCTTAGAATTTCAGCATGTTCAAGCCCCGGAATGGTAGCATAAAAAGCGTGCTGCACATCTTCAGGCAGGCTCGAACTCATGCCCTGTATATACATCAGATCAGTGTCGAGACCTTCCGGTTCGACGAAGAGCTGATGCCTCTTTCTGTCTTTGAATCGCGATACTTTGTCCTCGATAGACGGACAGTATCTCGGCCCGACTCCGACTATGTTTCCGGAGTACATCGCCGATTTCTCTATATTATCCAAAATTATCTTATGCGTGGTCTCGTTCGTATACGAAAGCCAGCAGCTGATCTGGTCTATGTCGTATTCCTTGTCTTCGTTCATGAAGCTGAACGGGACAATCTTTTCGTCGCCAAGCTGCTCGGTCATCACATCGTAGTTGAGTGTGTCCTTGTGCATTCTGGCCGGAGTACCGGTCTTGAACCTTCTTATAGGAAAGCCGAGCTCCCTGAGATTCTCACCAAGCCTGGTAGCAGGTCTGAGTCCCGACGGGCCCGATATGCGTACATCATCACCGATAAAGATCTTGCCCGCAAGGAAGGTGCCGGTGCAGATCACGACCTCATCGCAGCAATACTCCTTGCCGCTTGCGGTCCTGACTCCAGCGATGCATCTGCCGGCCTTGCTTCCGCTAACCTCAGTATTTTCAACAAGTACGAGCTCAGTCACTTCATCCTCGATAAGATCGAGGTTCTCCTGTGCCCGTATCGTCTTGAGCATCTCCTGATGGTACTTCTCTTTATCCGCCTGGGCTCTCAGCGAATGGACCGCCGGGCCCTTAGACGTATTGAGCATCTTCGACTGTATGAAAGTCTTATCTATATTAAGGCCCATCTCTCCGCCGAGAGCATCGAGCTCGCGAACGAGGTGTCCTTTGCCCGTTCCACCGATAGACGGATTGCACGGCATCATCGCGACCGAGTCGATATCCGTGCAGAACATAGCCGTCTTCATGCCAAGGCGCGCGCAAACAAGCCCGGCCTCGCATCCCGCGTGGCCCGCGCCTATAACTATAATTCTATAATCATTGCTGTTTCTGTCCATAGTATGCTTATTCTAACATAATATATAAAAAAATACGCAATCGCTTTTGATCGCGTATTTCATTTCGAAAATGGTACAGTCAGAACCGTCCCTGGTGTACCACTATTTTCCGAGGCAGAACTTGCTGAAGACTGTATTCAGTATCTCTTCTCCGACTTCCTCGCCGATTATTGCGCCGAGAGCCTCGTATGCGTAATGGGCTGAAAGCTCGGCAACTTCAATAGGTTCGCCATTCTGAAGCATTGCTGCGGACTCCTCGAGATCAGCCGATGCCTTCCTGAGAAGGTGCACATGCCTTTCGTTTGTTACTATATTAGTCTCCCTGACATTGATGCCTCCGAGGTCGAACATCTCGCCGACCGCATCGGATATCTTCCTTGCAGCCTCAACCGCGTCTCTGCCGACAAGAGATGTACTTATGATCCTTACTCCCGGAAGCCTTTCAAGTACAGTCGCTTCGGTGACAGTCTGGCCGAGGTCTTCCTTATTTATAACTACCAGTATGTTATTGCTGTTCATCTTTTCGACGAACGACAGCACCTGATTATCCTCTTCATCGAGCTCACGGCTTCCGTCGAGCACCAGTATTATGAGGTCGGCTCCGGCGATAGCCTGCTCAGTCCTCTCGATACCGATCTTCTCGACGATATCATCGGATTCGCGAAGGCCAGCGGTATCTACAAGCACGATAGGCACGCCGCCAAGAGACGCGCTCTCTTCGACAGTGTCGCGCGTCGTTCCCGGCACATCGGTCACTATGACACGGCCTTCGCCGAGTATCGCGTTCATCAGCGAGCTCTTGCCTGCGTTCGGCTTGCCGGCGATGACCGCCCTGACGCCTTCGCGCGCTATGCGGCCTATGGAAACAGTAGCCAGCAGATCGTCGACTCCGGTCTTCACCCATCTGATCTGATCGATCAGTTCCGTATACGCAGCGGCATCGTCAAGTTCATAGTCCTCGTCGGGATAGTCGATATCGACTGCCATCTGTGCGAGCACATCGAGAAGAGTCCCGCGGATCTCGCGTATGGTCTGACTGAGCCGGCCCGCGCGCTGATCTTCAGCGATACCAAGGGATATATCGGTCTTTGCCTTGATGATATCTATGACAGCCTCGGCCTGCGAGAGATCCATCTTGCCGTTGAGAAATGCAAGCTTGGTGAATTCACCGGGGTCAGCCATGCGCACATCCGAAAGCCCCGAGCTGAGCACAGCCGAAAGGATCTGCCTCAGCGACACATTGCTGCCGTGGCCCTGTATCTCGAGCATGTCTTCTCCGGTATATGAAGCCGGTCCTTTCATGAAGAGGAATACCGCCTCATCGATCACCTCGGCGCAGGCATCGGAGCTGTCCCGGACGACTTTTCCGAAATACGCGTGGCGCGGCTCTATATTTTCAGGGCAGCAAAGCATGAGCCTCTTCATGAGGCTCTTACTTTCCGGTCCGCTGACCCTTACTATTCCTATTCCGCCCTCACCGGGCGCTGTTGAAATCGCTGCTATTGTATAAGCCAAATTTGCTGCCTTCCGTTTACTGTTCCATTATGTCGCTGAGGAATGAAGTTCCGTCGCCGCGGTAGCTGATACCGAAATACTCGGCGATCGTAGCTCCCTGGTCCGCGTAAGTATCGCGTGTACCGAGGTCGACACCCTTCTTGAGACCAGGTCCCCAGATGAGGCAAGGAACATCTTCTCTTGTGTGGTCTGTTCCCGAATAACCAGGATCGCAGCCGTGGTCTGCCGTGATCATGATGATATCTTCAGGACCCATCTTCTCCATCAGCTCGCCGATCTGCTTATCTGCCAGATTGAGCGCGTTTGTGTAACCCTCGATATCCCTTCTGTGGCCGTAGATCATGTCTGTATCTACCAGGTTCACATAGCAGAGGCCCTCGAATGCCGCATCGGCGATATCGATGGTCCTTACCATGTTTGCCTCATTACCCTTATTGGAATAGCTGAACATTACGCTCTTTCCTGCAAAGATGTCGTAGATCTTTCCGACACCGATAACCGGGAAACCCTCTGCTTTCAGTGCATCGAGCACTGTCTCGCGCGGAGGGACAAGGCTGAAGTCGTGTCTGTTAACAGTCCTCTTGTATGGCCACTCGCCCTCGAAAGGCCTTGCGATGATACGGCCTACACCATGGTCGCCGTGCATTATGGCTCTTGCCTTGCGGCAGATGCTGTAGAGCTCTTCGATAGGAACCACGTCCTCGTGAGCGGCGATCTGCATTACGCTGTCTGCGCTCGTGTATACGATGAGCGCGCCTGTCTCGCAGTGCTCCCTGCCGTAATCCTTGATGACTTCAGTTCCCGAGTAAGTCTTGTTGCAGATTATGCCCCTGCCGGTAGCCTCAGACAGTTTGTCGAGGATCTCCTGCGGGAATCCTTCGTAATATGTCGGGAGCGGCTTCGGAGATACCATGCCTGCCATCTCCCAGTGGCCGACTGTAGTGTCTTTGCCCATCGACTTCTCGTGCATGCGGCAGAAGCATCCTTCGACATCTTCTCTTGGCTCGAAGAACGAAGTTCCTTCAATGTTGCGCATGCCCATCTTTTCCATATTAGGAATGTTGAGCTTGCCGCTCTTGTAGCATGTGCCGAATGTATCGCTGCCTTCATCACCGAAAGCAGCAGCGTCAGGCGCTCCTCCGCAACCAGCGCTGTCAAGCACTATCCAGAATACTCTCTTAGCCATTACTCATGACCTTCCTTTTCCGCTCTGGCCTTGTCCTCTGCGATCATCCTGCGGATCGCTCCGATGGCAACTCTTATAGCCTTGTCGGTATCGTGCTCCTGAGGGTTAGGAAGTCCGGCCTTTTCTCTTTCCTGATTTGCTACGACAAGGAATACCGATCCGACTCTAACTCTGCGGTAAGCTCCAACGATGAAGAGGGTCGCCGACTCCATTTCGGAAGCCTTGCAGCCGAGTCTGAGCCATGCCTGCCACTTGTTCAGGAGCTCATAGCTGTTAGGCAGAGCTTCAGGCATGTGCTGTCCGTAGAATGCATCCTTGCACTGAACGACTCCCGTGTGATAAGGGAAGCCAAGTTCACTTGCAGCAGCTACAAGGGAAGCCGCAACTGTTACATCCGGTACTGCAGGGTACTCGATAGGAGCATATTCCTTCGAGGTTCCGTCCATGCGGACAGCTCCTGTAGCGATGACAATGTCGCCGCCCTTGACGTCGATGTCCATGCCTCCGCATGTACCGACTCTGATGAAAGTCTTGCCGCCGACATTAGCGCACTCCTCGAGCGCGATCGAAGCAGACGGTCCGCCTACTCCCGTACTTGTGCAGCTGACCTTGACTCCGTCAAGATAACCTGTATATGTTACATATTCACGGCTGTCCGCTACCTTTTCAGCGTTGTCGAAATAAGCCGCGATCTTAGGCACCCTGTGTGGATCGCCAGGAAGGATTACATATTCACCAATGTCTCCCGGTTTGAGTCCGACATGATACTGGTATCCGCCGCCTTCTGTATAATCAACCATCTTACTTACCTCTCTGATTTTTATATAATAATATTACGATATTTAAAATTATCTTTTGATTCAGCCGACTGCACACCAAATGTCTGCACTTCTGAATCGATTGCGGACAGTGTAATTTATTTCTCAGCTGCCTTTGCGGCCTTTACGACTCTGCTGGTGCCGAGTCTCTTGGCACCGATCTCAAGGAACTTAGCTGCGTCCTCAAGTCCGCTGATTCCGCCCGAGGCCTTTACCTTAACGCCTTCGCCTACGTTCTTTACCATCAGCTCTACGTCCTCGAATGTAGCTCCGCCTCCGCCGAAACCTGTCGAAGTCTTGATGAAGTCAGCTCCAGCGAATGTGACTATCTCGCAAAGCTTAACCTTCTCTTCGTCTGTCAGCATGCATGTCTCGATGATTACCTTCAGAATATGGTCATCGCAGATCTCTTTGAGTGTGCGGATCTCGTTTTCGATGTCGTCCCATCTGCCGTCCTTGACCCATCCGATATTGACGACCATGTCGATCTCGTCAGCGCCATTGTCGAGCGCATCGCTTGTCTCGAACGCCTTTACTGCTGTCGTGTTGTAGCCGTTAGGGAATCCGATGACCGTGCAGATCGGCAGTCTTGTGCCTGCGTAGTCCTTTGCCTGTGCAACATATGAAGGCGGGATGCAGACGCTTGCGGTCTCGTACTTGATGCCGTCATCGATCAGCGCCTTGATGTCTTCCCATTTCGCGGTCTGCGCCAGCAGTGTGTGATCGCAGTATTTCAGAATTTCTTTTGTCTCCATGTTATTTCTCCTTCTTTACTTAGTCTTTACTTTCTTCTTTGCGCTCCATGCGCTGTAATATGTGGTCTTTCCGACCTTAGCAAATGTGCGGATGCGCACATAGTATTTCTTGTTTTTCCTGAGCTTCTTTATGACGCGCGATGACTGGGCGTAACCCTTGACAGTTACTGTCTTTGCGCTCTTCATGCTCTTCTTTGTGCTGTACTGTATCTGGTAGCCGTCTACATACAGCGCGCCGACCGGTGCAGTAACAGGGTACCACTTTGCGGTGAACGACTTCTTGCCTTTCTTCGGTTTCTTTATCTTCGGAGCAGCAAGCGAGATTGCTCTGCTGCCGTTATAGACATTGTAATCGCTCTGCGCGAGAAGCCTTTCCGCAGGAGCAAAGACCCTTTTGGTATCAGCATTGTATGAACGTGTGCGGTAATCGCCGTTTACCTTAAACGAATCCGCTGTGCCGCCCGCGGCTCCCTTCAGGAACCAGCTGTCAGTAACACTAGTGCCGTTATCCATCCAGGTAGGATCCACCAGATAGTTGAGCCCGTCGTTCATTCTCACGACATTCCACATGTGGCCGCTCTTGCTGTCAGTGGTATCTGAAAGGCCGCTCAGAATCTGGCAGTCTATCCAGTTGCTCCTGAATGTGCTTAGATCACAAAGGTACTTGAACGCCTTGGCATAACCCTCGCACACGACTTTAGTGCTTGAATTGCCGTCAAAGACGTATATCATCTCCCACGGACCGCGATTGCTGACACTGCCCGCCTTCCAGTCTTCGAAGGCGTCAGAGTCATATTCTGTAAGCGATGCGATCCTCTCACAGTAGTAATGAAGCCTCTGTCTGTCAAGATACGCGTCGAACGCATTCCCGTAAGTGCTGCGGTCGCTTTCATAATAACCGCTCGAGATCCTGTTATTGAAAGTGCTTACTATCGTTGCCGCCGTGTTCTTGGCTGTATTCGCAGCACTTATGCGGCTACTGTTTACCGCATATGTCGAACCCTGGAACGGCCCCATTACAGGTAGCCCATATATGAAGTACGAGCTTGTGATAGTAATGGCCTTCGCATTTCCTTTATACGACATATTGTATTGCCAGAGAGGATTCCCGCTGTACCAGTCGACCCAGTAGGCAGCGGCTGCGTTATCAAACAGAAGCGATGAAAATACGAGCTGCCAGTTTTCAGGCTCTATCAACGCCTTGATCTTTTTCTGTGCTGCGCTTGTCAGGACGAGTTTGCCGCCGCTGACCTTCGCCAGCTTTTTAAGGCCCAGACTCTTGGCAGTGATCTTCTTTTTTCCGATGATATTCGGCACGGTCGTGTTGACCTGCGTGCTCGTTCTGCTTCCCGCAGTGACCGAATTCATCAGCGATTTATACATATTGTAGTACTTGAGATTGTTGCCTCCCAGTCTCTCTCCCTTGACTGACAGAAGTTCCTTGCTGCTGCGCGTTCCGTCGTAGAAGAACTCGTCCATCAGCTTCTCAGGATCGGCGCCGATCTCATCCGGGTCTACTGTGCCTTCAGAAGAGAATTCGCCCTCGCCGTACTCTTCGTCTTCCGCGAGCTCAGCATCTTCTTCATCTTCAGCTACAAGCTCCTCATCAACGAGCAGCTCATCTTCCGCGGTCTCCTGCGGTTCACCGGTCTGCACCTCAGCAATATCAGCCGCTGCGTTTTCAGTTTCAGTTACTGCATCTACAGCTTCTGCCTCAGAAGCTTCTTCCACGGCAACTTCAGCCGCAGGATCCGCTGCAGCCTCATCGTCCGCAAACGCCATTGCCGGCATCATGCTAAAAACCATCATCAGTGACAGAATGAGAGCTGTAAATCTACTGTTTTTCTTCATAAAATCCCCCAGTCTGAATACCAGCCTATATATGGTTCATTCTATCATTTTTTTGTATCCCAAGAAAGACAGATATACACGTATGGGGCACGCTGATCAGCTAGCTAATAACCCGCCCCGGTACTATTCCAACCACTGGAGTGATTCTTTTCATCAGTTATCCGAGGGCTAATAATTATTCGACAATTCCATTGACGCATTTTTTTAATACTTTAAAAATTGCATCAGATTTCTGTTAAAAATGTAGGAATTCGAAAAAAATGCGTCACTCGTTTTCTAATTATTCACCGCAGGAGCTGTAAGACAACTGCCAGTTCATCAGAATTCTTCAGGCTTAACGATCAAACAACCTAAGTCGCAACGATAGCCATGAAAAGCGTCTTTAAAATATTCATTGATCTGAATGCTTATTCATTTTAGGAGGAGTATGAAAAGATCAAATGACTGCCATTGACGCATTATTATGTAAAAACGTAAAAAGTAACAGAAATCTGATGCATTTTTAGAAATCTGCATTTTTTGCGTCACTAGCTGCATGCGCCATCGAAAAGAGGCCGGTTGAAAATGAACCGGCGTCACTATCTGCATGAGCCACCGGAAAGAGATAGTAAAAAGACGGGAGCCGAAGCTCCCGCCATATGTAAGTCATAAAAGTTAGACATTCCTTCCGGGGACTGGCACCATCTTTAACGTGCGCCCTTGTCGTACGGAATACCTTCTGCCTTAGGTGCTCTCGAGTTCTTGGATGTGAACGCGAGTACTACCAGCGAGATGATGTAAGGCAGCATGTTGTATACGGTGCTCGGTATGTTCATGTTTGCAAGTACCGGAATACCTGTGTATACGTTCGACAGAGCTCTGAAGAGTCCGAAGAGCAGAGCTGCCAGAGCGATATTGGTCGGTTTCCACTGACCGAAAATCATTACGGCCAAAGCCAGGAAGCCGAAGCCCGCAACGCCCATTTCGAATTTCCACTCGGATACGCCGGCAGTGATGTAAACGATACCGCCGAGTCCGCCGAGGAAGCCCGAGATGAGAACGCCTGCCCAGCGCATCTTGTATACATTGATACCAACCGAGTCAGCAGCCTGAGGGTTCTCGCCGCAGGCCTGGAGTCTGAGACCGAACTTGGTCTTGTAAAGCAGGAACCATGCAACTACCAGCAGTATGACTGCCATGAGCATGAACCAGTTGAACTCGAAGCCTCCGATGTACTTCAGGAATGCCTTCTTAGGGTTGATGTACTGGATAGAGCTTGAAACGTTATCCGGGTTGATCGATGTGTTGAGAGCTCTTACGAATACTGTTGCAGCAGCTGTAGCCAGCAGGTTCATAGCTGTACCGATCAGAGTCTGGTCAGCCTTGAAGTTGATGCAGGCAACGCCCAGCAGGCAGGAGTAAAGCATACCTACCAGGACTGAGAACAGTGTAGTTGCAAGAACGATGACGATCTTTGATGCTCCGGCAGGAAGCATGAACATTGTTACAGCTCCGCCGAGAGCTCCCATAACCATGATGCCCTCAAGGCCCAGGTTGATTACGCCGGAGTGCTCAGAGTAGCATCCGCCGAGTGCCACGAGACAAAGTACCGAGGCGAAAATAATTGTGTACTGAAGCAGTAATACCATTACTTGTCACCTCCTTCTGTCTTAGCGGCATCATCTGTGACCGGAACGTCGTTGACGTTAGGGCCGCCTTTATCCTTCTTGCCAATCCAGTTGTTGATCGCAAACTTGAAGAAGAGTACGAATCCGCACAGGTAGATGATCAGCGAGGAGATCAGGTCAGAGATCTGAGAAGGATATACCGACTTGTTGATAAGCGCTCCGCCGTCTGTGATGGACTGGATGAAGAACGATGCGAAGATCGTCCCGATAGGGTGAAGTCCACCGAGGAAGGTAGCAGCGATTCCGTTGAATCCCATGCCCGGAACCGAAGTCTGGGTCGTGGACCATTCCTGATATCCTGTAAGGAAGAGGAATGCGGCGCCGATGCCTGCGAGCGCTCCGCCGATTGCCAGCGTAACGATGATATTCTGTTTTTCTTTCATTCCGGCATACTTCGCAGCTTCCTTGTTGAAACCTGTAGCACGAAGCTCGTAGCCGAATTTGGTCTTGGACAGGATCACCCAGATGAGTATCGCGAAGAGGATTGCGAGAGGGATCGCTATCGTAACTGTCTTGTTGTTTGCAAATAGGTTGTTCAGGCCGGCCGAAGGGATAAGAGCCTTAGGGTTGCCCGATGAGAGCTTGATCGTGTAAGGGCTCGTAGGGTCCTTGACCGATTTGCTCGTGAGCACCATGTTGGTCAGATAAAGCATTATCCAGTTGAGCATGATACCCGAGATAACCTCGTTTACGTTTCTGTATGCCTTGAGCGCACCGGAGATGGATCCGACAACAGCTCCGGCGATAGCAGCGAGCAGCAGGCATACAAACCAGTTGCAGTGCCATGCGAGAGCTGCGTAAAGTCCGATGCAAGCGCCTGCCTCATACTGGCCCGGAGCTCCAATGTTGAAGAGTCCTACCTTGTAGCAGAAGCAGATCGAAAGTGCGCACATCAGCAGCGGTGCAGTCTTGGCGAGCGTATTGCCCAGAGCCTTCATCTGAGCCGCAGCCGATGCTCTTGTCAGGAAGTTGAGGAGGATCGTGCTGATTGCCTCGCCGGCTCCTGCAGGATTGATGAGCAGAAGCACTATGAATCCGATAAACAGACCGAGAACGATACAAATCAGAGATGTGAGTATCGCCTGGAAGGACGGATTTTTAATCAAACTTTGTTTCTGTTTCATTACGCTTCCTCCTTCCCCTCTGCTGCTGTATCAATAACTTCGGTTTTTTCGATCTCACTGGTGTTCGCGTCTATGCCGACATTTCTCTTGGCTCCGGCCATGTACAGACCGAGCTCTTCGACTGTTGTCTTCTTAGGATCGAGTTCACCGACGATCTCGCCCTCGTACATAACGAGGATCCTGTCAGGAACGTTCATTACCTCTTCGAGTTCGAGCGAGATGAGCAGTACGGCTCTTCCATTGTCTCTCTCTTTGATGAGGTTTCTGTGTACACCCTCGATAGCTCCGACGTCGAGGCCTCTTGTAGGCTGTACGGCAACGAGCAGCTTGTGATCCTTGTCGATCTCACGGGCGATGATGGCCTTCTGCTGGTTACCGCCCGACATAGCTCTTGCTATTGTGATAGGGCCCTGGCCTGATCTGACATCGTGCTCTTTCTCGAGTCTCTCTGAATAAGCGCGGATCGCAGGTCTCTTGAGGAAGCCGGCCTTCGAAGTGAACTCCGGCTGATAATACCTCTGAAGCACCATGTTGTACTCGAGAGGATAGTCGAGAACGAGTCCGTGTTTGTGTCTGTCTTCAGGTATATGGCTGAGATACTTGCTCCTCTGGCGGATCGAAGCCTTTGTGATGTCTTCACCGCAGAGAGTAATCTTGCCGTCGACCAGAGGCTCCATGCCTGTAAGTCCGTATACTAACTCGGTCTGGCCGTTTCCGTCGATACCGGCGATACAAACGATCTCGCCCTCATGCACCTCGAAGCTAACATTCTTTACAGCGTTGTTCGAGTGCAGCTTTGAAGCAACTGTCATGTTTTCGACCTTGAGGATGGTCTCACCCGGATGAGCAGGCTCTTTTTCGACTACCATGTTTACATCACGGCCTACCATCATGCGGCTCATCTCTTCTTTCGAAGTTGTAGCTACATCAACTGTGCCGATGTATTTGCCGCGGCGGAGAACAGTAACTCTGTCAGCAACTGCCTTGATCTCGTTGAGTTTGTGAGTGATGAAGAGGATCGACTTACCCTCAGCTCTGAGGTTCTTCATGATCTCCATGAGTTCGTCGATTTCCTGCGGTGTAAGTACGGCAGTCGGCTCGTCGAAGATGAGGATCTCATTATCTCTGTAGAGCATCTTGAGGATCTCGGTTCTCTGCTGCATTCCTACTGTGATGTCTTCGATCTTTGCGTCAGGATCGACCTGAAGACCATACTTTTCGGAAAGAGACATGACCTTTTTTCTGGCTTCTTCCATCTGGAGAACTCCGCCCTTTGTTGTCTCAACTCCGAGGATGATGTTCTGGAGTACGGTGAAGCACTGAACGAGTTTAAAGTGCTGGTGTACCATTCCGATGCCGAGGTCGTTGGCATCGTTAGGGTTGTTGATTTTTACCTCTTTACCGTCCTTTTTAATGACGCCTTCCTCGGCCTGGTACAGACCGAAAAGGACAGACATGAGGGTGGATTT
Organism: uncultured Eubacteriales bacterium; assembly: GCA_902795265.1. GTDB lineage: Bacteria > Bacillota > Clostridia > Peptostreptococcales > Anaerovoracaceae > Crickella. The sequence continues at coordinate 40,517 of CADBKM010000009.1, forward strand.
ACCGGCACCGTTTTCGCCAAGCAAGGCGTGTATCTCGCCTCTCTTCAGCTGCAAAGTGATGTTGTCATTTGCAATGATGCCGGGGAATCGTTTGGTGATGTTCACCATTTCTATGGCATAAGGTGCATCCATATTACTATTCCCTCCGTTACTTACCTAAAAGCAAAATATAAACCTATACATAATAATTTTAGCAAAAAACAGCATAAGAAAAAAGGCGGTTCCTTTCGGAATCGCCTTTAATTATAGGTCGTCTAAAAGCTTACAAATTAGCCCTTGATAGCTCCCTGATCGTCAACCTTAACTACCTTTGTAGCTGGGAGAGCCTCGATGTCTGCGGAAACTGTTCTTGTTCCATCGAAGAGTTCCTTAACGAGAGTCTCATAGTCAGCCTGCTGGAATCCGTCAGCCCACTGAGTCGACTCAGGCAGCTGTACGTAGTTCTCAGAAGGAGTCTCGGAAACGAGACCGAGGTTCTGGATCTTGCCAGCGTATTCATCCCAGTTACCATCTTTGATAGCTCCGAGCAGAGTGTTGACTGTAGCGCCAAGACCCTTCATAGCGGATGTAACTGTCATGCCTTCGCCGTATGATCCGTCGATGATACCAGCCTGGTCAACGTCAACGCCGATGACCTTGCCGCCTGTCTTAGCAGCAGCCTCAGCAGCAGATGTGAAGATTCCGCCGCCGCAAGCGAATACGACTTCTGTGCCAGCGCCATACCATGTGTCCATAGCAGCTGTGATGTCAGCATCGCCGAAGAACTGTCCGCCATATACGTACTTGATTTCTACATCAGATTTGCCGAGCTCTTCTGCTGCAGCGTCAGCACCCTGAACGAATCCGCCGCCGTATCTCTGTACAGCAGGAACTGCCATTCCGCCGAGGAATCCGAGCTTTGTGTATCCCAGCTTAACTGCTGCGTAACCAGCCATGTATCCTGCGATCTCTTCCTGGTAAACAGCGCTGTATACGTTTGGTCCATCGAATTCTCTCTCGCCGTAAGCTGTGAGGTCTCCCTCGGAAACGTCAAGAGCAACAAACTTTGTGTCCTCATACAGAGGTGCTACTTCATAGATAGCGTTTGCGAACGCATAACCAGGCATAACGATTACGTTGTAGCCTTCTTCGATAGCTTCTTCGATTGAGGAAACACGGTCAGCATCAGAGTCGGATGCAGGCTTCTTATATGTGAAGTCGATACCATTCTCTTCACAGAATGCCTTGCATGCCTCATAAGTTGTCTGGTTGAAGGACTGGTCAGTGATGTCACCATAGTCAGTAACCATTGCTACCTTCATAGCATCATCAGCTGCAGCTTCCTCACCGCCACCGCCGCCCCCGCAAGCTGCAAATGAGAATACCATCAGAGCTGCGAGGAGTAAAACAAGAAATTTCTTCATCATTATCCTCCCTAAATACATATTCAGAGCAATAAATAGACATCGGGATACATATCCCTTCAGAGTGATTATACTATAATCTCAAACAATAAATTACTGATTTATTTTAAAAACTTTGATTTTATTGTATATTGTAGACGGTGAATTTTGGTACAGCAGGGACGGTTCCAACTGACCCATTTTGGTACACTGGGGACGGTTCCGGATGTACCACTTTTCAACATTAAAAATATCAGTCTTCATACTCTTAAAGTCTTCAAAAGTAAGTGATTATAAAAGGAGCGGAGAAAAAAATGGCTAAGCTTTATTTTAAATACGGAGCTATGGGTTCTTCGAAATCCGCTCAGGCTCTGACAACAAAGTTCAATTATGAAGAAAAAGGCATGAGCGTCTGGCTGATCAAACCGGGCACAGATACCCGTGACGGCGCAGATATAATAAGGAGCCGTATTGGTCTTTCGCAGAAGGCCCAGGTGATCCAGCCTGACGACGATATAATCAAGGCCTATCACGACGCGGGCAGCTATGATGTTATAATTGCTGACGAAGCTCAGTTCCTTACGCCAAAGCAGATTGAAGGTCTTCGCAAGCTTGTCGATGAAGAGGATCTGCCGGTTCTCTGCTTCGGCCTCAGAACAGACTTCCTCACGCACTTCTTCCCGGGAGCTCAGAGGCTCATGGAGCTTGCGGACTCCATCACAGAGATCAAAACTATCTGCGAATGCGGACGCAAGGCTACTGTAAACGCGCGCTTTGACGACAAAGGCCGCATTATCACAGAAGGTGACCAGGTCGTGCTCGGCGGAAACGACAGATACACGGCGATGTGCCACAGATGCTGGAAGCAGCGCATCAAAGAGCAGGAAGCTGCTTCAAAATAATAAAAACTGGAGCATATATTAAAAATATGAATTCTAAAGATATAATCAACTCATCTGACGAAGCTTATGCTGTGGTGATCGGCGGCGCAAACATAGATATCGGCGGCAGGCCATATAAGCCGTTGGTCGCCGAAGATTCGAATCCCGGCAAAATCAAGACAAGTCTGGGAGGTGTCGGCCGCAACATAGCTCATGCTCTCACTAAACTGGGAGTCAAGACTTATCTGATCACAGCTATCGGTGATGACTACATTGGAAATCTCATTATGAAGAGATGTGAAGAAGTGGGCATGGATATGACTCACTCTCTCATTCTGCCGGACGAGACTTCATCGATGTACCTTTTTATAAATGACGCGGACGGAGATATGTCTGTAGCTGTTTCCCATATGGAGATAGTTAAAAACATTACTCCTGATTATATAGATTCGAAGGCTGATCTCATAAACGGAGCTGCTGCAGTCGTGATGGACTGCAATCTTAGTCAGGAGACTCTTCTCCATGTGATCAATAAATGCAAGGCGCCGGTCTATGTGGATACAGTTTCGACATCTCATGCCCAAAAGATAAAAGGTAATCTGAAAGGCATCGATACATTGAAGCCTAATAAGCTGGAAGCTTCTCTTCTGACGGATATGACTATAGAGACTGCCGGAGATATGAAGGCTGCCGCGAGGGAACTTTTAAATCAGGGAGTTCGCAGGGTTTTCATTTCTGCGGGAGAAGGCGGCGTTGTAGCGGCGGACGAAAACGCCTGCTACATGGTCGGAGGCTTCCCGACTGAAGTAATAAGCACTACGGGAGCAGGCGACTCAGCGGCCGCCGCTGTCGTGTGGGCTTCGATCAATAATAAAGAAGAGGACCCTGGGCGAAGCCTCACACGAGCCGCTCTCGCGGCCAACGCCGCCGCCTCAGTAGCCGTGGCCTCAGCCATGACAATAAGCCCTGATCTATCCGCCTCACGCGTACTCGAATTGATTGCCTCCGGCGAACCCGAAATCAAAGAATTATAGAAAGAAAGGAAATATAAAATGAACAAATACTTAGATATCAGCAAAGAAGTAAAAGAAGCTCTCGATGCAGGCAAACCTGTAGTAGCTCTCGAATCTACTATTATTTCTCACGGAATGCCTTATCCTCAGAATGTTGAAACAGCTCTCGCTGTAGAGCAGATCATCAGAGACAACGGTGCAACTCCTGCAACTATCGCTATAATCGGCGGACGCCTGAAGGCAGGTCTTACTCCTGATGAAATCGAATATTTCGGAAAGAAAGGCCCTGAAATCACTAAGGCATCAAGACGCGACCTCGCAATGCTCTGCGCAAAAGGTCTTGACGGAGCCTGCACAGTAACAACAACAATGATGATCGCTCACATGGCAGGAATCAAAATCTTCGCAACAGGCGGAATCGGCGGAGTACACAGAGGGGCCGAAGTCACTATGGACATAAGCGCCGACCTCGAAGAACTCGCTCAGACACCTGTAATGGTAGTATGCGCCGGCTGCAAATCCATACTTGACATCGGCCTTACACTCGAATACCTCGAAACCAAGGGTGTCCCTGTAATCGGAATGGGCACAAACGACATGCCTGCATTCTACACAAGCAAGAGCGGATTCAAAACTGATTACAAAGTCGATTCTCCTGCAGAACTTGCAAACTTCTTCAAAACACATCTCGAACTCGGCATGAAAGGCGGAGTCCTGGTAGGAAATCCTATTCCTGATGAATACTCAATGGATCCTGAAGTTATAAATCCTGCAATCGACAAAGCTATTGAAGAATGTAATAAGCTCGGAATCAAAGGAAAAGAAACAACACCATTCCTGCTTGCAAAAGTAAAAGAACTCACAGGCGGAGACAGCCTTGATTCAAACATCCAGCTCGTATTCAACAATGCCAAGATCGCAGCACAGACAGCCTGCAATCTTTAAAAATAAAAAAGTCTGCTCTTAACAGAGCAGACTCATTTTTTTTGAAAAGTGGTACGATCGGAACCGTCCCTACTGTACCACTAATTCATTCTGATCGGCAGTATGAGATATGTATATTTATCTCCTTTAAGCGGCTTTATTATCGCCGGGCTTACGCTGTCCTTGAAGTTGATCATTATCTCTTCATCTTCGATTACGCTGAGAGCATCTTTCAGATATCTTGAATTGATTCCGATGTTAAGCTCTTCGCCGTCGTTGATGATCTCAACTTTTTCCTCGATATTACCTTCTTCATTCAGAGAAGTAATATAGATCATATCCTTGCCTATATTGAATCTGATCAGATTGTTGTTCTGCACTGAAGCCAGAAGCGAAGCTCTTTCAGTACTCTTAAGAAGATCATTCTTCTTGACTCTTACATTGATGTTTCCTTCTTTATTGAGGATTCTCTCGTAATCGATGAACTTTCCCGAATAAGTATTGATGATTACCTTATTGTTGTCGAATTTGAGGACTACTTTATTATCCACGATTTCAAAACTCATCTTTGAATCTCCGTCATCGCTGATGAATTTTGCAACTTCGATGATGAGTTTTGCAGGAATGATAACGCTCAGATTGCTGGTATTTTCAACATTTATCTTATAAGTAGCGATTCTGTAAGGATCGACACCTACCATCTTCATGCTGCCGTCTTTGATCTCAAGCAGAACTCCTGTGATGATCCTGTTGAATTCATCTGTCGAAGCACTGAAAGCAGTCTTCTTTATGAGCTTCTTGACATCATCTTTGTCGAGGAAGATCTCATTCTCCCCTTCATTTATAAAGAGCTTCGGATATTCATCGCCTCTGAAGCAGATGATCTCCGAACTTGAACCGGCGCATTTTATATTTACCTTCGATTTATTGCTGTCATAGTCGATCATCATTTCATCTTCAGGGAGTTTTGAAATGATAGCACTGAATAGTTTTGCAGGAGCTACGAATTCACAGGCTCCGTCTGCATTCACATTGATGACAGTCTCAGTCGTCATATTGGTATCTGTAGCAGTAAGACGCATCTTTCCGTCTTCTACATTTATAAGGATACCTTCGAGTATATTTGAAGTGGTTCTTACCGGAACTGAGTGAGATACATTATTGAGAGCTTTATTCAGTTCAGACCTGTTGCAATAAATTTTCATAATGATCACCTCTGTCGTTTTATATTTATATATCTATTTTAGTATTAGTAGTATGCCCTGTTGATAATGTGGATAACTTATCAATAACTTGATTTTTGAGCCTTTTAAAGCACAAATTTTATGATGAAAAGTGCGTTTAAAAGTGATTTAAAGAATGTGGAAATAGATTTACGACTAAAAAATATCCGATAGAGGGGCTTTGCGGTAGCCGGCACTTAGCGATTGACGAGCAGATTATTAAGTTATTACTGCGAAGTCAGAGCTTAGTACCGCTGCGTATAGCCGCAATGAGCCGAGAGGCGTACCCGAGAGAGGATTTTTTTAGTCTTTATTATATGCAGCTTTTATCTTTTAGATGAAAGTTTTCCTCTTATAGTTTCTACATTTTCATATAGAATCTCATCATACTTAAGCTGCTCTTCTATCTTTTCAACTGCATGTATTACTGTTGAATAATGCCTGTTTCCGAAGATCTTTCCTATTTTAGGAAGTGACAGATCTGTTTCTTCTCTGCAAAGATACATTGCTATCTGTCTCGGAAGTGTGATTTCGGCATTTCTCTTCGGTGAATCCATGTCTGCAATCTTTATTTTAAAGTGATTTGCGACTATGTTTCTGATTCTTTCCGGAGCAACGGCCTGCTCGTTATCCTTAATTATGTCTTTAAGGATGCTGCGGGCATTATCAACTGTTATAGGTTCGTTGAGAAGCTGCGAAAGTCCTACTACTCTGTTGTAAGCTCCTTCAAGTTCGCGGATATTATCCTTTACCTGATCAGCAATAAGGCTTAAAACATCGCTTACTTCTCCGCTCACTTCGATGTCGGATTTTTCAGCAAGACTGCGCAGTATTGCTACTCTTGTTTCGTAATCAGGCGGCTGGATGTCAGCTATCATGTTCCAGCTGAATCTTGTGCGGAGTCTTTCATCGAGTCCTTTAAGACTTACCGGCGGGCAGTCGCTTGTAATTACGATCTGCTTGTTATTATGGTAAAGAGCCTCAAAAGTATGGAAGAATTCTTCCTGGGTCTGCTCTTTTCCTTCAATAAACTGTATGTCGTCTATAAGAAGTACGTCGAGCTTGCGGTATTTATTTCTGAAAGCTCTGGTTTTATTCTCTTTGATAGCAGTGATATATTCATTTGTGAACATCTCTGAAGATACGTAAAGTACCTTGGTCTGAGGATTGTTCCTTATAATATGAACACCTATCGACTGCATCAGATGGGTCTTTCCGAGACCTGAACCTCCGTAAATAAAAAGAGGATTATAGATATCTCCGGGAGATTCAGCTACTGCAACGGATACGGCATGGGCATATTTGTTGGAGTTTCCAACGATAAAATTCTCAAAGCAAAATCTAGGATTGAAAAGCTTCTCCTGATTGAAGGTGTTTTTCATCCTTGAAGTGTCTATCTTCGGTATCTCGTAGTCTTTTGCAGGCTTTATAACTACTCTGTATTCCTTATCTGTGCTGCTGTTTATGGCATTTTCGATCTGCGGCAGATAATGATCGTTAATATGAGTAATTAATTTAGCCTGATTTGGCCACGCAAGATAAATAATACCCGCATCCTCCTCTATGTGATGGATAGTCAGAGGAGCAAGCCAGGTATTGTAGCTCAGACTCGTGTTATTATCTTTAAGAAAACTCAGGGTCGTGCCCCATATCTTGTTCTTATCCATAGCAGTTTTTTTTCCTTATGAACACATTTTACATAAAGTTTTCCACATATGCAAAGGTCAAAAGATAGCTGAAAATAAGAATTATAGGCGTTTTCAAAAAAGAAGTTTTCCACATATTGTTGATAAAGTTGTTAATAAGTTTTGGGCTACACAAGATATTGTGTATAACCCATTTTTTGATTTTAAATTGTATAAAATAAAACCATTTTAAGTATAGGTTTATTAATATAACAAATCAGCATCATACCTGATTTATTGACATTTCAACGATTCTCATCTATAATCTTTTGGTCTATGTGCTCATGGAATTCAGAGAGTACATATAGTAATTATCTACATATATTAGAAAGATAGGAGAAACAAAATGAAAAGAACTTACCAGCCTAAGAAGAGGCAGAGACTTAAAGAGCACGGATTCCGTAAGAGAATGTCCACAGCTAACGGCCGCAAGGTACTCAAGAGAAGAAGAGCAAGAGGAAGAAAGTCTCTTACTGTTTAATATTGTTTGATTGAATTGGTGTCTGAATGAGAAATCACAGCGAACTCACATTGCGTAATCAGAATGAATTTTCACGTGTGTATAACCACGGAAAGTCCAGAGGCGGCAAATATGCTGTGGTCCTTTACAGAAAAAACGGCCTTAAATATACACGAACAGCATTCGTTGCAAGTAAAAAAGTCGGTAATTCGGTAAACAGAAACAGATCGCGCAGACTTATGAGAGCTGCTTTCAGAGCTTTTCAGCCTGATATTGCGAGCGGCTACGATATCATATTTGTTGCGCGCGCTGCGATAACAGATTGTAAAGAAAAAGATGTTGAAAAACAGTTAAGAAAGTCTCTTACCGCAGAAGGGCTTCTTACAGGCATCAATAATAACAATGAAAAGTAAAAAGACTTTGATCCAAAGAATACTTATAGCTTTTGTCAGGGCATACCAGCTTGGCATATCTCCTTATATAGGAGCTCACTGCCGCTACACTCCTACCTGCAGCGCTTATTTCATACAGGCTGTTGAAAAGTACGGAGCGCTCAAGGGAAGCTGGCTGGGTATCAAAAGAATACTCAGATGTCATCCGGGCCATCCGGGCGGCTACGACCCTGTACCATAAGCTTAGTCTATTCACAGAACGGAGAATTAAATGGGAATCATTGCAAAACCTATCGGATATCTGCTGATGCTGATATACAAACTGGTGGGCAATTACGGTATCTCCCTTATCATCCTTACTGTCATAGTAAAGCTGGTTCTCTATCCTCTCTATGCTAAGCAGATCAAATCGACTGCAAACATGTCCGAGATGTCTGAAAAGGCACAGGATATTCAGAGAAGATACGCCAACGACAGAGAAAAGATGAATGAAGAGATGCAGAAGCTCTATTCGGAGACAGGTTTCAATCCGATGAGCGGCTGCCTTCCTATGCTCATTCAGTTCCCTATCATCATGGGACTGTTCGCGCTCCTCAGAAATCCGATGAAGTACATGCCGGCAAACAGCGAGATGATGTTTGCGAACCACGAGTCTTTCCTCTGGATCAAAGACCTCGCACAGCCGGATCTTTGGATATTGCCTATCGCTGCAGGCCTCGCTACATTCTTTGCTTTCAGCATGAACAATGCTATGAGCATGCAGCAGCCGGGTGGAAGCCCAGGACAGCAGAAGGCAATGAACGCGATCATGAAGTATTTCTTCCCGCTGAGTATTCTCTGGCTGGCCAGATCGTATCCGGCAGGACTCGCGATCTACTGGGCCGGCGGCCAGTTCATGCAGATTTTCTTTAACCTCAGGATCAACAAGATCAGAGAGAAGATGAATGAGGAAAAAGAAAAGAGAAAGCTGGTCGAGAGAGCAGAGAAAGAGCTCGCAAGGAAGAAGAGAGCCAGAATGAAAGGAAGTTATTAATAAATGAGATCTTCAGAAAAATGGGGAGTCGATGTTGACACTGCCGTAGATCTCGCGCTCAAGGAACTCAAGATCAGCAGAGATGAAGCTGAGATCGAGGTGCTCGAAGAATCGTCGAACGGATTCCTCGGTATAGGCTCAAAGCTGGCAAGGGTAAGGGTAACTGCCAGAGACACAGAGCCTCAGACTAGAGAGAAAGCAACTTTTGACGAAATAGATGCTATACTTGCAGGCCTTCCGGAAAATTCCGCTCAGAAGCTGCCTGACGAAGTAAGAGCTGACTACGACAAGTTCGAAGCAGAAGAAAGAGAAGACGCGAAGGCCAGAGAAAGAGCCCGCAGCAAAGAAAGAGGAAGCCGCAGGTCCAAGAAGAAATACAGCCTCTCGCTCGAAGATACAATGCTTTACGAAGTCAAGAAGCTCGAGCCGGTTGAAAATCATCCGCTTGAATCCTTCCTGAGAGACATTGCCACACAAATGGGAATCGACCTCGACTTCAGCGTCAAAGCTAACAACGAGCTCGTATTCGTAGAGATTACAGGTAAAGATACCGGAACGATCATCGGCAAGAGAGGATCCACACTCGACGCAGTCCAGTGCCTCGCAAGCTACGTTGTAAACAAAGACTCAGACAAGTACATCAGAGTTATTCTCGACGCAGAGAACTACAGAGCAAAGAGAGAAAAGACACTCGTAAATCTTGCAAACCGCCTGGCGGGCAAGGTTGAGAGAACAGGAAGACCTACAACACTCGAACCTATGAACCCTTACGAAAGAAAGGTGATCCACTGCACACTGCAGAATCATCCGAACGTAACAACAAGGAGCGAGGGTAAAGATCCTTACCGCAAGGTCATCATCGAAACAAAATAATAAAGAAATGGTACAGTAGGGACGGTTCCAACTGTACCATTTTTATTTGGTACACTGGGGACGGTTCCAACTGTACCACTAATTGCCCAACGAAAAGTGGTACACCCAGAACCGTCCCTACTGTACCAGATAAAACCAATAAAAAAGTGGTACACGAGTGTGTGAAATAAAGTCTGTAAATAGCTCACTATGGTAGCTAACTTACGCAGGGTGACTGGCTGTAAAGTCGGTCACCCTGTTTTCAACACTGTAA
>CADBKM010000010.1 GCA_902795265.1 uncultured Eubacteriales bacterium
CCGCCCGATCTGAGTACTTCGTGAACAGGACATCTGCCCTGTACGGCATAGTCGACGTCCCATCTCATCTGAGCAGGGATGGACATTTCTACATCGATGATGCCCTTTACTCTGTCAAAGTCGAGGTTTCTGAACGAGTCATACGGGAATGGCGAGAGTGTGATTGGTCTGATCATTCCTGCCTTGATGCCCTCAGCGCGGAGCTGTCTGATGACTGCTCTTGAGATACGTGCCGAGATTCCGTATGCAGCGAATACGATCTCTGCATCGTCCATCATGTACTCCTCTACTCTTATATCCTTATCCCAGGTCTCATACATAGCAGCAGCTTCAATGTTGACCTTCTCCTGGCCGTCGCCTACAGAACCAGGTCTGCAGTAAGCCTGCTGTCCGAGAGGATGTCCTACGATAGCTCTGTCAGCAAACTTTGCTCTGCATGCTGCGAGCTCCTCATCTGTCTTCATCGGCGGTAGCACTACAGGCTCCATCATGGTGCCCATAACGCCGTCAGTGAGAACGAGAACAGGGTTCTGGTCTCTTTCTGCGAGGTCATATGCTTCATAAACCATGTCGACGCACTCCTGGACTGAATCCGGAGCAAGTACGATCATTCTGAATCCGCCGTTGCCGGACGCCTTTGTAGCCTGCAGGTAGTCCTGCTGAGCCGGCTGGATAGCTCCGATTCCCTGGACGTTTACGTAAACCATAGGGATACGTGCCGATGCGCAGTAGGATACGCCTTCGCTGTAGAGTGAGATACCGCATGATGAAGACGAGCTCATCGCTCTGATACCTGTTGAAGCAGCTCCGTACAGCATGTTGACGGAAGCGACTTCGCTCTCGCCCTGTACAAATGTGCCGCCTACTTCAGGAAGCCTTCTTGCCATGTACTCAGGGATCTCATTCTGAGGAGTGATAGGGTAGCCTGCGAAGAAACGGCAGCCTGCTCTTACAGCAGCCTCTGCTATCGCTTCTGTTCCTTTCATGAATACTCTTTCTGCCATATCGCTCTCCTTTCCTATCTCCACACCTCTATTGCAGACTCAGGGCAGATCTGGGCACACATCGCACATCCGATGCAATCCTCAGGTCTGACGGAAGTCGCATAGAGATATCCCTTGGAGTTAACATGCTCGCCGATCTCGATGCACTTTTTAGGGCATGAAATGACGCAGTAGGAGCATGATTTGCAGGCTTCATTCGTGATTTCGATTCTTGCCATTAATATTCCTCCTTCTTAGCAATACCTTGATTTTATCTAATCAACCCACGAGTAGGTCAGGAACAGATCGAGAGGCACCAGAGACTTGTCAGTCCCCGCCTGCGCTTCATCGAATATGTCTCTTCTGACGCAGGCACTGTTAACGACAGTATAGCCGTCAAACAGCTCGTCGATTCTGTTCAGTCCTTCCATGAATTCATTAACTGATGTTGAGTATCCGAGGTTCGGATTACCTAGTATGTATATGTGGTCGAGTCTCATGGACCCGAGAATATGCCTCATTGTGCCGTCTATCGAATCTACGTCTTTTGTCCACGGTCTGTACGGATTTACGATGTACACCGGAACGGCATCGTCTTTGCTGAGCAGATCGCTGTATGCTCCGGCAAACTTTGCGGCCTGATGGCCTCCGCCGATATCGAGCAGAGTGTAGTGATCGGATACCAGCGATACTCTTACACCTCCGACCATTACCGGAGCGTCAAGATACTGCTCCTGATATATGATGTTGACTCCCCTGCCCGCGAAATCGTTCTGCATGTCGCGCGATCTGTAGAGAGGCTTGGTCTGGTCGAGATCGAAAAGATCCACCTGCCTGCCGCTCTTCTGCGCGAGCTTGTTGGCGATGTTGAGAACTATCTCGCTCTTTCCGGAGCCGGCTTCACCGATAAAGACGAAATTCTTCTTTTCGTCCATCAGCCGCTCAAATGTCTTGTCTGCTTCGTAAAAAAGTCCCATCGATTTATACCTACAAAAACAGCTGTTCCTCAATTCGGAACAGCCTCATTCTATATTCTTCCCAACCTTCATTGTCCATATAAATTTATACTATAATATGTAGGCTTTTGCAAGTAAAGATTGGGTGAAGACTTCATCTTTTCATGCTATTATAACCCTATGAAAATACTTAGTATAACAGCACAAAAGCCGCACTCTACCGGAAGCGGCACATACATGACAGAGCTTGTGAAAGCTTTCGACCGGATGGGTCACAGACAGTCTGTAGTCTGCGGCATCTTCCCCGATGACGAAGTCGGGTTCCCTGAAGGTGTATCATGCTATCCTGTTTTTTTCAGTGACAGCAAAGCAGATATTCTCGCAGCGCCATGTAAAGCAGCAAAGCCTGTGATCAGCACCCTGCCGTTTCCTGTTGTCGGCATGTCGGATATAATGCCGTACAGCTCAACCCGCTACCGCGATCTTACTCCGGAAATGATCGCGCAGTTTGAAGATGCGTTTATAAAGGCTGTCGGGCGTGCCGTCGCAGACCTTGACCCCGATCTCATAATCTGCCATCACCTGTTTCTGCTGACTGCTCTTGTAAGGAAGCACTTTCCTGGCAGACGCATTGCCGGCATCTCGCACGGGACCGATCTCAGGCAGATGATAAACTGCGACAATCTGCGTGATATAGTCAGGCCTTACATCAAAGGCCTTGATGCCGCACTTGCCCTTCATGCCGAGCAGCGTGATCAGATAATCGACATATTCGGAATTGATGAAGACAGAGTTTCCGTCATAGGCAGTGGATATAACGACAGGCTTTTCAACACGGAAGGCAGAGATGACCGTGAAGCCGGAGCTCCGCTGCGCCTTACATATGCCGGCAAGATAAGCAGGCCTAAAGGCGTACCTGAAATGCTCGCGGCGCTTGAAAAGCTTGCCTCTGAATCCGGATCTCCGGAATTTGAACTTACGATGGCCGGCGGATGTCAGGACGAAATGCTCAGGAGCCGTCTCGATTCCCTGCCGGAGTTCGCGGAATGGCTCGGTCAGATCCCGCAGCCTGCCCTTGCCGGGCTGCTCCGTCAGACAGACATATTCATTCTGCCTTCATACTTTGAAGGACTGCCGCTCGTACTGATCGAAGCCATGGCATCAGGTGCAGTTCCGATCAGCACAGACCTGCCGGGCATACAGAACTGGATAAACACAAATGTCGGCTCACCGAACGCCGTGTATGTGCCTGTTCCTCAGATGAAAAGCATAGATGAACCGACCGATGAAGGTCGCAGATCATTTACAGACGATCTTACACAGGCGCTCAGAGACACCATGGCAGCTGTCTGCTCCGGTAAACTGCCGGGGCCGCTGCCCGACACCTCAGCTATTACATGGGATGGTGTAGCATCGAGGCTTATAGATATTGCAGACATATGATACTTCGCCGCTTCACAGCGGCGTTTTTTATATGCTTATACTTCCTATAAGTTCATAAATCTTTCATGAATTACGCGGTTCTGTATGTTAATATTCTAGCTATCAGAAACAAGGAGTTAACAATGGATAGAGATCAGGCTGCTACCATGATGACAAATGCCCTTAAGGGCTTTCACGGAAAGTTCAAGCTGATGTACGGTCAGCTCTGTGTCCGTGTGGATGAATATACATTTCTCAGCACAGGCGGAAACAAAGTGCTGGCAGATATAGATGAAGACAGCTATGAAGTATGCGATATAAGCACGGGAGAGCTCGGTGAGATCTTCCGCAGCAGGCGTGATATCAACGCCATTCTTTTCGGATGCTCTGCCGACACGGTAAGTGCGTCCGAAAAAGCAGACTCCATTCCGGTCACACTTGAAGATCTGGCAAGGCTCACCGGCTCCGAGCTTAAAGTCATTCCGGATGCCTCAGCCTCAAGCATACTCTCCGGGCTCAAAGACGCTTCCGTATGCCTCATCAAAGGCACGGGCGCCATCGCTGTAGGCACAAACTGCAGAAAAGCCGTCGCCGGCATGCATATTGTAGAAAAAGCCTGCGAAGCTGAAAACCACGGGCCAATGCTCGGAGGCACCGTGCCAATAGAAAAAGCCCTTGCTGATCAGTTCAGAAAGGACTTCGTTTCAGATTATATAAACCGCAATGAATCGCCTAATCCGGGTTATGTCGAGTATGATGAAGCTGAGTTCGCTGTCAGAGGAAACATCATCGATCACGGCAAAGAGCTCGTCAAGCGCGATCTCACCTACGGTTCATGGGGCAACCTCTCGGTCAGGCTCAATGAAGACGAGATGCTGATCACCCCGTCTTCAATGGACTTCTTTGATATAAAAATCGAAGATATAGTCAAGGTCGACATAAATACCCTCGAGTACGGAAAGCAGCGCACGCCGAGTACCGAAGTCATGATGCACGCAGCTGCGTACAGAGAACTTCCCGACTGCAAGGCCATGATCCAGACCCGCTCCAATGCCATCAGCGTATTTGCCGCCTGCAAGGCCGGATTCACTCTTGGCGAGGGCGAGCTGCAAGATCTTATAGGCGATGTGAAAGTCACGCCTTACGCTGCTCCGGGTTCAGAAGAACTCGCCGAAGCGGTAGTCTCGACTCTCAAAGATACTCACGCATGCATAATACCGCACCACGGTGCAGTCTTCTACGGTCCGTCACTCGAAGTCGTACTTGCAATAGCCGAGGCTGTCGAGCTTAAAGCCCGCAACCTTCTCAACTTCGATTCAGGACTGTAAGTGCTCCTTATAGGCTTTATATTCGCCATAGCTGAAGAACACGAGGCCGATCCATATGATTGCAAATGAAACCACCTGCACTCTGTCGATCGGCTCTTTATATACAAAAATTCCGAGCAGAAGCGTTATTGTCGGGCTGATGTACTGAGCCAGTCCGATAAGGAAGAGCTCTACCTTCTTGGCGGCGCTTCCGAACAGCGCTATAGGTATCAGCGTCACAAGGCCGCTCGCGAATAGCAATGCATACTTGCCCGGAACGCCGTAACTCAGCGCGCCTATGCCCTTCGCCTCTATGATAATGATCGCGACAGCTGCTACCACAGCAAGTGCTGCGGTCTCATATACGAGTTCAAGTATCGCCGGCCTGTCAGTGGCCTTTTTGAGTGCAGAGTAGCACGCCCATGTCAGAGCAAGTCCGAGCGCGACTCCCGGTACCTGCCCGTAATGAACGAGCATCACTGTTAGCGAGAGCGCGGCAAGCACTACTGCTGTAATGTTGTACTGTGTCAGCTTTTCCTTGAAGAACACGGCACCGAAGACACAGATGACTATAGGCTCAAGGTAATAGCCTATCGAAGACTGTATCATGCGGCCGGTCGTCATGGCCCATATATATGTGCTCCAGTTTGCCGTAAGCAGCAGACCGTTAAGCAGGTAGCGTGCGAACACGCCCTTTTCCTTAAGCGGCGCCCATATCTCAGCCCTTGTATACTTGAATCTCGCCACTATATACGTATAGACGAACATAGTGGTCATCCTGTATAGAATTATGATCCAGGACGGTATCGGAACCAGAGACTGCCAGTATACCGGAAGCACTCCCCACACCAGCTGGCATGCCAGCACGCACAGCACACCGTTCCTGTAATCACTTCCCTTATTTATCCCAATACTTTTATTATCCATTAATAACTTCCAATCAGAGACCCAGTTCTTCCTCAACGATCCCGCATGCGATCCTGATGCACTCGTCGCATGATGTGAATGCCTTGCCGTCGTTGCCTGTCTTGATATCTTTGCAGATCAAAGCCTTTGCCCTTTCGACAAACTTCTTCTGCATTATTCCGGCAGCTCTGGTGGTCTTTGCCTTGGTCATCCCTGCTCTCTCGGTATTTCCGTCACTGTAAACGAGACCGGCCAGCATAGCCGCGCCGCTGAGCGCGCCGCAAACACCCTGTGTGGTACCCATTCCTGCACCGAAACCTTCACCCATTCTATAGAGCATCGATTCATCGACACCAACCTCTTCAGCAAAAGCACAAGCGACCGACTGGCAGCAGTTGAATCCGTTTCTGTGCTTTGCAGAAGCAATATCAGCTTTACTCATTTGTTTCCTCCTGTTTTCTTTACGATTTACGACGAATATAATACCACATTTTTTGCAACACTATACCCTTTTTACGATACTATTATTATAGAAAGAGCGGTTTATATGCTCTGGCCGGGTAACTTGAGAACGCCGGCACTTAGCGACTGGCAAGCGTCAGCGCAGACAGAGCTTAGTACCGCTGCGTTCGAACGTTAGCGAGAGCGGGCCCGGGCAGAGCATATAAACCGCTCTTAAAAGAATAACGGAGATTAACGAATGGATGAAAGACTTGTACAGGAAGCAATAGCTGGCAATAAAGAGGCTTTCTGCAAACTTTACGGAAAATATAAGGACAGGCTTTACCGTTATGCTCTTTACAGGCTTAATGATCCTCACGATGCTGAAGATGCTGTGAGCGAATGCGTGGTCGCGGCGTGGCAGAGCATCGGCAGGCTCAGAAGTGCGGAAGCCTTCGGTTCGTGGATCTTCAGGATCCTGTCCAATTGCTGTGCCTCGCAAATCAAAGAGAAGATAAACACCCGCGGCAATCTTGAACGGATATACGATGCCGGTCCGGGAAACAGCACATCCGACGCCCCTTCTCTCGCAACAGAGCTCAGCGAAGCTCTGCTTCAGTTAAAGGAAGACGAACGCAACATAGTGCTGCTCAGTATCGTAGCCGGCCTGAACAGTTCTGAGATATCCGGTATTACCGGAATCTCTTCCGGAAGTGTCCGTTCCAAGCTGTCAAGAAGCCTCGCTAAAATGCGTGATTTTCTGTCATAAGGAGAAAGATATGAACAAAGACCGTGAACATATACAGGGATTATTTGACAATGACGGCATCAAGGCTCCGGACAGTCTGTCCGAAGAACGAATGCTCGATCTGCTTGAATCCACTGAGGAAAAACAAAGCACAGATCCGAAAAGCGGATCATTTGAGAAACGCAGGCCAGCCCGCCGTCCGGCGCTGAAACGTGTCGTGTCGCTTGCTGCTGCAGCTTTGATAGCTGTTGCCGGCATCGGCGGCCTCACTGCGCTCATAACAGCTCCGCCTGATACTTCGACAGTAAACGGCGAACTTTATACTTTTAAAAACGAGAGAGAAATAAAAAATCTTGTGAACAAGCTTGATAAGAGTCCGCGTATCAGCCTCCAAAATATCGGTGATGAGGAGCTTATTGAAGATGAAACTCCTTTGTCTGACGGAGCATTGCAGGATTCAGGCAGTTCCTCCGCCGTGGCTGTCAGCAAATCATCCGGAGCATCTCATTCCGAGACCTATCTGCAGGTGGACAGCGTCGACGAGGCAGATATCATCAAAACTGATGGTAAATACATCTACTATGTAACAGATGACCGCGAAGTCGTCATACTTTCAGCAGAAGACGGAAAAACCGAGAAGCTCTCAACGATCGGAAACAGCGGGATCGAAAACTACATAGATGACATATATGTCAAAGGAGACAGGCTGATAACTGTCGGAACCGTCTACAAGGATGACAGCGACGAAGAACTTTCCGGAATAGTCGTATATGACATCAGCGACCGCAGCAATCCCCAGCTGCTCTATGACTTCAATCAGACCGGAAACATACTTGCCAGCCGCATGATCGGTGACTATATATACCTCGTGACCAGCGATTATGTGTACAAAGGAGGACGTACGGTTCCTAAGTGCGGAAGCGGAAGCCTTAATAACCTTGATGTTTCAGACATCTGCTGCATGCCTGATCCGGATGCTGCTTCATATATAGTATTGAGTGCGGTCGATATTGCCGCGAACAAACAGAGCCGCCCGGTTACCAAGGCAGTGCTCGGAGCAGGCGGCGAAATATTCTGCAGCGACAGGAATCTCTACTGCACCGCATCTGAATACGATGAGAATAGCGATGTTTTAAATACACGCATCGTACGCACCGGTCTTGATGGAACAAAGATAAGATTCAACGCCACCACAAAGGTGCGCGGATATATCAATGACCAATTCTCAATGGATGAAAACGGTTCCTTCTTCCGCATCGCAACTACATCGGAACGTGCCGGAATGGATGTCAATAACCTGTATATTCTGGATGCCGACCTTAAGGAATCAGGCAAGGTCACGGGTTTTGCCCGCAACGAAAGCATAAAGGCAGTCCGTTATGTAGGCAGCAAGGCGTATGTGATCACTTATGAGGCCATAGATCCGCTTTTCGTAATAGACCTTTCAGACCCGTCCGCTCCGCGTATTGAAGGCGAAGTGAAGATCGACGGCTTCTCAACCCTGCTTATCCCGATAAGCAGCAGCCGGCTGCTCGGCATAGGCCATGCAACAGGTGACAACGGCTATGGAGGCGAATACGACAGCGGTCTTAAGCTCGCGCTCTTTGACATATCGGATCCGGCTAAACCTAAGGTTCTCGACAGCAAGGAATTTGAGAATATGTCTAGTATTGCCCAATACGACCACCACGCCCTTATGGTCAACAGCGAAGAAGGATATTATGCGATACCTTACGAGGTATGGAATGACACTCTTATAGATGACGGCGGTGTTCTCATTGACGAGCCTGAAGAATCTTCCCCGCAGGATGACTCCATATACGTCGAGCCGGAAACTGCTTACGAGACCGGAATGCTGTTGTTCAAGGCTGATGACACGATCAGTCAGACAGACAGGCACAAACTCGAAGGACAGCAGATCTATAGAGGCGTGTATATAGGCGAATGGGTATATGCCCTCGATGAAGAAGGAAACGTTCAGAGTTTTAAGCCATCTTTCTAAAAGGAGCATCCGCACTATAAATCATTGCATTGAAAGCCGTCCGATAGTACAATAAACAGAACTGTGATTACTTTTACGCACAGAAACTTAAAAAACTAAAGGATTGACTTAATGAAATCTGATTATCTTAACAAAATGAAGTTACCGGCCGATCTTATGGCCGCACTGAAAGCCTGCCCTAACATTTACTTTCCGAAGACCAAGCAGGAGCTCTATGAGCTTTGCTTCGGCACCTCGGGAGGCAGCGTGCAGATAGTAGGCTACACTATTCCGGGAGAAGGCTATATACAGGAAGCTGAGGTCGTCCGCTGCAAAAACGGCGCATCAGTAAACTTCACAGATGAGTACATGAGAAGGCGCGCTCCTAACTGCATGTATATCGGCGATGATCTGCCTACAGACAAGCCTCGCTTCAAAGAGTCCTGGGGAATGGAGTTCGGAGATCTGCGAGCAGCAACCATGAACTGGCTGTCATCGCAGAATCTCGTCATGATGCCTGCAGGCATCGGCGGCAAGGCTCATACATATTCGTGCCTTGTGGTCTGCCCTGCCAACGCAGCATTCTTCGCGTACGCACTCTCGAACATACAGGACTTCATCAGCATAGATGATATAAAAGACGGCTATGAGCCGAGATCCATCATCTATGTTGCGCCTCCTTTCAGGCACACCCACTTCGGCGGCAAGCAGGCAGTAGTACATTGCCGCGGCAGCAAGCTGCATGAAGTATTCTCATACAATCTCTATCCGGGTCCAAGCGCCAAAAAAGGCGTATTCGCCATACTCCTTGATATCGGAGAAAGCGAAGGCTGGATCACCAACCACGCTTCCGCAGCCCTGCTGCAGACTCCGTATGAGAACGAGTTCGTATTCATGCACGAGGGCGCTTCCGGCGGCGGCAAGAGCGAGATGCTCGAGCAGATACACCGCGAATCGGACAACCGTGTTCTCGTCGCAAAAGACAATGTTACAGGCGAGTCCTTCCACCTCAATCTCGGAGATACCTGCGACATCTTCCCTATCGCCGACGATATGGTAATGGCACATAAAGATCTCCAGAACGATTCCGGAAAGCTCGTTATCGCCGATGCCGAGAACGGCTGGTTCCTCAGAGTTGACGGTGACAAATACTACGGCAACATCCCTCTTTACGAGAGGATCAGCATACATCCTGAAGAGCCGCTCGAATTCTTCAATATCGACGGAACACCCGGAGCTACATGCCTCATCTGGGAGCACACGATCGAGTCAAACGGAAAGCCGTGCTCGAATCCGAGAGTCATCATTCCTCGCGATATGATAGACAATATCATTCCGGGAGATGAACCTCTTGAGGTCGACGTACGTTCATTCGGCGTAAGGATGCCGCCAAGCACAAAGGATGCTCCTGACTACGGCATCATGGGATTCGTACAGATCGTGCCGCCTGCACTGGCATGGCTCTGGAGACTTATTTCGCCGCGCGGATTCAAGAATCCTTCCATAGCGGACAATTCCGGCGGAAGCGGTCTCTCGGCTGAGGGAGTCGGATCATACTGGCCGTTCTCCACAGGTCAGAAAGTGACACAGGCAAACATGCTTCTTCACCAGATAGTAAATACTCCGAACACGCTGAACATTCTTATTCCTAACCAGCACAT
The DNA here is from genome assembly GCA_902795265.1 of uncultured Eubacteriales bacterium. GTDB lineage: Bacteria > Bacillota > Clostridia > Peptostreptococcales > Anaerovoracaceae > Crickella. The sequence continues at coordinate 10,406 of CADBKM010000010.1, forward strand.
CGGAGCATACAAGGTCGGATTCATGGCTGAGTGGATCACCCGCGAGTACCTTGCCCGCAGGAGCTGCACTTTAATGGAGAAGCATCTGGTAGAAGCCCGCTGCCCTCTCTTCGGATATTCTCTCGATGAGATGCGCATAGACGGACAGCACATACGACTCAACTTCCTGAGACCTGAGCTTCAGGTAAGACTTGGTGATGACGGCTACGATGCCTGCGCAAAGATACTCACGGATTTCTTCAAGAAAGAGCTGCAGCAGTTCCTCGTTCCTGAACTTGACCCTCTGGGCAGACAGATAATCGAACTCTGCATGAACGATGCGCCTCTTTCCGAGTATCTCAAGCTGACGCCTATCAACAGCATCAAGAGCAGTCACGGAAAAGGCAGACAGAACAAATAACACATGGCTTACGATGGTATCATTACATATGCTGCTGCAAAAGAATTAAAAGAACGCATCGTGCTCGGCAAGATCGAAAAGGTCTACCAGCCGGGTCCCGAAGATCTTTTGGTGCACATTCACACTGCGCGTGGGAATGTGCGCCTTTTCATTTCGTGCAACAGCCAGGCTGCCCGCGTCTGTCTCACAGGCGGCAGCTACACTAATCCGGATCAGCCCCCTACCTTCTGCATGCTTCTCAGGAAGCATCTGCAGGGCGGCCGCATAACAGCCTTAAGGCAGAAGGATTCGGAGCGTATATTCGAGATCGACATTGAGGCTCAGAACGAGCTCGGCTTTTCCGTATGCCGAAGGCTCATAGTCGAGATCATGTCAAAACACAGCAATATCGTTCTTATCGACCTCGAAAGCGGCAAGATAATCGACTCAATAAAACGCATCTCCATTGACGTAAACAGATACCGCCAGCTTCTGCCCGGAGTGGTATACAAGTACCCTCCTGCTCAGGACAAACTGCCATTTACTGAAGTGACAGCAGATACCGAGCTGCCGCATGATGACCGTGCAATCATGTCACGCATCGCCGGCATCTCCCCTTCCATAAGCCGCGAGATGCTCGCAGGATGCTATACGACTCACGATGCTTCGGTCATATCGGTAGTACCTGCCCGAAGACTGGTCGATATACTCGCCTCAATAGATGACGGCAGCGCAAGGCCGCGCGTTTATGTCGACGGCGAAGGGACCCCGAGGGAGTTTCATATAACCCCTCTGTCTGAGTTTGAAGAGCTCAGCACCATATACTTCGACACTGTGTCGGAGTGCATCGATTATTACTATTCGAACCGTGTGGCTTCAAACATGGTCAGGCAGAAGTCCATGCCTATGCTCAAGTCCGTTCAGGCCTCGCTGAGCAAAGCACTTCTCAAAAAGAAGAAGCTGTCGGAGGATCTTCTCAACGCCGAGAACTCAGATAAGTACAGGCTGTTCGGGGAGCTGCTGACTGCTAACCTTCACCTTGTGAAGCCGGGCAGCAGAAGCGTAAAAGTCATAAACTACTACGACGGTCAGGAGATAAGCATACCGCTCGACGAAAAGATATCCGCGCCGGCAAATGCCCAGAAGTACTTCAAGAAGTACTCCAAGGCCAGGACAGCCATACACGAGAAGCAGAGTCAGCTCGAAGATAACGAGAAAGACATAGCTTATCTTGAATCCGTAATACAGAACATAGAGTCAGCAGGCGATGTTCCCCTGCTCGACTCCATAAGGGATGAGCTTGAACAGACAGGCTATTTAAGAAGAAGGCAGAAAGCTTCGCAGAGAAAGAAAAAGAACCATAAGCCCGAGCCGATCAGGTATACACTGAACGACGGTACCCCTGTTCTGGTCGGGCGCAACAACACCGAAAACGACTGGCTCACCATGAAGTTCGCATCCAAGACCGATGTCTGGATGCATACCAAGGATATACCGGGATCTCATGTAATAGTCAGACTCGAAGACGGCCGCAGTATCAACGACCTTCCGGCAGAACTCATATACGAGGCTGCATCGATAGCCGCTTACCACAGCAAAGCGTCCGGCAGCGACAACGTGCCCGTTGACTATGTTCCGGTCAGATATGTCAAAAAGCCTAACGGCTCAAAACCGGGCATGGTCATATTCACTCATAATCAGACAGTTTACGTGACACCGAAGCTGCCCGGATCAAAAAAATAAACTAGTGAAATCATATCTGAAAAGGAGTACAATAGTCGTGCGCGGTCAGACGCGCACGGCTTAATAAGGTCTGTTAGCTCAGCTGGGAGAGCGCATGGGTCACAACCATGATGTCGCGGGTTCGAGTCCCTCACAGACCACCAAAAAAACAGATGCCCCTATGGCATCTGTTTTTCTTATGATTTGGAAACTTGTCCACTTCGTCTTTTCTTATTTTTTACCTTTATATTTGAAACACAGCATCGTAATATCGTCGAACTGCGGCGCTTCACCGACGAACTCGTCTATTGCATTCTTCATGGCCGGCAGCAGTTCTTCAGGCTGCGCATCTTTGTTTCTGTTAAGCGCATCGAGCATGCGGTCTTCTCCGAACAGCTCTTCTTTTATATTGGTAGCTTCCGTAACTCCGTCTGTATATACAAAGAGTGAGTCTCCCGGTTCAAGAGTGAATTCATGCTCTCTGAAGTTGATACCGTCTATAGTCGCTACTGCAGGTGAGTGTCTGTACTCTATTACCTCGTAAGAGCCATCCGCTTTTTTCAGCACCGGATGCTCATGGCCTGCGTTCGAGACTATACCCTTTCCGGTACTTATCTCGATCACAGCGAGCCATACTGTTACAAACATACCTGTATCGTTGCCGTCGAGGAGCTGCGAGTTGACCTTTGCCATAACCTCCGCCGGACTCTTGCCGGACTGGGTGTTGGTCTTTATGAGTATTTTCGATATCGCCATGAACAGAGCTGCCGGAACTCCCTTGCCGGACACATCAGCCATTACGAGCGCTATGTGGTCGTCATCCACCATGAAGAAGTCGTAGAAGTCTCCGCCTACTTCCTTTGCAGGTATCATCGCGGCATACAGATTGAACTCCTCACGGTCAGGATAAGGCGGGAATATGCTAGGGAGCATTCCTTCCTGGATCCTCTGTGCGATATGCAGCTCAGTGCCTATGCGCTCTTTTTCAATAGTGACCGCAGACAGCTCCTTTATGTAGCTCTTGAGGTCACCATCCATTTTAACGATCGCGCCGGCAAGATCTTCGATCTCATCACCTGTATGGATATCGATATCGAACTTTCTGTCGCTTTCAAGGTGATTTATCATCTCGTCAGCACTGGTTCTCAGCATTCTGATCGGATTGATAAGCCTCTTCTCGATAAGCGAGTAGAACAGCGTCATTGCGATCAGCGTGATGCCGAATATCGAAAGCATGATGATAAGGATATAGTTTAAAATGCTTTTTCCGATGTAAGGAGCAGACAGATCGACAGCTGCTATCGCAACAGCCTCACCTTCGCTGTTGAATATCGGAGAATATGCTGAAGCAATGAAACCGTATTTCTCATCTCTCTGAAGACTGATCTTTTCAGGAGGATCCTTTCTCATTACCGCAAAGGTTGCCGCCTTGCTCTCTTCACTCATGTAAGCCTCATGCTCACCGAGCTCACAGTACCCTTCCTCGTAATAAGCATCCCATACGTAGACAAGATCATTTTCATACGGTACAAAAACATAGTAGTACTTGATGTTTGTCTCACGCTGGACCGAATTCATATAAGCGAGGATCCCGTAATAATAATCATCCGGTTCAAGTGTCTCAACATAATTGAGAACTTCATCGCCATTGATAGCGCCCGCGAGCGAACGCGTATAATCAAAAGCCTGGTTGCTCAGGTTCTTCATCTGCGAAAAGTAATACTGGACGCAAACAAGGCTTCCGGTCGCAACAACAAGAGCAATTGCGAAAATCACAATGCTCTTCAGCATAGTATTTTTTATGCTGTTTGTCTTTTTTTTCATGACGCGCTTTCAGATCCTCTATTGAGTGCTCTTCTTCCCAAATGTATCGTTTTCCAGATCCGGTAATAATGTGATATTACCAGTGAAACGATAAGTATAGCAAACGAAAGCAGCAGCGTCTGCCAGACAGGCAGTACCTGCGTTCCGTTCTTTATATATAGTATAACATTAGTTATTGTTCTTACGAATACCCAATGTATACAGTATATCGAAGTAATTCCGGTGCTGACCTCTGAAAGGAAGCTTTTAGCACGCGTTCCAAGCACTTTTGACAGCTGGTGCCATATGCCAAGCATGCCTATGTTGAGGCAGAGGCATACGCAAATATCCCAGATCATCATGTGATAATAGCAGTTCTGCCCCTCGCCGAACATGCCCCATCCGAAGTGAATGCCTATCGGGAAGTATATCGCAGCAGCTATAAGTGCCGGTGTTGATATGATGCGGTAAAATGCGGGCTTGTTTTTTACCCGTATGAGCACCTTGCCGAAAGCAAAGCCGCAGACCGGCATCACAAGCCAGTTAAAGAACGGGAAATCCGAGATAACATAGCCTGTGGCATCATCGGTACCGATGAAATACCCGAGGAATGTATTGCCCATGGCAGACCCTGTATCGATTTCTCCGATAACAGAGCACGCAAGAGCTGATACCGCAGAGATCGCTATCATCGTGCTGCTTTTAAGATCAAACCGCCTGAATATGGCTATGGCTATTATAGCCAGGCCTGCGAAAAGCAGCACGTCGTTTCCGAGCCATCTGTAAAGCAGCGGATCTATGAAATGCTCCCTGTCGCCGCTGATCTTATAGCCGATCAGATACGGGATAAGAAACCTGCAGGTGTTGCTCAGATAAAAGATGCCTATAAGAGTCAGGCCCCTCTTTATCTGCTGTTCAAATTTGACCTTGCGGCTGTAGACCAGCCCGATCCCCATGGCGAAAAGATACATAGGGGCGCTGAAAGGTCCGCCGATTATGGTATCAAAAAGATAAGGGATGCCGCTGTTCAGCCCTTCATCCGTCGTGCATTCAATAATGCAGTGGATGAAAGGCAGCATCAGTACCATCTCTGCCTTGGCGATATCGACATCAAGCTGTCGTCCGCAATTTACAGGCTCATCAGCCAGCTGATCTCTTATTTTCTGTACCATAAAACAATTTTAGCAGATAACGAGCTTTATTTGAAAGTAAAAACACATTGAGAATCAGCTGTTTCGATAGTATCATTAGAAAAATGAAGAAATTATTATTTCCTGCAGTCGCGGCGGCACTGATTGCCGTCGACCAGATAACGAAATACCTTGTAAGATCAAACATGCAGCCCGGTGACAGGATCCCCGTGATCGGCGACTGGATGAGTATTTATTATGTCCAGAATACCGGTACGGCATTCAGCATGTTCGAGGGCAACCGCTTCGTCACGATAGTTCTGACATCACTGCTCATACTTCTGTGCATCTTCTTTATCGTAAAAGAAGCCCGCGCAGGCCATACTCTGCTGCCACTGCTCTTTACCTTCGTAGCAGCCGGAGGCATATCCAATATGATCGACAGGCTCATGCTCGGATATGTTACCGACATGATCTCATGCGGAAGATTTGCCGTGTTCAATGTCGCGGATATAGGAGTCACATGCGGATGCATCGCCGCCATGCTTGCCATTCTGTTTTTGTATAAGGATGATGAGGAGGAGGCCTGAATGTCAGATTATATTCTTTCAGTGAAGGCCACAGCTGAAGATACCGGCTCAAGGCTCGATGCTTTCATCGGGTATAATACCGATGAGCTTTCAAGAAGCTATGCAGTTAAGCTCATCGAAAAAGGGCGCGTAAGCATCAACGGAAAAACGGTCACTTCAAAAAAGCATGCAGTTGCCGAAGGCGATACCGTGACAATAGACATGCCCGAGCCTGAAGTCCTTGAAGTCAGCGCCGAAAACATCCCTATCGAAATAGTTTATGAGGATGACGACGTCGCTGTTATCAACAAGCCGCGCGGCATGGTAGTCCATCCTGGTCCCGGCAACTACTCAGGCACTCTCGTCAACGCGATCATGTACCACATGGGAGACTCCCTCTCCTCCATTAACGGAGTTATCAGGCCAGGTATAGTCCACAGGATCGACAAGGACACAAGCGGGCTTCTGATGATAGCCAAGAACGACAAAGCTCACGAATCGCTTGCCGCCCAGCTCAAGGAGCACAGCGTAACCAGGGAATATACCGCTCTCGTATATGACAACATCCGCGAAGATGAGCTTACGATCGACCTTCCTATAGGCCGTGATGAGCGCAACCGCATGCGGAACGCAGTCAACGGCAGCGGCGCCAGAAATGCTGTCACGCACATCAAAGTGCTCGAACGCTTCGGGAAGTATACTCTTGTAAAGGCCAGGCTTGAAACAGGCCGCACCCATCAGATTAGAGTACATATGGCTTATATGCATCATCCGCTCGTCGGAGATGAGCTCTACGGACCGCGCAGGCAGTCTTCAAAAGCCGAAGGGATCGAAGTCCGCGGCCAGCTGCTGCACGCAGGCACACTCGGCTTCATTCATCCTTCCACAAACGAATACATCGAGTTCCATTCAGAACTTCCGGATGTTTTTCAGAATGTTGTGACTAAGCTCCGCGGATAAATAACAGATTGCAAAAAAAAAACAGACGTGTGAATGCCTCAGCGCACTCACACGTCTTTTGATTTTATCTTATTTATTCGCTTATGTTGTCCTGATTGAAGTCGAACTCGACATCACTTTCAGCCGGCTTTGCCACAGGCTCGACCTTCGGCTCAACCTTTGGCTGTGGCTGGTTCTTAACTACATCGAAGTCAACTGTCTTTGCCTGGCGGGCAGCTCCCGTGCGTGTGTCGCCGGAACCATAAGGACCATAGTAGCTGTACTGGCTGCTGAATCCGGTGATGCAGTAGAATACAGGGCCAAGGAAAAGATATCCCCATGCCCAGTTTTCGGACTGTCCGTAAGCTTTTGCTGTTGCCTTGCCGATCTGGAAGTCAAAGTAAAGATACATTATCCATCCTATTACAGGAATGATAACAGCGAACTTCCTGACCCAGTACCATGGGTCATTCATAACAGCTTCGCAGAGCTTGTACTGATTGTAAAACGGTATAAAACCTGCCCAGCCCTCGATGCCTGCCTTCTCGAACATCTTCCACAGGCCGATAGCCATGATGATATACCATACAAGTGATGGGCCGCTGCTCTCCTGGCCGGTCTCCTGTGCATATGTCAATAATTGTTCCATTATATAGTCTCCTTTTTCTTATCTATTGATCCTTTCAGCTCGTTATTTACTGTTCGTTCGGATCATTTTCAACAATGCGTCTGACAGCCTCTTTATCGGCTTCACGCTTATCAGCGATTTTTTTGCTGTTGCTGTCCTGCTTTTCGAGCAATACTTCTCCGAGTGATTTAGCTCCGCTTATAAGAAGTGCTCCGCCGGCTACACCGACGGCAATTATCTTAAGCAGCGCTCCGCCCAGACCGCCGCCCGAATTTGCTTTGACATTGCCAAGTCCCGATTTCTTGCTTGCCATTTTTTTACCCTCCTTACGGAAACGACGTTCTATCGATCCGTATTATTATAGCACAATTCGTATATATCTGTCCTGCGGGCCGAAAGCAGCGGCAGTTTCCGCCTCACTTCATCGACGTAATCAAGGTCGATCTCAGTTATATTATGCCCTTCCTTTTCATCCATCTGCATCAGGACCTTCCCCCATGGGTCGGTTATTATGGAGTGCCCGTAGCTCAGATAGCCGGCATCGGGATTCTGCGCGTCGGATGTTCCCACCATATATATCTGGTTCTCGACTGATCTCTGTCTGAATGCCAGTTCCCAGTGGGCCGGTCCCGTCGTCATATTGAATGACGCCGGATTGAAGATCACTTTTGCACCGTTGAGGGCAGGTATGCGCGAACTCTCCGGGAATCTTATGTCGAAGCAGATGTTGACAGCCATGGTGCACCATTCTGTTTCAAAAGTGTCGAATGTATTGCCGGCTGTCAGAGAATCCGATTCCTTGAACACCTGCTCACCGTGAGCGTAAATGTCAAAAAGATGCACTTTGCGGTGCTTGCCTATCTGTCTGCCCTGCCTGTCGAAAACATAGCAGGTATTATATATATTGCCGTCATCTCCGAGTTCGGGTATCGATCCGCCTACAACGTACATGTTGTTCTTTCTCGCTATTGTTGAGAGCGCCAGCCAGCTGTCGCCCTGCTCAGGCTCCGCATTCACCGGGAACAGATCAGTCTGGTAAGGACTGTTCCATATCTCGCCCAGGCTGAGGATATCGGCTCCCTCTGCAGCGCCGTCCGCGACCAGCTCAGCGAGCCGCTCGATATTATCATATTTGTCTTCACAGACCTTCATCTGAAGACTGGCTATTCTGATTTTGCTCATATCAGACCTCTTTCAGAAAGATATCATTGCTGTCCCTGCAAGCATCAGGGCCATTCCCAGCAGTTTCCTCATAGTGACAGGTTTTTTGCTGATCCCGAGAAATCCCGTTGCGTCGACTGCAAGGCCGGCTGCCATCATGCCGAACAGGTTCATCATGGTGACCATGCCGGTACCAAGCAGCGGACCTGTTACAGCATTGCCGCCTACTACTACAAGAGCCATTACACCGCCGCTTAGTAAGAACGGCGTAAATCTTACACGCTTTTCAGGAGCTTTTCTTCCGTCAAAAGCTGCGTTCTTTCCGCCTATGAGAGTAATAAGGCAGCAGATAACAGTCATTGTGATCAGTGCTCCGCACATTGAAATGAGAGTCGCTCTTACAGGGCTGTCGGCAACTACACCAAGTGTACCGTTTATCGCAACCTGTGCAGCAGCCACGAAGCCTGTAAATATATCGAATATTACAAAGAGCAAGACTTTACTGCTCATTCGGCCATCATTCTTACCGCCCTTTTCGACAGATATGAATGCGATCCCGACTATCTCGAGTACAGCGCCAAGAGCTCTCATAAGACTCATTTTCGTGACAGGCGCATCGAACAGACCGAAGTGGTCTATGAGAAGCCCCGCCATTATCTGCCCAAAGCAGAGCAGCATCATGTTTCGCGCACTGCCGAGCACCGGAAGGCAGAGTATTCCTGCCATAACTATAGTAGCGCCGCACACGCCTCCCATCCATATCCACGGCGGATATCTGAGTATGTCTGCGACCGGCAGCGCAAGGCTGTGTTCCGTAATCAGCATCACTGCGGCTATCAGGGTCAGTGCTACAACAAAATTGATCGCCGCAGTAATATACGGCGATCTGAATCTACTGCGTATCTCACTGTTGAAGCTTGCCTGAACGGTCGCCGCAACACCGGATATTATTCCTATCAGATATGCTATTAATGTCATTTGTGGTATCTCTCAGTCCCTGAGTCAATGTCTATTTGCTGATCCAGCTCTCATCGGAAGGATTATCTCTGAATGCCTTAAGACGCGAGATGTCATCAGGGGCAATATAGCCGTTCTCGGCAGCAGCGGCAATTACCTCATCGAAGTTGGTGAGTGAAACCCACTCGATATCTGCCTCAGCCATGCGGTCTATTCCCTTCTTCATGCCATATGTCATTATCGAAATAACACCAAGCACATCCGCACCGGCAGATCTCAGAACGCTAACTGTATCGATGCAGCTTCCGCCTGTCGAAATAAGGTCTTCAACTACCACTACCTTCTGACCCGGTTCGAGCCTTCCTTCTATCTGGTTTCCTCTGCCGTGATCTTTGGCGCCTGACCTTACATAGCCCATCGGGAGTCCCATGAGATGAGCCGTGATGGCTGCATGCGCGATTCCGGCAGTAGCTGTTCCCATAAGGACTTCCGCTTCAGGGAATTTTTCTCTGATCGTGAAAGCAAGCGATTCCTCTACATCTGTTCTGACATCAGGAGCAGTCAGCGTCAGCCTGTTGTCGCAGTATATAGGACTCTTGATGCCGCTTGCCCATGTAAAAGGCTCTTCTGGTCTCAGAAATACTGCTTTGATTCTGAGAAGGTCTTCTGCAATAAGTCTTTTGATATCTGTATTCTTATCCATATTTTTTAAATTATCCCTTTACAGGAACTCCTCCCTGCATCTTTCATAAGCGTCGCTCGGTCTGTCGGCTGCCGTGATCGGTCTTCCGACAACGATGTAGTCAGAACCCGCATCCTTTGCCTGTGCCGGCGACATAACTCTCTTCTGATCGTCTGATGCGCTCTCAGCAAACCTTATGCCCGGAGTGATCGTGAGGAAGTCCTCACCGCATACTTTATGTATCTCCGCAGCTTCGTAAGCCGAGCAGACAACTCCGTCGAGGCCGGCCTCTTTAGCATTAAGAGCGTACTGCTTTACTACTTCACTCATCGGCTTATCGATAAGAAGCTCATTATGAAGAGCATTTTCATCTGTAGAAGTCAGCTGTGTGACTGCGATAAGTTTAGGCTTCTCGGCAAATCTTGCCGCGCCGAGCATCAGTCCTTCTTTGGCAGCTCTCATCATATCGATACCACCCGCAGCATGCACGTTTACCATGTCGACTCCGTACTCACCGAGCACCTGCATGGACTTCTTTACCGTGTTAGGTATATCGTGCAGTTTCAGATCGAGGAATATCTTGTGGCCTCTCGATTTCAGCTGTTTGATCATGGCCGGGCCTTCTGCATAAAACAGTTCCATTCCGATTTTTACGAACGGTCTGCCGGCTCCTATACCTACATCATCACAGCTGATGACCTCGCTTCTGACTCTTGAAAGTCTGTCAAGAAATTTTATAGTCTCATCGGCACTCTTAAAGTCGCATGCGATTATTACGTCTCTCTGTTTAGCCATAGTTACACCTCACATATATTAAAAACCAATCTCCCTGTGTAAATTATACAACAGGAAAAGCCTCTATTCCGAATTTTTTCATGGTCTCAGGAAGATCACGGACGATTTTCTGTGAAGCATACGGATCAACGAGGTTTGCGGCACCGACTTCTACTGCCGCTGCTCCTGCCATCATCATTTCGAGCACATCCTCTGCGGACGATACGCCGCCCATTCCTATAACCGGAATTCTGACCGCCTTTGCCGTCTGATATACCATGCGCAAAGCTACAGGGAACACAGCCGGTCCCGAAAGGCCTCCCGTAACGTTCGCAAGGATCGGTTTACGTGTTCTGAGATCGAATCTCATTCCCATGAGTGTATTAATAAGGCTGACCGCATCTGCCCCTTCGGTCTCACACGCTATTGCTATCTCTGTTATGTCTGTCACATTCGGAGAGAGCTTGATTATGATCGGTTTGTCAGTCGTCCAGCGCACAGCCTTAACTACGGATGCAGCCATCTTCGGATCAGTTCCGAAGCTCATTCCGCCGCCGTGCACATTAGGACAGCTGATATTCACTTCGTACCAGCCTATCATGTCGGCCATGCGTGATCTGTCGAGCCTTCTGATCACCTCTGCATATTCATCTGTAGAGAAGCCGCTGACATTCGCCATTACAGGCTTGTGGAAGACCCTTTCAAGTGTAGGGAGCTCTTCTCTGATAACATCATCAACGCCCGGATTCTGGAGTCCGACTGAATTTAACATACCTGCAGGGCATTCCGCTATGCGCGGAGTTTCGTTTCCGAACCTCGGCTCGAGAGTCGTTCCCTTAAAAGAGAACGTTCCCAGGCAATTTATGTCGTACAGCTCTGCAAACTCATAGCCATAGCCGAAGGTGCCCGATGCCGGGATCACAGGGTTATCGATGGTGATCCCGCAAAGATCGACTTTTGTATCTACCATAACAGTTCCTCCGTTCTGAAGACCGGACCATCCTTGCAAACTCTCTTATTTCCGTTCGCCGTCTTCATGCTGCAGCCCATGCAGGCTCCGAAGCCGCACCCCATGCGCTCCTCGAAGCTCATCTGTCCGCTTATGCCGCCTTTGATATATACCCTGTCATATACAGCCCTCAGCATAGGCTCAGGCCCGCAGGTGTAAAAATGAGTAAATGTCTCGCCCGCCTCGCTCAGTTCTCTGAAAGCGTCGGTGACAAATCCGCGCACTCCGCAGCTTCCGTCAGCCGTGGCGACTACGACACGCGCTCCGAGCTTTTCAAATTCATCGACATAGTAGATCTCATCCGAGTTGTTGAATCCGAGGATCACTGTCGGTCTGCTCTTCATGCAGCGCGCGGCAAGGTAAAGCGGAGGTATGCCGACGCCTCCTCCTATAAGCAGCGGCCTTTCGCCTGCATCGTCCAGATCGTAGCCGTTGCCAAGGCCTGTCAGAACATCGAGATTCTTCCCTTCAGCCAGATGGGTCATCTCTTCAGTGCCGTGCCCGAGCACTTTATAGATGATAGTTATGCCATCACGGTCCGCGTCACATATGCTTATAGGACGGCGCAGGAAGTGCCCGTCAAGTTTTATATTTATGAACTGGCCGGGTGCCCTGATGCCGCTCACATCGCCTTCGAGCTTCATGCGCCATGTGGTCGGTGTAAGCTGTCTGTTTTCTCTTATGGTATAAATGCCCTGTTTCATATCCGGTTCTCTTATGCGTCTATTGTTGAAATAGTCTGTGTGGTCTCCTCGAGTACATCGAGCAGAACGCTTACTGTATCAAGTGAAGTGAAAAGCGTTGCGTTGTTTTCGCTTGCGCACTGTCTTATGAGCGCGCCGTCATTTGCCGTAACGTGGTCTCCTACCTTACGCGTATTGATAATATAAGCGATATGACCTTTTCTGATAGCCTCAAGGATCTCCTCCGAGCCCTCGCTGATCTTTTTCATCGAGCGTGTCCTTATGCCGTTTTCCCTGAGGAAGGCAGCAGTTCCCGGAGTCGCCTCGATATTGAATCCGAGGTTGTAGAATCTGCGGATCAGAGGCAGTGCCTCTGCCTTGTCAGCTCCGGCGAGAGTTGCCAGCACAGTGCCGTAATTACGGAGCTTTGTGCCCGATGCCGTAAGAGCTTTATAGAGCGCACGGTTGAGCTTGTTGTCGTATCCGATTGCCTCTCCCGTGGACTTCATCTCAGGCGACAGATAGGAGTCGAGGCCTTTTATCTTGTTGGAGCTGAATACCGGTACCTTTACGTAGTAGCGCTTCTTCTCCTCAGGATAAAGATCGAATATGCCCTGCTCTTTAAGTGTCTTGCCGAGAATGACCTCTGTTGCGATATCTGCAAGGCTGAATCCCGTTGCCTTTGAGAGGAACGGCACGGTTCTTGATGATCTCGGGTTGACCTCGATAATGAACACGTCATCGTTCTCGTCAACGATGAACTGTATGTTGTAAAGTCCGATTATTCCTATGCCCAGACCGAGCTTTTTAGCGTACTGAAGGATCAGACCTTTTACCTTATTGCTTATTGAGTACGTCGGATATACCGAGATAGAGTCTCCCGAGTGGATTCCCGTTCTCTCGACCAGCTCCATGATGCCCGGTACGAACACGTCGCGTCCGTCGCAAACAGCGTCTACCTCTACCTCTTTGCCGAGTATGTATTTATCTACAAGTACAGGTTTATCCTCGTCGATCTCTACCGCTGTCTTGAGATACTGTCTGAGCTGAGCTTCATCGCCTACGATCTGCATCGCACGGCCGCCAAGTACGAACGACGGTCTCACAAGTACCGGATAGCCGATCTCTGCCGCAGCCCTGACTCCGTCTTCGATCTTTGTGACCGCACGCCCCGGCGGCTGAGGTATTCCCAGATCCTCGAGAACTTTCTCGAACCTGTCTCTGTTTTCTGCCCTGTCGATGGCCTCACAGTCAGTTCCAATCAGCTTCACTCCTCTTTCCATCAGCGGCTCAGCAAGGTTGATGGCCGTCTGACCGCCGAGAGTAGCGATGACACCTTCAGGCTTTTCAAAGTCTATGATGGCCATTACATCTTCAGCCGTCAGCGGTTCGAAGTAGAGCTTGTCCGCTGTCGTGTAGTCTGTCGAAACAGTCTCCGGGTTGTTGTTGATTATTATCGCTTCGTATCCGGCACGCCTGATGGTCTGAACAGCATGGACGGTCGAGTAGTCGAATTCCACGCCCTGTCCGATCCTGATAGGACCTGCGCCGAGTACGATTATCTTCTTTTTGTCTGTGAGTATGGATTCGTTAACGCCTGTATACGACGAGTACAGGTAAGCGATATATTTGCCGGTGTGCAGCGTATCGACCATTCTGAATACAGGAGTGATGCCGTTGGTCTTTCTCTTCTGGTATACTTCGGTCTCGCTGAGGTTCCACAGACGGGCTATCTCCTTATCGGAGAATCCCATTACTTTTGCCGCCTTAAGGGTCTTTATATCATTTACCCTCTCCTTAAGAGTCTTTTCCATATCCACTATGGATTTGAACGCCTCGAGGAATATGTCGGTTATCATCGTGGCTTTATGGATCTCTTCCACACTGATACCGCGTCTGAGAAGCTCTGCGATCGCATACATGTTGTCATCCTTAAACTCCGAGATGTACTCCATTAGGCTGTTGCGGCTCATGCTGTCAAACTTAGCCAGATGCAGATGGCAGACACCTGTCTCAAGGGAGCGTATGGATTTCAGGAAGCTCTCGGTCAGAGTAGCTCCGATTCCCATTACCTCTCCGGTAGCCTTCATCTGTGTTCCTAGCACATTCGTGGCATCGCTGAACTTATCGAACGGGAATCTCGGGAATTTCGCTACTATGTAGTCGAGGCTAGGCTCTGTCGAGGCAAGTCCTCCCGCGACTTCGATCTCGTCGAGAGTCATGCCCATGGCGATCTTTGCGGTCACTCTTGCGATCGGATAGCCCGATGCCTTTGAAGCGAGCGCAGATGATCTGGAAACTCTCGGGTTGACCTCGATCAGGTAGTATTCGCTGGTTTCAGGGTGCAAAGCGAACTGAACGTTGCAGCCGCCCTCGATCTTGAGCTCGCGGATGATCTTGATCGCCGAATCGTTGAGCATCTTAAGGTCGTGATCGTTCAGCGAAAGAATTGGCGCCACTACTATGGAGTCTCCGGTATGAACGCCGACCGGATCGACATTTTCCATGCCGCAGATGGTGATCGCTCTGTCACTGCCGTCACGCATTACTTCGAACTCGATCTCTTTATAGCCCTTTACGGACTTTTCGATCAGTACCTGATGCACAGGTGAAAGATTGAACGCATTGATGCCGATGTCTTCGAGCTCTTTTTCGTTATTCGCGAAGCCGCCGCCCGTGCCTCCGAGTGTGAATGCCGGTCTGAGAACTACAGGGTAACCGATCCTCTCAGCTGCAGCTTTCGCTTCCTCGATGCTATATGTTATTTCGCTCGGAATAACAGGCTCGCCGATGGACTCGCACATCTCTTTGAACAGTTCTCTGTCTTCCGCTCTTTCAATGGAGTCTGCCGGAGTACCAAGCAGCTTTACACGGCACTCTGCCAGTACGCCCTTGCGGTCGAGCTGCATCGCCAGGTTGAGCCCTGTCTGTCCGCCGATTCCCGGGACGATCGCGTCAGGTCTTTCATATCTGAGTATCTTCGCCACGTATTCCAGCGTAAGCGGCTCCATATATACCTTATCCGCGATCGATGTATCTGTCATGATCGTGGCCGGATTGGAGTTGCAGAGTATGACTTCGTAGCCCTCTTCTTTGAGAGCAAGGCACGCCTGCGTACCGGCGTAGTCAAATTCTGCAGCCTGTCCGATAACTATAGGTCCGCTTCCGATAATAAGTACTTTTTTGATGTCTTCTCTTTTTGCCATTGTTCCACCCTTTTTTTTAATAATAACTACTGATCTTTTGCTGCGCTGTATGCGATCTTTCCGTCACATACAGTCAGATAATTCCTGCCCATGACTCTCCATCCCTCGAACGGAGTCGCTCTTCCCATGGAGAGCATTTCTTCTTTTTCTATCGTCCACTCTTCTGTAAGATCCCAGACTGAGTAATCATTGCCGAGCGGTATTCCGAACCTTCTGCGCGGATTATACACGAGCAGCTGCTCGAGTTTTTCCATCGTTATGATCCCCGGCATAACCAGATAGGTGTATACAAGCGGGAATGCTGTTTCTATGCCGACTATTCCGAAGGCTGACTTCTCGAGTCCGCGGGATTTCTCCTCGGCCGAGTGCGGAGCGTGGTCTGTAGCTATGCAGTCTATTGTTCCGTCCGTGATGCCCTCAAGCAGAGCTTCTCTGTCTGATGCATCTCTGAGAGGCGGATTCATCTTCCACTTGCCATCCTCCTCCAGCATGCTGTCATCGAGCAGCAGATAATGAGGGCCGGTTTCGCAGGTGACATCAACACCGCTCTTTTTGGCATCTCTTATTATGCTCACGCTCTCTTTTGTTGAGATATGGCACACGTGGTAAGCGCAGCCCGTCTCGTCAGCCAGTTTGAGATCGCGCTCTATCTGTCTCCATTCCGACTCCGAGCATATGCCCCTGTGGCCGTGAGCAGCGGCGTAAGCGCCGTCATGTATATATCCGCCGTTAAGAAGGCTGTTGACCTCGCAGTGAGCTGTTATGATCTTTCCGAGTGACTTTGCTTTAAGCATCGCCTCTCTCATCATATCGTCGGACTGAACGCCGTGACCGTCATCGGAGAACGAGATGCAGTCAGCTGCCATGCCGCTAAGGTCGGCAAGCTGCTCTCCCTTCTGGCCAATTGTTATTGCCGCGTATGGATAAACGTGTATGCAGGCATCCCTGTCTATGATATCCTGCTGCATCTTCAGAGTTGCCGCCGAATCAGATACCGGATTCAGATTAGGCATCGTGCATACCGCTGTGTAACCGCCGTGAGCAGCTGCCTTTGAGCCTGTCGCGATAGTCTCCTTATAAGAAAAACCCGGTTCTCTGAAGTGCACATGCACATCGCAAAAACCGGGTAAAATAGTATATGTTGAGGAGAGACCGATCCCCGCGTCTCTCAGAGTCTTTGTATCGATAGTCGGGCTGAAGTTCAGTTCCGTAATACCAGTTCTGTCCATTAAATACCTCCTTCTCAGTCGATATAGTTTATCACGAAGTTAGAGGCGTTATCAACGGAATGGGTAGTGATATGGTGTTTATTCTGTGATTTTTATAAGAAGCAAGCGGCCGTTTTTTACGCTGATGCGGGCTTTTTGACCCGGCAAAGGCTCGTTGCTTGTAGCATACTGGTAAGAAGGCCCTATGACTGCATCTTCTATCTCAAACTTTGCGTCCTTTATAGTCACACCTGCAGCATCCCCTTCAAGCGCCACAAGCGAAAAGAACGGATAGCTGTCGTCTACTTCCGCGGATCCTTCTTCATCACCGTGCGATGCAATGAGCTCCATCTCGGAGTAATCATCCGCTATCATGCCGCGGCAGCCGTTGTTTTCGAGAGCCGAAAGGATGTATGCGTTTACGAGAGTGTGATCGAATCTTGCTCCGATCACGCCAAGCAGCAGGAATTCTTTGAACCCTCTCCTGATACCCTCGCGCATCGCATAGACTGTATCGGTGTCATCTTTGGCTACAGGCAGAGTTATAGTCTCAACATCGAGGTGAGGATTTTCATGCGAGTCCCAGTCCCCTACCAGAAGCGACGGAGCCGCCCCCAGGCCGTTCAGATGTTTAAGTCCGCTGTCGCAGTATATGACAAAATCATGCGCACTTAAATAAGTGCGCATTCTTGCATAGTCGCTTATATCAGCGCCTCCGACTATTACACATCTTTGTTTATTATCCGAAATGCTTTCCATGCTCCGCAGGTAATGATTTATGCCTCGTGAACGAGTTTGCCGTTCATGTCCTCTATATCGATCGCAATAACAAGAGTCCTGTCAGTGTCATGGGCGATCTCATGCTCTACATATTCCTTAGTGCATGGGAACTTATCGCAGAGAAGTCTGCAGATCCTGATGATCTCATCTCTGTCTTCTATGAGCTCGGCCTTTCCGAAGACTATGACGCTCTTCACATACTTAGCCCAGTCGCCTTCCTTTCGGAAGTCCTGACCGAACACGCAGTATGAGACCTTCGGGTCTCTCTTTACGGCGTCAACTCTGTGCCCGAAAGTCGCTCCGTGAAAATACAGCTTGTTGGCCTCTTCATCATAATAGTGATTGATCGGAACTCCGTACGGGTATCCGTCATCACCCTGTACTGACATCACTCCTCTGGTCTCTTTTTTGAGAAGATCAACGATCTCTTCATGGCTGAGGGCCTGCGGGCTTCTTCTCATCTTTCTGAACATGGCATTTCTCCTATCTGGATTCGATCATCTCTTCAAGCTCTGCTGT
Organism: uncultured Eubacteriales bacterium; assembly: GCA_902795265.1. Lineage (GTDB taxonomy): Bacteria > Bacillota > Clostridia > Peptostreptococcales > Anaerovoracaceae > Crickella. The sequence goes on from CADBKM010000010.1 coordinate 28,555, forward strand.
GCTGAATTTGTACGCGGAGTTGCAGAAATAGCACTTTACTTCTATCTCTTCTCCGTCATTGATAAGATCTTTAAGATCGTCGGTGCTTATTGTTGCAAGTGCCCCTGCCACTTTCTCTTTTGAGCAGCCGCAGTGATATCTGACCGGCTGTTTCTCCGTGATCTTAAGCCCCAGATCTTTAAGATAGTATTCAAGTATGTCTTCAGGGCTCATGCCCTTATCCATCATTGTCGTTACAGGGTCGGCTCCGCTCAGCTTTGCTTCGAGTGCCTCGATGGTCTCTTCAGCGACATCAGGCATCATCTGTATTATGAAACCGCCTGCGTGCTTTACCGAGCTGTCCGTATCCACCATTACTCCGAGTCCTACAGCAGACGGTGTCTGCTCTGAGACTGTGAAGTAGTAAGCCAGGTCATCTCCGATCTCTCCGGTCTGTATCTCTACCTGCCCGTTATACGGCTCCTTCAGTCCGAGGTCCATGATGACAGTGAAGATACCTTTTCCGATTGCCCCGCCGACATCGAGCTTGCCGGCGCGCTTCAGCGGTATATCCACTGACGGGTTTGCCGGAAAGCCTTTGACATTTCCGTGGCTGTCAGCGGTAACCGTCATCTGCGCGATAGGTCCGTCACCCTTCATCTGAAGAGTCAGCTTATCGTTCTCTCCCTTCATCATCGACCCCATCATGGCTCCCGCGCTTAGAAGCCTTCCGAGTGCCGCTGTAACTACCGGAAAGGTGTGATGAATTTCGCGTGCTTCGGCCGTCAGATTCGTCGATCTTATGGCAAATGCCCTTACAGTATCATCAGCAGCCGTCGCTCTTACAATATAATCTTCCATTTTTGTTAACTTCCTTAATCTGTAATATCTATGTCAGGAACCACGACGAGGTGGTAATCCGGATATACTTTTCCGACCTCATTGACTATTGTCTGTATTCCCTCATCATCAGGCTTGTCGAAGCTCATTACCACGTCAAAGCGCATGATCTTTTTCTCTTCATCGATGTAGAACGCGTGCATCTGAAGCGCCCACTCATGAGCCAGCACGATCTGCTCTACTTCTTTTCTTATTTTCTCTGCCTCCGGGTCTGTGTTGCGCGAGTAGATACCCATACCGGTAAGGATAACTCCCGTTTCCCTGTAGATCCTGTCTGTCAGCCTGCGCGTAAGTATATCGACCTTGTCGACAGTCATCTTATCAGGAAGCTCGACATGCACGGAAGCATATGCCTTGCCCGGGCCGTAATCGTGTATGAACAGATCGTAAGCTCCGAGCACCTCAGGGTCTGAGGTCACTATCTCTTTGATCTGGTTTGAAAGCTCGCCGCTCGCTCTTCTGCCGAGGATGTCTTTCACGGTATCGCTTATCATCTCGGTACCTGCTTTGATGATGAAGCCCGAAATGACGACACCGACATAAGCCTCAAGAGAAATGCCCTTGAATGTATACAGCAGGGCTGTCAGCAGGACCGCAAACGACAGAGCCGCGTCCGAAAGAGCGTCTGTACCCGATGCGATAAGAGCTCCGGAATGTGTCTGCTCACCCTTGCTTTTTACATATCGTCCGAGAAGCACTTTTGCCAGCACCGCTACAGCAATTATCACAAGCGAAATTGTCGAATAATCAGGAGCTGACGGATTTATGATCTTTTTGACCGACTCTACCAGCGATGTGATTCCGGCATACAGTACGATCGCAGCTACTATAAGTGCCGAGATATACTCTATACGTCCGTGCCCGAGAGGATGCTCCTTATCAGGTTTCTTTCCGGCAAGCTTTGCTCCGCCTATCGTTATAACGGATGAGAGCGCATCTGAAAGGTTGTTGACTGCATCGAGAACTACCGCGATCGAGTTGGAAAGCAGTCCGACAGCTGCTTTGAATGCAGCAAGAAGGACATTGACAGCGATCCCGACAATACTCGTTCTTACAATTATGCTTTCTCTGTTTGTCTGTTCACTCATTTCGATCCCTCTTTTCTACCTACGAGGAGAATTTTACTTCAAAAAGTCCGTTCAGGCAATGCGCATAAGGAAATCCTATCTTCAATCTGTTACAATACATAAGTGTAACAAATCCATGCATGGAGGTGATTCGAAGATGGATAACAAACAGACTATCTGCCTGTTGAATGACTCTTTCCCGCCGACCATAGACGGCGTGGCCAATGCAGTGCTCAACTACGCGCGCTATATAGAGCGTGATCACGGACACTCACTTGTAGTGACTCCGCAGATACCGGGATCGGACGACAGCGCCTATGATTTCCCTGTCGTAAGATACCCTAGTATAGATACACGAAAACTCATCGGATATGTTACAGGCTATCCGTTCTCTCCTGAAGCAGCACACGAGACAGAAGCTCAGCACGTTACGCTGCTTCACACACACTGCCCTGTCACATCCTGCCTTCTTGCCAGGCAGCTATCTGAAGCTTACGATCTTCCGCTCGTGCTTACATGGCATACAAAGTACGATATAGATATCGCGAACGCGGTCAAAAGCCGCATATTGCAGGAAGGTGCCCTGCAGGCGCTTCTCCGCAATGTGAACGCCTGCGATGAGATATGGACAGTCAGCAGAGGCGCCGGTGAAAATCTGAGATCCATCGGCTATGAAGGTGATTATATCGTCATGCCAAACGGAGTCGACCTTCCGAGAGAGAAAGTATCAGAGGATTTTGTCATCGAGACCACTTCGGGCTATGATCTGCCGTCAGGAGTTCCGTTCTTCCTTTTCATAGGAAGGCTGATGTGGTACAAAGGACTCCGCATCATACTCGACGCGCTGAAAAAGCTCGATGGAAACGGGATCGATTTCCGCATGGTGTTCGTCGGAGGCGGAGGCGATGAGCATGAGGTCCGCGAGTATTCCGAAAACCTTGGTCTCAGCCGTAAGGTCTTTTTCACGGGTGCGATCTCCGACAGGGAAAAGCTCCGCGCATGGTATAGCCGCGCCGATCTCTTCCTCTTCCCTTCCACCTTTGATACCAATGGACTTGTAGTCAGAGAGGCTGCTGCTTCAGATACAGCGTCGGTAATAATCGCCGGCAGCTGCGCTTCCGAAGGAGTAACTGACGACCGTAACGGCTTCCTCATAGAAGAGAACGCGGAATCCCTTGCTGCTAAACTGACTGTGCTCTGCGGCGATCCCGGGCGTATGAGAGCAGTCGGCAAATGCGCAGGAGATGAGCTCTATATATCATGGGAGGATGCCGTGGCGCACGCATATGATCGCTATGGAGCAGTTATTGACAATTATAAGAGCGGAGTCTACGGAAGACACGATCCTATAAGAGGCTCATGGCTGCAGTCTCAGGGAGAACTTATGCAGGTGCTCGGAGACATCGACGCAGCAGGCAAAGCTCTCAGACGCGATATCGCCGAGACACAGGCCGAAGTAGAGACTTCCATCCGATCAATGCGCAACAAGGCGATAGTTGATGCCATAACCACCGGATACGAAGCTGCGGAAAGCTTGAAGTCTTTCGGTAAAGACGTCAAAGATACAATAAAAGAGACCGGCGAAGAACTCTGGGAGAAGCTCGACCGGTACCTGTAAATAAAGAAGTCAGAAAGGAAAAATCCCCGGCATTGCCGGGGATTTTTATCAGTCTTATCTTACTTTGCGGCTGCTTCCATCTGTGCAGCTACTTCAGCAGCGAAGTCTTCTTCTTTCTTTTCGATTCCTTCGCCTACCTCGAATCTGACTACCTTTGTCAGGCAGAGATCCTTATCAACGCTCTTCAGATACTCACCAACTGTCTGCTTTCCGTCTTCAGCTCTTACGTAAGTCTGATCCATCAGGCAGATTTCTTTCAGCTGCTTCTTTACACGGCCGTCTACCAGGCCCTTGAAGATCTTATTCTCGGAGATCTCCATCTTTGCTGCGATAGCCAGACCTGCAAGTCTTGTCTTTGCTTCGTCTGAAAGGAAGTTTGGCAGGTAGTTGAAGTTGAAGCTCTTGTCTGCTTTCTTCTCAGCGAGGATATCAAGGTCTGCCTTGTCCCATACGTCTGCAACCTTCTCGAGGAGTCCGTTCAGGATCGGCTTTGGAAGCGAGAACGGATCGTTGAGTGCGCTCTCAAGAGTGATCTTGCCGATGTTGGCGAGCTCGTCCTCAGAGATCTCATCTCTGCTTACGTACTGTGGGTTCATAGCAGCAACCTGCATTGCAACGTTCTTCAGAGCTTCCTTGTTGGCATCATTGTCTGCACCGTTAGCAGCAACGATAACGCCGATGTTTCCGCCACCGTGGATATATGTGGACAGAACTTCTCCGGATGCCTTGTCGATTCTTCTTACTGACATGTTTTCACCGATCTTTGCGATGAGTGCTGTCAGAGCTTCTCCTACTGTGGAGCCGTTGAATGCCATAGCCTTGAATGCATCCATGTCATTGCTTTCAGCTTCGAGAGCCAGATCAGCAAGTCCCTGAACGAATCCGATGAACTCGTCATTCTTAGCAACGAAGTCTGTCTCGGAGTTGACTTCTACGATTGCAGCTGTCTTTCCGTCTTCCGATACGGAAGTCTTAACGAGACCCATAGCCGCGATTCTTCCGGCCTTCTTGGCAGCCTTCGAAAGTCCCTTTTCTCTGAGGATCTGAACGGCCTGATCTATATCGCCGTCAGCCTCAACGAGAGCCTTCTTGCAGTCCATCATTCCTGCGCCGGTCATATCACGCAGCTCTTTAACCATCTTTGCTGTTACAGCCATTTTGTCCTCCTTGAATTACTCTTCGTCTGCAGCTTCCTCTTCTGCTTCAGCCTCAGCTTCTGCAGGAGCTTCCTGGAAGCTCTCACCCTGTTTTGCTTCGATGATAGCGTCAGCCATGCAGCTTGTGATCAGCTTGACGGCTCTGATAGCGTCATCGTTTGCAGGAATTACATAGTCAACGTCGTCAGGATCGCAGTTTGTATCTACCATACCTACTACCGGAATACCGAGGATAGCGGCTTCCTTGACAGCGATTCTTTCCTTCTTAGGGTCAACAACGAAGATTGCTCCAGGCATTCCCTTCATGTCCTTGATTCCGCCGAGATACTTCTCGAGCTTGTCAGCCTCAGCGATCATCTTCAGTGCTTCTTTCTTGGCATACTTGTTGATTGTGCCGTCTTCCTGCATCTGTCTGATCTCTGCGAGTCTTTCGATTCTCTTGCTGATAGTCTTGTGGTTTGTGAGCATTCCGCCCAGCCATCTCTCGTTTACGTAGAACATTCCGCATCTCTCAGCCTCATCCTTGATGGCAGCCTGAGCCTGCTTCTTTGTTCCGACGAACAGAACCGGCTTGCCGGTCTCTCCGACCTTTCTCATGAAATCATATGCGTCATCGATGAGTCCCAGCGTCTGCTGAAGGTCGATGATGTAGATTCCGTTTCTCTCTGCGAAGATGTAAGGAGCCATCTTAGGGTTCCATCTTCTTGTCTGATGTCCAAAGTGGACGCCTGCTTCGAGCAGCTGTTTCATTGATACTACTGACATTTTTTAACCTCCGGTTAATCAACTTCCACTGAGTCTTAGCCTATTGGCTATACGCCTTAAACCCCTGAGTTTCAGGGCACCGCGGCTGACTGCAGTGTGACAAATAAATACGGACGCGCATGACGCGCGCCCATATATTATAGGTAAATGCATTTACGTTTGCAAGTATTAAAACACTTTTTTTCTTTGAAAATCCAATGTTTTTTGCTGCTTCCGGCCTATCTGCGGGTTCTACACGCGGTTCAGCATCTCAAAGTTCTTTTTGTTTGATTTATAGAGGTTTTTATAGACCTCATAATTTCTCTGATATACTTCCGCGTCATCGGTGCGCGGACTGTAGACCGCGGCAGCAGGGATCAGACTTCCCGCCTCACTGATCTTTTTGACCGAGCCTGTTCCTACAGCTGCCATAAGAGCCGCGCCTGCAGCTCCGGCGTTCTGCGGATTGTCTACGGTCTCAATGGTCCTTCCGGTGATATCCGCGAGTATCTGGCAGGTAACCGGCGAAAGCGCTCCTCCGCCTACGAATCTTATCGTCTTCGAGGTTTTGATCTTTTTATCTTCACATTCGAGCATCCACTTCAGATGATAGCAGACGCCCTCAGTCACGGCACGCAGCATCTCTGTCTTGCCGGTATCGAGTGAGATATTGAAGAACATTCCCCTTGAATAGTGGTCTTCGAACGGGCATCTGTTGCCGTGCAGCCACGGAGTGAAAATAACGCCTCCCGCTCCTGCCGGGCAGCTGTCGATCACTTCCGACATGTATTCATAGAGGCTTTCATAGACCGTTTCCTTGCTTCCGGCTATGTCCTCCTGATCCATGTATACTCCGATCTCATCCTTTGCCAGGTGGTCCTTGACCCACTCGAGGCTCTTGCCCGCAGTCTCCATCTCGGCAAAGTAATTGAAGAGTCCCGGCACGACTGCCAGTCCTCCGCCGATCATATACTCCGTATCGACTACCTGACGTCTTATCAGAGTCGAGACCCATCCGGAAGTTCCGCAGTAAATGTGGGTCTCACCCTTCCTGACGCAGCCGGCGCCGATCCCGATAAGTGACGCGTCTCCGCCTCCGCCATATACGGCTGTCCCTGCTTTCAGGCCGAGTTCGGCAGCCTGACGCTCTCTGAGCCGGCCGGCTACATCCGTGGTCTTTATTACAGGAGGCATATGGCTTATGTCAATGTTGAACATGTCGCACATCTCTTCGCTCCACCCACGTGTTTTCTTACGTGTGTCGTAGAGCATGGTCGAGCATGCCGAGTCCTCAGTCATGACGAATTCACCTGTCATGCGCCCTATGATGTACTCCTTGACATCGAGCCACCATTTCACCCTGCTGAAATTCTCCGGTTCGTGTTTTCTGACCCAGTTATATCTCCAGATAGGGTCCTTGACACTGGCTGCCACAACACCTGTTATCTGCAGTGATTTAAGCAGCTTCACAGCGTTCATGCCCGCTATCTTAAGGCCGTTTACTATTCCTTCCTTCATCTCTTCGGATGCCCGCTGGTCCATGTAGCTCATCGGGTGCCTGACAGGCACTCCTTCCTCGTCTACAAGCACCAGGCCCTGCATCTGTGAGCAGAATGTTATGCCGTCGATGTCCGCCGGATCAGCACCGGTTTTTCTGAGCACCTCCGCAGTGCTTTTGCAGATGGCATCCCACCACTCATCGGCATGCTGCTCAGCTCCTCCATCAGGGAAAGTATAGAGCTCGTAGCCTTCAGAGGCGGATCCGGCCAGGTCAAGAGTTTTATCTACATGATACAGGCATGTCTTGACGCCTGTCGTTCCGATATCATATGCAAGAATTTTTGTCATGAAGCGCACCCCCTCTTAGTGCTTCAGATACCGTCTTACTATTTATCAAGTCTGCCGCACTTGTCGAATACTTTATCGAATCTCGCAATTACGTCATCGATCATTTCTTCAGTGTATGCCGCACTCGTGTAAAGTCTTGAGCCTGCCAGAGTTATGATACCTTCGGCCATGTATGCAGCTCCGATATGTTCCATCTCTTTCTGCCTTCTCGAGGTCTCTTTAAGGATGTTCGGAATCTGCCAAGGCTTGCTCCAGTCGATCGCGTAATGCATGGTTCCGACGGTATCTACGTGGCATATCGAGCCCTGATTGAATACAACGAACGGCAGTCCGTGTCTTTCAGCAGAAGCTTTGATACCTTCAGTAAGGCGGTCGCCCATGCGCCCTGCCTTCTCGCAGGCATTGGTCTTTTCGATCTCTTCGAGTGTATAATAGCCGGCGCAGCAGCTTATCGGCGTTGCCGCCATGGTGCCGCCGCAAAGCGCCTTCTTCACCTTTTTGCCCGATGAGTCGAGTCCGGCTCCGAGGTGCTGCATGCAGTCTCTGTGGCCTCCTATTCCGCCTGCTCCAGGGTAACCGCCTGCGATGACTTTTCCGAATACCGTCAGGTCAGGGTCTACTCCGAAATAGCCCTGTGCTCCCGAAAGGCCGATGCGGAATCCTGTAACTACCTCATCGAATACGACGAGTGCTCCGTATTTATGAGCGAGTTCGACTGTTCCCTGTATGAATTCCTTTGTCACAGGCCATGTGCCGCTCTCAGGACCGACCGGTTCAACAAAGACAGCAGCAGTACCGCCTGTAAGCCTGTTCTTTCTCAGCTTCTTCTCGAGATCATCGAGATCGCCCGGGAAGAACTCATCGGTATGGCTGAATGCGTATGAAGGGATTCCTCTCGACTGCAGGCCTTTTGTTCCCGGTATCCTTATGCCATATGCCAGCATGTCAGACCATCCGTGGTATGCACCGCCCATCTTCAGGATGTTTTTGTTGCCGGTCTTGAGTCTGGCGATTCTCGAAGCGACCATGTCAGCTTCAGTACCGGAGCCGAGCATGCGGAACATCTCTACCGAAGGCACCAGATCGGAGATCTTTTTAGCCAGCTTGTACTCGTACTCGTGGAAAAGTCCGGTCGACGGGCCGCAGGTATTCAGAAGATCGATGACCTTCTCCCTGATCACCTGAGGATTGCTCCCGAGCACCGTCGGTCCGCCTGCCTGAAGCAGGTCGTAGTATTCGTTTCCGTCGATATCATAAAGCTTCGCGCCGTCTGCCTTTGTTATAACGATCGGGAACGGATAATTGAACGCGAGGTTGTGCTGGACTCCTCCCGGAATGATCTTCTTTGCCTCGCTTATATCTGCCTTTGAGCGCGGGCACTTCTTTTCGAAATACTCATTCTCATACTGCGCGAGAGCATCAGGCAGTACTCCGTAAACGGCTCCGCTTTTGAGCTTGTCAAGCTGAGCGTTTACCGCGTTTGCATCAAGGTATTTATCAATTGCAAATCCGTCATATGACATTTCAGATACCTCCTGTATCTATTCTTTGGCTGTAGTGTTTACGAAAACAGGTAATCGAGCAATTCCGAGATGGTCCGTCTTGTTCTGGCGCAGGCCTCATCAGGCGAAAGCGTCAGAAACGGATCCGCGAAGCACCCGCCGAGTACAGTCTCAAGCGACTCCCTGCTCAGAGGGCATTCTTTACCGGCGCTTTCAAACGCGGCTTCCACCATCTGAGCGCCCAGAACATTGTGTTCCTCTTCGATCGCTCTGAACTCCTGACGCTGAAGCGCGATCCTGTGAAATACGCTGACTGTATTGCAGTATTTATCATTGGCATCGCAGATAAACATCAGCATCTTTCTGGCGGCTTCCTTCATATCCGCCGTCTCAGCCAGTATCTTTTCGCGGAATTCATAGCAGTCCTTCAGACCGTCTTTCATCACCAGCTCGACTATTTTTTCTTTTGTCCCAAAGTAGTTGAAGAATGTGGACTGCGAGATCATCGCCGCATCACAAAGCTGCTCGATCGTAGTGTTGTCATATCCGTTCGCCTCAAAATAATGAAGGGCGTTATGCATTACGATCTCGATATTGCGGTTCTTTTTTCTTTCTGCCAGTCCGGTTTTACTCATTCGTTCACTACCGTTCCCTTTTTTATTCATATTCTTTGAAGACTCTCTCATACACATCGAGGGCGTCATCGACGATGCCGATGCTGCCGTACGGGAAGTAAGTCTTGCCGCCGTTTGCTATTATGAGGCCCTCCGCAGCCAGTGCCATCGAGAACCCTATGTAGTCCATGTATGAAGCCATCAGCTGGTTCATATAGTCCGGATCATCCGGGCTGTAATAGTAGTCGACATATGCCAGGCCGCTCACATCGATATGCAGTATCGAGGAGTGATGGAAGAGCACTGCCGGCACATCATACCTTTCCGTGATATCCGCCAGTCCCCTCATGAAGTAGTCAGATACTTTATCGAGTTCTCTGTGTACCTCGCCCGACTCAAGCTCTCTGAGAACTGTCAGTCCGGCAAGTGTTGTAAGAGGGTTTGCGGTGAGCGTACCGCCTACCTTTACCTTGTTGAGGCTCTCAGCGGAGATGCCCGCAGCCAGCATTTCCATAATCTCTCTGCGTCCGCCCACTCCGCCGGAGTTGCCGAAGCCGCCGCCGATTATCTTGCCGAACACGGTCAGGTCAGGCACAGTCCCGAAAATGCCCTGGGCGCCGCTCATACCGAGCCTGAAAGCAGTCACTACCTCGTCGTAAATGAGCAGCATGCCGTATTTATCGCAGAGCTCTCTTGCCGCCTTGTGGTACTCCTTTGTTGTAGGCACTGCGCCGCTGTCCTGTCCGACAGCTTCCATGATGAAGGCCGCTACACCGCCGTCATCCTGATGCTTCAGTATCTCTGCCTCAAGAGCTTCCGTATCATTGATAGGCACGGCATGTGTGTTTTTGAAACAGTCCGAAGGGATACCGGCTTTTATGTAATCGCCTTTTCCGTCCGAGTTATATACCAGCTGATCCGACCAGCCGTGGTAGCCGCCGCGGAATCTGATTATATGTTTTTTTCCTGTGTAAGCGCGCGCGAGCCTTATAGCGATGATGTCTGCCTCGGTGCCGCTTGCGAGTGCGCGGAACATCTCTACTCCCGGCACGTGCTTGACGATCATTTCAGCCAGCTCTCTCTCATATACCGAGTAGAGTCCCGATACTGGCCCCTGCTCCGAAAGATGCTTAAGAGCAGCCTGCTGCACTGAAGGCCAGTTGTTTCCGAGAATCGTCGGTCCGCCGGCACACAGAAAGTCTATGTAGCGGTTGCCGTCTATGTCGTACAGATACGGACCGTCAGCCCTGTCAATGGCTATCTGGAAAGGATGGTTATTGGCGAGGTTGTGCTGTATCCCTCCCGGGATCACCAGCTTCGCCTTCTCCATCTCTTCCTTGGACCCTCTGCACTTAGTTTCGAAATACTCCGTATATCTCCCGACCGCGCTCTTTTTCAGATGCTTCCTGTTTTTCAGAAGCTCTCCTTCCGCAGCGAGCACGGAGTCAAAATCATATTCATTGAGCAGTTTAGCCATATCAGACTCCTTTAAAGAATATGCTCGAGTTCAGGATCAACGTAATCCGTCTCACCGCTGCGCCTTCTTTCGTTTGCTGCCTGCAGCTTTGCGTATTTTACCTTGTTGATAGGATACTTGATGATGCAGATAAGCGAGATGAACAGGCACGCTCCTACAAAGAGTGTCGAGATATTCTCAAGTCCGACAAGTGTCGACGCATCCTGCACCTCTTTGGCAGAATTGAAACCGATCATAGCGAGCGCGATACCGATTGCCTGAAGTCCTACAGCGTTACCCAGCTTCTGTACGAGCTGAGGGAACGATGTGATACATCCGGCTCTGTTCTTGTGGTTTTTGTACTCATCGAGCTCGATCAGGTCGTATGAGAAATCATAGAAGAAGCACCAGAATCCTACACCGGCAAGGCCTGTAACTCCCTGAAGAATGAATATGTCGAGCAGTGAGCTGATGCCCTTGATCTTGCAGAATACCAGACCTATCAGGCAGAGCACATAGCCCGCTATTACCGCATGCTTTCTGTCCCACTTCGTTGCTACCCAGGTCATTATAGGAGAGCCGACCAGGAACGCGACAACTGTCATAGCTGAAGTTTCTGTGATTACGGTCGCCGGCAGTTCTGCCTTGTAAATGATTACGTATTCCACGTTGGCAGTAGCGATGGCGTTGGCGAAGAGCATGAAGAATACCCAAGGGATGAACCACTTCATCGGCTTCAGCTTCAGGAGGTCTCCGTATGTCTTTAACAGTCCGTCTGTCTCGCTTTCAGCTGCTTTCTGGATGAATCTTACATCTTTGATCGAGAAGTAGTTGATGAGACCGAATATGATCGAGATAGCTCCGATAGAGAATGCAGCACCCGTCCAGGCTGTCTTCTCATCGAGAATGCCTGTATAGATACCTACGAATACGGATGGAAGCGCGGCACCGACATAGATGAACAGAGCGTTCATCATCGATGAGATGCCTCTGATCTTTGTGAGCTCGTCATAGTTATCTGTCATCTGCGTGACACAGGCGTAATATGGAATGCAGAATGCCGTATATGCCACCCACATCAGCGACGATACCAATGTGTAATAAATGAATTTCACTGCCTGGCTCCCCGGCACTATAAAGAATGTGCATCCGAGAAGTATACCTGTAAGCACACCGCCGACGAGCATGTATTTCTTCATATCCGCACCCGGCTTATCGCAGATCCAGCCGATCAGCGGGTCCGTTACAGCGTCAACACAGACAGATATGAGCGATATCGTACCTGCCAGTGCCGGATTGATGCCCGCTACAGTCGTCAGGAACAGAATGAAGTAAACATAAAACATGTTGTAAACTACGGATTCCGAGCCGATTCCGGCCTCATATCCGAGCTTACGCAACGGAGTTAAAGTATCGTTCTTTTTCATAGCGTCCCCCTTTTTCCATTACGCCATTCAGACAAAGAATTCTTTTTATCTTTATTATATTTGCACAAAATTGCACCGTCAATTATTTTTGCAGTCGACTCCAAATTTTGTGCAAATAAAAACATGCTTCCTGTACAGAAGCATGTTTGTTCAATCATTATTTACCAGCATTCACGGTAGATCTCAAGGATCTCATCCACAGTGAGAGGCCTGAAAGCGCCCTGTGATATAAAGCAGGATTCAGCTATCTCCGGAAGGAGTTTTTCCTCATCCGCCCCGAAGCCTATGTCTCTGAGAGTCGTCGGGAGTCCTGCCTCTTTTATGAATGCCTGAAGAGCATCTATTCCTGCAGAAGCCAGCTCTTCATCGCTTTCATAGTCATCCCTGCAAAGGTCCCAGACTCTCTCCGCGAATCTCACGAATTTAGGAAGTCCGTCTTTGTATATATGTCTGTAATAGGCCGGGTGCAGCACGGCGAGCCCTTCTCCGTGGTTGCAGTCGGTGTATGCCGACAGCTGATGCTCCATGTTGTGAGCCTGGAAATCGAGTGTTTTTCCGGTCTTGATGATGCGGTTTTCCGCAAGAGACGCCGTCCACATTATATTGCTTCTGGCCTGTATATCTTCAGGATCCGCGATCGCGGCTCTGAAGTCTCTGACAAGGCCCTTCATGAGGCCCTCGGCAACGTCATCAGCAGGATTCTCTTCGAGCGGGTAGCTGAAATAAGTCTCCATTATGTGTGAGAGTATGTCGAAAGTACCTGCTCTGAGCTGGCGCAGCGGCATTGTGAGTGTATACAGCGGATCCATAAGAGCGAAGAGCGGATTCATCTCAGGATAATCCCTGTCGCATTTGATGCGGGTCTCTTCGTTTGTGAGCACGGCGCAGCCGTTCACCTCGCTGCCTGTTGCAGGCATTGTCACGACTACACCGCAAGGTATGACTTGGTGAGTCATAGGCTTTCCCTGCATCCAGAAATCTTCCCATGCGTCGCCTTCGTATCCGGCCTGTACGGCAATGGCCTTGCAGCAGTCCATGACAGATCCTCCGCCAATGCCTATAATGAGTCCGACATCCATCATTGATGCGAGTTCAGCGCCCTCTTTCATTCTGCTGAGCGTCGGGTTCGACATTATGCCCGGGAATTCAACTATCAGATTACCTTCCGCGGCATTGCCCTCACGGCTGTAGCCCAACGATTCGAGCACTGAAATGACATCATCATATGCACCGTTACGCTTTATCGAACCTCCGCCGTAGCCTATCATCACGTTGCGCCCCGGCAGAGCGTATTCCTTTACAAGCTGAGGCAGGTATTCGCTGACGCAGCCCTGACCAAATCTTACTTTTGTTCTGCATTCCCATCTGAAATCTCTCATACAGATACCTCCGGTAATCTAATACGCAATACCCTTCTATACCGATCTATACCAAAGCCTTACGCTTCCATCGTCCGACTTTATAAACCACGAAAGTCATGGCAGCACCGATCAGCCAGGTAATGAGAAGTGAAACGAACATCATATAGAACTGCCCGTTCGGATTCTCCGGCGATCTTGTCATCCAGGTCATCAGGTACGCAAGAGGCACACGGATGGCAACAGTCGATATCATCGAAAGCCACATCGGAGACATCGTATCACCGGCTCCTCTCATAATGCCCTGCAGGCACTGTGTCACTTCCATTGCTATATACCCTGCGCCGAGTATCAGCATCATATGATAGCTCTGCTCGATCAGTTCATCAGTATTTGTAAACAGAGCCATCAGGTACCTTCCGAAAACAAGTATGACAGCCATAATGACAGCGGATGTTGCCATGGCTACATAAGTACCCTTCTTTCCACCCGTTTCGACGCGGTCGAGCCTGCCGGCTCCGATATTCTGCCCTGCAAACGTAGTCATCGCAGATCCGAACGAGAACGCCGGCATCATTACGAAACCGTCTACTCTCATAACGATTACGTTCGTCGCAATGCACATAGGGCCAAAGCTGTTCGTGAGCGACTGCACGACTACCATCGACAGTGAGAAGATAGCCTGCGTGATGCCTGAAGGCAGTCCCAGCCTCAGCAGTTCGCGCAGATACTTCCTGGACGGGATCAGATAAGCTGCCTTCATATCGAAGCAGTCTGTTCTGCGGCGGAGCTTGAGGAATGAAAGCACAGCTGAAACACCCTGAGCTATTACAGTAGCGAGAGCTACACCCGCAACTCCCATATCAAGCGAGGCTACGAAGTAAATATCGAGCACTATGTTGAGCAGAGTTGCTATCACAAGATACAGCAACGCCGATACGGAATCGCCGAGACCCCTCAGCATGCCTCCGAGTATGTTGTAAAAAGCGCAGCCTGCTATACCAAGGAACAATATCTTCAGATAACCGTCGCACCAGTCGATGATCTCAGCTGGCGTATTGAGCAGCTTCAGAAGCGGCATCGTAACAAGCGGAGCAAGAGCCATGACTACAAGAGATGCGACAAAGGTCATCGTTATGCAGCATCCGATCGTCTTCGACAGAGAGTTCCTCTGCCTTGCCCCGAAATACTGCGACACCATGATGCCCGCTCCGACTGATATACCGATAAAGAGCACGAGAAGAAGATTGACTATAGGGCCTGCGCTTCCGACTGCAGCGAGTGCATTGTCGCCTATATATTTGCCAACGACAATACTGTCAACTGTGTTGTACAGCTGCTGGAATACGTTACCTATCAGCATAGGTATCATGAATTTAACGATCTGGCGTACCGGATCGCCTTTTGTCATGTCAACAGGTTCAAATAATTTCTTCCACATTTTCAAAAAATCTTATACCCCATATCCTTTTGTTATACCGGTTCAAAAAAACCAGTCTACATATTATGCTTCATCGGAGCAGATAACGCAAGTAATTGCGCAATAAAAAAGAGGACGGACTCCGCCCCGATGCAGGATAACGGATATCCGTCCTCTCTCTCTTTATCGCTTATACTGGAAACTCGATCGCGATGTCTTTGCCCTCTGCGATGTAGAGCTTAACAACTCCGCCGCCGAATGTCATCTGTGTGCCTGCAGGTACTGCAAGTGCAGGAGCTGCTGCTTCAGCAGGTGCTTCCTCTGCTGCTTCCTCTTCACCTGCGTCAGGATCCTGAATGTTATCAACGATCTCTGCTGTGAGCGGTGTGAGGGAGTCAGAGACTTCCTTCAGAGTAGCGCCGAGGCACTGTCCGATTGTGAGGCATCCGTCAAGCTTCAGAAGTCCTGTGTCTACCAGATCAGGGAAGATAGCAGGGTCTTCGAGGTTGTGATGCGAAATTTCGCCAGGTTCCATTCTGCAGCAAAGAACTGCAGGATCATTCTTATGCTCTAATGCATATTCCAGTTCAATTGACATTATTTACTCCTCCTATTTTCTTCGAAAAAATACTGAGGCAAACCTCATTACAATTGTAATTTCGAGGTATTCAGATAACAAATAGGCTCTTTCTATAAATTTCTGTCACATCATAGCCTTTATCAATATCTTGGTTTACAACAGTTTTTTTCGGGCATCTTTTACAAGTGATGTGATGTTTTCACGTCTTACGAGATCACAGCCGTTGTCTATGCGGTCCTTCATCATGTTGGCCTGCGATTTCACGTCCTTCGTGCTGCCCGAAAGAAGCACGGCACGCATGGTCTTCATGAGGAATTTATCAAGACCCGTTACGGACTCAGGGTCATACCTTCCCCCGAGGATGTACATCAATACACGGTTTTCGTTTTTAGGATCGATCTTCCCGAGGCTATATCCCCACACCTGAGCATAATTCTCTGCTGTTTCATCAGCAAAACCGACTCCGAAAACGATGAGCCGCTTCATGAGCTCGTCATCGAGCATCTTCGCGAATTTATCGAAATCAACGATACCGGAGCCGCGGATCCATCCTCCGTAAATGATGCAGTCATAGCTGTAAAGGTCTGTTCCCTTTGCATCCGAAAGAGGAACAGCCTCGCAGCCGAGGTCTTCAGCGATCCACTCCGCGTACTGCTTCGTGGATCCTCTTTTTGACGTGTATATTACAATGCTTTTTTTCATTAATGCTCTTCTCTCTATCCCTTAACGTTTTCTTCTCCGAGAAGTCTTACCAGCTTTGCGCGCAGATCGTCAGTGAACGTGACGCGCTTATCGGCATTGCACCTCATCGGCTTCTGCCCCGGCAAGTATACAAGCACATCTCTGCTTCCCGGATACAGACTGATCATATCTGTCAGATGCATGAGCAGCTTTCTCGGGCTGCCGTGAGCCGCGAGTACCTCTTCATTTACTCTCAGCTTTACCGGATCATTGACAGGCGAAGGTGCGGGTCTCTGTGCTTCACGAGGGGCTTCTTCATGAGGAGCACCGTTATAGTATCCGTAGTCAGGCTGCTGTCTGCCTCCTGCCCTGCCTCTGGCCAGCGATGCGATATTCTCTATCGGGACTATATCCTCTACGAGGATCTCAGCCTCGCTTTCATCCTTGAAGCTGACGCGTCCCAGAATGCCGACTATCATGTCGTTGCTTACGAGATTGCGCTTCCGCTCAAATACTTTCGGGAAGACGATCGCGTCTATGACTCCGTCGAAGTCTTCAAGCGTAAGCCTTGCCATCTCCTGAGACTTTCTGGTTATCATGGTGCGGACGCCGCTTATCATGCCTGCCATGATGACACTGTCGCCATCCTTGAATGAGGATGTATTGATGATCATGCTGTCGGCATCGTCGCCTTCGGCGGTAAATTCCTCTCCTCCTCCGGTAAGCTCAGCCGTGCCGGCGCTCGTGTTGTCTCTTATAAGAGCCGCATATTCATCGAGAGGGTGACCGGACAGATAAACGCCCAGCATCTCTTTCTCCATCGCAAGCTTAGTATCTTTGCTGAAGTCCGCAACTTTCGGAAGTTCAGGGCTCACAAAGGCTTCATCAGCGAAATCTTCTAGCTGGAACAGACTGATCTGCGCCTTGCTGCCATGCTTCGCCTTCTTCTGGGCACGCTGCACAGCGTCGTCACAGACCGCCATTACCTGTGCCCTGTTAGGATTGATATCATCGAAAGCACCCGCTCTGACAAGAGATTCTATCGCCTTTCGGTTGAGTTCTCCGGCATCTATGGAATCGATAAATTCGTACACATCATGCGTGCCTTCAACAGAACTGCGGCCCTCAATTATCGCATCGATTATGCCCTCGCCCACATTTTTGACCGAAAGCATTCCGAATCTGATGCGCCCGTCCTTTGCGGAGAAGTTCTTGTCACTCTTCACGACTGAAGGCGGATCAAGAGCGATGCCCATCTCTCTGCAGTTTCTTACATAGTCTGCCGTGTGTCTTGCATCGCCTGCCATGCTGGTCATCAGAGCTGCCATGAATTCCACCGGATAATGGCACTTCAGATATGCTGTCTGATATGAGATCACGGCATATGCAGCCGCGTGTGATTTATTGAAGGCATACGAAGCGAAGGTGACCATGTCTTCGAATATGGTCTCGGCAGCAGCCGCAGGCACACCATTGCGCACGCAGCCTGCTATTTCAACATTGCCCGCCTCGTCGGTCTTTCCGTTGATGAAGTACTCTTTTTCCTCAAGCATCACCTGCAGCTTTTTCTTGCTCATGGCACGGCGGACAAGGTCGGACCGGCCGAATGAGTAGCCGCCAAGGTCACGGACTATCTGCATTACCTGCTCCTGATAGATGAGGCAGCCATAGGTGACTCCGAGTATATGTTCAAGATGCGGATCCACATACTTAACGTGATCAGGATGCTTCTTGTTGTCTATGTATTTAGGGATCGAATCCATCGGACCCGGTCTGTAAAGAGCGATTCCGGCGACGATATCTTCGAAGCAGCTCGGTCTGAGGTTCTTCATGAAGTCCGTCATGCCGCCGCTTTCAAGCTGGAATACGCCCTTCGTATTTCCGTCTGAAATGAGTTTGTATACCTCAGGGTCATCAAAATCCATGGACGAAAAATCCAGATCTATTCCATGGTTCTCTTTGATCATTCGGAGAGCGTCCCTTATGACCGTCAGGTTTCTGAGCCCGAGGAAGTCCATCTTAAGGAGTCCGAGCTCCTCTATCGTGGTCATATTGAACTGTGTAGCGACACCCTTATCGGACGAATACAGAGGAACGTATTCATCGAGAGGCATCTTGGAGATCACGATGCCGGCCGCGTGAGTCGACGCGTGGCGCGGCAGACCCTCGAGCGCCATCGACAGGTCGAGCACCTGCTTTACAAGCGGCTCTGACTCATACCTCTGCCTGAGGTCGGGATTGACTTCGAGCGCCTTGGCAATTGTG
Organism: uncultured Eubacteriales bacterium; assembly: GCA_902795265.1. Classification (GTDB taxonomy): domain Bacteria; phylum Bacillota; class Clostridia; order Peptostreptococcales; family Anaerovoracaceae; genus Crickella. The sequence goes on from CADBKM010000010.1 coordinate 47,171, forward strand.
ATGCCGAGTTCGTTCGGTATCGCCTTTGCGATAGCGTCTCCCTCCGCGTACGTCGCGTCGAGAGCCCTCGCGATATCCCTGACGGCAGCCTTGGCCTTGAGAGTACCGAAGGTGATTATCTGTGAGACCTTATCCTTTCCGTACTTTCGGATGACATAGTCGATAACCTCCTGCCTTCTTTCGATGCAGAAGTCAATGTCTATATCAGGCATGCTGACACGTTCAGGGTTAAGGAATCTTTCGAAAATAAGATTGTACTTGATTGGATCTATTTCTGTTATGTCGAGACTGTAGGCAACTATGCTGCCTGCTGCCGATCCTCTTCCGGGACCTACAGCTATGCCGTGGGATTTTGCGTAATTGATGAAATCCCATACGATAAGGAAGTACTCCACATAGCCCATTCCCTCGATGACGCCAAGCTCGGTCTCAAGCCTCTGCCTGTACATGGAATCCGCGTCCATCGCGCTTTCGCCATAACGCTTGACAAGTCCCCTGCAGCAGAGCTCACGAAGGTAATCTTTAGTGCTCTTTCCGTCAGGCGGAATGTACTCAGGCAGGTGGTAATTGCCGAATTCAAATTCGACATTGCATCTTTCGGCTATTTCGTGCGATCTCTCTACAGCGTCGGGCATGTCAGGGAAGAGCTCAAGCATCTCCGCTTCCGATTTCAGGTAGAACTCATCGTTCTCAAAACGCATGCGGTTCTCATCTGTCACCTTCGCCTGTGTCTGGATGCACATAAGCACATCCTGAGCGGTAGCATCACTGCGCCTCAGATAGTGGACATCGTTGGTCGCAACCATAGGAACGCCGATCTCTTTGCTGAGCCTTTTAAGCCCGTCGATCACTACCCTGTCCTCCTCTAGCAGGTGATTCTGTACCTCAAGGAAGAAATTATCGCTGCCGAAGGTGTCCCGCAGCCAGAGAGCTTCTTTTTTTGCGCCTTCGTCATCACCCGTAAGGATCAGACGCTGCACGTTACCGGCCAGACAGGCCGAGAGGCAGATTATGCCCTCGCTGTAACGGCTCAGAAGGTCTTTGTCGACACGCGGTTTATAGTAAAAACCGTCGACATAGCTCTTCGACACAATCTTTACAAGGTTGCTGTAGCCCTTCTGATTCTCGGCAAGGAGTATCAGATGGCCTGAGTTGCGGTCTCTGTCCGGGTCTTTATCATAAAGCGTACGTGCGGCGGTGTATACCTCACAGCCGATGACAGGCTTGATGCCGGCCTTTTTGCATGCTTTATAGAAATCTATCACGCCGAACATGGCGCCATGGTCAGTAATGGCGCACGAATCCATGCCGAGCTCCTTCACCAGTGAAGGGAGTTCGGAGATCCTGCTCATGCCGTCGAGCAGGCTGTATTCAGTATGCAGATGCAAATGTGTAAACATGGAATAAGTATATCACAACTGCAGTGCTCCTGCTTCCTCTCACTTAATTTGCGGTTTTTATTCCGCCGTTATTGCCTTGCTTACATAGTTAGATGTAAAATACCTTGTATGTTTTTTGAAATAAGAAGTTACAGGATAAATAATGATTTATAACAATATTCTCGAGGCAATGGGACACACCCCGATGATACGCCTCAATCATATCAACCCTCCTACCAATGCAGAGGTCCTCGTAAAATTTGAAGGTCTCAACGTAGGCGGTTCGATAAAGACAAGAACAGCATATAAGATGATACAGGCAGCCGAGGAAGCCGGTGTAGTGGGTCCTAGCTCCATAATAGTCGAGCCTACCAGCGGCAATCAGGGGATCGGTCTGGCTCTCGTGGGTGCTGTCCGCGGATATAAGACGATAATAGTCATGCCTGACTCGGTCAGCGAAGAGCGCCGCAAGCTGGTGAAGCACTACGGAGCTGAAGTCGTACTCGTTCACGACGAGGGCGATATCGGAAAGTGCATCCATGAATGCCTTGCGACAGCCATGAGAATGAAGGAACAGGACAGCAGAGTATTCGTTCCTCAGCAGTTCATCAATAAGAACAACATCGTTGCGCAGAAAACGACAACGGCTAAAGAGATACTTGAGCAGGTCAACGGCCCTATCCACGGCTTCTGTTCGGGTATAGGCACAGGCGGCACTATCACCGGTATCGGAGAAGTGCTTCGTGAGCACAATCCGGATATCGAGATATGGGCTGCTGAGCCTGAAGACGCTGCGATCCTTGCAGGAGGAAGCATAGGCACACATGTGCAGATGGGCATAGGCGACGGACTTATTCCGGATATCCTGAACACCGAGATCTATGACAACACCTGCATAATCCCGGATGACAACGCCCTCGACATGGCAAAGCGCCTTGCAAAGGAAGAAGGCATCATGTGCGGCATATCGTCAGGAACCAACGTTGTAGCAGCGATCATGCTGGCCGAAAAACTCGGACCGGGCAAGACAGTAGTAACAGTGCTGCCGGACACAGCAGAGCGCTACTTCTCAACCCCACTATTTGAAGATTAGGCATAAAAAAACGGCGGCTATAAAAGTCCTGCCGCGGAGCACGGCTCTCGCCTCGTCGCGGTTATACGCAACGGTACTAAGCTCAGTCTCCGCTTCACGACTTTTATAGCCGCTATTTGATTGCTTGTTTATTTAATTCCGCGCTCCTTCTTGAGCATAGCGATCTTGAGCTTCTTAATGCACTCTTTTACATCGTCTTCGGTGTAGTTGTTCTCACCTACGATGTTGGACTCGATGCCCTCAGGATTCTTGTTGAAGTCTACAACGTTGTCGAGATACGGACTCTCAACTACGAAAGTTCCGGCTGTGCCGCTCCAGTTGAGTCCGGCAACAGGGATCCCTCTCTCACCTATCTCGTTTACGCAGTTTACGTAGTCTACGTCAAGGTTTCCCCATCCGTCTGTCTCAACGATGACTCCGTCAGGTCTGCAGCACTCAGCGACTACTGCGGCTGTTCTGGAGCATCTGATTTTCTCCTCGTTGCCCTCAGGGGAACCGAATACCAGAACTCCCATCAGGTCGATGCCAGGGTCCTCACCAAGCAGTCTGATCAGCGGATCTCTGAAATGGTGAAGGCTTGTTTCTTTTGTCGAAGGACCTACTCCCATACTGCACCTCCTTAGTTCATCGCCTTGATAGCACCGTCTCTGAACTCGTTAGGAGTCAGCATGACAGGCATCGCGCCGTAATCGATAAGTGACTTTCCTCCTCAGGGAAGATCCATGTGTCGAGCATCGCGCCGTGAGCGACCATCTCCTTGATAACGAGTACTTTCTTCTGGCCCTTACGGATTCTGTCATAATACTCGTGTCTCTCGGTGCACTTGGTGCCCTCAAACTTCTTCAGCTGAGGTCTGAACTCATTCATCCACTCCTCGACCATTCTGTACGCGTCGATTATCGCGTATCTTTCCTGGCCCATACCCTTCTTGAAGGTTATGTCGAATGAAATGATGTAGTCGTCATCAGCAGGTGTGCCGGCTCTGTTGAGGTAGAGCATATCCTTGAGGTTGCCCTCTGAGGAACCGAACTCGTGAGCCTGCTCTCCGTCGACGTCAACGCCTGTAGGCATAACATATACACCTGTAATAGTGTGAGTGATGCCCTCTCCGCACTTTCCGAGCACCTTCACAGAAATCGGAATGATATCCATGATGGTGTTTGTATATCTGTCATGATCACCGGGTTTGATGATCTGGATGTCTATTTTCTCTATTACTTCGCTGTATTTAGCGGCCAGCGCGTCAAGACCGTCTTTCTTAATGGTCATCTTGCCGCCTGTAGTGATCTTGTTCTCATCTCCGAACTCGACATCATCCATGTGGAATGCCTTGATCACTAATCTTCTCAGTTCAATGTCTTCCATTGTATATTATCCTCTCGCGCATAATGCGATAGTCTGAAATCCTCTCTTTTAAAAGATGGGG
>CADBKM010000011.1 GCA_902795265.1 uncultured Eubacteriales bacterium
AGCATAGGAGCACAATCATTTGCAGTGATCAAATAATCAAGTTATTCAGAAGAGAACTTCTTTTAATCACAGCCAACCACTGCCAAAAGAATAGACCCGCTGATTTTCAACGGGTCTGGTGTGGTAATGTCATAAGGGATCTTCCCATCAGTCCTTCGGACAGATGGGCCCCTCCTTGTGACTATGGTGGAGCGTAGGGGGATCGAACCCCTGGCCTCAAGATTGCGAACCTTGCGCTCTCCCAGCTGAGCTAACGCCCCTTATAATAATGACATGCGTGGCACATATTTGTACCACGCAGTCTATTATAATATGCCGATATTGATTCTTCAACAGATTAACTGCAAAAATATCCTGTAGCTCTCTTTTACTGAACATCCCCTATTCCATTGAAATAAGGTATGGGATAGTTTCTTCGAAGTTGACTCCGTACCAAGGTTTTTTAGGGTCTTTCATCGTTACTTCGATAGTGTGCGCGGTGTAGTCCGCCGCTATCCTTACGGCATCTTTCCAGTCCTTGCCGTGCATGATCTCTCCTATCATCGTGCTAGAGAAAAGATCTCCTGTTCCATGGAATATTGCATTGACCTTGTCGTTCTGGTAGACACAGTATTCATCTTTTACCCTGTCATATCCGAGCACGCCTGTCTTTCCCTCGCTCAGAGAAACACCTGTAAGCACGCTGACACGGGCTCCGAGATTGACTACCTTTGAAAGGAGATCTCTGACGTACTCCTCGTCATATTCTTCGCGGTACTCAGTACCTGTCATGATGCACGCCTCAGTGATGTTCGGTACTATAATGTCGGCATGTGAGCAAAGCTCTGTATTTTTACGGGCATAGTCCATGTCGAAAGCCGGATAGAGTTTGCCGTTATCAGCCATGACCGGATCAACGAAGATGAGCTTGTCATCTCCGCTGCCGAAAGTCCTGAACAGATCTTTCATCATATCTATCTGCTCCATGCTTCCGAGATAGCCGGTATAAATAGCGTCGAACTCAACGCCTTCTGACTGCCACTGCTTAGAAATCGGAACGATCTGATCTGACAGATCCTTCACCGTAAAGCTTTTAAACAGCGTGTGGTTCGACAGAACTGCCGTAGGCAGAATTACACACTCTACTCCGAGTGCGGAAATAACCGGAAGCGCGATCGTTATCGAACACTTCCCGAGACATGAAATATCCTGAACTGTAAGAATCCTCTTCATTATGCGGAATCCCCCTTACCAATTATTATTAACCCAGTCCCTTATTTACCGATACTAAATATAACACATTCAATGAAATTGTGTTAAGGTGCAGGACTTACAATTTATATGTAATGTAATATAACTGTGTACAAATATATACTGACAAAGTGTCAGGAGGTAATTATGAAGAACAGAAAAAACAAACTATTTCTCGTGATGCTTCTTTGCATCGCTATGGTAGGTACAACACTGCTCTCGGCTTGTACAGCACCTGCTGAGCCTGAAGAGCCGGAACCACCTGCAAGCAATGCTCTCACCGGAGAGACAGCTGAAGAAGGCTATGATGAAGCTGCTGCAGGCAGACGTGTCGCTGCATTCGTAGTAGAGAACGCACCTGATGCAAGGCCTCAGTGGGGTCTTGATGATGAGAATTACTCACCTGATATCGTTCTTCAGGGTGAGGTTGAAGGAGGCATCACCAGAACTCTCTGGATGTATGCAGATTATGAAAAGCTTCCTGAAGTCATCGGACCTACAAGAAGTGCCCGTCCGCCTTTCATTAAGTTCTCAGAGCTCTTTGATTCCATCTTCATTCACTGGGGCATGAGCCATTCGAAGGGTGATTATATAGGAGCAAAGACCGTATTCAAGCGTGACAAAGTCGACCATATCGACCAGATGTACCTTGATGACCAGGAAGGCATGTACGGCAGAGATACATCGAGAGCCGTAAATGTTGAGCACCGCGGCATTATCTACGGAGAAAAGGTCCCTGCAACTATCAAGAACGAAGGATTCAGGACAGAGCCGAATGATTACACAAAGCTCTGCTTCAACAGAGTAGCTGAGCCGGCAAGCGAAACTGCTGCAACGCAGATCGGCGTAAAGTTCTCGGAAAAAGCGTTTGAGGATATCTACTGGACTTACAGCGAAGAAGACGGTATGTATCATACAAGCGATTTCCAGAATGACTTCAAGAGAAAGAATCTGCTTGTCCTCTACGATGATACTGAATACATCACAAAGGAAGGATATGAAGGTCCGGGAAGCGCAGGAAGCGTAACTTACTGCGATTACAAGCTTAAGGGCGGCAAGGGCAAATACTTCACTCAGGGAACTGTTAAGGATATCGAGTGGCAGATAGTTGACGGTAAGCTCGAGCTCATCGATCCTGCTACAGATGCAGAAACAGCCAAGGCCACAAACGATGAAAACTTTGAGGCCGCTAAAGAGTCTGTAAAGGCAAGTGAAGAAGAAAACCCTGAATGGCCTGTTTACAACAAGTACACCATCGTTACACCTGAAACAGACGAAGAGCAGACCGAGGAAGAAGCACTTGCAAACTCCTATGTTCTTCAGAACATCAATGTAGGTAAAACATGGATCGGCTGGATCTCCGATAATAACGGCGGCTCGGTCAATTCGAAGTGATACTGCAAAATGTAAAACGATATGAAAAATCCCGCCTGATGGCGGGATTTTTATTGCTGTTTTCGGCTAAACAAAGCGTTTTATGACTATGCGGATGCGCCCCTTTTTCGACTCTCCTCCGGTCTCCGCAAGAATGGCCTTGCCCTTCCCTTTCAGTACGATCGAAGAGCCCTCGTGTACCGGCGCATCAGGTTTTATGCACTCGGCATGCTCAACAGATACCAGTCCTTTTCTGACGGCCTCCGCAGCCTTCCCTCTTGAAAGCCTGAAAGTTGATGATACAACGCTGTCGAGCCTGACCGAGCTCACACTGTCGCGAATGATCTCAGTCCGTGCTTCAGGAACAATGACTTCCCCAGCATCAAGTGCTTCTGTCTTCACTTCTACTGAGCCGATACGATGCAGTTCCTCAAGAAGAAAGCTCTCAATTCCCGGGACGATAAAAATATCCGCTCCATCCGGTCTTACCAGTATGTCACCCGTAAGCCTCCGCTCTATCCCGAGGCCCAGTATGGATCCAAGATAGTCCCTGTGGCTGAGCTCGCGCGATATGGCCGGCAGCCTGACTCGTATTACCCTTAGAAGCCCTTCAACAGCTTCATCATCGCTCAGCGGAAGGTCTTTAGGTATGCACACCATCATCCTGCGCTCGGCATCATCGTATCCACCGTACATCAGAGTTCTGACTCCTGCTGCATGCCTCGATGCCGCAATCGCAAGTGCCTGCTCATGGGTATCGAGCAGACCTGTCGATGTCACGTACCATCCGTCTCTGCACTGAGCTATCTTATCTTCTATTCTGGCTGTGATCAGTTCGTCTTTAGTCATACGGACATTGTAGCATATAATAATTGACTTTGCTCCTGCACAGCTCTACGATAATAAAATAAGCACAGTCCGGGAGGTATTTGAATGAGAAGTGACAGATATAAGGATGAACCTGTAAAGAAGAAAAGGAAGCGCGGTCCTCTGAAGGCCCTGCTGATCCTCATCCTTTTGCTTGTCGTATCGATTGCCGCTGCTACCGCATATTTTTATAAGAATGCGTATGATTCGCTTTCAGTCACCTTCACTGACGAAAACCCTGTGGTTGACTTCGGCGAAGAACTCTCATCGATGAGCCTGGTAAAGGACTACAGCGGAGAAATATCACCTTCCTCAGATATGTTAGAGACCGGTTCCGCCGGTCAGATGCAGGTGGACTACACAGTCGATCAGCCGGTGCTGGGAGGACTTCTGAATCCTTCAAAGGTGTTTTCATTGACATATATTGTCGAAGACAAAGTCCCACCTCTTAAGATAATGAGCGGCGACGGAGCTGTCGTAGAGCGCGGAACTGAGTTTGACATAAACAATATCATTGCGTATGGTGACAATGCCGACCCAGACCCGATCGTAACAGTCGATGGCAAAGTCGATACCTCAAAGAATGGCAATTATCCTCTTCATGTCAATGTGACAGATGCATCGGGCAACAAGACTGAATGGGATCTTAAAGTGACTGTCGCTGACACGCTTCCTGAGTATACTGACGACTCCGCAAGGACTGAGTTTGCCGACTTTGTTTCTGCAAACAAGGGAAAAGGTCTGTCCTTCGGCATCGATATATCCGCGTGGCAGGATGAAGTGGATTTCAAGGCTCTCAAAAAAGCCGGCTGTGAGTTCGTGATCATAAGGATAGGCTATACCTATGAGGATGAGCTGAGCATCGATAAGAGGTTCAGAGAGAATATCGACGGAGCAAGAGCTGCCGGACTAAAAACAGGCATTTATTATTACAGTACCGATAATACCGAAGAAGAAGTCCGCTATGCTGCGGACTGGATCACAGAAACTCTTGAAGGCTACACTCCTGATCTTCCGATAGCGTTTGACTGGGAAGACTTCGGCATTTATCAGAGCTACAGGATCAGCCTGCATGAACTTAACAGGCTTTACGACGCATTTGCCGACGAGCTCTCAAAAGCCGGCTATGGCTGCATGCTGTACGGAAGCAAAGTCTATCTTGAAAACGTATGGGAGAAAACCGACAGCAGGCCTGTGTGGCTTGCCCATTATACAGAAAAAACGGACTACGAAGGTCCGTTCATGCTCTGGCAGGCCAGCTGCACCGGAAAGATATCCGGCATAAGCGGCGATGTCGATATGGATATTCTTTATAACGGGAATTAATGCATATGCCCTATTATGAGTATTATTACCGCAAAAGCTGCGGCAATGATGCCCCCGACAAGAAGCATTGCACTCAGGGCGCCGCCTATCATAGCGCGGCGTCCTTCTTTATCGAGATATTCAGGACCGCTGCTGTAGCTGTGACTCTTCGGTGCGGCAGATTCCGGTCTGCCCTCCCTGACCTTTTCTATCGATTCCGCATCAGGAATAAACAGAGGCTTCCTGTCTACCCCGCTCATGTCTGCGATCACGCGCCCGTCATCATCGTCATACTTTCTCTTATCGTTCATTATATGATCCTTAAATAACAAGGGACGGCTCCCTGCCGGCAGCGGCTGAGGGCCGTCCCTTTTTTCCATATTACTTATCGCCTGCTGCAGGTACGTCATCGTATAAGTGACATACTACATAGTGACCCGGTTCGATCTCTTTCTGTACCGGCGCCTCATGTTTGCACTTTTCCATGCACTGTGCGCATCTTGTATGGAACTTGCATCCTTCAGGAGGATTTGCAGGTGAAGGAATCGAGCCTTCAAGCACTATCCTCTTCATCTTGACTGTAGGGTCAGGAACCGGAATAGCCGAGAACAGGGCCTTCGTGTAAGGGTGAAGCGGATTTCTGAAGATGTCGTCCGTTTCGCCGTATTCCACGAGGTTGCCGAGATACATGACTCCCACAGTATCCGAAATATGCTCTACGACTGAAAGGTCGTGAGAAATGAACAGATATGTGAGTCCGAACTGTTCCTGCAGCTCCTCAAGGAGGTTGATGATCTGCGCCTGGATCGATACGTCGAGCGCGGATACCGGCTCGTCACATACTACAAACTCCGGGTTAAGAGCGAGCGCTCTGGCTATGCAGATACGCTGTCTCTGGCCGCCCGAGAACTCATGCGGATATCTGTCCTTGTGGAAGGACTGCAGTCCGCACTTGTCCATGATATCGTCAATGTAGTCATCAAACTCTGCCCTAGGTACCAGCTTATGCTCTCTTACAGCTTCTCCGATAATCTCGCCTACCGGCATACGCGGCGACAGCGATGAGAACGGATCCTGGAAGATTATCTGCATCTTTGTACGGGCATCATGAAGTTCCTTCTTTGAAAGGTCATAGACCTCCTTGCCGTTAAAGAGAACATCTCCGGCAGTCTTGTCTCCGTTGAGTCTGAGTATGGTTCGCCCTGTTGTGGTCTTACCGCAGCCGGATTCACCAACGAGGCCCATCGTTGTTCCCCTCTTTAGATTGAAGGTAACGCCGTCGACAGCCTTTACATAGCCGGTGACCCTTGAAAGCATACCGTCCTTTATAGGGAAGTGCTTTTTCAGATCTCTGACCTGCAGTATATACTGCGGATCGTATTCGAGTTTGCTTCCTGTATGTCCGGCTTCTGTAAGTTTCGCTTTTGGAGCAGCTTCCTGAGGCTGGGAGGCAACATACTCGGCATGCTCATTGATATGCTGCATTCCGCGAACATTCTTTACATTTGCCATTATTGTTCTCCTCCTTTCCCGTCACTGCCCTGCTGGCCGTAGAATCTGTAGCAGCTCACCTTGTGAGTAGGCGACAGGCTTATCTCATGCGGATACTCGCCGTCACACTCAGGTCCGCACTTCATCTCACAGCGGTCCCTGAAATAGCAGTAGTCCGGCATGTTGATAGGGTTAGGTACCTTGCCCGGTATGGAATAGAGCTTGTCTACCTTCTTGCCTACAACAGGCTTGGAAGCCATGAGGCCTATGGTATACGGATGAGCCGGATGTGCGAAGATCTCCTCTGCCGTTCCCTTCTCAACTACACGACCCGCATACATTACCACGACATAGTCTGCCATCTCAGCGATGACACCGAGGTCGTGAGTGATGATCATGATCGACGAGTTGATCCTGTCCTTAAGACTTCTGAACAGATCGAGGATCTGAGCCTGGATCGTTACGTCGAGAGCGGTCGTCGGCTCATCGGCGATGATCAGTCTCGGGTTACATGCGAGAGCGATAGCGATCATGACACGCTGACGCATACCGCCGGAGAGCTCATGAGGATACATGTTGTATACACCCTCTGAATTGGCTATTCCGACAAGCTCAAGCATCTCGATCGATCTTGCCTTGATATCTTCTTTTGTCTTGCCCTGTCCGTCGTGAAGCTCTATGACCTCATCTATCTGGTCTCCGATCCTGAATACAGGATTGAGTGAAGTCATAGGCTCCTGGAATACCATGGAGACGTAATTGCCGCGCAGTGTCTGCATTACTTCGATCGGTGTATTGGTGATATCGTATGCCTTGTCACCGAGGTTGAGACGGATGCTTCCGCCTACGATCTGTCCCTGCGGACGCTGCAGCAGCTGCATTACCGAAAGGCTTGTTACGGACTTGCCGCAGCCCGACTCACCTACTACTCCGACAGTCTTGCCCTGAGGTACTTCAAATGTAACACCGTCTACAGCCTTCGAAGTTCCGACATCCGTAAAGAAGTATGTGTGCAGATCGTCGATCTCAAGTACGTTCTTACGGTCGTGCATCTCAGTCAGATATTCCGACTCAGGCACATTTTTGCGCTTATATTTCTTTTCGTATTCATCGGTTATCTTCCGGTTTTCTTTCGCGATGCGGCGCGATTCCTTAGCGGAGAGATAGCCGGTCTCTTTTTTCTTTGCCATAATGCTACCTCCTTATCAGCGCTTCATCTTAGGGTCGAATGCGTCTCTGAGACCGTCGCCGACGATATTGAACGCCAGTACGGTGGTCAGCAGAAGCAGACCGGCCGGGATCCAGATGAACCAGTAGTTTGTCAGTACGAATGTATCGTTGACGTCATTGATGATATTTCCCCATGAAGCGAACGGGAATCTTACACCCAGTCCGAGGAAGGACAGCGTCGCTTCGAGAATGATCGTTTCGCCGAGACCCATGGTCATGTAAACGATGAGCTGAGGCATTACGTTTGGAATCAGATGTCTGAAGATCCTCCTCGATGGTGCGATACCGCAGGCCTCTGTCGCTGTCATGAACTCCTGCTCACGAAGCGAAAGGATCTGACCTCTTACGAGTCTGGCAACGCCTGCCCAGCCGAGGAATCCGAGTATAAGCATCAGGTATATCATTCGCGTCAGCGATGGCACATTGGCAGCATCCATGGCAGCACCGATGATGATAATGATAGGCATCGACGGGATGCAGTAGAAAATATCTACGATTCTCATGATAAGACCGTCGATCCATCCGCCGAAGTACCCTGAAATACCACCCATGATGATGCCGAGGAACGACTCGAGGAATACTACGATGAATCCGATCATCAGCGAGATACGTCCGCCGTACATCAGTCTCGTAAGCATGTCCATTCCGTTACGGTCAGTTCCGAGCCAGTGGGCCTTCGAAGGAGCAGAATAGGTATCGAATACCTTGGTATCTATCTCCTGCTTTACATCATATGAATTTGTATCAGCATCGAATTTCAGTATATATTCAGCTTCGACACCGTCTTCACTGGTGTATTTGAACGATTTTTCGCCGTTCTCTACGGCTGCGATCAGATCGTTCTTGAATTCACGCGTGAAGAATACATCTGACATCACGGCACGAACGATGTACTTGCTTATGTAAGCGACCTCTGTGCCGGATTCATCAGTTATAACATCGTCATCGTCGAGCTTGAATGTCTTGCCGTCTGCCTCGAAGCTCTTCTTGCCGTCTGCCTGTGCCTGGAATGCGGCAAGAGTAAAGTCAAACGACAGTTTATCCTGAGTCGAAGAGTTGACGAGCTCCTTGCTCGCAATGCCGACGACTTTACCGCCGCTTGATACTGTATAGACCTCGTCTTCCAGTTTCTCGAGCGTATAGTTGACACCATTGTATTCAAAAGCCTTATTGTCAGTAATAATGGCTTTGAGTGCCTGAGCGTAAACTGAGCTTTTGAACAGGTCCGCATCTCCTACAGTGTAACGGTACTCATCGTTATAAACGATACCGGCGTAATCCTTAGCCTGAGAGTCTACCCTGTAGAATTTCTGGTCCTGATCATAAGGCGACAGCAGTCCGCCTATGAAAGAAAACGCGAACATGATAACGAGAATGACCATACCTGTTACGGCCAGCCTGTTGCGGAAGAATCTCTTTGCTACGAGAGCTCCCGGAGACAGCACCTTTACTCGCCTGTCATCGCTCAGTGAATACTGTTCTTCCTGAACATTCTCATTGGTCTGAGGGTCCATTCTGTCCTTTAATTCGTCCATAATGCACCTCCTTTCCTAAGCTATCCTGACACGCGGGTCAACGACAGCATACAGAATATCCGCTATCAGATTGCCCAGCAATGTCAGTATCGCCGTGAATACCATGAAGAACATGGAGAAAGGTATGTCGCCGGCTACCATCGAATAGTATGAGGCGAAGCCTATCCCCGGTATCCCGAACAGAGTCTCGGTAATGAGCGCTCCGGAAAAGAGTCCCGGAAGCGAACCGCCGATGATAGTAACGATCGGGATGAGTGTATTTCGAAATGCGTGGTGGTAAATGACCTTACGCTCAGAAAGGCCCTTGGCTCTTGCCGTTCTGATGTAGTCGGCGTTGAGCACCTCCAGCATGTTCGTTCGTGTGTAACGCATGAGTCCTCCCATGCTGACCACTACAAGAGTAATGATCGGCAGCACCAGATGGTTGGCCTTATCCATGATCTGACCGAAGGCCGAAAGCTGATCGTAGCTTCGTCCGACGAGTCCGTACAGGTCGAACCATCCCAGCTTGACTGAAAATACCAGTTTCAGCAGCGATGCAAAGAAGAACGTAGGCAGTGAAATACCTGCCAGTGCTATGACGGAAATAGTGTAGTCCGTCTTAGAGTATTGTTTTGTAGCAGCTATTATGCCGAGAGGCACTGCTATGAGGATCTCGAGAATAAATGAAATGAGACCCATTACGAATGACAGCCAAACGGTGTCATTGAATTTCTGCAGCACAGGGACTGTCCATCTCCAGCTGTCGCCGAAATTACCTGTAAGCATCTGTCCGAGCCACTTGAAGTAGCCTGATACTATGCTTCCGTCCATGTTGTACATTACTGTCAGCTGCTCCATCCATTCTTCGTAGCTCTTTGAGCCCGCCTGCATGGACTTCTGTCTGGCCATGGCCTCGATATATGAAGTTGGCAGGCATCTCATCAGAGCGTAGATGATAAATGCAACAAAGAACAGTATCACTACAGACTGCAGCAATCTTTTCAGAATATATTTGCGCACGTCTTCATCTCCTCTTTTTGAAATTGACGGGGCAGGCAGACCTGCCGCCTGCCCCGTTAAGTATTATCCGTTATAAGCGCGGAAATACCGAATTAGTTGAGTTCGACATTGTAGATCTCACTCAGCCATGGATAGTATGTCGTTACATCCGGTGTGAATGTGTCGGCATTGACTCTCTCAGGCGAGAAGATGATAGCGTTCTGTCTCTGATATACAGGAACCTCTACAGCCCAGTCGATGATAGTGTCGAGGCAGGACTTGTAGACAGTCTTTCTGTAGCTCTGATCCATGGATGTACGTGCATCGAGGATCATCTTGTCGAGTTCAGGATCAGCGATATCGTACATGTAGTTCGAACCGCCAGGTTCCTTTCCGGACTCTACTCCGGAGTAGTATACCTGATACATATCCGGATCAGGTGTAGCACCCCATGCAGCGCACCACATTGGGCACTCCTCGGACTCGATACCTGTCCACAGGTCAGCCGAGTTAGCGAGGTCCTTAACGTTCAGTGTGATACCGATCTTCTTGAATGCATCGCTTGCGAGGTTGAGCATCATGAATGATGGGTGGTCACCTGCACCGTCAGCAGGGATCCATACTTCGTAATCCATCTTAGCGCCTTCAGGAGCAGCTGTTACCTTGCCGTCAGCTACCGTGTAGCCGGCCTTCTCGAAGAATCCGAGAGCAGCATTCAGTGCAGCTTCGTCCTTTGCAGCGTCGTCCATGTCAGAAGTGTAGATGTCGTTTCCATCAACATCCTTCGAGAATGCGATAGCATAATCAGCATCTGTCTTCTGAGGAGCAGCCCACGAAGTATTGGAGATTGGGTAGTTGATTACGGAAGCAGTCTCACCATAGTAGGAGTCAACTGTTACGTCTCTGTATCTTGCGAATACAGTAGCGAATGCCTTTCTGAGTGCCTTTGACTCATCTGAACCAGGTTTTCCGCCGACGTTCATGCTGTTTGCACTCATTCCGAGATAACCATAACCGAGGTTGTCTACTGTATCAGTTACGATCTTGTCGCCTGTTATCTCGCCGTTGCTGTTTTCAGCCTCGATAGCCTTGACTGTATCAACGGAGTATGAAGGATCTGTAATATCGATCGTGCCTGTTACAACACCGTTCAGCTTATCCTGATCCTGCGACTCAAGGAACTGTACGTTCTTTGTCTTAGGAGCGCCGAGGTAGAAACTGTCGTTTCCTTCGAATGCTACAACACCGTTTTCGAACTTCTTGAATACATAAGGACCTGCGCCGAGAGGCTCAGTTGTCTTCGCTCTTACTGTCGAAAGATCGCCCTTGTCGAATCCGAACTTATTGTTGTCATAGTCATACTTTTCAGGATCTCCATAGTAGTGGAGAGGAGCGATAGCAACGCCAAGCTGATAGATAGCTGTAGCATCAGGCTCTGTCAGAGTAACCTTGAGGCTGTAGTCGCCTGTCTTCTGGATTCCTTCGATCTTGTCTGCGGAATCGCCTGTCTTGACACCCTTTGCATAGTCAGCAGGATCGAATCCGAGGTCTGCGAGCGAGGAACCGGCAGTCTCTGTTGAGGAAAGTCCTGCGAGGTCGCCGCCGTAGTTCTCTGCCATCAGATAGAAGAGATCTGTAGCTGTAGCGTCATCAGCAAGTCCTTCGAATCCCCATGCTTCTCCGGCAGCCTTAGCAGTATCGCCGAGTCCGTTCTCTTTGCAGTAGTCGATGATTTCCTGAGCGAATGCTGTACCTGCCTTATCGAGGTCTTCCCAGAACTTTTTCTGAGTAGCTTCATCCCAGTAAGTGAAATCAGTGTTGTCCTTGCCTGCCGAGTAGATCAGGGACATGAGCGTTGCCATTCCGGCACGGTACTCTTCCATACCCTTGATAGGGATCGAATAGAGTGTGCTTGGGCCATCATATGTAGGATCTGCCAGTACGTACATCGAGAAGATTACGTCATCAGCTGTCAGAGGCTCACCGTCCGAGAATTTCATATCCTCACGGAGCTCAAAGTCATAGTCAACTGTGCCGTCCTTGTTCTCTGTGATCGTGAGATCTGCAGGACCATCATAGTGATAGTTTGTTCCGTTGTACTCACGGTCCTCACCGGTCTTGCCCTTCTCAACGACAGCGCCGAGACGATCAAGGTTCAGAAGTGCTACCTGTGTCATTGTAGCTACGTCCTGGTCGTAAGCAGTCTCAGCAAAGAATGGAGAGAACTTGCTTGAGAAGTTGGAGTAACCAACAACCAGAGGCTTGTCACCTGAACTTGAGCTGCCACCGCCGCATCCGGCAAGTACGCTCATGCATACCATGGCCAGAGCCAAAAGTAGTGCTAGCTTCTTCTTCATTGTTATTAATCTCCTTTCATAACAATTTCCATTAGAATTAACATGTATATATTCGTCTGACGCACGTCGACTCTGCGTCAGCAGAATAACTATTTAGATATTTCCCACTCCAATGAAAGGAAACAGCGCCTGTACCATTCCGCTAAAGCCGCGGTAGCCGCCTTTAGCAGCAGATACGCTATGCCGTCCGGAGTATTGCCTCCCGCGCCGCTGCGTATCAGGTAAACGGCTGAAAGAACGAGACCGGCGGCCGCAAAAACAGTCATTATGCGGCAGGCTCCCGGTACCCTCGGCTTTGCCTGCTCAAGCACGTAAGTCCTGACCCCCTCTGAAGGATACAGGAGCTTTGCAGCGTTCCATATCAGTCCGAACAGTGCAGACACCTCGCCGATGTAAGGAAGCACTATGTAGAATGCTCCTGTTGCGTTATCTGCGTCTATGCAGCCGGAGCCAATGACAGTCAGTGCAAGAACCGCAAGCCCCGAGATCAGCATCGTCTTTTGCCTGCGCCCTTCAGGCCCTGCTATCCGCCACAGATCACCGGTATATATTATGTTACCGGCTGCATCCTGCATTATGTCGCGGAGCCTGGCTTCCCTTCGCTCTTTTTTACCGCCTTTTCCGGCCATTACTCTATACCCGTAAGATCGAATTCCGACAGGAACTCATCCGCCATTTTGCAGATGTTTTTAATGGTATCTTCTTCGAACGGACTCGCGAGGCCTGCGTTTTCAAGCAGTTTTGTGAAGACCTCGGAACCGCCCTGTTTCGTGTAAGCCATGTAATGCTTCCACGCGTCATCGTAATCCTTCTGTATCATTGCCCAGAACTCAAGAGCTACGGTCTGAGCCAGGCAGTAGTCGATGTAGTAGAACGGGCTCGAATAGATATGATGCTGTCTCTGCCAGCCCATGCCTTCCGCATAGAACGGGATCTCACCGTCGAGCCTCAGCCACGGCATGTAGATCTGAAGCAGTCTCTTCCACTCGGCATGGCGCTCCGCAGGAGTCATCTCAGGATGCTCGAACACGCTGTGCTGGAAGTGGTCTACAAGAGTGCCATAAGGGATGAATACAAACGATTCAGCCAGGTGGCTGTAAAGGTACTTTTTCGCATCCTTCCCGAAAAAGTCCTCAACGCTTCTCCACGCAAAGAATTCCATGCTCATCGAATGTACTTCGCATCCTTCCATGCTTGGCCAGATGGTCTCTTCAGGTATGCGGCTGCGGTTCATCCAGTCAGCGAATGCATGGCCCGCCTCGTGTGTCACTACCTCGACATCACCCTGTGTACCGTTGAAGTTCGCGAAAATGAAAGGTACTTCGTAATCATGGATACTTGTGCAATAGCCTCCTCCCTCCTTGCCTTCTGTTGACAGGAGATCCATGAGTTCTCCTTCACGCATGGTGCGGAAGAACTCGCTTGTTTCAGGAGAAAGAGCATCATAAAATCTGCCTGCAGCTTCAACGATATAGTCAGCATCGCCCGCCGGCTTAGGATTACCTGAACGGAACATGAGAGCGTTGTCTGCAAAGCTCAGCGGATACTGCATTCCGAGGCGCTCTGCCTGCCTGCGCCTTATGCCGTCGGCAACAGGAACTATATATTTGCGCACTGCCTTGCGGAACTTATCCACGTCGTTTCTGTCATAGCAGTTTCGTGTCATTCTGTAATAGCCGAACTCCACACCGTCTTTGAGCCCCAGCTTCTGACTCATCTCGTGGCGGAGAGCGACAAGCCTGTCATAAAGACTGTCGAGTTTTTCGCGATTGTCCTTGTACCAGCCGCCCTCAGCCTTCCAGGCCTCGAGTCTGGTTTCATCATCCGGATCATTTTTGAACGGAGAGATCTGTGATATCGTGTAGACCTTCCCGCGGAAAGGTATCTGCGCGCTTGCAAGGAGTTTCTCGTACTCCATTGTCAGATCGTTCTCCTCCTGCAGGAGCGGGATTATGGACGGAGCGAAAGTCTTAAGCTCGATCTCGGCATTGAGGAATATGACCTCTCCGAAATCAGCAGCGAGCTCTTTGCGGTAAGGCGATGCAAGGAGCGCCTCAGTCCACTGCTGCAGATATTCCTGAAGTTCAGGGAACGATCTGTTCCAGAACAGAACTTCATCATCGTAGAATTTGTCTCTTGTATCTATTGAATGACGTATCTGTGCGACTGTCGAAACAGAAATGATATGGCGCTCGAGTGCGTCCTTGCGCACAAATACTTCTTTTGCTTCTTCGTAATCTGATGCCTTTTTGAAAGCCTCAGTCAGCTTCTGCATCTTACTTTTTATCTCTTCGATATCAGGCCTTTCGTACGGGATCTCGCTGAATCTGATCATTTTTTCTCCTCTTCAAAAAGTGTAAACGAATTTCATTGTATTTAATTTTACATTCCAGGGCATGAAACCGCAACAAAAGGCCTCCAAAAATACATAACTCAGCCCTGTGTAAAAAAAATTGCAATAAAAAAATGGAACCGGAAGAATTCCGGTTCCATTCTGATTTGCCTTTTAAGCGATTATGCTGCAGGCTGTGCGTACTGGAAGAAGTAGTAGCCCATCGGTGTGTATCCGATGTTCTTCATTGTCTTGTTGCAGTACATATTTGTGTAGTAGTAAACAGGGAGTACAGGGAATCCGCCCTCACTGAAGAGCTCTTCTTCTGCCTTGTAGAGAGCCTTATCACGATCCGGGCCGGCAGGTGTTGCCTTAGCTGTCTTGATAGCCTCGTCGAAGTCAGGGTCGCTGTAGAGACCATAGTTGTAGGAGTTTCCTGTTACCATCAGCTCGAGGTAAGTGATAGGGTCATTGTAGTCTGCGATCCAGCCGAGACGTGCAACGCCGAACTTATGCTCGCCGAGTCCATTGGTGTAAGTGTTCCACTCCTGGTTCTCCAGTGTGATGTTGAGTCCGAGTACGTTGCTCCAGTCCTGTCCGCATGCTTCTGCGATAGCCTTGTGAGCATCATCAGTGTTAAAGTTGTAAACAACTGTTGTGTTCGGATCCCAAGCGCCTTCGTCAACAGCTTCCTGATAGAGCTTCTTAGCCAGTTCGCACTTACCATCGTAAGTTGTGAGGTCAGCATCAGGATATGCCTCTGCGAGCCATGCGTACATAGCGCCGAGGTCAGATGAACCGAATGCGAAGTCTGCGCCTGTGGAGTCGAGGATACCGGAAGCTACGAATCCTGTAGCAGGAGTCTGTCCGCCCTGTGCAACGTTATCAACGATGTTGTCTCTGTCAACGCTGAGTACCATAGCTGCTCTGACTCTCCAATCCTTGATCTGATCGCAGTTGAGGTAGAGGAAGTATGTACCTACGTATGGATCGATGAAGCAGTCACCGGATTCCTGCAGGGACGAAATCATATCTGTAGGGAACGACTCAACGAATGCCCACTCGCCTGACTGATAAGCAGAAAGGATAGCTGTCTCATCAGCGGAGAGGTACCAGTCGATCTCGCTTGGTCCGAGGTTAGCAGCATCATAGTACTGATCGTTCGGAACCATCTTGATAACGGAGTCATGAGTCCACTCTGAGAGCTTGTAAGGTCCGTTGCAGACCATCTTCTCAGGTGTTGTCCAGTCGTCATTGCCTTCAACAACATCCTCTCTCAGAGGCATGAGCGAAGCGAATGCACACATCTCAGGGAAGTAAGGAGTATCCTGGCAGAGTGTGATCTCGAGTGTTGAATCATCAACAGCCTTGATACCGAGCTCGCTAGGGTCTTTCTCGCCTGCCTGGATCTCAGCAGCATTAACAACTACGCCGTCAAGGAAATATCCATAGTCAGAAGCTGTGGCCGGATTGACCAGTCTCTGCCATGAATATACCCAATCCTGAGCCTTTACAGGCTCGCCGTCAGACCATTTAGCGTCGGATCTGATTTTGAACGTATAAACGAGTCCGTCATCAGATACTTCATAGCTCTCAGCCTGACCTAAGTCAACCTTGGTCATCATCACATTGCCGCTCTCGTCAGCCTTCTCGTCTGTCGGAACGTACTTCATGAGGTTCTCGAACATATGGTTTACA
Source organism: uncultured Eubacteriales bacterium (assembly GCA_902795265.1). GTDB lineage: Bacteria > Bacillota > Clostridia > Peptostreptococcales > Anaerovoracaceae > Crickella. The sequence goes on from CADBKM010000011.1 coordinate 16,401, forward strand.
TATGTGGAACCATCAACGGAACTGATGAGACCTGGGTCGATGGTTTCAGGTTCGGAAGCGATGCAGGCTGTTGCAACAAAGTCTGCAGCATCTCCGCTTGCGCTGTCACCACCGCCTCCGCATGCTGTAAATGCGAAAACTACAGTCAGGCAGAGGATCAGAGATAAAAATTTCTTCATAATTTTTCCTCCTTCAATAACTTATATAATACAGTACTGTATTTTTATTTAAGTAACGCAATGTGACGTTACATAAATAACTCATTTGCATGCCCTACTTCTCGAGCAGATGGCAGGCTGCGTAATGGCCGCCGCCATAGTCCTTGAACACAGGAGTTTCCTGCTTGCAGCGCTCTGTCGCATATGGGCATCTTGTGTGGAACTTGCATCCTGAAGGCGGGTTCATCGGACTCGGAATATCTCCTTCGAGGATAAGTCTCTCCCTTGAACGTGTCACGACCGGGTCAGGAATAGGAACCGCGCTCATCAGCGTCTTTGTATACGGATGGATAGGATTCTTGTAGAGCTCATATGACTCAGCAAGCTCAACCATGTTACCGAGATACATTACGCCGATACGGTTGGAAATATGGCGTACTACCGAGATATCGTGCGCGATGAACAGATATGTCAGTCCCAGCTCAGCCTGAAGGTCTTCGAGCATATTTACGACCTGTGACTGTATCGATACGTCGAGAGCCGAGATAGGTTCATCGCATACGATAAATTCAGGCTCAACAGCCAGAGCTCTCGCGATACCGATTCTCTGCTGCTGTCCGCCGGAGAACTCATGAGGGAAACGGTTGGAGTGCTCTGTATTGAGTCCTACCTCCTCGAGAAGCTGATTGATTCTCGCAGCCCTGTCTGCCTTTCCGGTAAAGAGCTTATGGATATCCAGCGCCTCGCCGACAATTTCACCGACCGTCATACGAGGGTCGAGAGATGCCGACGGGTCCTGGAAGATTATCTGCATCTTGCGCCTGTACGGAAGCATCTTCTCCGCAATATTCTTCTCGGAATCGAAGATAGGCTTTCCGTCATAAATTATGCTTCCCGAAGTCGGCTCATAAAGCCTGATAATAGTACGTCCGAGTGTAGTCTTTCCGCAGCCCGACTCACCTACAAGTCCGAGGGTCTCGCCCTTATAGATGTCGATGCTGACTCCGTCAACGGCTTTTACCTTCGCTGTATTTCTGAAGCCAGAGCCCTTGACGCTGAAATGCTTCTTTAAATCCTTGATTTCCAGGAGTTTGGTCTGTTCTGCCATTATTTATTTACCTCCTGTTTTTCTTTTCCCATGAAGTGCAGCCAGCATGCGGAGATATGTCCGTTGCCAAGGTCAGCATATGGCGGTTCCTTAGTGAGACAGATCTTCATGCAGTGTGAACATCTCGGTCCGAAGTGGCAGCCCTTAGGCGGATTAAGCAGGTCGACCGGTGTTCCCTCGATAGGGATCAGCCTTTCGTGCTCGTCCGCGTCAAGTCTAGGCATGGACTCGAGCAGTCCCATAGTGTACGGATGGGCAGGTCTGTAGAAAATGTCTTCATCTGTACCCTGCTCTACGATCTTACCGGCATACATAACAGATACTCTGTCGCACATCTCGGCAACTACACCGAGGTTGTGAGTGATGAAGATGATAGCAGTTCCGATCTTTTTCTGGATGCTCTTCATCAGGTCGAGGATCTGTGCCTGAATAGTTACGTCGAGAGCTGTTGTCGGCTCATCCGCGATCAGCAGTTTAGGATCGCAGATAAGAGCCATCGCGATCATGGCACGCTGACGCATTCCGCCGGAGAACTCATGCGGATACTGGTCCACACGCTTCTCAGCGTTATTGATGCCTACGAGCTCGAGCATTTCTATAGCGCGCTCTCTGGCCTTTTCTTTAGGGTAATCCTTATCGTGACAGGTAAGAGCCTCCATCAGCTGGTTTCCGATCGTGTAGACCGGGTTGAGGCAGGTCATAGGGTTCTGGAAGATCATGCTAGCCTTGTTGCCCCTGAAGTCTCTCATCTGCTCTTCGTCGTATGCAAGAAGGTCCTCGCCGTCAAACGTGATGGAGCCTCCTACGATCTTGCCCGGGCTCTGCAGCAGTCCCATGATTGAGTAAGCTTCTACCGACTTGCCGGATCCGGACTCGCCTACGATACCCATTACCTCATGCTCCTTGAGGGTGTAGCTTATGCCGTCTACGGCTTTGACCTCTCCTGCAGGAGTGAAGAATGATACCTTAAGGTCTTTTACTTCAAGTAATGTTTTTCTTTCTTCTGACATCGTTCCACCTCCCTACTTCTTCAGACGCGGGTCGAGAGCGTCTCTCAGTCCGTCGCCGACCAGATTAAGGGTAAGAACTATTATTGTAAGGATCGCGCCAGGGAACAGAAGTCTGTACGGGAATATTGTAATAGTTCCCAGAGCGTCTGAGCAAAGCGATCCGAGAGATGCCATCGGTGCCGAAACTCCGAGTCCGAGGAAGGACAGGAATGATTCGAGGAAGATAGCCGACGGGATCTGCAGGCATGTAGTAATAACGAGCTGGCCTACGCAGTTAGGCAACAGGTGCCTTCTGATGATCCTGCCGTTTGAAGCTCCCAGAGCTGTCGCTGCAGTTACGTACTCCTGCTTCTTGAGCATGAGCACCTGTCCGCGGACGATTCTTGCCATGGTTACCCAGTAAAGTACAGCGAAAGTAATGAAGATACTTACGATGCCGGCACCAAGTGTCGAAAGTGCATTGGCAAACCAGGTATGTGATGAATCAAACCACTTCTGAAGCGGGTCTTTCAGGACTACCTGAAGCAGAAGCACTATCAGTACTTCCGGCACTGAATAGATGAGCTCTACTATTCTCATCATGACGAAGTCCACAACGCCTCCGCACAGTCCGGAGATAGCGCCATAGATGGAACCGATTATAAGTACGATAAGCGCAGCAACGATACCGATAACAATCGATACTCTGGCGCCGTACATGGTTCTGGCAAGAATATCACGGCCCTGAGAGTCGGTTCCTACCATATGAGGGAATACCTTGGTTGCAACCTTGAGCTGCTTCGCGCCGTCTGTAATTTCATTTGTGAACTCAAGCGGCGTCGATCTCTTGATCTCCCCGTTATGGATGTGAGTTTCTCTGACTATAGAGAGCTCCCCGTCTTTGAGAATAATGACAGCCTCGCCAAGCCTCTTTTCGAGATTGAAGCAGTATGTGTCTCCCTTATATTTAAAGTAGTAATCACCGGGATCGATTCCTGTTGCGGAACCCGGCTGAAGCGCAGTCGCGAACATGCAGTCCACCTGGTCTTCAATGCTCTTTACCAGAGCTTCTTTTCTTGAATACTCAAACGGGCCAAGCTTCTGCGAGCTTCTGTACTGGTTTGCATAGTCATAAGGAATGAGCGATGGTCCCAGGAACGCGAAGAGCAGTACAATGATGAAGATGCCGAGAGCTACCATGGATACGGTGTTCTTCTTGAATCTTCTGGCTGCATCTCTCCAGTAGGAAACGCTCTTTCTTACCTCTACCATATTCTCCTTCTCTGCATCCGTAGCCGGAGCAAAGTCGGAGCTGTTAATGCCGTAGTCAGCCCAGACTTTTTCGGGATCGACCTGGAACGGGCTGAATTTGCTGAATGCCTGTTTCATATGTCCCTCCCTATTCATCTGATGAGCTGAGTGTGATCCTCGGGTCGATTATCTTATAGACTATATCGACCACCAGGTTCATAACGATAACGAGTATGGAAACAACTACAGTTGTTGCCATGATAATTGTATAGTCACGGTTGATAACGCTCTCTACGAAGTACTTTCCGAGTCCCGGGATTGAGAATGTAGTTTCTACTACGAACGAACCGGTGATGATGAACGCGATCAGCGGTCCGAGGAAAGTGACTACAGGGATCAGAGAGTTTCTCAGCGCGTGCTTCAGCACGATCCACTTGTTCCTTACACCCTTCGCTTTGGCAGTACGGATGTAGTCCTGGTTTATCGCATCGAGCATCGATGTTCTTGTCAGCTTCGCGATGTAGCAGACGTCATAGAACGAAAGCGAAATTACCGGCATGATATATGCCTTCCAGTCTGTCAGACTTCCGGACAGTACCGGAAGCAGCTGGGCTTTTACACCAAGATAAATCAGCAGTGTCGCAGCAAGTACGAATGTAGGTATGGCAACGCCTACGGTCGTCAGTACCCTGAGCAGTCCGTCCACCCAGGTACCTCTCTTATATGCCGCCAGACAGCCGAGCGGTATGCCAAGGACCACCGCGACAAGAACCGCAAGCAATCCGAGCCTCATTGAGAGCTCAAACTTGCCCTGCTTGAAAAGGATATCCTTGACCGGGGTACCCTCCTGCATCTTCAGTGATACGCCGAGATCTCCTTTGCAATAGTTCACTATGTAATTTTTGAGCTGCACGATAAGCGGCTTATCGAGGCCGTATTTCTGATTCGCAAGCTCGATCTGCTGCGGAGTGGATTTCTCTGTCAGGAACGGGCTTCCCGGAATGGTGTTCATCAGGAAGAACGTTATGGTCATGATCAGGAGCAGAGTTGCCACCGCAGCTGCCAGTCTTTTAGCGATGTATACTAGCAAGTAATCACATCCTTTCTCGTGGTATGGTTTATTATTGTATCACCTATGTATTCTATCACATATTCATCACATTATGGTGCTTCGAAACAATAATACGCTGTATTATTATTTAACCTTACAGTTTTTTATGCAAAAAATGGCTGATTCAACTAATGTAACCCGGCAGTGATCACATCGGCAAACAGCTTTGCGATCTGTCTGTGACCCTTTTCTGTGAGATGCTCGCAGTCAGCAGAAACCTCGATGCTGCCGGTTGCGTCAGCATAGCGGATGAGATGTCTTTCCGCAATATCTTTGTAGAGCGGACCTATATCGCGCGATTTACGGGCAGAATCATCCGTAAGGTTGCCGGCAAACGGAGATCTCTCAAGTTCTCCCTTTATTGCCGCCGGCGCGGCCACTATTATTTCAGGAACGTATCCCTGGAGCCCCGGAGTTTCCTGTTCAGCGATCGTGACGAGTGTTTCCATTCCGTTCGCTATCGCTTCAGCCGAAAGCCCCAGACTCTCGTTGCAGTCATTGGTCCCCAGCATGATTATGATATAGTCCACAGGTTTATGGGTACCTATGCACGCGATAAAACTGCTTGCTCCGTTCTTCCAGGCTGCTCCCGGTCTGTCGTAGGCTGTCGTGCGGCCGTTAAGCCCTTCAGCCAGTACTTCATACTTTTCTCCCAGCAATTCACCGAGAATCGTAGTCCAGCGCTTTTCATACGGATAACGCCCTCCTGTATACGGATCATAACCGTAAGTATTGGAGTCTCCGTAACAAAGTACTGAGATCCTGTCATGTGAAGCGTCTTTGGTAAGAGCTTTCTCAAGGTCTGCCGTAAGCTGATCGTGATCTTTGAAAACGATCCCCTTCATGCCCAGCTTTTTCGCTGCCGCAATGTTTTCTCTGTGATCATCGATAAACAGGCACTCCTCAGGAACCAGACTGTATTCACTGAACAGCTCCTTGAATATCTTTTCATCCGGTTTTATAAGATGCACGTCGCACGACCATATGCCGCCGTCCATGTGTGACGTAAACGCAAAGGCGTCAGGGTTGGAGTTCTTTACGTGCTCCGACATGTTTGAAAGGAAATAGACTCCGTACCCCTTCTGCTTCAGTGAATCGATCAGATCAGTGACCCAGCCGCACTTTGTGACGCACTCGCCGATGCGGTCAAATGCCTCTTTTATTTCATCATGAAGTTCAGGCGCGGCGCTGTAAAACAGGCCCAGTATCCGCTCTTCGCTCAGTCTGGCGATATCCAGTTCAGGCCAGTAGCCGCTGCCGAATACAGCCTCAGCAACGCGGACAGCCTTTTTTTCTCCGAAAAGCGATCTGAGATAGTCCATTGCATCGAAGCCGATCAGTACGTTTCCTATATCAAACACAATATTTCTGATCATATTTACACTCCGTTTCTGCTATCTTCTTCTGCGTCCGGTGCGTTCCGAAAGAGCTCTTAACCATTTTGCCCTCTCTTCAGCCTCCGGATATGCTTCCGTTACGGAACTTCCCGGCACTTTCCACGACCAGTTGCCTTCGGCGACTCCCGGCACATTCATGCGGGCATCTGACCCCAGCATGAACACATCCTGGAGCTGCATCATTGCAAGCGCTGCAGGGCTCTCGTATATACGCCGTATAACTGCGAGAGCTTCTACCTTGCGGCCGAGGTCTTCATGCGAGTCTGCCTTCGCACTGTCTTCATTTTCAGCACCTTCAGATGCAGCGCTTCCGCTCAGGAATCCGACGAGAGTATCATTATCGTGTGTTCCTGTGTAGAAAGCTCTGTATGCTGCCTTTTCAGGCTCTTCCCTGCACATCTTAAGCATTTCATCAGATGTGAACTGCCATATATCCATACCCGGCATTGCGCTCAGCTTCAGCAGGTTTTTGATTCCGGCATCGAGGTATCCGAGATCTTCTGCGAGCAGTTTTAATCCAAGGCCCTCGCGTTCAAGCATCTTTTTAAGCGCGCTTATGAATCCGAGCCCGGCTCCATGCTGCCAGCACCCTTCCTTCGGGATTCCTCCTTCAGGGATCGAATAATACTCTGAAAAACCTCTGAAGTGGTCTATTCTGAGTATGTCGAAGCGCTCTGCACACTGCCGTATACGCTTCATCCACCATTCATAGTCCTCCGATCTGAGTACTTCCCAGTCGTAGAGCGGATTTCCCCAGTCCTGGCCGTCATCGCTGAACGCATCAGGCGGCACTCCGGCATGGCTGCTCTGTCTGCCGTCGCTGTCCATCCTGAAGATATGCTTGTTTGCCCATGCATCCGCGGAATCCGCCGCTACGAACATCGGCAGATCACCCATCATTCGAATGCCTTTTGAGTTGGCATAAGCTTTCAGATCGTTCCACTGCGTGCAGAACCAGTACTGCTCATCAGCAAGGGCCTTCGCCTTCTTCTGCTGTTCAGCACTCATCGATTCAAGGAACACGAGCGAATCAGCGAATCTGTATTCATCTGCCCAGCTGTACCAAGGCTTGCCGTCGTTGGCATCTTTAAGCAGTGTATAAGCTATATAGTCGTAAAGCCAGTATGCGTTTTCTTTTACAAAGCGGGCATAGCCGTCTTCTTCCGGAAGTTCATCCATATCTATGAATGCAGGCTCGCCGGCAAAGGCAGCACCGCTGCTGTACGGAGAGTTCCCCATTCCTGCCGGATTTAGAGGGAGCACCTGCCAAACGCCGAATCCGGCCGATGCTACGTAATCGACGAAATCCCTTGCACCCTTTCCGAGCTTTCCTCCCGGCAAAGAGCTTATATGACAGATAACACCTGCACTTCTTCCGAGATCTTCTGCTTCAGGTTTTTCCCTTATGCTTATTATCATCGATGACAGCTTGTCCATTACTATAACGCCCGGGCTGCCGTCCGCATCGAGATCTATCTCCTTTGAGCTGAGAAGCTCGAGGGCATAGCCCCCTTTAAGAGCGCAGAATTCCGAAAGATTTGCCTCCGCCTCACTGTAGCTTCTGTTGGCCAGTACAAGCAGGGTCTCTTCAGTACCTGCAATGTCTTTGCCTTTTCGCACGAACGCAAAGACATCCTCATTTCCGCTGTCAATGAATTCAAAATCTCCGTCCTTCAGTGCCGGGTGCTCGTCGTAGATAAGGCCCAGCATTCTGTAATGGTAACCGAGATCGAGGTTCTCAAAGCCCCAAGGGTATCCGCTTCTGTTTGACGGATCAGTACCTCCCATCAGACCTGCTTCATCACCGTAATATATGCACGGCACGCCCGGCAGGCAATACTGCAGAGTAGACAGCAGCTTCACCTTCAGAGTTGCCGATTTGTAATCCTCTTCACCGGCCATCAGAGTCATGATCCTGGCTCTGTCGTGGCTTCCTATCAGATTGAGGGTTCCGTAAAGATTCTGCGGAGGATAGTTCTCCGCAATGTTCATCATCCTGTCAGCCGCCCCCGTTGAACCGGTGGTGTAGTTGACGAAATCAAGGAGTACATCTCTGAGGGGATAGTGCATGGTCGAGTCGAGCTCGTCCCCCATAAAGTACTTGCGGCGCTCGCCATAACTGATCTTATTGCTTGCGTCCTCCCACACTTCGCCCAGAAGCAGACCTTCAGGGTCAGTGCTTTTTATCCTTTTGCGTGTTTCGGCAATGAATGAATCCGGAAGCTCATCGGCTACATCAAGTCTCCAGCCCGATGCGCCTTTCTTCATCCAGTGAGCCACCACTCCATCCTCACCGAGTATGAATTCCCTGTAATCGGGATCGTTCTCATTCACCTCAGGCAGGTCTTCAACGCCCCACCACGATTTGTATCCGCAGCTCTCGCTCTCGTCGAACTTGAACCAGCTGCGGTACGGAGAATCCTCACTGCCCCAGGCTCCGGCATCTTCTGCTTCACCCGGCCTCATCATGGAATAATTGCCGTATCTGTCAAAATAGATGCTGTCGGCACCGGTGTGGCTGAATACGCCATCGAGTATGATCCGTATTCCCCTCTTTTTTGCCGATCCGGCAAGACTTTCAAAATCCTCATCGGTACCGAGCGCCGGATCGATGTGCATGTAGTTACCCGTGTCATAGCGGTGATTCGATGAAGCTTCAAATACCGGATTCAGATATATGCAGGTAACTCCCAGCGATTTCAGATAGTCGAGCTTTTCTTCGATGCCCTTGAGGCTTCCGCCATACATTGGCCACTCAACTACTTTGCCGCTTTCGTCGCGTACGTAGTAAGCAGCTTTTGTCCAGTCCTCTTCAGTAATGCGCTTTGAATCGCTGCGTCTGCTGTTGACCAGGTCATTCGCTGCGTCTGTTCTGCTGCGCCAGTCATCGTCTCTGGCAAATCTGTCAGGGAATATCTGGTAGACTATGCCGTTTCTGTACCATTCCGGCACCTCGGCATGTTTATAAACTGTTATCTGATAACGGTGCGGATCGTCAGCATACACCCTGCCTTCTCCGCCCATGTTCATATCGTTGTTTCCGTAATAAAAGACCGAACGCTCGTCTTCGTCCTCGGTCTCTATCTTAAATGCGTACCAGAGCAGACAGCCCTCATCAGGTGTGACGATGTCCGCTGTGAAGCATGTGCTTTCACCGGTACTCTTTTCCTTCATATCCATGTACAGCGGATCTGTGTCCTCTCCCTTCCAGATCATAAGCTGCACTCTTTCGGGAGCAGGATCGCATGCGGTTATGGAAAGCGTTATTCCCGACCCTGTCTCGACTGCTCCGAACGGTAATCTGTATTTGTTGCTTCTTGAATCGTGAATTATTGTCATGTTTAAAGTTGTAGTCCTTTATTATGTTTATTAAAGCTGATGCCTGAGGGCAGCTCTGTCGCCCCCAGGCATCAGTAATTATACTTTTAAATTGTTTTCAGCGCACTATCCAAGCAGGCTGTCATATAGCTGACGGTATTTCTCCGCTGATTCATCCCAGCCGTAATTCATGGCCATGGCGTTCTGCTGGAGCTCTTTCCAGGCTTCTTTGTTCTCGGTCCAGAGTCCCAGAGCCAAATCGACTGCACTCCGCAGACCGTTTACGTCAAAATCCTTGAACGAGAATCCGTTCGCGAGATTTCCGTAGTCCCAGAATCCTTTTACGGTATCCTTAAGCCCACCGGTCTCTCTTACGAGAGGCAGGGTCCCGTAGCGCATCGATATCATCTGAGCAAGCCCGCATGGTTCAAATTCAGACGGCATCAGGAAAACGTCAGCGCCTGCGTAGAACCTTCTTGACAGCTTCTCATTGAACGCTATGCGAGCCGCAAACCTCCACTGATTATGGTAGGCGAAATCAGCTATCGCGTGCTCATACAGATAATCACCTGTTCCGAGCACTGCTACCTGCATGTTTCTCTCTCTGAACTGAGGCAAAAGCTCAGCGATCAGATTTGCGCCTTTCTGTGTCGTGAGGCGGCTTACCATTGCGAAGAGAGGAACATTAGGATCCTCTTCGAGGCCCAGTTCTCTCTGAAGAGCCAGCTTGTTCTGCACCTTCTTTTCAATGCTGTCTGCATTGAAGTTAGCAGCAATGGCACTGTCTTTTTCAGGATCGTAGCTTTCGCGGTCTATTCCGTTAATGATGCCGCTGAGTTTGTAGCTCCTTGACTGGAACAGTCCCTCAAGACCCTCGCCGTATGCTCTGGTGCAGATCTCTTCAGCATATGTAGGGCTGACTGTAGTGACTGCGTCTGAGTAGATGACAGCTCCCTGAAGGAAGTTCACGGCGTCATCGTGTATCATCTGCCCTTCAGCCGGTGTGCCGTTAAGGCCTAGCACGTCTCCAGTTATGAACTTGCTGTACTGACCCTGGAACTTCAGGTTGTGGATCGTGAATACGGTCTTTATAGGATCGTATAGCGGATCACCGTTGTACAGTTCTTTCAGAAAGACAGGCACAAGCGCAGTATGCCAGTCATTGCAGTGCAGTATATCAACCTTGTAGTTTTTGCTTATATTCCTTATGGTCTCAAGAACAGCAGCTGAGAAGAACGCGACTCTCTCCGCGTCATCAAATTCGCCGTAGACCTGTGAACGCTTGAAGTAGTACTCGTTGTCGAGGAAGTAATACATTACCCCGCCTTTTCTGAGTGTGTAAAGGCCGCAGTACTGTGTTCTCCAACCGAGCTTCACCTCATAGCTGGTCACGAATTTCATATGGCTGCGGTACTCCTCCGGTATCGTTGAGAGAAGAGGAAGTATCACTCTGGCATCATAATCATCAGACTTCAGGTGTGCCGGAAGTGCTCCGGAAACATCACCCAGCCCCCCGGTCTTGATGAACGGCGACGCTTCAAACGCCGCAAAGAGTATATTTTTCTTAGTAGCCATACAGCACTCCGTTTTACTCTCTTAAATAGTAGCGTTCTTCCCGATGATGACCGGTTCTCTTTCTCCGCCGTAGATCTTCACACCAGGATTGATAGTGACATATTTATCCGCAATAACGTTATCGAGCACTGCGCCCTCGCCTATGGTTCCGTGCATCATTATGACGGAGTTGCGGACGACTGCGTCCTTGGCAATATGGCAGCTTCTGAAGATAATACTGTTCTCTACCCTTCCCTCAATTACACATCCGGCGGAAATGACCGAATTTCTTACATCACAATTCTGATAATGGAATACCGGCGCTTCGTCCTGAGCCTTTGTATATATCATCCTCTCAGGATTGCAGAACACTTCGTTGCGGATATCGTAATCCGTCATAGCCTGGTTGACCTTCAGGAACTCCCAAGGATTCTTGATCTTTCCGAGGTAACCTCTGAATTCGAACGATCCGATATTTATGGTGCCCAGGTTTTCCTGCATGATCTCTATCATATCCTTGTACTCAAGAGCGGAATACCAGTTGAGGAAATCCATCGCATATGATCTGTTTATGATGAAGCAGTCAGCGAAATAGTTCGACCATCCGAAGCTTTCATTATTGATGCCTACGACATCTCCGTTCTCATTGATGTCGAGGAAGTATCCTCTGAATTCCTCACCTCTGGCAACCTTCTTGTATACCATTGTGACGGATTTTCCGGACTCGGCATGAGCCTTGATCAGCGGCTCAAAGTCGATATTCCAGACATCTGTGCTTCCCGACATGATTACGAAATCAGCATCATCCTTATAGAAGAGCCTCTCGCATTTGAGCAGGTCTCTCATGAGGAATCTGCTGCCCGATTTCTGCATTCCGTATACCGAACCCGGCATTACGAAGAGACCGCCTCTTTTGCGTCCGAGGGACCAAGGGTTTCCGACGCCGATATGGTCGAGGAGCGAGCCCGAATTGACAGGTGCGATAACGCCTACTGTTGTTATGCCCGCGTTTGCCATGTTCGAAAGTGCGAAATCGATGAGTCTGTATCTGCCTCCGTACGGAAGTGATGCCAGGGTCCTGTTCTGCAGCAGTTCACCGAATTCAGTGCTGCCGTAATTCGCAGAAATAAGTCCGATTGTTTTCATTTCCCTGTCCTCCTTCCTATATTGACAGCTTGGTCTGACCGAATACTACGACACCGTTTTCAGGATCGCCGATCTCAGTATTGTCATCAACGACAGCGCCTTCATTGATTATTGCTTTTCTGATCTTGCAGTTGCGGCCTATGATAGCGTTAGGAAGAACTATGGAGTCTTCGATCACAGTACCGAAACCTACAACTGCGCCGGAACCGAGAATGGAGTGGCTTACACTTCCATACACCGTACATCCGTTGCAGACAAGCGAGTTCTTGATGTTTGCTTCGCGGCCGATATACTGAGGCGGATATACGTTGGAGTTCGAGAACACCTTCATGTCGCCGGAGAACACGTTGATGCTGTCCACATCGTCCATGAGGTCCATCTGGCTGTCATAATAGCTCTGTACGGTACCGACATCTCTCCAGTATCCGGAGAATCTGTAGACCGAAAGCTTCTTTCCTTCGCCGAGGAGCTTCGGGATAAGATCCTTACCGAAATCGTGCGACGATTCTTTGTTCTCGTGATCTTCGAGCAGTGCCCTGCGCAGAGTATCCCACTTGAAGATGTAGATACCCATTGATGCGAGGTTGCTGTCAGGCTCTGCCGGCTTTTCGGTGAACTTGACGATATTGCCCTGTTCATCGGCTGTCATGATACCGAATCTGCTCGCTTCTTCCCAAGGAACCTCGATGACCGAAACGGTCAGATCGGAGTTGTTTGCCTCGTGCTCATTAAGCATGAGGTTGTAGTTCATCTTATAGATGTGGTCACCCGAAAGGATGAGCACGTTTTCAGGGCTGTACATATCGATGAAGTCGATATTGTGGTAGATGGCATCTGCTGTACCTTCATACCACTCACCGCCTGTCGAGCTTGCGTATGGCGGCAGTATGTGAACTCCGCCGTCTGCGACTGCCATGTCCCAGGATTCGCCTGTGCCTACGTAACGGTTGAGCACAAGAGGTTTATACTGCACCAGGATACCGACTGTGTCGATGCCTGAATTGACGCAGTTGGAAAGACCGAAGTCGATGATACGGTACTTGCCGCCGAATGAAACCGCCGGCTTCGCAATGCTAGTGGTCAGATCGTAGAGTCTGCTGCCCTGTCCTCCGGCCAGAAGCATGGCTAACATCTTTTTCTTTTTCATGTGTTACCAGCCCCTTTCTTAAGAGTAGTGATATTGATTAACTTAATTAGACATGCCAGATATCTCTTGCGTATTCCGCTATGGTGCGGTCGCTCGAGAAGAACGAGGAGTTCGCAATATTGGCAAGCGACATGCGTGCCCATTTCTCCTTATCGCTATATATCTTATCCATCTCTTCCCATACCTTGACATAGGAGTCAAAGTCGCCCAGCACGAAGTACTCGTCGTTGCTTCTGAGCAGAGCATCGTAGATGCCCCAGAAGTCGTATCCGCTGCGGCTGAATGTTCCGTCAACAAGCTGGCTCGTGATGAGCTTGAGTCTCGGATCGCTGTCGATGCAGCCCTGAGCCGAATATCCGCCGTTTCTGTAGAAGTTCTCAACCTCGTCAGCCAGGTATCCAAAGATGCAGATGTTATCCATTCCGGCGAGCTGGCTGATTTCTACGTTAGCTCCGTCCATCGTGCCGAGAGTTACTGCGCCGTTCATCATGAACTTCATGTTGCCCGTGCCGCTTGCTTCCTTGCCGGCTGTGGAGATCTGCTCACTCACATCAGCTGCAGGGTAGATGAGCTGCGCATTGGATACGCGGAAGTTCTCGATGAATACCACCTTGATCTTCTGGTTTACGTCAGGGTCAGAATTGATCATGTCAGCCAGGCTGTTGATGAACTTGATAACCTCTTTAGCAAATGCGTATCCCTGTGCTGCCTTGCCTGCGAAGATGAATGTGTAATTGTTGATCGGAAGGTTCGGATCCTTCCTAAGTCTGTTATAGAGATCGAGGATCTTGAAACCATTGAGAAGCTGTCTCTTATAAGCGTGGATTCTCTTTACCTGAACGTCGAATACCGAGTCAGGATCAACTTCGATCTCCATGTTCTTTCTGATATAGTCAGCGAGTCTGAGCTTGTTCTGTTTCTTGACAGCCATAAGCTCATCAAGGAACGAGCCGTCCTGAGCATACGCTTCGAGTTTCTTGATCTGATCAAAGTCGGTCTGCCAGTCAGTGCCGATAGCTTCGTCGATAAGCCCTGCCAGACCCGGATTCGACTGCATCATGAACCTGCGGTGGCTGATTCCGTTGGTCTTGTTGTTGAATCTCTCAGGATAAAGCTGGTAGAACTCCTTGAATACGGTCTTTGTGAGGATATCACTGTGGAGAGCCGATACACCATTGACCGAGTGGCTGCCGATAACAGAAAGGTTTGCCATCTTGACCTCGTTGTCCCAGAGCGGTGAAGTACCGCGGCTGAGCCTGTGGAAGTTGCCGTCTTCGGTCGGGAGATGTGCCTGCCAGCGTCTGTTGATCTCGTCGATTATCATGTAGATTCTCGGCAGCATCGCCTGGAAGTGAGGGATCTGCCACTTCTCGAGAGCTTCAGGAAGCACCGTGTGGTTTGTAAACGATACAGTCTGCTTTGTGATAGTCCAGGCGTCATCCCACTCGACTCCCTCTTCATCGATGAGCACTCTCATGAGTTCAGGGATGCACATTGTAGGATGAGTATCGTTGATGTGGATCTGTATTCTGTCAGGAAGTTTGTCCCACTGATCTGATCCGTAGCGCGACTTATAATCCCTGATGATCATGCCTATACCGGCAGCAACAAGGAAGTACTCCTGTCTGAGACGGAGCTGCTTGCCGATTCCGTTGGTGTCATCAGGATAAAGAATGCTTGTGATAGCTTCTATCTCACTGCGTTCCTTCATCGCCTTGCTGTAGTTGCCGGCGTTGAAAGCTTCCATATCGATGGTGTCGTGCACAGGCTGCGCGTCCCAGAGATGGAGCGTGTTTACTGTTCGTCCGCCGAATCCGAGAATAGGTACATCGTAAGGCACGGCTCTGACAGTCGTGTAATCGACGTGCTTGTACTGCATCTCTCCGTCTTTGAGAGTTCTCTCTACTTTGCCGCCGAATCTTACGATGACCGAATCATAAGGCTTTGCCTGTTCCCAGATATATCCCTCGTCGAGCCATGCGTCAGGCACTTCGATCTGATATCCGCTTTCAATCCTCTGCTTGAAAAGTCCGAATTTGTATCTGAGGCCCATGCCGTCGCCCTTGATGCCGAGCGCTGCCATGGAGTCGAGGAAGCAGGCCGCAAGTCTGCCGAGGCCGCCGTTTCCGAGACCCGGATCAGGCTCGCACTCGAGCAGTTTGTCGAGTTCGGTGCCCAGCTCTGCGAGTCCCTCCTCAGCCTGGCTGCGAATACCGAGGTTGAGCAGATAGTTATCCATCAGCTTACCGATAAGGAATTCCATCGAGAAATAGTAAACCTTTTTATCGTCCTTTTTCTTCTGTCCGGACAGGATCTCTACCGCTCCGGTCCTTTCATCAGCTTCCCAGTCAACGAGCTTCGCGAGGACCGCGAACTTGTCATTGTCTGCCAGATTTTCAGGATCTCTCCTGAACATTGCGTTTGATATGCGTTTGTATTCGGCTTTGAAATCGTCTTTGGTTCTGATCATCTAATCCTATTTACCTTTCGTTATATTTTTTTATTTCTTTTTGAAGATCGCGCCTCCGACGACCGGCATCCTGATCCTTATTGAATAAGGCATGCCGTGCATCGGTTTCTTTCTGGCACGAACCTGGCGGGTATTTACCCTGCCGCTTCCGGCGTATTTTGTATCGTCGGAATTGATTATCTCTTTGTAGAATCCCTTCTCAGGGACGCCTATCTCAAATTCATCGAACGCCTGAACACCCATATTGAGAGCGCATACGAGAAGTTCTCCGGCTTCGTCTTCAGATGGGCTTTTACCGCGTCTGTAGTATGTGAGCACCGTCTGCTGTCTGTCATCGGCATCTATCCAGTGGAATCCGTCCCAGCTGGTGTCGTCAGACCACAGCGCAGGATGCTCAGTATATATGTGATTCAGCGCTTTTATGAATTTCTGGTACTTCTCATGGTTTTCGTATCCGAGAAGGAACCATTCAAGGCCTTCATATTCGCGCCACTCAATAAACTGCGCTATCTCGTGGCCCATGAAGTTGAGCTTCTTGCCCGGATGAGTCATCTGGTACATGGCGAGCAGGCGTATGCCCGCAAACTGCCGCCAGATGTCTCCCGGCATTCGGCCTATGAGGCTCTTTTTGCCATGCACTACTTCATCGTGCGAAAGCGGGAGTATGTAGTTCTCGCTGAAAGCATAGGTCATTGAGAATGTCAGCTTGTTGTGATTGCCTTCTCTCCACGGAAAGTCTGTCGACATATACGCGAGAGTATCGTTCATCCAACCCATGTTCCACTTGTAGTGGAATCCCAGTCCGCCGTCTGCAGGCGGTTTGGTGACCATAGGCCAGGCTGTGCTCTCTTCAGCTACTATAAACACGCCTTTTACATCGGTTCCGGCAACGCTGTTTACCTCTCTCAGAAAATCGATAGCATCGAGGTCGGTCTCGCCGCCGTATTTGTTGAACTTCATCTTGGACTTATCGCTTATGCCGAAGTTCAGGTACAGCATGCTTGTTACTCCGTCGACCCTTATGCCGTCGGCGTGATATTCCTCGAGCCAGAACAGAAGGTTCGACATAAGGAAACTTCTTACCTGCGGGCGGCTGAAGTCGAATTTGTATGTGCCCCAGTCAGGGTGAACGGTGCTCTCATAGAGCTTTCCCCCGTTGAAGTCCCTGAGTCCATGGTCGTCAGGGCAGAAGTGCCCCGGCACCCAGTCAAGGATGACTCCGATCCCTTCTTTATGGAAAGTGTCAATAAGGTATTTAAACTCGGCAGGCGATCCGTATCTGGATGTAGGCGCGTAATAGCCGGTCACCTGATAGCCCCACGAAGCGTCGAGCGGATGCTCCATTACAGGAAGGATCTCGACATGCGTGTAGCCCATTTCTTTCACATAAGGTACGAGCTCATCGGCAAGTTCTGTGTATGTATAGAAACCGTCTTCATCTTCGGCTGTCGCTGCGTGTCTTTTCCATGAGCCGAGGTGACACTCATAGATATTCATCGGAGATTTGAAAGTGTTTTTCATCTCCCTTTCGCGGATCCAGTCTGAATCTTTCCAGTCATAGCGAAGGTCTGTTATAACAGATGCGGTCTTAGGCCTTTTTTCGCTTCCGAAAGCAAACGGATCCGCCTTCATGATGTGCCTTCCATCCTGAAGCTCGATATCGTATTTATACGCTGCTCCGGCACAGGCTCCTGGAATGAATCCCGTCCATATACCGGTATTGCCAAGAGCTTCGAGCTGCGCATGATCCGCCCAGCAATTCCAGCCGTTGAAGTCCCCGGACACTCTGACTCCTTTCACATCAGGTGCCCAGACAGTGAACTGTGTACCTCCGTCTTCAGGCTGTGCGCCAAAAGTCCGGTAAGCGTGATGCAGCTTACCGGTATTATACAGATACAGGAGTTCATTTGTAAGTTTATCGCGCGTAACGCCCATAATTCACGTCCTTTTCTGATTTATAGTTCGATGTCATAATCGATATGCCGAGCAGCCGGATAGAATCCCGATCTGTAATCTGCTTTCGACATGTTGTTGATAAGCGACAGAGCGGCTATGTACAGTATCACTACGAAAACCAGCAGCGGTATAGTGCCTCTTTCGCCGAGGAATGCGAACGTATCATATGTGCCATGTATGAGCATAGGCACGATAAGTGCAAGTATCGTGTAGAGGACTGATTTTCCGCTCTGTCCGAGCACGCTTGCCTTCTTGGAGTATGAATAGAGCACGCCCATGAAAACTCCGCAGAAAGCGTGAAGCGGTATCGCCGTGAATGCTCTTACGATCGCTGTCTGGAATCCATACGAAGCAACATACATGATGTTTTCGTAGATAGCGAATCCCACTGCTGCCGAAACACCGTATACGATGCCGTCAAACCTGTAGTTGAAGCCCGGATACCTCCACGATCCAATCCTCATCGCCAGGAATTTGACTATCTCTTCGACAAAAGCTGCCATACAGAACGATGTGACGAGCGCATACTTGACAGACCCCTGAGGGTACTGCGGCAGGAACTGGCTCTCAAGCTGTTCGAGAAAACCGGCAGCTATGCACGAAAAAACTCCGTAAAGGACCAGTCTCATGATAAGACCGATCGGCTCCTTTTCCACTTTGTCTTTGCGATATACATATATGATTAACAACAGGCCCGGTATGATGGCCAGAGCCATAAGATCGCTGCTTATATACATTTGAATATCCTCTTTTCTGCAATGCCCTTTTTATGAAAGGCTGATCACAATCTGTCTCTGTTGTTTTTGTAGAGCAGGAGTATATACCATATGCACAATGCGACGAGCACTCCGCCCAGAATTCTCAATAGAATGGCCATAAGCCACCGCCTTTCGCTTTTATCAGTAAATCTCTCTGATACCGCCGCCTACGAATTCGTCATACAGCGCTTCAAGGTTTTTGATCTGCTCACGCAGCTCGGCTCCGTTATCAGTGTCTCTTATCAGAAGCCTTTCAGGCACCGTATGTTCGAGGTGCATGATAGGTTTGTGGAACACCTGGGTTCCGTCCGGCTGAAGCGGTTCGTAAGGCTGGTGCTCAGCGAGGTACATATGCTTAGAAGTCATTATGGCTGTGTAGCCCGCGATACCTGTAGTTTTATGGTATGCCTTCGAAATGCCTCCGTCGATGATAAAGAGCTTTCCTCCGGCCTTGACCGGTGTTTCTCCCTTTATGATCTTGACAGGCACATGGCCGTTCAGGATGCGGCCGACTTTAGGGTCGATGCCGAATTCCCTGAGGATCTTATCGGCGATCTCCTCTTTTTCGATGAGCCTGTAGTACGGAACAGTATGTTCTTTATGAGTTGCCTTGTCGGCAATGAAGTACCTCTCAAATGTAGTCATCTTGTCTTTTCCGAAGAGCGGTGAGTCTTCGGAGAGCCACAGATACCACATGATGGAAGCTGCCTCAGCCTGGGTCCTTCCGTCGTGCTGTTTACCTCTGGCATCTCTGATCATCTGATCGAGCTTGCGCAGATATGCAGCGCCCTTATACTTCTTTCCTTCGATCTCGACTGATTTGAAGTTTCCTCTTTCGTTGAAGATCATGCAGCCGTGATACAGCAGGTTGTTGTTCATGATCTTGAAGAGTGCACCGTGCGAGAACATGTAGTTGATATGTCTCTGCAGCTTTTCGGAGTTGATGATCGACGACTCGAGAGCTACCATTACCTCTTCTTCTTCAGGAGTCAGAGTATATGGGTCGGCTGGGTCAACTGTCGGGAGATTCATGTCTCTCATAGGGTACTCAACGCCCTCGACCGTAACCGTTCCCTTTTCGAAGTCTATATTCTCGAGAAGGTTCCTGTGCTCCAGATGATATTCAGGGTGCTCCCTGATCGCCTGCCCTTCCACCTTGAACTGAATGATTGAGATCATCTTATGCATCTTGGCAGCCAGTTCAGGCGGGATAGGATCGTACTTGTTTGTCTCAAGCACATTCGGTTTGAAGAACTCACAAGGATCGTCGTGATATATATGCTCTGCCAGCGAAGCCAGCGGGCGGAGGTTGAATCCGTATCCGACCTCGAGCATGTCGAAGTTGTTATAGCGTACGTTGATACGGATCATCGTGGCTATGCACGCTCTGTTTCCGCAGGCGGCTCCCATCCAGAGCACATCATGATTGCCCCACTGTATGTCTATGCCGCGGTTCGCCATGAGGTAGTCCATTATGACATGCGACTTCGGTCCTCTGTCAAATATGTCTCCGATGATATGAAGCCTGTCAACAGTCATGTTGCTGATCGTTTCAGCAAGGTCGATGATAAACTCCTTCGCCGCACCGTATTCGATCAGCGTATCGATGATCTCATCGTAGTATTTATGCCTGTCTGTAACGTCATCTGCAAAGAGGAGCTCATCCATGATGTACGAGGACAGCTCAGGAAGACGTTTCTTTACCTTCGATCTGGTATATTTGTTTGATACTATGCGGCAGACCGAAATAAGCCTTCTGATTGAAACCTTGCACCATGCGTCAAAGTCATGCTCGCTCTTCTCTCTGCGCTTCATCTCGGCTTCCGGATTATAGATAAGGGAAGCCAGCGCATCGCATTCGCTTTCAGTAAGTATGTTGCCGAAGACTTCGTCGATCCTCATGCGGATCATTCCCGACCCGCTTCGTACAAAGTAATGGAAGGCGTCAAACTCACCGTGAAGATCGCTCAGGAAAAACTCCGTGGCCTTTGGCAGGGCCAGAATAGCTCTCAGGTTGATGATCTCTGTTCTAACTCTTCTGCGGTTCGGATACTTTTCCGCCAGCAGCTGCAGGTACTTCTTATCAGGCATGGCATACCTCCGTTCAATCAGATCAGTCGTTTGATATCTTCATTATGTCGGCTCCAATAGCCTTAAACTTTCCTACGAAATTCTCGTAGCCTCTCTCTATGTGATATATCTCGCTTATCTCTGTAGTCCCGGTAGCTGCAAGTCCGGCCAGCACCATGGCTGCACCGGCTCTGAGATCTGTCGCCCTTACCTTGGCACCCTTAAGCTGTTTGCCTCCCGGCACTATCGCTTCTCTGTTTTCTATTTCTATGCCGGCGCCCATGCGGTTGAGTTCAACGACATGCATGAACCTGTTCTCGAATACGGTCTCCCTTACGACGCTGCTTCCGTTTACCGTTGTAAGGAACGCCATGAACGGCGACTGTATGTCTGTCGGGAATCCCGGATACGGGAGAGTCTTTATGTCCGTCGCGATCAGGTCTCTGTCTCTGGCATCCACATAGATGCCTTCAGGTGTGACTTCGATACCGACGTTGCACTCTCTGAGCTTCGCTATGATCGGCCTTACATGCCCCGGAAGAGCGTTCCTGATAAGAACGTCTCCGCGGGTAATCGCAGCGGCCAGCATGAACGTGCCTGTTTCGATCCTGTCAGGTATAGCTTCATGGATGCAGCCGGAAAGCTTCTCGACACCCTCGATACGGATCATGTCTGTACCGGCGCTTTTGATGCGGGCTCCCATCTTGTTGAGCTGGTTTGCCAGGTCGATGATTTCAGGTTCTTTTGCAGCGTTCTCGATAATGGTCGTACCTTTGGCGAGTGTCGCCGCCATGAGTATGTTTTCCGTAGCGCCTACGCTCGGAAAGTCAAGATAGATGACATCACCGGTCAGGCCTTCAGGACCCGCCGTTACTGTCACCTGTTCGTTTTCATCGTCTTCAACGACTTCTGCACCGAGAGCCCTGAAGCCCTTAAGATGCAGGTCGATAGGTCTTTTACCAATAGTGCAGCCGCCCGGCATAGGCATTACGATTTTGCCATACCTGGCAAGCATAGGACCCATAGTAAAAAGAGATGCTCTCATCTCCTGCACCAGTTCTCTGTCGCCCTCACATGAGATGATCTCAGGCGTAGAGATTTTGATGGTGCCCTCTTCAGCATCATCGATTTTGGCGCCGTAATTACAGAGCATCTTCTTCATAACGCTGACATCTGCGAGATCGGGAACGTCCTCGATCACGCAGGTGTCGGCTGTCATTAAGGTCGCGGCAAGAAGCGGCAGTACTGAATTCTTTGCGCCGCTTATCCATACCTCTCCGTGGAGAGGACCGCTGTTGTTAACAAGGATTTTTGCCATCTAATGGCCTCCTGAGAAATTATTTTATGCAGCTTTCTTTTTAGCTGCGGCAGCCTTACGGGCTGCTTTTTTTTCAGCTTTCGCAGCTGCTCTCTTTGCAGCTGCTTCGGCTTTCTTTGCCGCTTTCTTCGATGCGGCAGCTGCTTTCTTAGCAGCTTTTTTTGCTGCCTTGGCGGCAAGCTTTTTTGCTTTCTTTGCAGCTTTCGCAGCATCTTTTTTAGCTGCAGCTGCTTTTTTAAGTTCTTCTTTTTTGAGGAGCTTCTGAGCAGTCTTTACAGCGGCTGCCTTTTTTAACTCTTCCTTTTTGAAAAGCTTCTGAGCAGCTTTTGCAGCTGCTGCTTTTTTAAGCTCTTCCTTCTCAAAAGCTTTCTTTGCTTTTTTTACTGCTGCAGCGGCCTGAGCAGCTTTCTTTTTAGCGAGCTTTTTTGCCTCTTTTTCTTTTTTTGCAAGAACTGCAGCTGCGACAGCAGCAGCCTTTGCAGCGGCAGCTGCTTCCTTCTTTTCGAGAGCAGCTCTCTTCTGTGCAGCTTTTGTCTCTTCCTTAACGGCTTTTCTGAGTGCAGCAGCCTCCGTCTTAGCGGCAGCCTTTGCGATCTTAGCAGCCTTTGCAGCAGCTATGGCATCTTTTTTCTGAAGCTTTTTTGTCTTCTTTGCGGCCTTCTTATGAGCCCTCTTTTCGAGTTTCGACTGCCTGTTGAGCTGCTTTATTGTCTTCTTTGAGAGCTTGATCTCTTTTTTGGCTCTTTTGCGCTCTCTTGCCGCCGACATGGCTGAGAATATGCCGGTACCCAGAATGAGGCTGAGTATCGGTTTTATAAGTCCCAGCACTGTGAGTCCGACACCGGCGACAGCGATCGTCTTGACTGCTCCGGAAGTGTCGGCAGCTACCGAATTGACTGCTCCCATAGCCTCTTCGCCCAGCTTGTCTAATTTGCCTTTTATATCTTCCACTGCTACTTCGCCTTTGCCCACAAGTACTTTCGTTCTTTTGAGCAGGGCTATTGCGTGTACCGACATGTTCGCCAGCACTACGATGAAAGCTACAAGTACGGCGACAAGGCAGAATGCGATTACCTGATTGATAGTCATTTTGATTCTCCTTACTCCTTACTTGACAACCTTATCGATCACCTTGCCGGCGATTTTGGTTCCGGTTGAAACCACACCGGACGCAACACCCGTGGCCTTCGACACGCCGCCTTTAACAGCCTCGGCAGCATTATCCATTTTCTCTTTTGCTCCGGCGGCTGCGCTTGTAGTTCCGTCGATGATAGCATTTGCCTTTTTGATCGTATCAGTAACATTCGCGACCAGAACGATCAGGAATACGACAAGCACGATCAGAGCGATCAGAAGCACCCCGATCAGCACACCCTTTACACTTACTGAAATCATATCCATTCTCCTTTTTTACCTCGCGGGCATTCCGTGAACAGCCCGCACTGACTGATAATATTATATAGATAAGCGCCGCTCTATTCAAGCGATGCAGACACTCAATAACCATAGTTCGGGCTTTATTATTCAGCCCGTTCATAGTATCTGATAATCTCTGAAGTGTAGCCTCCGCCGGCTTTATGAACTGCTATTTCGGGAAGTACACGCAGTTCAGGTCCGGCTCCTTTTATTCCGTGAATAAGTACTATATTCGCAGCCTTGCCTGCCTCGGGCACGATCATCTGCATCTCTTTAGGCTCGATCCCCGCAGCCCTCAGCCCGCATATTATATCTGCCAGGCGGTCTGGCCTGTGCACCATGTAAAGGTGCCCGCCGTCCTTAAGCATGCACGCTGATATCCGGGCAAAATCCGATATGTCCGCGGTAGTCTCGTGCCTGGCTATATATCTGTCATCGGGCTCAGCCGCACCCGGCTCGTCAGGTGTTCTCCTGAAATACGGAGGATTGGTGATGACCGCATCAAACTGTTCTGCGGCGCTGATGGCATTTATGTCTGTGCAGACAAAATCCATGTCAGCTTCGAACCCGTTCATGCGGCATGCTCTTTCAGCTCTGTCCACCGCATCCGCGTTTATGTCGTAGCCGGTCATCTTTGCTCCGCCCAGCTTATGGTAAAGGATAAACGCCGCCACACCGCAGCCGGTGCCAAGCTCGGCGATTTTAGGCGCTTTTCCACGCCTTTTGCGCAGCCCTTTTGCACCTGTCTCCCCGGCAGCGAAAGCCGCCAGCAGCACGGCGTCCACACCGTAGCCCGAGCCCCTGCTCTGTATGACCCTGATGCCTCCGAATCCCGTATCGTCCGTTCTCTCCATCAGAAATCTCTCATAAGATTCTCAAGCTCGCGGATCTCCTCTTCATCAGAGGAATCGAACATGGCTTCAAGCGGAAGCTCATCGTTCTGATCTTTGCCCGCATTCTTGCCTATGCGCTTTATCTCTTCTTTTCTGAAAGAATGGATTTCCTGCGCGAATACTTCCTCGCCTGTCTCAGGGTCTTTCTCGATGGCACGGGTATTTACCTTGCCGTTGAAGTAATCGACATTAATGACTTTCGCGAGTCCGTCAGGTGTCTGTACTCTCTCGTTGTCTTTAGGCATGCCCTTGCGGAGCTCTTTGTACGTCTTATCCTCGAAGTTGAGGCAGCACATGAGTCTTCCGCATGTACCGGATATCTTCGTAGGATTAAGCGAAAGGTTCTGCTGTTTTGCCATCTTGATGGAGACCGGATGGAAGTCCGTCAGCCACTTGCTGCAGCACAGCGGTCTGCCGCAGATGCCGATGCCGCCGAGCATTCTGGCCTCGTCTCTGACACCTATCTGTCTGAGTTCGATGCGGTTCTTGAAGTATGCGGCGAGATCCTTCGCCAGCTCTCTGAAATCGACTCTTCCGTCAGCAGAGAAATAGAAAACTATCTTGGAGCCGTCGATCATGAATTCCACGTCGACCAGCTTCATGTCGAGTCCGTGCTTTGCGATCTTTTCTGCGCACACTTTCATGGCACCTTCGCGCTTCGCGAGGTTCTCCTTATATTTCAGAAGATCCGCATCTGTCGCCTTGCGCTCCACCGGCTTGAGCGGAGCTACAAGCTCAGACTCGTCAATACTCGTGTTGGCAATAAGAATATGCCCCAGTTCCATTCCCCTGGCGGTTTCGACTATGACCATGTCGCCGAGGTCAAAAGTCTGCCCCTTTGGGTCAAAATAATATGTTTTGCCGGTTTTCATGAAACCGACTCCGACTATCTCAACCATTGTATGATGTCCTCCTGTATCAGTGCCCGGTCAGCTCCAGACGGAGCCTCTTGAGCGCCTTGTTTCTGTCCATGTCTCTTTCGATGTCGGCACGCGCTTTTTCGCACAGCTCTATCCTTTCCGCCATCGCGGAAGCTGCTGCACCCGACATCATTTTTTCGCGGAATAAATCTTCCGTCAGATCGATCAGAGCAAGCGCATCTGCGCGTGTTCTGACCGCCTTATCCATGGCGTCCCTGAACTCGCAGAACGCTCCGTCGCCGCCCAGCAATGCTGCGGCAGCCTCGAGTTCTTTTGTCTGTTCTTCAGAAACACCGTCATCACTGCTTTCATTGTGAAGCCTGATCGAACTGCATCTCGACCTCACGGTACTGAGCAAATGATCGGGATTCGTTGTTCCCAGAAGCAGTATTACATCCGGGTGTGGTTCTTCGAGAGTCTTCAGCAGTTTGTTCTGCACAGTCTCACTGAGACTGTCGGCATCATCGATTATTCCTATGAGGAAGCGGCCGTAAGCTCCCATGTCGAGCCTGCTGCTGAAAACATTCGCGTCTTCGGCCTTATACCCTGTCTTTCCGCTCATCTGCATGCGGACGATATCCATTGACGATTCGGCAGCCACCTGCCTGCATGCGCTGCAGTGCCCGCACGGCCTGACCGAAATGTCAGGATCGAGGCACTCGAGCCCCATGGCCAGACTCCTTATGAAGTCCTCTCTGCCGCTTCCGGGTCTGCCTTCAACTATATAGGCGTGAGCCGAGCTCGTCCCGCCTGCGATGCTTTTGATTATAGAGTTCAGATGCATCTTTCTCTGCAAAGTTCCTCCAGGCAGGCGTAGATCTTTTCTTTTATCTCTTCGATCGTGCCTGTCGCATCTATCCTTTTGAATCTTTCCGGCTCTGTTTCGGCTATATGCCTGTAGCCCTCACGCACTCTTGCGTGGAAGTCCGTTGACTCGAGGTCGAGTCTGTCAGGGCCCTTGTCGCCCGACGCTCTCGCCTTGCCCGTCTCAGGGTCTATATCGAGCCATATGGTGATGTCAGGGCTGAGCCCTCCGGTCGCGTGTCGATTGACCTCAGCGACCATGTCTCCGAGGCCCCTTCCGTATGCCTGATACGCGATCGATGAATCGACAAATCTGTCGCAGATGACTATCTCGCCGCGCTCAAGAGCAGGAATGACTGTCTCCCTGACATGCTGTGCTCTCGATGCCGCGTATATGAGCATCTCAGTCACGGCATCCATCTCGGTATTCTCTGTATCGAGAAGTATGTCTCTGAGCTTTTCGCTTATGCGCGGGCCGCCCGGCTCTCTTGTATGCAGTACAGCCAGGCCCTTATCAGTAAAAAACTTCTCTATGTTCCTTATCTGTGTGGATTTGCCGGATCCGTCGCCGCCCTCAAGAGTAATGAAGAGTCCTCTCATCTGCGTCTCCCCCTTCTCTTCGCTTTTCCGCCGTTCTGCGCGCTTTCTTCGAGTACGCTCTGTCTGATCCTTTCATCTTCCTGAGCGTTTTTCTCCTTGATAAAGCTGAGCATTTGTGAGTAAAAGAACCACGCCAGAGCGATGACCGGCAGCGCTATCAGTATTATCAGTAATATCTTAAAAACAAACATGCTTTGATTAATTACTCCGTAAATCTCTTCTGGAAGTTTCCGACTACTCTTGTATTGTCGGTGATTATCATGAAGGCGTTTTCATCGTGCTGAGCTATCAGCTCCCTCAGATGAGGCTCTTCGAATTTGCTTATGACCGTCACCAGCACATAGGTGCCCTCACCCGTGTAGACTCCTTCACCGTCCCATGCGGTAACACCTCTCTTGAGATCGTGCATTATCATGTGCGAAAGTCCCGGTTTTTTTGTGAAGATCATGCATTCCTGCTTGATATTCTGAACGTGCACGCGGTCTATCGCGAGGCCTGTCACCACCGCGAAAATGATCGAGTAAAGCACCGTCTGGATATCATAGATGAACAGACAGATCGTGTAAATGCAAACGCTGATGATGATACCGATAGTACCGACCTTGAAGTTTGGATGTGTTTTGGCAAGGCACACGCCGATAACATCCTGTCCGCCCTGCGAGCTTCCCGCTCTGAGCACCAGACCTGCACCGACTCCGCTTCCGAGGCCTCCGACTACCGAAGCGAGTATGCGGTCATCGACGATCGGGACCGCCGGTACCGGAATGATCGCAAGGAATGCCGATGCCATGGCTATTGAGATCAGCGTAGTGATGCAGAACTTGCGCCCCATCACCCTGTAAGCCATGAAGAACAGCGGGATATTGATGGCAAAATAAATGATTCCCATGTAATCCAGGCCCGGGACCTCCGGAATATGCAGAAATTCCGTAAGGAAAAGCCTTATAAGCTGGGCTATTCCGGTGAAGCCTCCGCTGTAGAGATGTATCGGGTTTATCATCAGATTTACTCCCGCGGCGTAGCTGAGATTACCCGCGACAGTCATCGCAATGCGGTTTACAGATTTTTTATCCAATGTCATTTTATTCCGTCCGGTTTTAGATTATTATTAACTGATTAATTTTATTAGAAACGGAAGCATACTTCAATAACAATTGTATTTTTGACTCATTATGGAACAGAAACACATATCAACATCTTACCTGCTGAAGCGCTTTTATCCGTACTTCAGACCATATTGGTACATACTGGTATTTGACCTCATATGCGCATCCCTTACCAGCGCGTGCGACCTCGTTCTGCCGGTGATCGTGCGCTTCATTACCAACACGGTAACCGATTCTCCGTCCGAGCTTACGGTCGATTTGGTGGTAAGGATCACAGTGATCTACATCGCGCTCCGTCTTATCGACGTAGCAGCCAACTACTACATGCAGAACCGCGGACACGTCATGGGCGCGCGCATAGAGAAAGACATGCGCAGAGATCTCTTTGAGAAGTTTCAGGAGCTGTCATACGGTTACTACAGCAACAACAAAACAGGGCAGCTGGTTTCGCGTATCACCAGCGATCTGTTCGACATAGCCGAGTTCGCTCATCACTGCCCTGAAGAATACTTTATCGCAGCCGTCAAGATAGTCGTTGCCTTTGTGGTACTCATACGCGTAAACGTGCCGCTCACTCTTCTGCTCTTCGCTCTCATACCGCTCATGCTTCTGTGCGCGCTTAAGTTCAGGGTCAAGCTGCGCAACGCATTCAAGTGGCAGAGGTCCGAGCTAGGCGAGATCAACTCTCACGTAGAGGACAGCCTTCTCGGAATACGTGTCTCCAAGTCTTTTGCAAATGAGGATATCGAGGAGCAGCGCTTCGAGGAAGGCAACGAAAGATTCCTTCTCACCAAGAAGGTCAGCTACAGGAACATGGCTGAATTCAGAAGCGTTACAAGGCTGTTCGACGGACTGATGTACATATCGATCGTTTTCTTCGGTTCGCTTTCGCTGATCCGCGGACACATTACCGCGGGCGATT
This sequence comes from uncultured Eubacteriales bacterium, assembly GCA_902795265.1. Classification (GTDB taxonomy): domain Bacteria; phylum Bacillota; class Clostridia; order Peptostreptococcales; family Anaerovoracaceae; genus Crickella. The sequence goes on from CADBKM010000011.1 coordinate 44,813, forward strand.
TCATCGCATATCTGATGTATGTGAGCGTTCTGCTTGAAGCAATCCGCAGAGTTGTTGAGTTTACTGAACAGTTCCAGCGCGGGATCACCGGTATCGAGAGATTCATCGAGATAATGGACACCGAAATCGAGATAGATGACCTTCCGGGAGCTGTCGACATGCCTGAAAAGATCCGCGGCGAGATCGAATTCCGCGACGTATCGTTCTCTTACGAGAAAAGCGACAACGATGATCCCGATGGTGACCCGTCAGTCAACACCGTGCTGAGCCATATAAACCTCAGGATAGCCAGCGGCGAAAACGTGGCTGTCGTTGGCCCTAGCGGTGCCGGTAAGACCACATTCTGCAATCTTATACCGCGCTTTTATGATGTAAGCAGCGGCGCCGTGCTCATAGACGGAAAAGATATACGTGACTACAAAGTCCGCTCGCTCCGCACAAAGATCGGAATGATGCAGCAGGAAGTCTACCTGTTCTCAGACACCGTTGCCGGCAATATCGGCTACGGCAGACCTGGTGCAAGCCGCGAAGAGATAATCGAAGCCGCAAAGCTTGCCGGAGCTGACGAATTCATAAGCGAACTTCCTGACGGATACGACACTTATGTAGGTGAACGCGGAGCAAGGCTCAGCGGAGGCCAAAAGCAGCGCATAAGCATCGCCAGAGTATTCCTGAAAAATCCGCCGGTGCTCATTCTCGACGAGGCGACTTCATCGCTCGACAACGAAAGCGAACGCTACGTACAGGAGTCGCTCGCAGAGCTCGCCAAGGGCCGCACCACAGTGACGATCGCTCACAGGCTTTCGACCATCAAAAGTGCAGACCGCATCATAGTGCTTACGGAAAACGGCATAACCGAAGAAGGCACTCATGAAGATCTGCTGAAAAAAGACGGCATATACGCCGGAATGTACAATCTTACGATCTAGCACACGGCGCACAAGTCACATATGATCAAAAACACCGGAGTATGAATGAGGTGACCCCCAAAAGTTAGACTTTTGCTCCGGCGATTTCTCGCCGGAGTTTTTCTATGCAGCAAGCATCTCGTTCCGGTACTCGATCGGACTCCT
>CADBKM010000012.1 GCA_902795265.1 uncultured Eubacteriales bacterium
TCAGCAGAGATTTTTACGCCCTTCCTTTCCATAAGAAAAACTCCCTCCATGATTAACAGTTTTATTTTTTACTGTCTCTCATAGAGGGAGCATATCATTCCGAAGATCCGTTTTTGTTTTGCTTATTGCTCACAGGCAAGCCGGCTGAACACCTCATTGACGTCTTCCCGTATCAGCAGAGTCGCTCTTTCATCAGCAGGTGTTGGTGATTTGTTTATGACCACGAGGTTTCTTCCGCTGAAGTCATTTATCAGCGATGCAGCCGGTTCCACCGAGAGCGATGTCCCCGCGACTATCATGGTATCCGCGCCTGATATCTCTCTCTGAGCGCCGATCATTGTGTATTTATCCGGTATCTCTCCGTAAAGCACGACCCACGGCTTGATTATGCCACCGCACTTGTCGCAGCGCGGAACACCTTCACTTTGCAGTATCTTTTCGACCGGATATTCCGTTTCACAGTCAACGCAGTAATTCTCGAGCACGCTTCCGTGAAGCTCATACACCCTTTTATTGCCCGCTTTCCTGTGAAGGCCGTCTATGTTCTGAGTCACTATGCCGCGCAGCCTGTCACGCTTTTCGAGTTCGTAAAGATATCGGTGAACAGCGTTCGGCTCCGCGTCGGGATATATCATATATCTGCGGTAATAATCATAGAATTCCGAAGTATGCATCATAAAATACATCGCACTGAGTATCTCTTCGGGTGAAACGCCTCTGTATTCAGCTGCATACAGTCCGTCTTCAGAGCGGAAATCCGGAATGCCGCTGGCAGTCGAGACACCGGCTCCTCCGAAGAAAACTATGCGCCTGGATCTTTCTATGATCTCATTAAGTTCGGAAACGCTGCTCACTCTCATGTCAGTATCTGTTATGCACCTTCTCTGCGAAGCACATCACATCTTTGATGTTTATCTCTGAACCGTCATCAAGAACAGCCTTGCCGCTTATCTTTCCGAACACCTGATGCTGGTCAGAAACAATGACTTTATAATCAAGGCAGGCAGCCCTGTCGAGCACAGGCTCGAATGTCATTTCGAATCTGCCATCCGACGATGTGAACCTCCATTTATCCATGTAACCGCTTTCAGGAATAATAAATTCCACATCATCAAGTTTGTGCGCAGTGCCGTTCCAAAATAGTATGTTTTCGGAAGCGGCGCTCGTGTCGCCAAAACCATATCCTATGTTCCAGCCGAAGCTGTTTCCGTCAACGTCAGTGTTTCCGGATCCCCAGTACCATGTGTTGTCGTAAGTCCAGACCCCCCTGCCCCAGTCGAGGGTCCCGAAGTCTGCCGAAGGGTCAAACTCATACCTTTTGCCGTCAAAGCTTACCCAGCCTGATGCTCTCATGCAGTTGATCTTCTGATTGTAATAAAAAGCGTGTTTCTGAGGCCAGGGTGTGGCAATGACCATCGAATCCATAGGCGGCTGCTCAAGGACAATATCAGCATCTAACGGCTTTCCGTCCATGAAGTCCTCAAAATGGCATTTCAGGCGGCGCATCCTGTACTTGCTTTCAAAACTCATCTGCAGCCTTTTGTCGCTGTATTTTGTTGTTCCGAACGAAGAATCCTCTGACAGTCTTAGTTTTCCCATAGGAAACGCGTTCAGCACTGTCTCTGTGTGTTCCCATGGCTCATCTCCGAATTCAAGCAGTGACACTGACTGAAGACCGATATATCCGTCATCCGAGATGGTGAATGCTGCAGCAAAATCTTTGTTTATAACAAGGTAATAGTCCCACTCTTTTATACGGAATGCGGGTGCCTTGATGTCGCTCCTGCGGTACTTCTGCACAAGGCTTCTCGACCAGCCCGGCTCCCTTAGTTCGCCGTTTTCGTCAAGAAGAAGCTGCACTTTAGTAACTTCATGATTTCTCATAGTTTTCTCCCTTCCCTGTCAGTTCGCTGACAGCCGCGGCGCCGAGTATCATAACTGCTCCGGCGACGGTGTATACTGTGACAGGCTCCTTCAGGAAGAAAGCAGACAGCAGCACCGCTTCGACCGGATCTATGTAACTCAGGATGCCGACCGTCTGTGTCGGCAGTTTATTGACAGCATCAAAGTAGATAATATAGCCTATGCCGGTGTGCAGAAGGCCGAGTATCAGCAGGCAGATGATGCCTGTCTGAGTTATTCTTGCCTCTCCGAAAGCCCCTGTCAGAGCCGAGTACGGCAGCATCATGACCGACACCAGTGCCAGCTGCATCATCGTGGTGTTGACAGGAGATATATCCTTCATGTACTTATTGATGATCACCACCATGGCATAGAAGAATCCGCCTGCCACGCCGAAAAGAACGCCCTTAAGTTCAGAGAGGTGAAGACCTGTCTGAAGCACGCCCGATACAAGTATCATTCCGCAGAAAGCGATCAGTACGCATATCACCTTCTTCGGTGTCAGTTTCTCTTTCAGGATCACAGCTCCGGCCAGTATGTAAAAGATCGGTTCCATGTAATAGCACAGCGTGCTCGTCGCTATAGTCGTATACTTGAACGCCTCAAACTGGCAGATCCAGTTTACGCACATGAAAGCCGAACTCAGCAGCAGCCACCACTTATTTCTCCAGATAGCCTCCGCATCAGGCTTCTCCTTGCGCAGAGCGAGGAGGAGCATTATCATCAGCACTCCGAAGAATGCCCTGCCGAGGCATATGAGACTTGACGGCATGTTTATGTATCTCGAAAGCGTTCCTATCGTGCCGAACAGCAGCATCGTGAATATGAGCTGAATTCTGGCGGTATTGTTTTTCCCCTGTCCCTTTTCCATGTATTTGTTATTTCTCTTTAAGATTCAGTAAAGCTCGAGGTATATGGCAGTATCCTCCCGGGTTTTTGTCGAGGTATTTCTGATGATATTCTTCTGCCCTGAAAAAGTTTTCGAGCGGCTTCAGTTCAACAGCCAGTGGCACTCCGATCATTTTTTCCTTCTCTTCGTAGACTTTTCTGATCGCAGGCAGCATGTCCGGATCCGTATAGTAAATGCCGGTGCGGTACTGTATGCCGCTGTCGTGGCCCTGGCGGTTCACCGCTACCGGGTCTATCACCATAAAATAGTTATCCAGTATTTTTTCGAGGCTGATCCGCTCTTCGTCATATTCAATCAGGACGGTCTCGGCGTGACCGCTGCTCGCGCACACATCCTCGTATGACGGCGCGGAGTCAGGTCCGTTCGCGTAACCTACTTCAGTCCTGATCACTCCGTCAAACTGATCGAAGAATTTCTGCGTTCCCCAGAAGCATCCTCCTGCAAGATATATCGTCTTCATTTCTGAACCTCCCTGCAGCTTTTTTATAACTTCTTCAAGCACAGCCACGGCAGCTTCAAGCCCCGCTCTGTCATCTTCGGTAAATCTCGCTATAAGCGGGCTGTCTATATCGAGCACCCCGTATACCGAGCCGCCCGCATGTATCGGTATGACGATTTCGGAATTGCTGGCAGAGTCACAGGCTATGTGTCCCGGAAACTCATGTACATTTTTCACGAGCTGAGTGCGGTCTTCCGCCACAGCCGTTCCGCAGACCCCTTTGCCGGTTTCTATTACCGTACATGCAGTTTTTCCCTGGAACGGTCCAAGAAGGAGCTTCCCGTCTTTCATCAGGTAGAAGCCTGCCCAGTTTATATCATCGAGAGATTCCCAGATGAGCGCTGCCGCGTTTGAAAGCACGGTGATGTCCCAAGTCACTCCTTCAGACAGGCTCTCAAGCTGTCTGCGCATAAGATCGTAATCAGTCATAGCATAACCCTTTCATCAATTATTATTGCCTTACGGTTATTCTATCATAAGGAACGGCCGCCTTTCGACAGCCGTTTCCCTTTAAGTATCGTGTGTTTATGATTTTACTGATCTTCACCGAAGTCAGCCTTGAAAGCAGCGACCAGCTTTTCAGGCCAGTCTGAAGTTGGTTCGAGTCTGCCTGTGAAGAATCTCAGGGTAGCAGGCTCGTGGACGAATCTGAGTCCGCCTATCATGTCTCTGTGATCGAATACCCACTTGACTCTGTCGATAACGTATTCTACCTGCGAGAGTGTGAACACGCGCCTTGGCAGCGCCAGTCTAACAAGTTCCATTGAAGCGAATCTTTCACTTCCGTCCGCTTCTCTTTCTTCGGAAAGCGTTCCGCGCTCCATTCCGCGGATGCCGCCGCAGAGGTAAAATGCGCAGGTGAGCGCCCCTGCCGGGTATTCATCCTGAGGAATATGTGAAACAAAGTCCATCGCGTCTACATGAGCTCCGAGGCCTCCGGCAGGAGTTATCATCGGAACGCCGTAATCTGCCAGCTTGTCCACACAGTATTTGATAAACTGCGGTCCCTGCGAAATGACATCCATATCCATCGACTCGTCAAAGCCTACAGTCATGGCTTCGATCTCACGGACCGACATGCCGCCGTATGTAAGGAAGCCCTCAAACATCGGTATGAGATCCTCCATCGAGTGGAATAGCTCCTCGTCTCTGACCATGATAGCTCCGCCTCTGGCGAATCCGAACTTTCTGCCCGAGAAGTAGATGATATCAAACTGATCGGCGATCTCCATGGTTATCTCGCGTACGGATTTATCCTTGCGCTCTTCATCGCGGGTCTTGATGAAGTAGAGATTGTCCTGCAGAAGCGAAGCGTCGAGCACGGACAGGATACCGTGCTTTCTTGCGACAGCGCAGGCATCCTTAAAGCTCTGAACGGAGACCGGCTGTCCGCCGATGAGGTTTGTACCCGCCTCGAGTCTCATGAAAGCTACGTTCTCTGCGCCCTCCTTCTCAATGCAGGCCTCCAGCTTATCGATGTCGATATCGCCTTTGAACGGCAGATCGCTATGTGATACAAGGCCCTCATCTTTTACGAGCTCTTCGACATGGCCGCCGAGCCTGGTTATGTGTGCCTTTGCTGTCGTGAAGTGATAATTCATGATCACGCACATTCCCGGCTTTACGAATCTTGTCGCAAGGATATTCTCGCAGGCTCTGCCCTGGTGTGCAGGCAGGCAGTACTTCATACCGAGGATCTCCTCAAGCTTATCTCTCATGCGGTAGAAAGATTCGCTCCCTGCATAAGCATCGTCCGGTGTCATCATTCCGGCGAGCATCTTATCGCTCATTGCGTTTACTCCGGAATCGGTGAGCATGTCCATGAAGATGTCTCCGTTGTGAAGCTGGAATGTGTTGAATCCGGCCTCCTCCATTTTTTCAAGTCTCTGATCGGCCGGGAGCAGCTGAAGCTGCTGTACGATCTTGACTTTATGCATCTCCATAGGAATAGGTTCGTGATCATAGAATTTGATAGCGGGCATAGCAGTTTACCTCCTGAATTTTCATAGTCCCAAAACAAAACGCTCCGCAGCTGTCTGCCGCAGAGCGTTGTTATCGAAATGAAGTATGTTACAAGTCTTCAGAGCGATCAGATACTCACAGCAAAACAGCTACCCCGTCGAGGTAGTAATAGTAATAATATTCTGCTGTGTTTCTGAAGTTCTTTTTCATTTGTCTGAATCGATTGTTAACACCTAAAAATAAGATAGCGCTATGGTACAATACCCGTTTGTTCTTTTCAACAATAAATTGCATTGTTTTTATTTAAAATCACAAAAAGTGCAACTATGCATCCTTATCACTGCTATTTCATATCTATAGCTTCACCCGTAGCGATCAGATAGAGATACGCCTCAGACACCTCTTTACCGCAGCCTTTTTCAACAGCTTCGCTGTAAAGTTCTATCTGCACCTTGTACTCATCTCTGATGCGCGCAAGCTCAGCCTCGTGCTGCCTCCCCGGCTTCACAAAATTCGATTTATAGTCTATAAGGATCATTCGGCCGTCTTCCTCGAAGCAGCAGTCGATGACACCCTGTACCAGCATATCCCGGCCGTTTCTGTTCGTCTTCAGGGTGAAGGCTTTTTCGCGCATCAGAGTTCCGCGCGCTTCTGCCTCAACCGCCCTGCGTCCGAGCGGGCCTTCAAAGAATGCGGCGATCCTTTCAATATCGAGAGCCGCATATACATCTTCATCTATTGCATTGTGGTCTTTGAGGAAAACCGCACGCTCCGTAATATACTGCCTGTCCGTTTTCCCTGAGCAGTCGGTCACTTTCGAGAAGTCGAGGAACTCCATTATGCGGTGGTAAGCTATGCCTATATCAGCCGACGAGGCGCGCTTCTTCTGCTCCACGGCAGTCCTGAGATGCACCACTTCGTCATCACTGATCACGGCAGCCTCGCGTTTTACAGCTGCGTCCCTTTCAAGTTCTTCTTTGCGGATCGCGCTTACAGAATACTTTGCCTTTGCGATCAGAAGCTCTTCATCCGGATATCTGTATCTGAATCTTCTGTCCAGTTCTTCATATATCGCCTGCTCATCTGCGTTGAGAGGTCTGTCGAAGTAAGCGCTGATCGTGTTCTGTGAGGCCTCTTCATTAAGGCTTTTGGACAGGACCAGATCGCTTGCGTAATATCTGTTTGACCCGCTCCTCAGAACATCCTTCATGGCCATTATGTAGTTCGAAGGCCTCACCTGATATTTCGCCAGTTCCGCCTCGCTTTTACAGCAGCCAACCATGTAGAGCTTATTGCGGGCTCTTGTCATTGCAACGTAAAGAAGCCTTAATTCCTCTCTGTACTCATCGCGTCTGGCCTTCGAATTCATTGCCCGCTGAAGCACAGTCGATCTCCAGTACCGGCGCGAAGGATCCACATAAGGAAGTCCTACACCGGCTTCGGAATCGAAACTGAATCCCTTTTTGTTCGTATCATATCTAAATCTGTGCCCGAGTCCTCCCACTATGACAAACGGATACTCAAGGCCCTTGCTTTTATGTATCGTGGATATGCGCACAACGTCATCATCACGCCCCACCATGGAAGCCTGCCCGTTGCTGAGCTTTTTGCTCTTCAGCACTTCAAGGAAGGATATGAACGAGCTGAGCGTAGCTATTGAATCCTTGCTGAATCTCGCTGCCCTGTCGGTAAGCGTTCTGAGATTGGCCTGCCTCATCGAGCCGCCGGGCATGGCTCCTGCCATTCTGTAATAACCCGACTCCGTAAGGACCTTCCATACAAAGTCTTCCAGCGGAAGTATGCGCGAGAGCCTTCTCCATTCGAGCAGCGATGCTCTGGCCGATTCAGCTTTATCTCTGAGATCACCCGCAGGCCCTTCCGTCGAGTACCACTCGAAGGCTTTCCAGTAAGCCGTCCTGCCTTTTACTGCTTTCGAGTACTCTATTCTTACACGCGCAAGATCGTCGGGGCTGAATCCGAATATTTCGGAATGCAGTACCGAGATCAGTGGGATATCCCTCTTCATGTTGTCGATACACATCAGCAGCGACAGCGCTACGCCTATCTCGACCGTATCAAAGTAGTCCTCGGTCTCCTCAACATGGGCTTCGACAGCCTGCTCTCTGAGAGCCCGGCTCATCACTTCACCCCTGCGTCTGACGGCCCTGAACAGTATCGCTATGTCTTTGGCGCCCGCCTTTCTTACCTGTTCGGTTTTCGTGTCATAAAACTCGGTCCCTATGATCGATTTAACTATGCGGGCGATATACGCGGCTTCAGCTTCTTCTTTGCTGATCTCTTCGATCTCTTCATCAGCCTCATCTATATCATCTTCAGGTTCAAGCTCTTCATCGTCCGTTTTGCCGAAAAGCAGGTGGACTTCGGGCATGAAGTCGTATTCAGCAGGGCATTTGGTACCCGTGTACAGCATGGCACGCTCATCGTAGCCTTCCATGATTTGCCCGAATACATGGTTGACGTATCTTATGGTCGCATCATTCGTTCTGAAGTTGCGTCCCAGATCAATTGCCACGCCCGATGGATCGCCGCCTTGTGTATACTTCGCATAAAGCCTTTCGAAAATCTCAGGCTCTGCCTGTCTGAACTTGTAAATGCTCTGCTTTACATCGCCTACCCTGAATACGTTGTCGGCCCTGGCCACACGGCTAATGAGATCTTCCTGTATGTTGTTCGTATCCTGGTATTCATCTACAAAGATGAACCTGAATCTCCTTCGAAGGGTCTCCGCCGCTTCGTCATTTTTCAGTATGCGGACAGCTATATGCTCCATATCCGCAAAGTCGATCACTCTTTTTTCGCGCTTTTTCGCGTCGTACCTTCTTTCAAACTCTTCGAGCAGCCGCAGATAATAGATCATATAGTCATATGTGCTGTTCATCTCCGCAAGCCGCGAGCCGAGGTCCGGTATCAGGTAACGCTTTTTGAAGTCATCGATCTCTTTTTTGAGAGGTTTGCGCAAAGCGTCAACATCAGCTTTGATCCCTTCGTATGCTTCTTTTTGATCCTTTGTTGCCCTGAGGACAGACGATGGAAATTCTTCTATCGATCTTATGACATCAAAGCTCAGGCCCTCGCTTTCGAGAGCTTCGCTTATATCCGCCGCCGCGTCTGCCTGTGCCGCCAGCTTAGACTCGAACATTTCGGGAATACCGGCATCATCAAAAAGCGCTCTTATCTTTCTGAAAGCCAGGCCGGTGCCCGTAAATACCTCTTTTGCGTCATCAGCCATAAGCTTCTGAAAATCAGAACCTTCAAATGTATCTTCGCTTACTTTCAGATTTTCCGCTTTTGCATACGCCCATTCGAAATAGTCAGGCATCGAACGGAGCCCCGCGTACGCCTGCAGCATGCCGTTCATGAATTCTTCATCGCTTCGTTCATCGCTGTACAGTCTGAGGAAAGCTCTGAAGCTGCCTCCTTCTATCAGGCTGTCGTCGGCAAAGCCGTCTTCGAACAGCTCCTCAAGAGCTTCGCGCCTCAAAATCTCGCACTGCACGTCATCGGCCACACCGAATGACGGCTCCATATCTGTCATGTGGAAGAATTCCTTTATGACACGCAGAGCAAAGCTGTCTATCGTTGAAATATATGCCTTGTACAGCCTCGACAGCTGATCTTTCATGCGTGGCAGATCTTCGGGATGCTCTGCCATCCTCTTACGTATGGCGCCGGCGAGCCTGAGCTTCATCTCAGAGGCAGCCGCATTCGTAAAGGTCACGACAAGCATCTCATCCACATTGGCTTTGCCCTCGAGGATGATCCTGATTATGCGCTCAATGAGCACGGAAGTCTTTCCCGACCCGGCCGCAGCCGAGACAAGCACCGACTTGTCGAGCGTCTCTATCGCTTTTACTTGTTCATCTGTAAATTTATTTGCCATGTTTATATTTTATTCGCAGATATGGCTCTTATCAACAGAAGCTACGAAAAACGGGCTTCGCCCTTTTATGAGCAAAGCCCGCTGAATTTCATATCGATTCCGTCTTAAACAAGAACGGTTCCTTCCATTCCTTCAGGTACTTCGATACCCATCAGAGTAAGGAGTGTCGGAGCTATGTCTGCCAGCTTTCCGGTGCTTTCCTTGAATGGTACCGGCTCATTGCAGATGTGGCAGAGCGGTACAAGCGCTGTCGAGTGCTTTGTGACAGGCTCTCCCTTTTCGTCGAGCATCGTGTCAGCATTGCCGTGGTCTGCAGTCAGGAGGATCTGTCCGTCATGTGCAAGCACAGCATCGCGGATCTGTCCGACAAGGCCGTCGAGAGTCTCGATCGCCTTTACCGCAGCGTCGAACACGCCGGTATGGCCTACCATGTCAGGGTTAGCGAAGTTGAGAATGATGAGATCATACATATCGCTGTTGATCTTCTCGATGACTGTCGCAGCGACTTCAGGTGCGCTCATCTCAGGCTGCAGGTCGTATGTAGCTACCTTCGGCGAAGGAATGAGAACTCTGTCCTCATTGACATTAGGCTCTTCAACGCCGCCGTTGAAGAAGAACGTAACATGTGCGTACTTCTCTGTCTCGGCAATGCGAAGCTGTCTGAGTCCGAGATCGGCAATGGTCTTGCCGAGCGTCGGGTCAACTGCTTCAGGCGGGAATGCTACTGTAACATTCGGCATTGTAGCGTCGTACTCAGCCATGCATACATAAGTCAGGCCCTTAGGTGCGGACTTTCTTTCAAAGCCGTCGAAATCAGGGTCTACGAGAGCACGTGTGATCTCTCTGGCTCTGTCAGGTCTGAAGTTGATGAAGATAACAGAGTCGCCGTCCTTGATCACTGCATCGTTGATGACTGTAGGCTGAACGAACTCATCTGTTTCGTCTTTTGCGTATGAATTATCCATGCACTCCTGAGCACATGAAGCCTTGAGTCCTTCTCCGAGTGTGAGCGCGTCGTAAGCTCTTACAAGACGCTCCCATCTCTTGTCTCTGTCCATTGCATAGAATCTGCCGGAGATAACACCGATCCTGCCTACGCCCTCTTCCTTCATGTAGTCTTCGAGAGCACCCAGCCATGTCATCGCGCTCTTAGGAGGTACGTCTCTGCCGTCGAGGAAGCAGTGAACAGCAACATCTTCAACACCGTTTCTCTTAGCCATGTCGATCGTGGCCTTGAGGTGCTCAAAATGGCTGTGGACGCCGCCGTCGGACACGAGCCCCATAATGTGAAGGGTGTGGCCTTCAGCAGCATTCTTCATGGCTTCAAGCAGCGGTCCGTTTTCAAAGAACTTGCCGGATTCGATCGATCTGGTTATCTTTAAAAGATTCTGGTATACAACGCTGCCCGCGCCGATATTGAGGTGGCCTACCTCGGAATTTCCCATCTGACCTGCAGGAAGTCCGACCGGTTCGCCGCTGGCTTCTATCGTGATGAACGGATACTTTGCGAACAGCTCGTCAAGAACAGGAGTATTTGCGGCTGCTATTGCGTTTCCGTATGTCTCTTTTCGGATGCCGAATCCGTCAAGGATCATCAGCATTGATGGTCTGTGTTTCATTGTTATTCCTCTTCTTTTCTGGTGTATGTGATCAAGTCGGCAGCGATCTCCTTTGCTGCCTGGCTTACAGGTCTCTCGCTTACTTCGTCGGTAAGAGCAGGCTTTCCTTCGATGAGGTCTCTAGCTCTCTTAGCTGTAAGAATGACGAGAGAATATCTGCTGTCGGTCTTATCTCTGAGTGTGTTTATCGATGGATAAAGAAGCATTGTTTATATCCCCTTTCTATTTTGATCAATTGCCCTTTGATTCATTTTCGTATTCTCTGATAATAGGCTTGACTGCTTCAGGCACCCTTGCCGACTCTGCGGCGATGATGCTCTTTGCCAGAGCAGCTGCCTCTTCTCTGTCGTTGTTTACGATGTAGTAATCGTATTCTCCGATCAGTTTTATCTCGTTAAGCGCCTGGCCCAGCCTGCGCTCGATCTTCTCGGGAGTTTCCGTACCTCTGCCTTCAAGGCGGCATCTCAGTTCTGCGAGGCTTGGCGGCAGTATGAAAATCAGCACTGCGTCAGGCATCGCCTTCTTAACCTGAAGCCCTCCCTGTACGTCGATATCGAGTATGACGTTGCGGCCTCTTTCGAGTCTGCTGAGGACCATGTCTTTCGGTGTTCCGTAGTAATTATCGAAAACAGTCGCATACTCGAGGAAATTGCCGGCTTCTATATTATCGCGGAATATTTCATGCGTAACAAAGAAATACTCCCTGCCGTCCACTTCGCCTTCACGCGGTTCGCGCGTCGTCATAGATACCGAAAACTCGTTGCCGATATCTTTCAGAAGTTCTGCGCACACAGTGCCCTTTCCTGTACCCGACGGTCCGGATATTACGTATAATCTGCCTTTTTTACGGCTCATATATACCTCCCCGCTGACTGATTATTGTAGCATATTCTCCTCAGATTTAGCAATTATCAGATTAGCCGCAATATCCCCTTCGACATTTATTGTTGTAAAGGCCATGTCGAGCAGCCTGTAGAAAGCAGCGATCGGTCCTATCAGATCGACCGGCATGTTGAATATAGTAAGGAACGAGGTCATCAGAACTATGCCCCCTCCCGGAATTCCCGGAGCCGCCATATTGATAAGTGTCGCGACTATTGCCATGGCCGCGAACTGTGTCAGCGGAAGATCGATGGAATAGAAATCCGAAACAAAAATTGCCAGACAGCAGAACGAGCATGCGCCGCCGCACATGTTTATCGTGCAGCCCAGCGGCAGAGTGAAATTGCTTATTGACTCCGGCGCGCCGAGATCTTCGGTGCTCACTTTTATTGTTGTAGGCAGTGTAGCAGCCGAGCTGGTCGTAGAAAGAGTCATCAGCGCGACCTTTCCACAAGCGGAAAGGAATGTTCCGGCATCTTTTTTTGTGTAGACCAGAACAGGTATGAAAAATACTATGATGAACACCGCTATGCAGGCAAGCCAGCAGCACAGTATGTATTTGCCGATCGCCATGAACAGGCCCGTACCGTACTGGGCTACAGAGAATGCCATGAGCGACATTACTCCGAGCGGTGATGTCTCCATTATGAACGAGAGCAGTTTGAATACAGCTCCGGACAGGCTGTTGATGAACTCCATCACCGGTCTTGCTTTTTCCCCTGTAGATACCAGAGCCGCAGAAAGCAGGATCGCGAACAGCATCGTCGGCAATATGTTGTTGGCTGACAGCGCCTCAAATATGTTGTCAGGGAATATGCCCAGAAGCACTTCGGACACTTTGATAGGTCCGCCTACCTCGCCGTCATATACAGGCTGGTTCTCAAATACAACTCCCATGCCCGGTCTTATAGTCCAGGCAACTGCCGATGCGACTGCAAATGAGGCAAGAAACATCACTACATAGAGCAGCACGGTCTTTACCGCCACCCTCCTGAGCGATGCCATGTTAGCCGAGTTCAGGATCCCTGTCATTACCGCACAGACAAGCACCGGTATGACCATCATCTTAACGAGATTAAGATATACGTCTCCGATGACCTTAGATGCAATAGAAAACTGCGGAGCCAGGGTTCCAAGCAATATCCCGGCTCCGAAGCCTATAGCGATCCTGATAAAGAGATTTTCTTTCTTAAGAATGGTCTTCACTCTATGTTCTGTACCTGTTCTCTGACTTTCTCTATCTCAGCCTTCAGATCAAGCATATATGACGTGATCTCTTTATCGTTCGACTTTGAGCCGATCGTGTTTGCTTCACGGTTCATCTCCTGGATCAGGAAATCTATCTTTTTACCGATCGCATCGTCACCGTCATAACTCAGGAATCCTCTCAGCTGACTTATATGGCTTGCAAGCCTTACGAGTTCTTCAGTTATATTGGCCTTATCAGCGAAGATCGCAGCTTCAAGCGCTACTCTCTCTTCAGGCACCTCGTAAACTCCGCCGAGTATCTCCTCTACTCTTGCCCTGAACTTTGCAGCATACTCCTTTTCGATCTCAGGAGCTCTGACCTCAATGCGGTCTCTTATATCCTGAATGATATCTGCTCTTGCAGACAGATCCGCCGCGAGTTTGGCTCCCTCAGCCTCTCTCATGCTGCAGAAATCATCGAGAGCTTTTTCGGTAGCCCCGAGAAGTCTTCTTACCATAGCTTCTTCATCTTCGGCTGCCGGAGTGGTTACGATCACATCAGGCATCTTTGCAAGAAGGCTCAGCGATATGTGGCTTTCATCTCCGAATTCGAAGCTGTCCTTTAACTCTGCGAGCGCTTTATAATAGCGGGCAGCAAGCTCTTTATCGAGCCTTACATCGCTGTCGCTCTTTGCTATATTGTCTACCGTTACATTTACTTCTACCTTTCCGCGGTGAAGTCTGTTTTTTATAGCAGCCTTTATGGTCTCCTCGGCGAATGAATAACGCCTCGGCATTTTTACGAAAACATCCAGATATCTGTGATTAACGGATTTTATCTCTACTGTTACCTTACTGATCTCGTCAGAGTACTCACCTCTGCCGAATCCTGTCATACTTCTGATCATAATATTCCAACTCCGGTCAATTGATTATTCTTCACTTGCTGGTGTTTCCACTACATCGGCATCAACATCGACCGCCTCTGCACGGATCATCTCTTCTTCGGCAGCCTCTTCAGCTTCAGCTCTCATGAGTTCTTCCTCTTCTGCACGTCTCTCATCAGCTTCAGCAAATCTTGCTCTTATGTTGATCACCTTGAGTACTATGTAAGCGATCGCCAGTGCGGCTAATAAAAAAGTGAACATCTTAATCCTCCTTCAAACACTGCTGTTACAGTTTCATATTCTGCGGACGGATCACCAGGATGTCCGCGTCTACGTTGTAATCCGCTGTATCGACAAACCACATCTGTCCTACGCTTATTCCGTGCCCTCTGCTGACTGCTTCCGGAAGGAATTCTTCTATGCTGCCTATATTCGGCAGTCCGAAGCCAGCAGCTTCTGCCCTGTAATGCATCGGGAGCACCAGCTTAGGGCTTGTCTTCTCTATGAGATCGAGCGCCTCATGTCTGTCATAAGTATATACACCGCCAATAGGCACCAGCGCAACATCTGCGTCTCTGAGAAGCTCGAGGTTTTCTTCAGTAAGGAGATCATCGAGTTTTTCCCCGATATCTCCGTAGTGCACGAGTTTTTCTCCGCTGGCCTTATGAGTGATTATGTATATTCTGTTCTCACCTCTGAGCGCGCCTTTTTCAGGATCGTGATAAGTATCTATACACTTCACATCAAACGGGCTCTCACTCATAGGCTCGATGGTGATGCACTCAGCTCCGTTGTGGTCAAAGTGATCGTGTGTGCAGAGCACTTCGCTTGCCGTGTCTTTTATTGTTCCGAATCCTCTGACCGAATCCGGTTTATAAGGATCGATCACGATGGAGTAGCCCGTCTCGTTATCGCGTATCTTGAAGCACGCGTGTCCTACATATTTGATAAGCATGTCAGTCTCCTCTTTTTATACTATGAGCGAAATAGCGGACTGAAGCGTTTTTATCTCGCATACTCCGCTTCCTTTCTCATACTCTCCGTCGAGTGTCCAGTGTATGCCCTCATCAAGCTCGACAGTGACAGTGTGA
Source organism: uncultured Eubacteriales bacterium (assembly GCA_902795265.1). GTDB lineage: Bacteria > Bacillota > Clostridia > Peptostreptococcales > Anaerovoracaceae > Crickella. The sequence goes on from CADBKM010000012.1 coordinate 14,842, forward strand.
GCCGAGTACTTTTCGATCTGATGCGACTTGAAGGTGCCTCCCAGCGTGCTGATAGCAATGTCGTTGAGCTCGATGATATCCTGAGGCATTTTGATCATCAGGACTTCCATGATCCCGTCATTCATATCGACATCAAGCTTTTCAAGATTGAGGATGCCTCCTATGGACTTTGAGTTTGAGACCGCACCGAGAACATAGTCGCCTTCGTGAATCTCTTCTGCAGCGGTCCCCTCTTCGAGGATGATTCTCGCATGTATAGGCTTTATATTCGCCAGTTCCTTCACACCGGCCATAACATAGGCTGAGTGACCGAAGATATTCTTGATATTTTGCGGAACTGAATAAGTTGTAGAAGTAAATGCCCCGAAGCTGGCAACGTAGCTGAAGTAGCGTCCGTTGAAGCTTCCGATGTCTACAGGCCTTGCAGTTCCGTTTATAATGGTTCTCACACATTCATTGATCGATTTCGGAAGGCCGACGGAATGAGCGAAATCGTTGGTCGACCCCGCGGGTATGTATCCGATAGGAGTCTTATGCCCTTTGCTGAGCATTCCGTCTATAACACCGTTGAGAGTTCCATCACCCCCGGATACCACGACTACATCGGCATCGCCGCCGTATTCAGCCGCGAAATTCCGTGAATCACCGCCCGCAGTTGTCATGAGCACCTGTGTCAGATATCCGGCATATGAGAACTGTTCAACTATCTCGGCCAGATGCTTTGGTGCCATCATCAGCCCTGCCTTAGGGTTCATGATAAGAAGGAGTTTTTTTCTTTCGTGCATTATCAGTAACCTCCGGATATATCTGTTCTAATCGCAGTCTTCATCGTCTCCCGATTCAAGTTCTGCTCTTCGTGTCTCTATTTCGTGCTCGATCCTCTCCCTTACGTTCCTGGTCTCTACGAGTTCCGCAATCTCTTTTTCACGTTTCTCGTCATAGCCCGGGTCGAATTTCCTGGAGGCCTTTACCGCCAGGCTGTCGAGTGATCTGTCGACCATGTCGTACTCGCCTATGATCAGCTTGTTACACATCTCCTCGCCTTTGTCCCCATACTGTTTGATGAGATACTCCTTGATCTTGGCAGGAGTCAGCCGGCCGCGCCTCATGTGGATATCCCACGATTTGTTGAACATCATGCCGATGCAGAGGACCCAGCTTATGAGGTAAAACCAAAGCATCATGGCTACGATGTTGGAGAAGGCTCCGTACAGAAGGTTGTAATTAGTCGCTCTGGCTATATATATCGAGTACAGCCAGGTCACGAGCATTATGCCCATGGTCGCTACAACGGCTCCCGGCAGCACTGCTCTGAGCGGAACACGAATACGCGGCAGCATATAATAATTTGCCAGTATGACCAGGAAGAACATCACTGCGAGCAGAGGTGTCCTGAGGTCAGCAATGAGACCTTCTATGTATGTATTCTGAAGTATCCTTTTTGCGATGAGTTCGCCGTACACATAACCTACCAGTGTTACGGCAACCACAAGTATCGAAAATGCGGCGATCGGTATGGATTTGAGACGTTCGGTGAAAAAACTGAATCTGTACCTGCCGTAGCTGATGGTATAAGTCGTCAGTCTCGACAGTGAAAATGCCAGGGATGAACTCGCCCAAAGAGCGAGGATCACCATGAAGAAGTTTGTGACAGCAGTCGAAGAAGCCGAGAACAGCCTGTCGAGAACACTCCCCATCTCGGTCGACAGGTGAGCCTCGAGCCAGTCTCTGACGAAGTCCATCGATACATCAAATATACCGAGCACCTGAGTGAGTACGATCAGCATCGGAACGGATGCCATAAAGAAGAAATACGCGATCTGCGCTGCAAATCCCGCATAATATTGGTCGTCAAACTGCCTCCACAGGTGGAAGCCGATTTTCAGCACTCTTTTCCACGTGAGGTGGAGCTTATTTTCTTCGGGGTTATCACGCGTGTTATCCCAGAAATCGCCCATACTCTCTGATCTGAGCCGGCATCAGCCGAGCAGTCTCTCCAGTTCCTCCAGCGCTTTCGCTCTGTGACTTATAGTGTTTTTGAAGTCCGTACCCTTTTCAGCGAACGTTTCGCTGTATCCCTCAGGAATAAAGACCGGATCGTATCCGAATCCCTCATCGCCTCTCTTTTCTTCGGAGATATGTCCTCTGCACTCTCCTCTGGCAACAAGTACGTATCTGCCGTTTTCTTCATAAGCAGCTTCAGGAACACCCTTTTTGTCAGGATAGACAAGTGTGATGACAGTTACGAACTTAGCCGTACGTTCACTTGAAGGTACTCCATCAAGTGCCGCGAGCAGCTTTGTATTGTTGTCATCATAGGTGCATCCCTCACCGGCGTATCTGGCGCTGTAAACACCCGGAGCTCCGCCAATGGCATCTACCATAAGGCCCGAGTCATCTGCAATAACAGGGCTGTCGAGGTACTTCGCAAGGGAAGGATCGGAAGCGATCATGTCCATGATAACGCTTGCCTTCAGGTGGGAATTCTCCTCAAAAGTCGTCCCTGTTTCTTCGATATCGTCGGTAGGTATTCCGGCGTCGTCGCGCGAGATAACATCAAGGCCGAACTTCTCGAGTATAGCCCTGATTTCCTTTATCTTATTCTTATTCTGTGATGCAAGTATAGCTGTTCTCATAGTTAATTAATTGTATCATTTTTCACGTGCAGCCGCCATCATCAGGGCGCATTCGATGCGCTTTCTGTGCAGCTTGCAGCCGAATCGATATACCTTGTTGATATCTCCGTTTGAGTGATAATTGTTTGCAGCGCAGCCACCGGCACAGTAAAGTCTGGCCCAGCAGTCCTTACATTCATCACGTGTATAAATGTTATTGTTGTTCCTGAAAATATCGACTGTCTCAGGGTGCGTGATGCCATCGTAAATGTTTCCGACTATCATGTCATCATCACCTACGAACTGGTGGCATGGGTAAAGATCTCCTGTCGGTGTTACGGCCAGGTACTCGGTCGCTACTCCGCATCCGGCAACTCTCTTGTAAATGCACGGTCCGCCGGTCAGATCTACCGTATAGTGGTAGAAGCTGAATCCTTCACCGCGTTCTTCTCTTGCCAGCATCTCAAGAGCGAGTTTCTCGTATTCTTCGTAGAGCTGCGGGAGGTCTTCTTCGTGCAGCGCATACGGCACGTTCGGATCGGAAACTACAGGTTCGATCGATGTCTCTCTGAAGCCGAGATCCGCCATGGCGAGCACGTCGGCTGCAAAGTCCTTGTTGTAAGCGGTGTATGTGCCGCGCATGTAATACTCGGACGATCTTCTTTGCGAGGCAATATCCGGATCATCTGTAGTTCTGGCATCGACGAGTGCTTTGAAATTGCCCATTATGGAGTCATATGTACCTTCACCGGTCTTGCTGTGCCTCATGCGGTCATGGGTATCGCGCCTGCCGTCCATGCTGAGGACTACGTTTCCCATCTCGCGGTTGGTGAACTCAATGACATCATCATCTATGAGCACGCCGTTGGTCGTAAGAGTGAAATTGAACACCTTGTTGTGTTTCTTCTCGAGTTCTCTTCCGTAGGCAACTATCTCTTTGCAGACATCCCAGTTGATAAGAGGTTCGCCGCCGAAGAAATCCACTTCAAGATGTCTGCGTGCTCCGGAATTATCGACCAGGTAGTCAAGAGCTCTCTTTCCGACCTCAGCACTCATGATGCCGCTTTTACCGCTGTAGTCACCTTTTCCCGCGAAGCAGTATTCACAGTCCATGTTACAGCCGTGGGCTACATGAAGGCAGATCGCCTTAAGGACAGACTGTTTCAGCTTTATTTCACCAGCCGCCTGCTCAAACGGGTCGTCAGACCAAAGCAGTCTGCTGCCGTAAAGCTCAGCTATATCTGAGATCGTATCAGCTGCGTCTTCATGCGAAATACCGTGAACACGCTCCAGCTCTGCAGCCACCGAATCAAGGGCATCGCTGTTTTCGAAAACGGTTTTTGCCCCGCCGCTTTCGCTGCATGCCATCTTATCGAGTTTATCTATAGCGTCGTAAGCCACCTCGTCTACGGAATGCACTGCTCCGCTCGCTGCATCTACGACCATATTGAATCCGTTTAACTTATATTTATGAATCATTTCTCTCTAAAAAATTAAGTGGGACAAAAAGAAAAACGGCGCTGCATAATGCAGCGCCGCTGTAAGCATCTTACTTTTCCTTACGCTGCTCGCAGTGCTGGTTTGCAACGCTGCAGGAAGTCTTGCTTGCAGACTGGCATGAAGTCTGGCACTCACCGCATCCGCCTGTGATTCTGGATTCAGCCATATCTCTTGTTGTTATAGTCTTGATTCTTTTCATTTTTTTATCCCCTCCGTCAGTGATAACTCCTAAGTAGGATACCATTCCGCAACGATTATGTCAATCTGACTCGCTTGTTGAAACAGCATCTACGGCTGCCTGAGCGGCATCTGCCACTTCCTTCTCAAGAGCAGCAAACTCAGCCCTCGCCTCTGCGACGAAATCCGGCACTTCAGGTGCTTCGAAATCTTCAGGTACACCTGTTCTAGGCACTTCGAGAGTAGCACGTCTTTCAAAAGGAGTCTTCTCTTCGCCTCTGTGAGCTACAGCCTCTTCGTGGTTGTCAGGAGCCGCTGAGATACGGAAGTCAAATACCGCTTCCTTTCTCATGTCTCTGTTGACTATTCTGATACGGTCTGCCTTTCCGTCGTTGCTGTCCGCCTTGACCAGGATATCCTTTGCCTCTCCGGCAGCTATATCGAGGGTCACTTCCTGCCCCGGCTGAGGCGGGAGATCCCAGTTTCTGGTATCAGGGTTGTATGCAGTATGGAAGAATCTGACCTTGCCGACTGTAACATTTATATGATAGATGCAATCCTGGTTTACACTCGGGAGCAGGCACTCGCTCTGCTTGTCGCCGAGCTGGCCTCTGAGGTTTACAGTGCCTCTGGCAGTCTTATATACGAGTCCCCTGTACTCATTGCGCGCTTCGGCCTGCTCGCTGACTATCAGAACATCGCACGGAGCGTTGTTTATAACGTATTCCGCCGTTGTTCCTATTGAGTTGAGCGTGTCCTCTTTCGACGACTTTGTCATCACGATGAGGTCGCATCCGGTCTCGCGTACAGCTCTGGTAATGCGTACGCCCGGCTTTCCTACTGCAGACAGCTTCGTCACTTTGTAGCCTTCAAGCTCTGCAGCCACGAGTTCGAGCTTGTCGTCGAGCTCCTTAATTACCGCAGCTTCGATATCTGACTTGACTTTGTAGCCGAGTCTTTCATCGACCATCATGATCACAAGCTCCGCTTCTTCAGGAGAATAGTGCTTCTTTACATACGGAAGCGCCTTCAGACTGCGTTGTGTTTCTTCGATTGGGATAAGAATCTTTTTCATAAGTTTATCCTCTGCTAAATGCTAAATACTCTAACTGATTTATTTTAGCACGCTTACGTTAACATTATCAATTTTCATTAATTCTATTTAAGGAACCGGCTGTTCAAAGTCAGTATGAACACCTCTAAAACAGCGTAAAGCACCAGATAATCGTCATCATATGAGTTGATGAGGTCGCTTCTGCAATTCCCATGCTCATCAAATATGATATTAGGCGACCCTCCTATCACGGCTTTAAGCTTTCCTTCCTGTTCGATCATGTAGTTGCAGGATATCCGAGCCTTCATGCACGACGGAAAGAGTTTCAGAGTGAACTCTCCGGCATCCGTATCCGCTATGAACCCTTCGCCGCTCTTGTCCCTGAAACGTCTGATCTCTCCGAAGTGCCCCTCTCCGGTAAGAAGCTCGAACCCGGCACTTTCGGCAGGTTCGTCCCTCTGGTTCATTTCGTGCGGTACTACAGCACCCATCAGTTCTCCGTCGCTGTCGAGCACTCTGACTGTAAACGGATGAAGAGAAGTCTCAACTTTGAGGACTTCGTTTCCGTCTGAGTCCCTGAAGCATCCGTCACTGGAATTGTGATAATAGAACCTGTAAAAGTCGAGAGTTTCAGGCATTGCAGCGTCTCTCTCCTTGTCGAGCTTTTCTGTAAGCTCGGTGAGGTGCTTCACAAGCATCACTGATGCAAGCTTGAAGCCGGCGAAGACTGCGTACCTCTTTGGTGTTACCTCTGTCTCCGCTGCATTCACCAGACCGCTGAACCTATATTCGTCGTCCTGACTTCTGATGATATTCTCGAGCCTGGTGACATGCCTAACATCGATGTAATTCTTTCCGCGCGATATCACGACGCAGTCTCTGAAACTGCCCGGGCCGAAAAGTATGCTTTCGCCCGCAAAGCCTTTATGCTCAGCTATCCACGGTTTTCCAAGAGGGGTATCGGTGTCTTTGAGCTTTTCGTACAGTTCAGCGATGCTCAGATCGGTCTTTACGATTTTCTCATAGATGCTGCGGTCGTTGCGTTTGCCTCCGCCCCGGTTCCAGAAAACTCCGAAAGCCAGCAGCAGAGTAATGCCGCCCATGATAAATCGTCCAACAGACATCATGAGCAGGCTTAGTATTATGGCCAGCACTCCGACAGCGGTTATCGCTTTATCTTGTTTCATCTGGATAAGGATCTCCTTTTAGTCCCGTTAAGCTTTTAGGAAAGAAGTGCGTCAACAGCTTCCCTTATTGCCTTGCGGTTCTTCTCAGCTTCTTCTGCTGTTGATCCCTGAGCCATTACATAAGTCTTGATCTTAGGCTCAGTTCCCGAAGGCCTTACAGCAACAGCACAGCCGTCAGCAAGGTCATAAAAGAGCACGTTGCTCTTTGTGAATCCCGGAACATCTCCCAGATAATCAGTAACGCCTTCAACCTTGAGTCCGATCTCTTCAGGCGCATCCTGTCTGATGCGTGCCATTACAGCCTCTCTTCTCTCAGCCGAGTCGAATCCGGCAAATACTGTCGATTCAGTGTTTTCAACGAAGTATCCGTATTTCTCGTAAAGAGCCTGGAGTCCGTCATACACCGACATTCCCTTTGCTTTATAATAGCAGCCTACTTCAGCCATCATCATTGCGGCATAGACAGCATCCTTATCTCTTGCATATGTGCCGCCGAGGAATCCGATACTCTCTTCAAATCCGAAGATGAAGCTCTCGTCTCCGTTCTCGTCGAGGTCTTTGATCTTCTCGCCTATGAACTTGAATCCCGTGAGAACGTCATACATCTTTACACCGTTGTCAGCTGCGATCTTGTCAGCCATGACTGTTGAAACGATCGACTTGCAGGCAAACGGATTAGCCGGCATGGTGCCGAGTTCTTTTCTTACTGTAATGATGTAATCGAGCATGAGGCAGGCTTCCTGGTTGCCTGTAAGGATCTTATACCCGTCCTTGGCCTTGACTACTGATCCGCATCTGTCGCTGTCAGGGTCAACACCAATCACCAGCTCAGCGTCGTGCTTTTTTGCATACTCGATCGCAAGAGCGAATCCCTCTGTGTTCTCAGGGTTAGGTGACTTTACTGTCGGGAAGTTCCCGTCCGGAACCATCTGCTCTTCTACAGGAATGATAGCGCCGTAACCCTGTCTTCTGAGGATCTCAGGCACCAGCTTGTAGCCTGCTCCGTGGAAAGGTGTGAAGACGATCTTCATGTCTTTGGCTACCTTGTCGATATACTTATGAGTTATGGAAGTTTCCATGACTCTGCCGATGTATGTCTCATCCATCTCATCGCCGAGGATCTCGATGACGCCGTCAGCTACTGCTGCTTTATAATCTGTTGTCTTTACATCTTTGAAAATGTCGATCTTTGCGATCTCGGCAGATACCACGTCAGCATGCTCAGGTCCGAGCTGAGCGCCGTCTGCCCAGTATGCCTTGTATCCGTTATATTCTTTCGGGTTGTGGCTGGCTGTAATGTTGATTCCGGCAAGAGAACCTGTCTCTCTTACAGCAAACGAAAGCTCCGGTGTAGGGCGCATATCATCGAAGATATACACCTTGATGCCGTTCGCAGCGAGAACTGCTGCAGCCTCTTCGGCAAACAGTCTTGAATTGTTTCTGGAATCATGAGCGATAGCAACACCATGGCCCTCTTTTGAATCTCCACCGATCTGTCCGCCATTGGCGATGACAAGATTAGCCAGACCCTGTGTTGCGTATCTGACGGTGTAAACGTTCATGCATCCGATGCCGGCTCCCATTATTCCTCTGAGTCCGGCTGTACCGAAGCTGAGCATGGCTTTGAATCTGCCTTCGATTTCGGCTTCGTTGCCCTCCATCGCACGGAGTTCTTCTTTTGTCTGTTCGTCTACAACTTCTGAATTAAGCCAGTATTCGTACTCTTCTCTGTAGTTTCTCATCTCTTTCCACCTTTCTTTACCCGACTTCTTCGAATTGTGAGTTATATAATTCCGCATATGCCCCGCCCTTGGCGAGAAGTTCATCGTGCCTGCCCTGTTCCACTATGTCGCCGTGATCCATTACGAGTATCAGATCGGCGTTTCTGATGGTCGAGAGCCGGTGTGCGATGATGAAGCTCGTTCTGTCTTCGGTCAGAGCATCCATAGCTTTCTGTATTTCTTCTTCTGTTCGAGTATCTACCGATGATGTAGCCTCGTCAAGTATCAGCAGCCTTTTATCTGCCAGCACGGCACGGGCTATTGTGAGGAGCTGCCTCTGCCCCTCAGATATATTGGTAGCATCTTCGTTGAGAACCATTTTGTAACCGCCCGGAAGAGCCTTGATAAAGTGATGCGCTTTTGCGGTTTTTGCCGCATTTATGATCTCTTCATTCGTGGCGCCTTCACGTCCGTAGGCGATATTCTCTCTTATGGTACCGCTGAACAGCCAGGTATCCTGGAGCACCATCGCGAAGTTATCGCGCAGCTCCTTTCTGGTAAACTCCCGGATGTCTCTTCCGTCTATAAGTATAGAACCTCCGTCTACATCATAGAACCTCATAAGCAATTTTACCATAGTTGTTTTGCCTGCGCCTGTCGGACCTACGATCGCTATCTTCTGTCCGGGCTCTACCTTTGCGCTGAAGTCCTTTATTACCGGATGATCCTTTTTATATCCGAACCTGACATGCCTGAATTCCACCGCGCCTCTGACTTCTCCCATCTCGTCGGCAGCATCTGCAGCGTCTGTCTCCTCCTCTTCATTGAGGAACTCAAAGACTCTCTCGGCTGCGGCAGCCATGGACTGCACCTGATTCATTATCTGAGCTATATCCTGTATCGGCTGTCCTATGTTCTTGACATACTGCACGAAGGCCTGTATGTCTCCTACTCCGATCGAACCCCTTACGCAGAATATGCCTCCCGCAACAACGACTGCGGCATATCCGAGGTTGCTCACTATCCTCATCAGAGGACGCATCATTCCGGACAGGAACTGAGACTTCCACGCGGATTCATAGAGCTTCTCATTCGACTCATCGAATTCTCTTGTGACCTCGGCCTCCCTGTTGAATGCCTTGACTACCAGATGGCCCGAGAACGTTTCTTCGACCTGCCCGTCGATTATACCGAGATATTTCTGCTGAGCCGCAAAATGTTTCTGCGATACCTTTATGAGCGCGCCCATCACAAGTGCGGAAAGAGGTATCACCATAAGAGCGATCAGTGTCATCGTGACGTTTATCGTAAGCATTACGACAACTATGCCCGTCATGCTGATTATGGCCCATATGAAGTTCGATATGCTCTGGCTCAGCGACTGGCCGAGAGTGTCGACATCGTTGGTGATCCTCGAGAGGATCTCGCCTGTCTGCACCCTCTCAAAATAGGATATCGGCATGCGGTCTATCTTCTCAGAAATATCGCGCCTCATTCTGTAAACTATCTTCTGCGTCACATTGGTCATGATGAGCGCCTGCACATACTGCGCGATGGCGCCTATCGCATACAGCGCCAGAGTGAGCAGGAGCACACGCGCAACGGCTTCAAAGTCTATTCCGCCCGTACCGTGTATTTTGTTCATCACGCCCTCTGCAAGCAGAGTGGTCGCACGGCCCATCACCTTAGGGCCGACGGTCTCAAAAATAGTTGCAATCGCGGACACGACAATAACAACTGCCACAGCGAACTTGTACGCTCCCATATATCTGAGCGTATCTCCGACCGCCTTGCGGAAGTTTTTAGGCTTTTCACCGGGAGCCAGTATGCTGCTCGGTCCGCCGCCCCTGCGGCGCTGCCTTTTGCCGTCGCCCTGCCCGGTCAGATCAGCATCTTCTGACTGTTTCTGATCCGCATCATCCTTAACGGCTGCCTCGTATTCACTTTTCTTTTTTGTATCTTCTGCCATGAACTATGCCAGCGCAGCCTCCGACAGCTGTGAAAGAGCTGTCTCTCTGTATATTTCACAGGTCTCCATAAGTTCTTTATGGGTACCCTTTCCTGCTATTCTGCCTTCATCGAGAACAATTATCTGTTCCGCGTGAAGAATTGTTCCTACCCTCTGAGCTACGATTATGCGCGTGCTTCCTGCAGTGCGCGAAGCCAGCGCCTTTCTCAGAGTAACATCGGTCTTCATGTCGAGAGCCGAGAAAGAATCGTCGAAGATCATGATCGAAGGTTTCTTAACTACAGCTCTGGCGATCGCAAGCCTCTGCTTCTGTCCGCCGGAGACATTGGCTCCGCCCTGTGAGACTTCTCTGCCGAAGCCCTCAGGCCTTTCATCGATGAACTCGGTCGCCTGGGCTATATCCGCCGCTTCTCTTACCTCTTCATCGCTTGCGTTCTCATCGCCCCATCTGATGTTTTCAGCCATGGTGCCCGAGAACAGTATTCCTTTCTGCGGCACATAACCGATCGCATCTCTGAGCGACTCGAGCTTTATGTCTCTGACATCAATGCCGCCTATCGTGATACGGCCCTCGGTAGCTTCAAAAAACCTTGGTATCAGATTGATAAGAGTCGTTTTTCCGCAGCCGGTAGCACCGATTATTGCTGTCGTCTCTCCCGGCTTTGCAGTAAAGTCAATGTCTGTCAGCACATCCTCTTCTGCGTCAGGATATCTGAATGTGACATGCTCAAACCTTACCTCTGCGCCCTTTCCGTCTGTGTCAAGAACAACAGCATCATCACTGTTTTTGATGGAAGTCTCCGTTTCAAGAACTTCATATATTCTGTCGGCAGCGATGCCCGCCCTTGGGATGAATATAGCCATGCTCGCAATCATCAGGAACGAGAATACGATCTCCATCGCATATGCTATAAAAGCCGTCATTGTGCCTACCTGAAGCCTGCCCGCGTCTATCCTGCCTGCAGCGACCCAGGTGATCCATATGGAAAGCCCGTACATCACGATCATCAGAATAGGCGTTATGGTGATCATGGTGCGATTGACAAACAGCTGATTCCTGTAAAGATCAGTATTCGCCTTGTCGAAGCGCCTCTCTTCAGTCTCCTCGCGTCCGAATGCGCGGATCACCTGTATGCCCGTGAGGATCTCACGCGATACCGCATTAAGTGCGTCGATAAGGGACTGCATGATCTTGAATTTAGGCATCGCAATGACAAATGTCGCTCCCACCATCAGCAGTATCGCAATAACACCGGTCACTATGACGAAGTTCATGTGAGCGTGTGTCTGGTATACCTTTATGATGGACCAGGTGCAGATGCATGGCGCAAAGAGCATCATCCGGAGCATCATCGTGGATGTCATCTGTACCTGCTGTATGTCGTTCGTTGCGCGCGTAATGAGTGAGGATGTCCTGAATTCATTCATCTCAGCGCTTGAGAAAGACATGACATTTGTGAAAAGACGCGATCTGAGATCTTTGCCGATGCTTGCGCCCACCCTTGCCGCAAGGAGCGAAATAAAGGTAGTGAACACCAGTACGGACAGCGACATCAGGAGCATCAGGCCTCCGACCCTGAACATGAATGCGTTCTGGATCGCCAGCAGATCGAGCCCGGCCTCCTCATCGCAGTCTCCGGCATAGGCTATGCCCATGGCGAGCATGTTGCTGTTCTGCCCGGAATCTTCTCCGCTCTCATCAGCCGCAGCGCTTCCGGCTGCTGACTGAGCCTCCGCGAAGGTCTCTCCGTTTTTCTCCGCATAACGGGCAACAACAGGCTCAAGCAGCTCATCATCGAGAGCCTCAAGCTCCTCATTGCTCATCTCTCTTCGCTTTAATATGCCGTTTTCTTCCGGGTCAAATGCCCCCTCCCACAGAGAGCGCTGCTCATCGCTCATCAGCGATGCCGCGGCATTCAGCTCGGATTCCGTGACCGCCTCAGGCACTATGTGTTCGATTCCCCTGTTCTGAATACCGGTATCGATGAGAGCCTGTGTGTACTGAGGAAGATTCATCTCACAAAAAGCCTGTCCTGCCATTAACAGCAGAACAAGCAGTGCGGTCCATTTATAAGGCAATAGCGTTTTAAAGAGATTTTTCATCTATCAGTCGTATTTTGAAGTGCGTTCCTCGTCGATCGCGCCGGCATCTTCCAACGCTTTTTCTATATCTTCTATGCAGGTGACTTCCAGAACAAAGTCGCGGTCATACTGCCTGCAGAATTCCTCAGCTCTCATATCATCGAGAAAGTCGAAGAAACGGTCATAGTAACCGTTCACGTTATATATCATTACCGGTTTGTTCACTTTTCCGAGAAGGCCCAGTCTCTTGTAAGTCATCACCTCGGTGATCTCATCGAGAGTTCCCATACCTCCCGGAAGAGCAATGAAAGCGTCGCCGTGATCGATCATCCAGTTCCTTCTGGTCGACATATCGTCAGCGATCACTACTTCGCTGAGATCCGATCTTGTCTCTTCGGCAAGAACGAAAAACTGCGGTGTGACTCCTATAGCCTCACCGCCGCCTTCAATAAGAGCATCCGAAACAGCTCCCATCATGCCGGCGTTTCCCGCGCCGTAGATGAGCCTGTGCCCGTGTTCAGCCATCCACGCGCCGAGTTCTCTGGCACGCGTGATGAAATCAGGGTCTTTTCCGTCCGCTGCTCCGCAATATACCGTTATGTTCATGGCTTACATTACCGATCTGGCCTGCATTTCTTTAAGTACTGTATTTTCTTCGTCTTCTTCATCTTCTTTATCCCATTCAGGGTCATAGAAGAGGTTGAGTCTCAGCTTGTTGGAGATCTCTCTGAGGAGTTTGCAGCCTGCGATACTGTTGCCCTGAACATCGAGTGCAGGTCCGAACACACCTATGCCGGCACGTTTATCGGAGACTGAAAGCAGACCCCCGCCCACGCCGGACTTTGTAGGTATACCTACCTTGATAGCAAACGATCCGGAGCCATCATACATGCCGCAGGTCAGCATGAGCGTCTTTGCGATACGGGCTGTGCGCGATGACATATAGCGTTTTCCGTCAATAGCACAGACACCGTCATTGGCGAGCTTTTTACCGAGATTGGCAAGCGATTCGGCTGTTACATTCATAGAGCACATCTTGGTGTAGAACCTGAGAGTATCCTCGACATCAGTAGTAATAATGCCTTTGCTCTCGAGCAGATATGCGATGGAACGGTTTCGCGAGCATGTCTTCATCTCTGAATCGAATACTGATTCATTGAGTTCGATTCCCTGATCAGAGCAGACATTTCTTGTATATCTGAGCATGTCCTGGAACGATACTTCAGGCAGCAGCAAACCGCATACAGCCAGCGCCCCTGAGTTGATAAGCGGATTATACGGTTTTGAATTGCTTACATCGAGCTCGACGAGTGAGTCAAAAGCTTCTCCCGAAGGCTCCATGCCAACTTTTTTAAACACATTTTTAAGCCCGCAGACCTCAAGCGCTACAATCAGCATGACGACCTTCGAGACGGACTGCATAGTAAACCTTACGTCGTAATCTCCGAGGCAGATCTTGTCACCCTTAAGCGGATACAGACAGATTCCCAGCTGGTGCGGATCTTCTTTTCCAAGCTCAGGAATATATGTGGCGACATGACCCTTAGGGATCTCTTCTCTTGCAAGATTCATCGCCTTTTCTATTATTTCAGTTGCCTTTTTGGTTTCTCTCAGCTGATAATGCTTATCGATGACGGGCTCTGATGTCATCGCTGCACCAGCAAGCATCTTATCGGTTTTACTGTCCGCCATTTTGCCCTCCTTACCTTCTGGTGCCTTGTTACTGAACAAGGCATCAAGTTGTTTACAATCAGTACTTTATTGTACATCAAAACGGCCTATTATGAAAGATTTGACGTTTACTCCCTTTACATCCCCCTGATGGGGTTAACTTAGCCGCGATCTTTTGTTAAAATTCTTACTGACAAAAGCAGATAACAGGAGGCTGAAATGAGCAGTATGCACGATCATGATCACAATCATACTCATGAGCACTTTCATGAACATACTCATATAGATGAAGAGGGGCACGTATTCACTCATACTCATGTTCACGGAGACGGAAACCATCACCATGAACACGGCCATGTGCACTCTGCTGATCATACCAAAGCTGTTCTTAACAGAATGAGCCGCATAATCGGCCACATGGAGTCGACCAAACGCATGGTTGAGGACGGACGCGATTGCTCCGAAGTTCTCATTCAGCTTTCGGCCATAGAATCAGCCATCAAATCTGTGAGCCGGGTAATTCTTAAGGAGCATATGTCCACCTGCATAATTGATGCTGTAAAGAAGGATGACCTTGATTCGATCGAAGAGCTCAACAAGGCAATAGATAAATTCATTAGATAAAAGGAAAACAAATGCCGGTGCGGAGTGCACCGGCATATTTTTATTTGTTCTGTGTGATTATTTGTAAGCAGCGGCAAGCTCTTCAGCGAGAGCATCGACCTGAGCACGGCTGACATCATTGAGAGCGGATATCAGCTTGACACCGTTCTCGCAGTAAGTCATGTTCTTGCAGCCCTCGAGCATGCCCTTCATGACCTTTGCAGCCTGCGGAGCCCATGATCCGTTCTCGATGAACGCCACTCTTCTGTTCTGATAATTTCTCTCTGTAAGAGACTCGATGAACTCTCTCATGAACGGGAAGATGCCGTTATTGAATGTTGTAGTAGCAAATACGACTGTATCATATCTGAACGCATCTTCTACTGCTTCGGCGATATCGTCACGGGCAAGGTCTGTAACTTCAACTTCCGGAACTCCGAGAGCTTCGAGCTTCTCAGCAAGCAGCTCTACAGCCTTCTTTGTGTTTCCGTATACCGAAGTGTAAGCGATGACGACGCCCTTTGATTCAGGCTCATACTTCGACCATGTATCATAAAGGCCGAGATAGTATCCGAGATCTTCCATCAGTACCGGTCCGTGAAGCGGGCAGATAGTCTGAATATCGAGGTTTGCAGCCTTCTTGAGCACTGCCTGTGTCTGCGGTCCGTACTTTCCTACGATGCCGAAGTAGTAGCGCCTAGCTTCGCATGCCCAGTCGTCATCATCCGCGCCTGTTTCGCCGCAGACATCGAGTGCACCGAACTTTCCGAAACCGTCAGCAGAGAAGAGCACCTTGTCTGTCGAATCATAAGTCATGATTACTTCAGGCCAGTGCACCATCGGAGCAGCTACAAAGCTGAGAGTATGGCTTCCGAGTTCGAGAGTGTCGCCCTCTTTTACAACAACTCTTCTGTCAGCAAAGTCTTCACCCTCGTAGAAGTTTGCCATCATTGTGAATGCCTTCTGGGATGAGACGATTTTTGCTTCAGGGAAGGCTTCCATGAAACCTCTGACGGAACCGGAGTGGTCAGGCTCCATGTGCTGTACTATGAGATAATCAGGAGCGCCTGCAGCCTCCTTTACATTGCCGATCCACTCTTCAGTGAAATGAGCGTCGACGGAATCCATGACTGCGATCTTCTCATCTTTGATCACATACGAATTATATGCCATGCCTTCAGGCACGATATAGTGGCCCTCGAAAAGATCAACTTCGTGATCATTTACGCCGACATAAAGGATATCATTTGAAATCTTCATTATTCGTTATTCTCCTTGATTGATTTGATTATTCAGCCTTCCAGAGCGAGTGCAGATTGCAGTATGCGTATACGGCCTGAACTTCGTCTCCCTCGCAGATGCGGAAGCATGCCTTTGGAGCTTCGCCCGGCTTAAGGGACTTTCTCTGATTGCCCTGCTTTGTCTGAACAGCGATCCACTCGATGTAGTGCTCTTCAAGCATCGGATGCTCTACCGAACCTACTGTTACTTCTACTACATCACCCTTTACTTCAAAAACAGGTACATGCTTTTCTGCAGCAGCGTCTGTTGTGCCCGGAACAAGCTCTTCCATTGGCTCTCCGCAGCAGACTACCGGGCATCCGGTCTTCTTTACAACAGCAACCATCTGTCCGCACTTTGCGCATTTATAAAACTTCATATCCATAATTATCCTCCTGCTATTATCAGCCAGTTTAATATCGTGATTATTCTAACACAGAGCAGTTTTGCGGGCAATCTCGGGGCTGCTTTTTGTTGACGCAGCTCGCTTTAGCGTGATAAAGTAATGAGGTGAAATTATATACAGTATGATCATTGAACAAGAGGACGGAGGAAGCAGAAATGAAGACTTTACCTTTCAGATACGAAGTAATGGACGGAAAAGGCGAGCCTATGTTCATCGATTTCAGAAGAGCCACACCTGACGATCTTGATAAGGTGCTTGCTCTTCAGGACGCGATCGTAGAGGCCCTTTCGGATAAAGATCTGTACGCGACATTTACAAAAGAAGAGTCTCTTGGTCAGCTTGAGCATGATATTTGCATGATGGCCGAATGCGACGGCGAAGTAGCCGGATATTCCGTCATGATACCGAACGACCCTGATAATCCGGAAAACTACGGAAAGTACTTTAACTATGACAGAGATCAGCTGGCACAGACAGTATCCATGGATCTCACTATGGTTGCTCCTAAGTACAGAGGCCGCGGTATACAGCGCATTTTCAACAAGCTTCGCCTCGGTATGGCTGCTGAGATGGGCGCACATGAGGCGCTGACGACGATATCGCCTGATAACCCATACAGTTACAGAAACTTCCTGGTTCTCAACTTCGATATCGTAGATGAAAGAGAGCTGTACGGAGGCAAAAGACGTTACATCCTCAGAAAAACATTTTAGGCGAAACAAAAGCGGGCGATGCCCGCTTTTAAGTTGTTACTTTATTGCTGCCATAAAGCACAACTTGCCGTCTTCATTCAGCGCTCCGACTTCCATGATGCCGTCTTCGGCCGGACGCTTTACAAAGCTTATGATGTCGCCCTCATAGCACTGCTGTATGAACTGCATGTCGAGTTCCTTTATATCCATTTCATCTATCTGCGCACTGCTGAAGCACCCGAGCATTGCCCTTACGTAGTTGACGTTGTTCATGTGCCCGCCCCTGTCTATATCAACTGAGCGGACTTTGTATTCTCCGAGGAGGTCTGCGTCTTCAAAGCTCTTGCTCATTCTTGTGAACGGTATGTCATCAGGAGGCGCCAGTTCGAAGTCGGAATCCGGATAAAAACTTTCCATGCGGCCGGGTCTGAAATCGTCTCTTCTGAGCGCAGCCCATATGCTTCTTACATATGCGACCTGCTCACCGTTCTGAGTTATTTCCCAGTCTCTCTCACAGCTTACTTTTTCGGCAGGCTGTATCCAGGTTGTGGACTCAAGCATTTCCTGGACGAGCGGATGGCTGTTGACTTTGATCCTTGTCTTTGAAACCACCCAGAAAAGCCCCTGCTCTTCGAGTTCGAGAGCTCCTATCCCTACTGAATCCGCATGTATGCCGGCCATATCCTGAAACATGTCGAGCATCGCAGGTATGCTCATGCGAGAGTTGCGGTCGCACATGCTCGGCATGACTCTCATATCGAGAGTGAGGCTGCATTTTACTTTGCTCATAAAACTACCTCCCGGCAGCGCTGTCAATGAAATACTTTACAGCACCGACCATACCGGCGTTGTTGCCGAGCTCGGCAGCCTTAAGTTCAAGCCCGTCTATGAAATCGTGCATGAGCAGGTCAAACACCTTTTCTCTGAGAGGTCTGATAAGCAGCTCATCCTGTGCGGATACTCCTCCTCCGATGATAACGGAAGCCGGATTGAACACATATGCAAGTCCGACGATCCCGTAAGCTATCTCTTTGAGCCATTTATCGAGTATTAGCAGCGCGTACTTATCGTTGTCCGCAGCTGCGTTGAATACCTCGCGCCCGTTTTCGTACGGCAGTCCTGCGGCTTTAGCCATCCTGACCAGCCCGCTTGTTGAAGCGAATGACTCGTAATGAGAGCTCCAGTCATCGCGCGTAAGAGGATATGTATCTGTATGCACAGGAAAATGGCCGATCTCTCCACCGAAACCGCGCGCGCCTTCTATCAGTCTTCCGCCCGATATTATGCCGCCGCCTACTCCGGTGCCGAGGACCACGCAGATGACATCATCGATGCCCTTCGCGGCGCCCGTCCATGCTTCAGCCAGAGCAACGCAGTTGCCGTCATTGGCGATAGTTGCTTTTATTCCGTATTTTTCCATCAGCGGCCCTGTTACTTCCGTAAAGGACCAGTTCGGGATGTTGCCGCCGTTTTCGGCAACACTTCCGTTTATGCGGTCTATGCAGCCTGCGGATGAAATGCCGATACCCTCAAATGAATGCGCTCCTTTACCGCAGTCTTCGAGCAATCCGTCGATGCCGCGCATCAGAGTCTGCATTACGGTCTCCTTGCCGCTTCTGTCGATTGGTACTTCTCTGCGCATGCTGACATTCCCGGCATCATCTACGATCCCGAGCTTTATGAAAGTACCGCCTAAATCTACTCCTAAATACTGTTTTTCCATCTTAATTTATCTCGAGCATTTCAATCCTGAAGTTGAGTGGTTTGCCTGCCATTTCGTGATTGCAGTCAAAAGTTATATTTTCATCATCTACCATTGTGACCAGCGCGTCGAAAGGTCTTCCAAGCTCGTCAGTGAGCATTACCTTGTCGCCCTCTTCGATGCCTTCGAGGCCCTGTACAGATGCCTTCTTAACTGTGATGATCATATTAGGATTAGGCATTCCGTATGCGTCTTCCGGCTCAAGGTGCACGTCGATCACGTCGCCTACTGCCATCTCTGCAACTGCTTTATCAAAGCCTTTGATCATCTGGCCTGTGCCGCAGATGAATTCGAGCGGCATGTCGCGGTCATAAGAAGCATCAAACTGAGTTCCGTCATCAAAGGTTCCTCTGTAGTGGACCTTAACTGTCTTACCGACGTTTGTGCCTTCGAAGAAATAGAAAGGCTCGCCGCATCCTGGACATCCGCTGCAGGATTCAGGGCTGCATCCGCCCTCTCCGCATCCGTGGTCGTGGTCATGATCATGCCCGTGCTCGTGATCGTGGTGATCACAGTTTACGCCTGTATTTACGAGCTCGCCTGCAAGATAGGCAGCAACTGCTTCATCAGTATTGCCTTCCGCACCTGCACATACTTCGATGCCGGCCTCGGCGAGTGCATCCTGAGCGCCCTGTCCCATGCCGCCGCAGATGAGCACGTCGATATCTGCTTCTTTAAGAAGCCATGCCAGTGCCTCATGGCCGACTCCGTTCGAATTCATTACCTCAGATGCAGTGATGATACCGTCCTCTACATCATAAACCTTAAAGTTTTCTGTTCTTCCAAAATGCTGGAATACGTTTCCGTCTTCATAAGTAACTGCTACTTTCATCTAAATATTTTCCTCCGGATTATTATTCGGTCTAGAAACCGAGATTATCGTTGACAAGTATAACACTGATTCTGTCTGCATGTCTTGAATATCTTGTTACAAGGAACTGGCAGCAGATAGTATCAGGCGACTTGCAGTCCATGCATGAACCGGTCTTTGAGCAAGGCGTCTGAAGTCCGAACCTCTGAGCATTTATCGGAGCGGCCACATTGCGTGCCCTCTTCATGGCTCCGTCTACATCCTTGCATACCTTGTTCATTCCTACGATGAAGAGCACCTTTTTAGGCCCGTAAGCGATCGATGATACTCTGTTTGAGTTTCCGTCGATGTTCACAAGAATTCCGTCTTCGGTCATTGCGTTGCAGCTTGCAAGGAAGAAATCCGCATCATAAGCTGCAAGCTCTGCTGCTCTTCTGTCTTCTGCAGCATTTCTGTCGATGAAGTTATACTTATCGGTCTTTACCGCATCAACAAGGCCTATCTCTTCGACGCTTACGCCGCCGCCCATGCTGATCGTGCTCCCCTCAGGGATAAGGCCGAGAGCTATGCTGAGCGCTTCTTCTCTGTCATGAGCGTAGTAGCCCTTCATGTTTCTTGACTCAAGCCCCTTGATGACCTTCTGCGCAAGCAGATCATTTCTCTTTGTGATATTAGCGTTCATCTCATGTCCCCTTAAGCTAAATTATGCTTCTGCGCGTTTCAACATCTGCCATTATTGCGTCGCCCGTGTCGGCAGCAGAGCGCCCCTCTGCGCTTGTCTCCACCGTTATGCACGGATCAGGATCATTCTTTTTTGCAGGCTTAGCCGTCTTGTCTACAGGTGTGGAATCACCTATCCCCAGAGATTCGGATACCACGCCGAGTGTGGAGACGACCTTGCCTATATCTGTAGGCATATAGATCTTTGTAGCTCTGCCGTCAGCAACATCTCTGAGAGCTTCAAGGCCTTTGAGTCTCAGCACGCTCTCATCGATATGCGCTTCTCTGAGTTTTTCAAGACCCTGGGCCTGAGCCTCGTAGACCAGCCTGATCGACTCGGCTTCACCCTGAGCCAGAGCGATCCTGGCCTCTTTTTCCGCTTCCGCAGCAAGGACCTTGGCCTTTTTGTCACCTTCAGCTCTGGAAACTACTGCCTCCTGATGAGCCTGAGCTTCAAGAACTGTCTGTCTTCTTTCTCTCTCAGCTCTCATCTGCTTTGTCATGACCTCTTCAATTGTCGGAGGCGGATCGATATTCTTCAGTTCAACTCTGTTGACCTTGATGCCCCAAGGATCGGTCGCCTCATCAAGAATGGCTTCCATCTGGGCATTGATCGTTTCTCTCGAAGAAAGTGTAGTATCGAGCTCCATGCCTCCGATGATGCTTCTGAGAGTTGTCGCGGACAGATTCTGAAGACCTGCGATAGGATTCTCAACGCCGTATGTGTACTTCTGAGGGTCAAACACCTTCGAGAACACGACCGAGTCCACCTTTACAGATACGTTATCCTTGGTGATCACAGGCTGAGGCGGAAAATCAAATACCTGCTCCTTAAGAGAGATCCTGTTTACGATGTTGTCTATGACCGGGATCTTCACATGCAGACCTGCGTACCATACTGTCTTGAATTTTCCGAGACGCTCAATTATATAAGCGTGCTCCTGCGGAACGATCCTGATGTTTGCCACGATGATCCAAAGCAGAAGGACCGCTATGCCGAGGTACCAGTATCCGTTTATAAACGCTCCGGCCATTCCTGCGATCGCAATGATCCCGATCAGCAGTGAAGTTACCGACTGTGAGGATGCCGCAGGGCTTGCTGCAACCGGTCTGCTTATATTTCTAGGAATATTGCTCATTGTCACATCTCCTTTTCTGATTTATTCATACCATGATATTTTAGCACATAAACACGCAACAAAACAGCCTTGGAGCTTCTATAGACTCCAAGGCTGCTCTACGTCAAATCATATTAACGATCAATCCCACAGATGAACATTATCATGATCGGGATGATGGCACGCGCATCAAACACGAATTTGACCGGCACCATCGGGCCCGAGTCACCGAGAGAGCAGGCTCCTCCGATAACAAGGATAGGTGTCAGATTGCCTACAAACATCGCGAGAACGTGCTGCATTCCCAGAAAGGAAAACCCATTGGAAATCCAATGGGTCTGTAAGTTTTTATTAATCGTTTGCCACTCCTCCGATATAGCGGATCGCAAATTTACACTCCATTACATCCCGGATCGCGATATGCATCCTTTCGAGAGAACAGTCGAGCATTTTCCCGTCACCCAGATATAGCGACGAGTGTATATATCTGCCGCCTGAGAAATGTGCACAGATATCACCTCTCTGAAGCGATTCCATGACATTTTCGCCTCTGATCAGCAGGATGTCATGCACACCCGTCCGCCTTCGGGCTATGTCAAGCGCAGCCTCGTAATCAGGCAGTTCAGCGATCCGGTTCCAGTTGGAATCATTGATGACATGAGTATTGCAGTGACACGGGATATGCCCTCCGTGATGCCAGCATGCAAACGGAACACAGATGCAGTTGCTGCCGTAACGCTTTCCCTCGCGCCTTCGGGAGCATATGGGGCATCTGTGTGTGTAGGGAGCAAAGATCCTGTATCTGATATAATGCCAGTCCTGCTCTGCAAGCCGGTATGCGTATTCGCATATGGAATCTACGACCTCTGCATTGACTCTTTCTGTACGAATGTCAGCTGAATTCATTTCTTTAGTTTTTTGTCATTCACATGGGCGTAATAAATATGCCTTGGGTTATAACTCATCAAAAGGTCCCAATCTCTTTGAAGGTCCGGATTGACTGAATATGCTGCCAGATAGTCAATCGGTTCCAAATCGCCCACAAAACACTCGCCATCATCAAGAACAACTGAAATGCTGTCTTTGCTGTGGCTTGGTGTATGCAGAATCTCGCCGCATATACCTATGTTCTCAAGGAACCCCCTGCTCTCTGCACAACTTATCCTGACAGCATTTTTCTCATCAACAGGCGTGTAAATAAGATGTTTATCTCTGGCAAATATCCTGTCAGAGAAGTGAACAAAATCCTGCTGTACATCCACGATCACGAGTTTTACTCCCCGTCGCTGCAAATCACCAATAATTCCGATATGATCAGGATGATAGTGCGTAGCAATCACATAGGAAATATCACGGATGGATATATCCGCAGCCTTTATTGATTTGAAGAACCTGGACATTGTGCCTGCGTAATCAGTATCTATAAGCAGACTGCCATCCTTTCCCTTCAGGAAGTAAGTATTCGTATTTCCATATTTCAGTATCTGCATTATTCTGCCAGCTGTTCTTCAGCAAATTGGAATTTGACGATGTCTTTTCTATAGCAACCAGCTCGACAAGCTGCGATTTGTATATCTGTCAAAAAGTATAGCATAAAAAAGCAGGCGTTGTTGCCTGCATGCATATGGCAGAAGCTTTTTCAAAGGACATTGTTTGGTTTCTTCGCTATCTCCTCTAAAAACGATGCTGCCTCTGTGGCACCGCCGCAGGCTCGGAAGCTTTCCGATAT
>CADBKM010000013.1 GCA_902795265.1 uncultured Eubacteriales bacterium
TGAGATCGGCACCGAGAAACATTGTGAATACCAGAGGATATATCATGACGGCACTGTACAATGCATCGTCGACATATGAGCTTGGACTGGATATGGAGGTCACCAGAGATATGTTCAGAAGGGAGGCGAGTGCATGGGAAGCATGACACCTATGAAAGCGATCAGAGCAAAGTGCATTGACTGCTGCTGCGGAGAGAAGAAAGAGATACGACTCTGCCCGATCGAAAGGTGTCCGCTATGGCCGTACAGGATGGGCAAGCGACCTGTAAAGGATACAGACATCGACAAGAAAGATTGAGAACAGAAAAGTAGAGATAGCTAAGACTTTTTTCTGAAAAGTGACCAGATATACGACACTTTTGAGAAGGGTATAGACCGGGAACAATAATCAGACAGATCTTCATGACAGTCAGAGATCATGAATGTGATCAAGAGGGATCTGAACTACTGTCATGTAGCTGAAGGACGAAGGAGCATATGAGGAGCACACAGTTGTGGATACAGAGGAGCCACACTGACTCCTGACAGGGGAGATAAAGGAAATGAACAATGAAAATGTATAGCTATAAAGGCCTCGCCGACTGAGAGCGAAATACACCCATCGCACAAACCTTACGGTTCGTACTCTTGGGTATTTCGCCTCGCGGGGCGGTACCGATGAATAAAGAGCGCTCAGGGAAAAGGGGGTGACACTTATAAAAAATGTGACATTTATACAGCACGGTAAGCTGACAAATGTAGTCGGCAGGATCAGATATATCAGCGATGAGAAGAAACAGGAGAACCTATATGCGGTCTATGAAACAGTGCCGAGGAAGTACTGGCGGGATCTTCAGCGGAACGAGCGGGAACTGCATCGAGGCCAGAGAACTCATAATAGCCTTGCCTAAAGAAATGATCTATCATGATCCGGATGAACTGCTCAGATACTTTGTTGAATCCTATCGGAAAGCGTATGGAACGGAGTGCATCGCAGCTCTACATCATAACAAGAGGAAGACGAATTATCACATCCATCTGATTTATTCGGAGCGGCAGCAGCTGGAAGAACCGGTGAGAAAGATAGCAGCTCGTAACATGTATTTTGATCCTGAAGGCAAGCATGTGAGGACGAAAAAGGAAGCGACTGTAGATGGAGAATTGCTGCCGGGATACAGCATGATACCCAAAGGTGAAGTGTATGAAGAGCATCTATTCGATAAAAAGAATCCGCTCTTCAAACAGAAAACTTTCACAGAAGACGTAAAAGTTTTCTTCACAGATCTCATGAACAGGCAGCTGTCTGAACCAAATCAGATGCAGGTGTTCCCAAAGAACAGTCCATTCCTTCCGACTAAGAAGATCGGTAAGAACAATCCAAAAGCTGAATTCATAGAGGAGACTAACAGACTAAAGGATGAATGGAACAAAAAGATATGGACAGCATACCGTAATGGAGCACCAAAAGAGGGCCTGATAACGGTAAAGAGGGAACTGATATCCAAGCCGGCAGCAGAGTCGATCAGGGAAGCCGGCGGCAAAAGCGATCCTGAAAAATACAACAGCATACTTGTAAGAGCGATAGCGATTGTTGCGGAGATGTGCAGACTGCTGAGCAAACAGGGAAGGGAGACCTGGGCAGAAGCATGGGGAAAAGCACTGACTAAACTGATGGATATGGCGACAGAGCAACTTGCCGGAAGAAGGATCGATATCAAAAAAGATACAAGACACAGAACAATGGAACGGTAGATATGACTGTGCTATAATTCGGAAAGGCTACCATACACGGTAGGCGGTTAGCCCTCTCCGGAGGGACTGTGACCCTCCGTATATATAGAAATCCCTTGAGGAAATCTGATAGAAAGGAGGGCAATGCTATGGACGTATTCCAGTTCATGCAGATCGTGGGTTTCGCGCTCGCTTTCTTCGTAGCCGGGTACAGCCTTGGCAAAAGAAAATAACCGCCCAACGCCACATTGATGCGGTTATTATCTAACTAATTCATATGCGGGCTAACCGTCTATCGGTAGCCTTTATCTATGCTTATAATAATCAAATGCTGCATACTCTACCATGAGCTTGCAAGGAGGAACAGAAATGAAGATAAACGAAGTAGAAAAACTGCTGGATATACCTAAGGCAACTATCAGGTACTATGAAGAAGAAGGTCTGATCAAGCCGACAAGAACAGAAAAAAGATACAGAAACTATAATGAGGATGATATATGGAGACTTAAGACAGTAATTGCCTTGAGGAAAATAGGTGTTTCTATTCCAGACATTAAATCTTTGCTTGACGATAAGGCTAATCTCAATGATGTACTGAACGATACAATGTCTGATCTTGAAAAACAAAAGTCAGAGTTGTTAGCAGCTATGAGGATGTGCGGTGAATTCTTAGCAGATAATGAGACGATAGAAACCTTCGATGCTGAGAAGCATTTTGAAGAGATTCGTGAAATGGAAAAAAGTGGCGGTAAGTTTGTCTCTCTGGCAAAAGAATTTGCGGCATATCAGGCAAAAGATATGCGTCGCCTTGGATGGCTCCCGAAAAATCCTTATGCTCCGGTATACAAGAAGCTTATAAAGACACTTAGTATGGTCTTTGTCGTATTTGGTGGAGCTTTAGCAGGACGTCTCCTTATAGGTGAAACTGTGGAAAGCGGTTTGGAATATCTGGGAATCTACTGCATATCATACATAGTAGTGACTGCATTGGCATCAGGATTATGCTTTGTAGCCTTGAAAATTGGAGGCGAGAATGCGGAAAAGCAATTTCGTAATGGGTATTCGATTGTGGCAATTGTGTTTATTGCGTTAGTCATAATACTACTGGTCGCCATCAGGAAAGGAATAATATAGTACACTAAGGAGTGGACATGTAAGAGCAGTTAGATATAGAATAATTCTTGCTTTGATAAATGCTGCTTGCTGGCATACTTTATAACAGATAGCCCTTTATTAGGCTGGCTCGTTTATCGAAAGAATGATCCAAAGAACAGACTGAAATAATAGGATTGTGGAGACGATATTTGAACTATCAGATGTATTAGGAATAATAATTGGTGTCTTACTTGCTCTCCTTACAGCAATTGCAATCATTAGAACTGTAATAAAGACAAGAAGGGGGGACCATATTGACGTGCCGCCTGTTGGAGTAATTAATGACTTGCCAAGTAGTGTTACGGGAATCAATAAGCATAATGATATGGTAGAAAGAAGCAATGAGAGAGCTGAAAAGAAGACCGAATAGAACAATACAGATAACATGTGAATGATTAGATTTTGTACTAATTTTGTACTAAATCTAGCAAACAAAGGAGTAAGACGCAGTATTTTCAAGGGCTAGAACTGCCGCTTTCATAACCCGGAGGTCGGGGGTTCAAGTCCCCCTCCCGCAACCAGTTAGCCTTGCATTCGCAAGGCTCTTTTATTGTCGGGAGGGACTTTCACACTGATAGTGCTGCAGATCTACACAACACGAAAACAATTTGAAAGATCGGTTCATTAATCAATAAAAGAAACATACTTTGGTTGACTGTATTGCCGGGTATGTGTTTTTATATCAAAAAGGAATACACATACAAAATCAGATTTGTCCAGATTGGTGAGATGAGCAAGGTTATTCGTAAACATATCGTATGTTATGGCTGGGTCCAGGGAGTAGGCTTCAGATACATGGCCAGTCATGCCGCTAATCTATATGGTGTAACCGGATGGGTAAGAAATGACCCATCCGGATCTGTTACCATGGAAGTACAGGGAACAGAGGATCAGATAGATAAAGTAATCATTGCTATTGAGAGAGGCTCATATGTGATAATAGAGCATATGGATGTCAAACCGATCCCGGTAATTGAGCATGACAGGGATTTCCGAACAGTAGGATAGGGAGCAATTTTCTAAATGTATAGGCAGATGAGGTTTGCCTTACACCGGAAAGCATTCACAACAATCCAGATTGAAAAAAATATGATGAGGAAACTAAAAGATAGACTCAGAGGAAACAGAATTGCCAAAGTATTATCACTGCTGGCTGCACTGGTGATGCCTTTGTATTTTCTGACGATGTTTGCGGTACTGCTCGTAACAGATGATTTTGATGTGCCGATCAATCATTATTATCTGACATTCCTTGGGTTTTATGGCTGCATATTCCTGTGCCTGTCATGGGAACGAAAGTGGCTGTGGCTTAAAATAGTGCTGGCAGTTATCAACACAGTGATCATAGGATTCCTTATCCTTGTTGCCTTTATGGGCGGAGAGTTCGGTCCGTTGCTTGCATTATTGCAGATGATAATACCGGTAATACCATGGTTTCTGATATTTGGTTAATAAAGACTGGATGATTATAGAAAAGGATGTAAATGGCTGAACTGTTCGATATCGTAAATGAAAACGGGGTTCCCACCGGAGAGATCGTTGAAAGATCGGTGGCTCATAAAAATGATGTCCGTCACAGAACTGCTCATGTGTGGGTGGTAAGAAAGAGCGATGGTAAAATTCAGGTGCTTCTGCAGAAAAGGGCAGCCGGAAAGGAGAGTTTTCCGGGATGTTACGACACTTCCTCGGCTGGGCACATACATGCCGGCGATGAGCCCCTGGAGTCCGCACTTCGTGAGCTCGAAGAGGAGCTTGGGATAAAAGCGGAAGCATCAGATCTGTCATTTACCGGGATATTCCATAGCCATTATGAAAAGGTCTTTAATGAGAAGCCTTTCAGAGACAACGAGGTCACGTTTGTATATGTGTATGACAAGCCTGTGAATGCAGACGCGCTGACGCTGCAGAGTGATGAAGTTGAATCAGTCAGATGGTTCGATGAGGATTATGTCCGGGAGAAAATCGCACCGCCGAGAGATGAACTGTTCTGTGTACCAAGAGAGGGATTCGCTCTTGTGACAGACTGGATTAAGTCAAAATCCGAAACGGTCAAACCGACAGAATGCGGGAGGGGTCTTGAATAATAAAACTAAAGGAATTATCTGCATAATAGCATCGGCGTTTTTCTTTTCTCTGATGTCTCTGTTTGTAAGAATGGCAGGAGATCTGCCTACAATGGAGAAAGCTTTTTTCAGAAACGCCATAGCGGCGATTTTTGCGATCATAATTCTTTCACGTACACCTGAGAAGTTTCACATCAAAAGGGAAAGCTGGCCCGACCTTCTGCGCCGCTCGATTTACGGCACTATGGGAGTGATCCTCAATTTCTGGGCAATCGACCATATAGCGATAGCCGATGCGAGTGTGCTCAATAAGATGTCGCCATTCTTTGCCATCATCATGTCTGCTTTAATATTAAAGGAGAGGGCGACAAAAAAAGAGTGGGCGATCGTTGCAATCGCATTTTTCGGACGGGGGCAGATAATAATCCGCCTTGAAAACGGCGTTCTTCTGGGAGGTACCGAGTCAAGGACAGACAGCAATATAGCGTGTTATTGACGTAAGCCAAGGCTGGTTTTCCAGGGGTTGAATTTGCAATTTAAAGGACTATAATAGGTTTGCATGAATAATCGGATGAACCACCCGGGAAATCATATCCCTTTGATGTGGACCGAAGAAGCAAATCCGGCAATGCCGAAACCGGACGAATCTTTCAGGTTGAATGACCGGGCGGGGACGTAACTCTGGAGAGAACCGAACGATATCGATCACCGAAGAAGCAACACTTTCAGGTAAAAGAACAGAGCAAACAGGCAGCTGCGCTTGTTTGCTCTATTTTTATGCAACTACCTGTAATATTCACTGCATATGTTTTGCATTTACAGGGAGGCTTTTATGGATCAGAAAAAAATGAAAAAAAACATGGGCGTCATGACAGCGATGTCCGTCGTTGTCGGCTGTGTTATCGGAGCAGGAGTATTCTTTAAACCTTACGCGATCTATCAGGCTACAGGAGGCGCGCCGGGAATGGCTATGATCTCATGGATCGCGGGTGGCCTGATGAGCATATTCGGTGCGCTTACATTTGCTGAAATAGCTGTACTGATACCGCGGACCGGAGGAATGGTCACATACCTCGGAGATGTGTACGGCAAAGCTATAGGATTCCTTGCGGGCTGGATGCAGGTAGTCATCTTCTACCCATCATATCTGGCGGGTTATGGAGTCAAAGTCGGCACAGAGCTTTCATCGATGCTCGGCATCAACATCTCGATGCCTGTAGGCATTGCGATCATTATTGCGATAGTGCTTCTGAATACCCTCGGATCGGAAGCCGCGGGCAAATTCCAGATCGTGTCAACTGTATGCAAGCTCGTACCGCTGTTCCTGATCATGATAGCGGGTTTCATTCTCGGCAGAAGCACGGAACCGGTCCTGTCGCCAATGGTAGGCGAGGGCATGAATGCCGGAGCGGTTCTCGGGACTACACTGCTGGCTGTTCTTTTCGCATTTGAGGGCTGGACCAACGTCGGAACCATAGCAGGCGAAATGAAGAACCCGGCCAGAGATCTGCCGGTCGCTATAGTCGGAGGTGTGAGCATTATAATGGCTGTCTATCTGCTCATCAATATCGCGTATATAAAAGTCATACCTGCCGAAGACCTGATGAATATCGAATCGCCTGCAGCAGCCGTAGCCAATGTGCTTTTCGGCAAAGCCGGAGGTACGATCGTCTCAGTGGGAATCATCATTTCAGTCATCGGAGCAGGCAACGGCTTCCTTCTTGCGGGATCAAGAGTAGCTTACTATCTTGCAAGTGAAAAGGAGCTTCCGTACAGCGATAAACTGGCAGCTCTGAACAGCAGGCAGGTCCCTTCAAACGCCATTATTCTGGTTGGAACTCTGGCATGTCTGTATTCGCTTCTCGGCAAGTTCGATCTGCTGACTGACATGGGAACATTTTCATGCTGGATCTTCTATACTCTGACATTCGCATGCGTGATAACCATGAGAAGAAAGCACCCTGAAATGCAGAGAGACTACAAGGTCCCATGCTATCCTGTCATTCCTGCGCTGGCGATACTGAGCGGCTTGTATGTCATATTCAGCCAGCTGTTCCTCTCAGGCACGGGCGGCAGAGTCATGGCTCTGGCAAGTATCGGAATCACGCTTGTCGGATTGCCGGTATATTATTTCTGCAACAAGTCAAAATAAGCACAATAATCATTGATCTCAGAAGCAGCCGCATGCGTTCAGGTCAAGAGTCTGAATGCCTGCGGCTTTTTCTATGCCTTATTCAGAAAACACAGAGAAAATGATACAATAGAGTGAATTAGTATATTTTTCAATGAATGGGACTTAATATGGAAGAACGTATTAAAAGCAAACTGATATTTCTTGATGTAGACGGAACGCTCACTCCGCCCGGAGGCTACGTGCCTCCTGAAAGCGCTCAGCGTGCGGTAAAAAGGGCGCGTGAGCTCGGGCATAAGGTCTTTCTGTGCTCCGGCCGCAATTACGGTATGATAAAGCCGCTGATGAAGTTCGGCTTTGACGGAGGCATAGCAAGCTGCGGCGGATATGTCTACGCAGATGATAAAGTATTATATGATTGCCCGATGAATGAGGCGCAGAAAAGCAGACTGATAACCTTGCTGAAAGAAAACGGAGCATCTGTTTCGATCGAATCGAGAAATCAAAGTTTCAACGATGATATAGCTCTGAAGTATCTCAAACAGGAAAGAGGCAGTCATCTGTACAGCATGATCAAAGCGGTATGGGTGGAGCTCGGAGCGCGTCCTGCAGAGGAGTACAACGGAGACCCTGTATACAAGCTGGTCATAGCCTGTGACGGCAGGGAGTGCCTTGAGCCTGCCATACAGGCGCTGGGAGATGAACTCAACTTCATCATCCATGACTTCTCCGAAAAGGACTGTGTTTTTGCCGAAGTCATAAGCCGCGAGTTCAATAAGGGTACGGGAATACGCATCATAACTGAGGCACTGGGATACGATATGGTCGACACGATCGGCTTTGGTGACAGCAGCCTCGATGTAGACATGATAGATGTCGTAGATATAGGTGTCTGCATGGCAAACGGAAGCGCTTATCTCAAGGAGCAGAGCGATCTCATCTGCCCGTCTTTGGAAGAAGACGGTATCGAGTGGGCTTTCCGCAAGCTTGGTCTTATCTGATTAAATGGAGTAAGTGCAATAAATGAAGATATGTGTTTTTTCTGATTCCCATGGGCGCGAAGGGCGCATGGCGGATGCCATCGCTTTTGAGCAGCCTGATGCATGTTTTTTTCTCGGAGACGGAGAAAGGGATCTTTCAGTAATAGAGGAATGTTATCCGAAACTTAAAATATATGCCGTACGCGGCAACTGCGATTTCGTAACTATGCTGAAGTCCACTCTTTGCTGTGAGATAGAAGGTGTCACCATATACGCAACACATGGGCATCTTTCAGGAGTCAAATACGAGTCTGATCTTGAGACCCTCACATCGCAGGCTCAGGAGGCAGGTGCTGATATAGCGCTGTTCGGCCATACTCACAGACAGCATCTTTCATATAACAGGGGAATAATGCTGCTCAATCCGGGTACAGTACATTATGGGGAATACGCGGTACTCACGATAGAGAACGGCAGATGCAGCGCAGAGCTTACAAGTAACTGATAAAGAAAGGACAGAGAAATGACGATCGAAGTAAAGGAAAGAGGATCGAAGGAATTCTATGAGGAAGTAGTGAATGTCCTCAACCAGTACAGAATGTTCCTTGCCGAGCCGGAGGCGGATCTCGCGAACGCTTTCAAAACAAATCTTAGACAGGCCATTCTGATGGCACTTATGTTCGTTGTAATGCTGCTGATAGGTATAAGAGGCAGGTTCAGCGCAGTGGTTATAATATGCCTTGCTGCAAGCGGACTCGCCATGGTGCTTACATCGGTCTACCTGTACAGACTGAGACAGCAGGTCAATACCTTTATTGCAGATGACCGCACTGCTGTCGTAACTCTCGATGAAACAGGCGTTGAGTTCAATAAGGAAGGTTCGCAGGTAGTAAAGCTCGGATGGGACAATGTCGCGCTCGTAAGAGCATTCAGTGAATCAGTATGTTTCTTTGCAAAAGACCTGTCCGGAGTTGTGATCGCGGTCAACGGAAAGTACAGGCAGGAGATCTTTGAGTACATCAAAACTGCAGGCATAGACGTAAAGACTGTAAAATAGGCAGTCAGACAAGTTTTCGTGTAGAAACCGGACAACAGGAGGTATCCCATGCTGATCCTTTACATACTCAAATCACCTCTGATATGGGTCGTTCCTACGCTGATACAGATTTTGAGTTATATAAAAATACTCAAAAAAATGGGGAAAAACCCGATGATGGGATTGATCCCCGTGCTGGGAGAGATGGAGATGTCTACTGATCTGTTCAGAAAGATGCGCTCCTTCTGGAGGCCTGCGGTAGTTACTGCGGCTCTGTTCGTGACTGCAACGATAATCGGCGGACACAATGCTTACGGAGTCATCCTGAAGCTCGTCGCCTTCATCGTATACGGCATATTCCTGATCCGCCTGTATTACAGGCTGGCTAAACAATTCGGGGAAGGGTTTTTCTTTG
The DNA here is from genome assembly GCA_902795265.1 of uncultured Eubacteriales bacterium. Lineage (GTDB taxonomy): Bacteria > Bacillota > Clostridia > Peptostreptococcales > Anaerovoracaceae > Crickella. Next base: position 9,491 of record CADBKM010000013.1, read on the forward strand.
CACTGGGTCTTATATTTATGCCGGTGGTTTTCCTGCCTTTGCTTGCATTCGGAAAGAATAAATACCTCGGAAAGCCTGAATTCAAGCCGGAAATGCCGCTCAGCCCGGGCATGAAAAGCCTGAAGAGGATAGGCGTCATCATCATTTCTGCCATTGAACTGACCGCTCTTATTGTAGGATGCTTCTTTATTACTCTTATTGTGCGCCCGACAAGACCGGTAGCCGAATACCTGATGAAAGACACTCTCAAGCAGCTATCATCGGTAACAGAGACTGACGAAATAGTAGGACGAGATACGACGCTCGGAGCCGATTACATGAAGACCGTCGAATCTCAGCGCACAAGGGACTATTTCTTCCCGGATCACTCATCTCATAAAAAGGTGGTGGTCATGGAGTACATCATCGGATCCAATCTTGAGGATGCAAAAGGCTTTGCCTCGGTCAACATCGCACAGATGAAGGATTCCACTTCAAAGGGCGAAGGCCTTGATTTCGTTATACAGGCAGGAGGCAGTGAGCGCTGGTTTACAGACGGGATAAATGATTCCACTGTCGGAAGATATGTTATCAGCGGCGGAAAGCTAGAGCCTGCAGAAGCTCTTGATCCGACAATGAGCATGTCAGATCCTCAGAATCTCTGCGACTTTATCAAGTGGACAAAAGAAAACTATCCTGCTGACAGATACATGCTGGTTCTCTGGGACCACGGCGGAGGATTTGCATTAGGATACGGCGAAGATGCACTGAACAGACGTGACGACGGGGAGTCAGGCATGACTGCTGCCGAAATAGTAGGAGCAATAAGAGATGCAGATGTCAAATTCGATGTTATCGGCTTTGATGCCTGCCTGATGCAGAATGTGGAGTACGCGAACGCGTTTGAACCGTATGCCGACTACTATCTGGCGTCTGAAGAGTCTGAACCGGGAACAGGCTGGTTCTACACGGCCGGATTCGGAAAGCTGGCTGAGGATCCGTCTATAAGCACTGAGGATTTCGGCAAAGCCATGATAAGCTCGTACGATCAGGCAAACCGCGCAGTCAACAACGGAGAGCCTAAACCGGAATGTACGCTCTCGCTTGTGGATCTTACTCTTGTAAAGCCGGTATATGAGCAACTTACGGGACTTTACGAAAAGGCCGACAACGGGATGAGCGACGATCCTGCTGTTTACGCAAACATGTCAGCCGGACGCTCAGGTGCGTATCAGTTCGGCGATGAAGAGCAGGTCGACATGGTAAGCTTCCTGACAAGTCTGAAGAAAGCTGATTACAAGCAGCAGGTCATGTCTGACGCTGAGCTCGACGGCATAACACAGACAGCAAAAGCCTGCGTCGTATACCGCAACAGTGATTCAGCTGACGGCATAAACGGGCTGTCGATAGATTTCCCGTACAAGTCGCTGAGCATGTATTCTGATGAATATAAGCAGCTTAAGGAGTTCAAATACAATAAAGAACGCAGCTTCTTTGACAAGTTCTGCAGTATAATGGGCGCCCAGCAGATGAGCAGAAATAAAAAGGATACATTCTGGGGAATCATTACTTCTGTGGACTACAGCGATGAGGAATGGTATATAAAGGGCTTCGAAGACTATGATATGACCAATCTGTTTATCGATATACCGGTAACGGAAACGGAGTTCGGTTATCTGCCTCAGCTGCCTGACAAAACATGGGATACCATACTTGACTGCAAGGTAGCCGCTTATATGGAAACTGAGGAAGGCCTTATGTATCTGGGCAAGGAACACTTCAGTGATCAGGATGAAGAGGGCCATCCGCTTGTCAGCATGGACGGAATATGGGTCAAGATGAGCGGAAACCCGGTGTGCTACGAGAGCGGAGATACGCTTGTGACTGATGACGGCACAATATACCGCGGAACGGTCCGTGCTAAACTCAACGGAAAAGAAAACATAACCATTCACATCGAATGGGATCCGGTCACCGAGGATTCCGAAGACGAACTTACCGGTTACGTTAAAGGATACAGCCTTGATAATGAAAAAGAATCGTTCTTTATGAAGAAGGGCCTTGAACAGTTTGAGACAGGCGACACTGTCGAATTCATATTTGACTTCTATGATGAAGAGGGAAAACTCATAAAAACCGGAACTTACGGCAACAAGATGCACGTAATCACCGATGAGGTGATAACAGTCCATGATGAAATGTTCGAATCCGGATCGGTATTCCACTATTTCGGTGTACTTACAGACGTATTCCAGAGAGAACTGATGACAGAAGAGATAATAGAACAGGTAAAATAAATGATTGAAAAGCTGAAAAGAGACTACGCTGAACTGGTAGTCAGAAAAGGTATCAATATACAGAAAGGACAGAGGCTGTCTATAACATGCCCTGTGGAATGCGCGGATTTTGCGAGACTGTGTGCTGAGGCTGCATATGACGCGGGCTGCAGAGAGGTGCTTATGCGCTGGAACGATGACGAGCTCACACGCATGAAGTATCTTAAAGCTGCGGACGAAGTCTTCGATGTCTGCAATCCGTGGGTAGTCGATTATCTTGATACACTTTCGGCAGAAGGAGCGGCATTCATCAGCATATATGCAGAAGACCCCGACCTTCTTAATGGAGTCGATCCCGACCGCATCAAAAGAGCTCAGATAAGTTCGGGAAAGGCCCTCGAGGCGTACCGCGCCAGAATGACGAGCAGCGAATGCCCGTGGTGTGTATGCTCTGTGCCGTCGAAAGCATGGGCGAAGGCTGTATTCCCTGATCTCAATGAAGAGGATGCTGTTGCAAAGCTGTGGGACGCCATACTCGCATCAGTAAGAGTCGACGGGGGCGACGCGATCAGAAACTGGAATGATCACACCGAAGAACTCCGAAAGCACGTAGACATACTGAACGGGTACAATTTTAAAACTCTGAGATACAAAAACTCGGCAGGTACTGACCTTACAGTTGATCTGCCTGAAGGCCACTACTGGTCGGGAGGCGATGAGAAGGCCGGCACGGGAGTGATATTCTCGCCTAACATGCCTACTGAAGAGGTCTTCACACTTCCGCATAAAGACAGCATGAACGGAACTGTAGTGGCCACTAAGCCGCTCAGCCATAACGGCACGGTCATAGACGGATTCAGTTTCAGGGTCGAGAACGGAAAGATCGTTGAGGTCCATGCCGAGAAAGGCGAGGAAATACTCAAAGACGCGATAAGCGTTGATGAGGGAGCCTCTTATTTCGGAGAGGTGGCGCTCGTTCCGTATGACTCGCCTATATCCAACAGCGGAGTGCTGTTTTTCAACACTCTGTTCGACGAGAACGCGTCATGTCACTTCGCATTCGGGGAGGCTTATCCTCAGATAGAAGGAGCCGAAAACATGAGCAGAGATGAGCTCAGGGAAAGAGGCGCAAATGCCTCGATCACTCACGTTGATTTCATGGTCGGATCCCCTGATCTCGAGATCACAGGTATCACTCATGACGGGGAAGAGGTCGCGATATTCCGTAACGGTAACTTCGCATTTTAGCATGGATGGTGAAGCAAAATGACGATTTTTATAGCGGTTTATCTGATAGCACTCTGCTGCTATTTCAAAACAAGAACCTCAGATAATATAAAATACAGGGCCATAAACAAATACTTCATGGCAACAATGTATCTGGTGCTTGCTATCGTTACATTTTTCAACAAATACGAATTCGCGAGTTATCAGACGCTTCTGATGGCAGCCCTCATACTGGCATGGCTCGGTGATATATTCCTTGTATTTGACTTCGGCCGTGGAGGGGATTTCTTCCTGGCCGGCAACATCTGTTTCATTCTTTATGAACAGGTCGTCATGGTCGATCACGGATTCGGGTTTAAGGACTTTGGATGGACTTTTGCTGCGACGGCCGTTATTCTGGGAGCCTTTATCATCGCGTGCGGGAAAAGACCGGATATCTTCAAGCTGGGCAAGATGCGCTGGCCGATGACTTTTTATCTGTCGTCCATAGTAATGCACGGCATGACCGGACTTGCCATGGCTATCTTGCTGCCGGGAACAAATTTCGTTATGATGGGTATCGGATCACTGCTGTTCATGACATCGGATATGATACTTACAGCATACAGATTTGTTTTCAACAGCAACAAATGGCTTGTAAGAGCCAACAGCCTTACATATTTCACCGGACTTCTGCTGATAGTGCTCAGCACGGTCTACGCGTAATACCGGTAAGGCATAGCAGTTTCAGGAGGATAATATGTTTTACGTAAGTGAAATAACACACGAAGCACCAAAGGAATTCGAAAACGAAACGCAGCGTCTCATATATAAGGCGCTCGCAGATCTGGACATAGCTTTCGACAGAGTCGAAAATGATTTCATCATTTCGATGGAGGACTGTGAAGAAGTAAACAAAAAGCTGGGTACGCATATCGTGAAGAATCTCTTCCTCTGCAACCGTCAGCAGACAGAGTTCTACCTTTACGTCACCAGAGACAACAAGAGATTCAAGACGAAGATTTTCTCGAAGGCGCTCGGAGTATCGAGACTTTCATTTGCTCCGGAAGAAGCGCTGACTGAGTACCTTGGAGTAAAGATCGGCGCTGCAAATCCTTTCAGCATGGTATACGACAAGGACAGCAAAGTGCATCTCGTAATAGATGAGGAACTCATGGAAAGCGAGTACTGCGCATGCAACGATGCGACGAATACCGCTCATATCAGCATACTTACCTCAGATCTTATCGGTAAGTATCTGCCTTACACGAACCACGAGCCTGTTATCCTCCACGTTGACGAAGAATCGGAGGAATAATGACGAAGATATGCATATTTGATCTTGACGGCACTCTTGCCAGAACGCAGGAGTCGATCGCAAGACCTGTTAACATGACACTTGCTCACTACGGACTGCCTGAACAGCCTGTAGACGCATACAATTACTTTGCCGGTGACGGTATCAAAAATGCACTGAAAAGGGCGCTGATCGCTTCAGGAGATACAGAAGCTTCTCATCTTGAGGAAGGGCTTCCGATGTGCCGCGCGTGGATGCAGGAAGACCCGTGCTACCACGTTGAGCCGTATGAAAATATCGTATGGGCTCTCGGCGAGCTGAAAAGAATGGGCATAAAGATCGCAGTATTCAGCAATAAACCACACAAAAGCGCCGTAAGCGTAGTTGAGACGATATTCGGAAAGGGATGCTTTGATCACATTCAGGGCCAGACCGACCTTATACCGATCAAGCCTGATCCTTCCGGAGTATTTGAAATACTTGCAAAGTTCGGGGCCGCAAAAAGCGAATGCCTGTATTTCGGCGATACCAATACCGATATGATGACTGCGCATAATGCCGGTGTGACCGCAGTGGGTGTCACATGGGGATTCAGACCGAGAACAGAACTCGAAGAATACGGCGCCGATATCCTGATCGACAATGCGCGTGAGATACCGGGACTGGTTGTTTCTTCTGCTGGCAGGCATAGCGGGGCTTAATCTGCTCGCATAAAACAATTATTTACAAAAACTGCTCAGGATAGTTTATGACAACCTTCGGAAAAGGTATAATTATTCAGTTAACTATTGATCGGGCAGTTTTTTATTGTATGAAGCGGGAACTGGAGCATTTTTATATAGGGTATTCATACGGGGGAAATCAGGACTGGTTCAGGACTTTCATGATGCGAATCGGTGGCTGCGGTGCGGAGACTGCGTGTGACAGCAGCCTTAACTATAAAAAAACAGATTGACTCAGGCTATCCGGTGCCGACTCTTATACTCAATCACAGAGATAAATCTCTTAAGGACTACGTCTGGCACTGGTTCCTGATAAACGGATATGAAGAGGCCGGCGATACGCTGATGGTGAAAGCCGTCACTTACAGCAGCAGCCAGTGGCTCGATCTAAGAAAACTATGGGAGACAGGACACTCAAAAAGAGGCGGACTGATTTTATACAGAAAAATGGAAGTGAATTATAAAGAACTTGAAAAGAACGTTTGCTATGTGATCAAAGAGCAGCACTTGAAACTGGGATTCAGCGAAAACAGCAGATGGCTGTACTATCCGCTGAGCTCACTTAATTACATTCTGGGCACAGAATGCGATGCGGACGAAATGGTAAAGACTCTTGAGGGCTTCTTCGAATACGCTGAAGACAGACTGGGCAAGGGAAAGGTGACATACAAAGGCGAGCGATTCTGTCTGCATATGGACCCTAAGGCATCGGTCTACGTACGTGACAATGTCGAAGATGAGCCGTTCCTTGTTGATCTTATCGGAGTGCTCGAAAAGCACGGAACTTCAATGGAAGAAGTGGTGGATGTATTCCGCAGATATTCAGACAGGGTACATGCGGAGGCAGCAGATAACGATGAGTTCGACATGATGGTATACTTCGAAGACGGTGAGCCTGATCCTTTCGTATACTGCCTGGCGGATGAAATGGGGCATATCACTTATCACAGGATGACCATGCCTGAACTGAAAGAAAGGCTGAAATAAAACATTGAGCGGCAAGCACGGAGAAAAAACAAATAAGCCGGTCGTTGCCATATGCTATGACTTCGATAAGACCCTTTCGCCTGATAACATGCAGGCGCAGGGCTATCTTCAGGCGATCAGATATGAGAATCAGGATGAATTCTGGCGCGAAACCATAGACCTTGCCAGAGAGAACGGAATGGACTCGAATCTTGCCTGGATGTATCTGATGCTTAAAGGTGCCCGCGGCAAGGAGATATTCAGGCGCGACATGCTTGCCCGCTACGGAGCAAAGGTAAAGCTCTATGACGGAGTAAGCGGATGGTTCGACCGCATCTGCCGGTACGGAGAAGAGCGCGGCATCAAAGTCGAGCACTATATACTTTCTTCCGGACTCAAAGAGATGATAGAAGGCACATGCATAGCGGATAAGTTCACGATGATATACGCGAGCTCATTCTACTATGACGCGGATGGGGTGGCGGTGTGGCCTGCCCAGGTCGTGAACTATACCAACAAAACGCAGTACCTTTTCAGGATATCAAAGGGCGTGCTCGATATAAACGACCCTGCAGTAAACGATTACTTCCCGCCCGATGAGATACGCGTGCCTTTCACGAACATGGTGTATATAGGCGACAGTGAAACAGACATACCGTGCATGAAGCTGGTCAACACATATAACGGATACTCGATCGGTGTATACGATCCTGTTACAAAAGATAAGAGCAAGGTGCTGAAGCTGCTCGAAGAAAACAGGATAGGCTATTACGCACCCGCGGATTATACCGACGGCTCTGAGATGGATGAACTGATAAAGAGCATAATCGACAGAACTGCGGATAAATACAGAACTGACTGAGAAAGGAGAATCAGGCATGAAAACTCTGGTAGCATACTTTTCAGCAAGCGGAAATACCGCTTCACTCGCAAACAGGCTTGCAAAAGCAGCCGGCGCAGATCTTTTTGAGATAAAGCCGGAAAAGCCATATACTGACGCTGACTTAAAATGGACAAATCCGCTTGCGAGATGCAATAAGGAAAAAATCGGGAAAAAGGATGTACCTATCGCTGATAAGATAGAAAACTTCGACGAATACGACATGATATATATCGGATTTCCGGTTTGGTACTATGCTGCTCCGAACATTATCGAGACATTCGTAAAGAGCTATGACTTCACCGGAAAGAAGGTCGCTCTCTTTGCAACTTCGGGAGGAAGCGATATCACTAAAGCTCCGGCAAAACTTCAGCCTCTCATGAAGGGAGAAATCGCAGATGCAAAGCTCTTCAGCCCTGATGCAAGCTTTGCCGAGCTCAACGTCTGGACAGGAAGTTTCAAGTAATATGCTGTACATAATACGACACGGAAAAACCGAAATGAATTCGAAGATGCTCATGCAGGGCAGGAGCGATATCCCTCTCAATGAGACGGGGATCGCACAGGCGGAGGAAGCCGCGCTGCGCTTTGCTGACATGGGCGTGCATATCGACAAGGTGTATACCAGCCCTCTGATAAGAGCTGTTCAGACAGCAGAGCGGATAGCCCCCGATGCCGAAGTGGTCATCGACAACAGACTCATAGAAATGGACTATGGCCCATATGAGGGCATGGATCTCCGGAATCCGGCTCCCGAAGTAATGGATTTCTTCATGGACTTTGTAAATGTGCCGGCCCCGGCGGGGATGGAGCCGCTTCCTGATGTCGTGAAGAGACTAGGCACTTTCCTTGAGGATATCGCTGAGGAAGCTGAGCGCTGCAACGTGCTCGTATCCACTCATGCGATAGCCATGAAAGGGGCACTCGAGTATTTGACACCTGAGTCCCGCGGAGGCTACTGGGCGAAGAATATAGGCAATTGCGACATTTACGCTGCCTCGGTCGAGGACGGATCCTATACAATCCCGGTCTGCCTTGAAGACGGCAAAGACCGGTGGGAGGGTACGGAACAGAATTAGTTATATAAATCAATGATGAAGAGGAAAATATGATAACAGGAAAACAGAGAAGTGAACTTAAAAAGCTGGCGCAGGAGCTCAGACCAACTGTAATGATAGGCAAGGAAGATATCACGCCTTCAGTGATCTCGGCCATAGATGACTATCTGAGCGCTCACGAACTGGTCAAAGTGCAGATCCAGGAAGGGTCGCTGATGGAGCCTAAAGAGGCAGCGAATCAGATCGCTGATGAACTCGGTGCCGAATTCGTGCAGGCCATCGGCAGAAGATTCGTTCTTTACAGACGCGCATCTGATCCGGACAAAAGAAAGATCTTTATCTGATTATCAATGAGCAAGGAGGCTGCTGAACAGCCACCGGCATGATGAAAAAGCTTAACTGGATCGAGATAACAAGTTTATATATAGGTATCATAATGGGCGCCGGCTTTGCTTCCGGAAGAGAGTGCTGGCAGTTCTTTGGCGTATTCGGAAATAAAGGGTATTACGGAGCTGCAGCAAGTACCGCATGTTTTGTGATAATTGCGTGCATGCTTACCTACATCGCCCGCAGCAAGGGCACGGCTGATCTGGGACGCCTGATTTGTCCGATAGAAAACAGCTTTGCGTATGAAGCTGTAGGATGGGTAGTGGCAATAATTTATTATTCAATGATCATTGCCATGACGGCAGCAGGGGGATCATTGCTCAACCAGCAGTTCGGAATCAGTAAAGCAGCCGGCGGCGTAGTGATAGCAGCACTTTGTATATTTACAGTACTTGGTGATTTTGAGCGCGTATCGCGGATTTTCAGACTGATAGTTCCGGTGCTGTTTACAGTGGGTATCGTGACCATCCTGCTGACTATACGTGCAGGCTTCAGCCAGAGCGGAGCCGTGTCGTTCACTCCGGGGCGCATGTCGCCTAACTGGCCGGTATCGGCAGTCGTATTCATGGCGTATAACACGATAGGCATGATCGCAATGGCTGGGAGCTGCGCCATGAACGCAAAGGACAGGAAAAACGCGTATGCCGGCGCAATATCAGGCACGCTTTGCCTTGGCGCTTTGACGATACTCCTGCTTCGCGCGATCCTCTGCGACATGGAATTCAGTTCGGGGCTCGATCTTCCGATGCTTGGATTTGCCGGGAGGATCTCACCGGTGCTAAGCATTATCTACGCTGTAATTCTTTACGGTGCGGTGTACTCAACAGGCGCAAGCACATATTACGGATTCAGCACAAAACTGAAAAACGGCAGATACAAAAAATGGATCATCACCGGCGGCGCCATAGCGGGATTTCTTCTGGGGCTCACCGGTTTTAAGCGCCTGGTCGAATTTTTGTATCCGGCTCAGGGATATATAGGAATAATATTTATAATCATGATCGTTATCAATTTCTGCAGGGAGCTGAAAGGACCTGCACCGGTCAGGATGGGAGACAGCAATGAACAGTGAGACAAGAATAATACTGGAAGCTCTCGAAAGGGGTGAGATAAGCGTGGATGAGGCTCTCACACGCATAAAGACCGAACCTTTCGAAGATATAGGCTACGCAATGGTCGACCTTCACAGAAAGGTGATGCAGGGCTCTGCTGAGGTCATATACGGAGAGAGCAAAACTGCAGAGCAGATAGTCGGGATCGTGAGCGTTCTGGCAGATAAAGGCCAGCTGCCGATACTTGTCACCAGGATCGATGAGGATAAAGCTGCAGCTCTGGCAAAAAAGTTCAGTACTGATTACAGCAAGGAAGCCCGTATTGCAGTCATCGGGGAAAAGCCTGAACCGAACGGTATCGGAACCATAGTCATTGCTACCGGAGGCACAAGCGATATTCCGGTTGCCGAGGAGGCTGCTATCACAGCCGAAACTCTCGGCAATGAGGTGATAAGGCTCTACGATGTCGGTGTTGCGGGAATCCACAGACTCCTGGCACATAAGGAATATATCACTCAGGCGTCAGTAATTATTACCGTGGCGGGAATGGAGGGCGCTCTTGCAAGTGTCGTGGGCGGCCTTGCTGACTGCCCGGTGATCGCTGTCCCAACCAGTGTAGGTTACGGAGCTTCTTTCGGCGGCCTTTCGGCTCTTCTTTCAATGCTTAACTCATGCGCAAGCGGTGTAGCCTGCGTAAACATAGATAACGGATTCGGAGCGGGCTATATGGCAAGCCGCATCAACCATATGGAGGTTCGGAAATGAAAGTGATGCATATAGACTGCAGCATGGGAGCGGCGGGAGACATGCTGACAGGAGCGCTTCTGGAGCTCCTTGATGAAGACGCGCGCAGATGCTTTGTGGAAGAGTTCAACGCGCTTGGCATACCCGGCGTAGTCATGGAGACTGAACCTTCGGTCAAGTGCGGGGTGAGCGGCACGCATGTGCATATACTGGTTAACGGCATCGAGGAAGATGAGCACATGCATGATGATCATCACCATCATCACAATGACCATCATCACCATCACGGTCACCATACCCACAACGGAGTACATGAGATAGAGCATATAGTCAGGGATCACCTGGAATTGCCCGAAAACGTTAAAGATAATATCCTTAAGGTGTACGACATAATCGCGGATGCTGAGAGCAGGGCTCACGGAGTGCCGGTAAGCGATGTGCACTTCCATGAAGTCGGAACGATGGATGCCATAGCGGACGTTACGGCAGTATGCATGCTGATAGACCGCATCAAACCGCAGAGAATAACTGCATCGCCGGTGAATGTCGGAGGGGGTACGGTCAGATGTGCTCATGGAGTATTGCCTGTTCCTGCTCCTGCGACTGCGAACATCCTTGAAGGGATCCCTTCGTACTCCGGTGACATCAAAAGCGAACTGTGTACGCCTACCGGCGCAGCTCTTCTCAGACATTTCGCTGATGAGTTTGGTGATATGCCTGCAATGACAGAAGAACGCTGCGGACATGGAATGGGAACAAAGAATTTTGAGCGCGCGAACTGCGTAAAAATCATACTTGGGGAAACGCTCTGATCAGCTGTTTTTATTGACCGAAAAGAGCGCAGAGCGATATAATTATTTCGTAAAAGATTTCTCCCGGCCATAATGGCGGTAATAAGAAAAGAGGTGCAAAATGGGATTACTCGATAAGATCACAGGCAAGGAAGCTAAGGAAAAAGCTGAAGCTGAAGCTAAGGCAGCAGCAGAAAAGGCTGCAGCTGAGAAGGCTGAAGCTGCAAAAGCAAGACAGGAAGCTTATGAAGCTAAGATGGCTGCTGTAAAAGAGCAGCAGGAAATCAAAGTAGCTGAGGCTAAGGCAACTGCAGAAAAGGCTGCAGAAGAGGCAGAGAAGAAGGTTGCTGAAGCAAAGAAGGCTGCAAACGAGGCATTCAAACTCGTAGTTGACGGTAAGTGGGGCCCTAAGTCGATCAAGGCTACACAGCATCTCCTCGGAGTAGCTGAAGACGGAATCTGCGGAACCGAAACTATCAAAGCTATCCAGAAAAAGGTCGGTGCAGATGCTGATGGTGTCTGGGGAACACAGACATCGAAGGCTATGCAGAAATTCCTGGGTGTAACCGTTGACGGTGTTGCAGGCCCAGAGACATTCAAGGCTTGGCAGAAATGGGTCAACAAAGAGCTCGGATTCTAAACAGTTCAGCTTATTCAGTTAAAATGTAAAATATAGTCTCCGCAGTTTTGCGGAGACTTTTTTTGTGTTTCTATGTGAGCCCGCATGTGATAAAATACCAAAGATATATTTTACGAAATGAATCACGGAGGTTTGATCAATAGTGGATATTTATGAAGAAATCGAACTGTCTGGCTGCCCGTACTGCGGAGGCGCAGGGCTCCTTGATGACGGAAACGGCTGGTGCTGGACTGTTACCTGCATGGACTGCGGTTCACAGACAGGAGAATTCGCGTACAACGGTGATGATGACAGACTGGAGGCTGCCCGTAAAGCTGCCCAGGTCTGGAATATGGGCAAGGTCATCAGAAGCGATCTCGGAGAATAGGGAAATAAAACAAAAAAATACACGCAAATTTGGCGTTTATATTGAGAAACACTCCATGTAGTGTTAGAATGTCACGGTACGTGATAATAATAACTATTAATTCTATAAACATGGGTCAGAACGATCCAAAGGAGGAACCAACTAATGAGAGTAGCAATTAACGGATTCGGCCGCATTGGTAGACTTTCTTTCAGAAAGCTTTACAAAGAAGAAGACATCGAGATCGTTGCTATCAACGACCTCACAAGCCCGCATATGCTCGCTTATCTTCTCAGAAACGACAGTGTTCAGAAGAGATTCGATGCTGAAGTTGAAGAGGCAGAGAACGGCATCCTCGTAGACGGCAAGCTCTTCCCGGTTTATGCTGAGGCAGACGCAAGCAAGCTCCCTTGGGGAGAACTCGATATCGACGTAGTACTCGAGTGCACAGGTTTCTACACATCAAAGGCTAAATCGCAGGCTCACATCGATGCCGGCGCAAAGAAGGTTCTCATTTCTGCTCCTGCAGGCAACGACCTTCCTACAATCGTATACGGAGTTAACCACGAAACACTGACTGCTGAGGATACAATCGTTTCCGGCGCTTCCTGCACAACAAACTGCCTCGCTCCTATGGCTAAGGCACTTGCTGACTACAGAGAGCTCAGAACAGGTTTCATGACAACTATCCACGCTTACACAGGTGACCAGATGATCCTCGACGGACCACACAGAAAGGGTGACCTCAGAAGAGCAAGAGCAGGAGCTGTCAACATCGTTCCTAACAGCACAGGTGCTGCAAAGGCTATCGGTCTTGTAATTCCTGAACTCGCCGGCAAGCTGATCGGATCCGCTCAGAGAGTTCCTGTTCCATCAGGCTCCATCACTATCCTTGATGCAACACTCAAAGATATGTCCGACACAGTTTCCGTTGAGGGAATCAACGAGGCAATGAAAAATGCTGTTTCCGAGTCCTACGGATACACTGAAGAAGAGATCGTTTCGAGCGACGTTATCGGAATGAGCTACGGTTCACTCTTCGACGCTACTCAGACACTCGCTCAGCAGTGCGGAACACACATCTTCGAGGTAAGAGTAGTTGCTTGGTACGACAACGAGATGAGCTATGTAAGCCAGCTCTGCAGAACACTCAAGCACATGGGAACACTTATCTAGTCTCAGACAGCTGATAATAATCCAAAAGATAAACTCCGGTGTATATACCGGAGTTTTCTTATGCCGAAATGTGATATTATTAGCAGGAACAAATATCTGAAAAGAGGTAAGGACTATGTATTACAGTGAAACAGAAGCAAGAAAACTGGTCATAGAAGCAGGCCTCAGGCTGCTTGAAAACAAGCTGATCGCCCGTACATGGGGCAATATAAGCGCACGCATAAGCAAGGATGAATTTATCATTACGCCGAGCGGCAGGGCCTACGACAGACTTACACCTGACGATCTTGTAAAAGTCAAAGTGAGCGACTGCTCATATCGCGGAAATGTAAAGCCGAGCAGTGAAAAAGGTGTCCATGCAGCTGCTTATGCGCTGAGAGCTCATGTGGGTTTCATAATCCACACGCATCAGTACTACGCATCAGCTGTAGCAGCCGAATGCAGAGACATCAGAACTGCGCCTTGCGCTGCTTACGGGCTCCCGGGAACTACCAGACTGAAAAAGGCCGTAAGCGAAAGCATCAGGAATAACCCTTACGAGAGCACCTTCCTGATGGCTCGTCACGGCACTCTTATACTGGGCTCAGACATGGAAGAGGCGTTCAGAAAAGCGGAGTCTCTTGAAGACAAGTGCAAAAACCTGGTTGAATCAAGGGTCAGACCGGTTCCGGTGGAAGCAGGCCGTGATTTTGACACTTCAAAGATAAATATCAAAGCTCTGCCTTGCGTTAAAGTCGTCAGTGACCCTTACATAATGAAATGCATTGAGAAGGGCAAACCGGTCGGTTCATTCATTGACGACTTTGCTCAGATAGCCGGTCCTGATATTCAGGTGGTTGAGTGCGATGAGTGGGCTGCCGAACGGGCTCTTCTCGGTTATTCAACCAATACAGCAGCCAAAGAGTTTGCCTTAAAAGTCCCGATGACAGGGGCTCTCGACCGTATGGGCGGCCAGCAGCCTGCGCTCAACTCAGTGATCGGCAGAAATGCCGTACTGGTCAAAGGTGTGGGAGCTGTCTGTGCCGGAAAAGATGAATCTGACGCCGAAGCTATCGCGATGATAGTCAGCAAAAACTGCGCTGCAGCCTGCTACACTAAGTACGCAAGGCCTCTCGGCGCAATAGATGCCCGCCTTCAGCGCTATATTTATCTGACAAAGTACTCAAAGAAGATGGACGCATAAACGCGAGGTAAAATAAATACGATGAGCCTTATTGAATACGTTGACCGAAAGAATACCGACTGCGCAAAATGGGATGGGCTTGAAGGCTCGTTCAGCAGGGGAGACCTGCTGGCTATGTGGGTTGCCGATATGGACTTCAGAGTCCCTGAATGCGTCAGACGCAGACTTACAGATTATATAGAGCTCGGTACCTTTGGGTACTACTTTCCGCCTGAAGGCTATTACAATGCTTTTATAGATTGGGAGAAAAAATATCACGGATATGAAGTAAAGCGCGAATGGATGAGATTCGCCCCCGGAGTAGTTCCTGCTTTTAACTGGCTTGTGCAGTTGCTCGCAGGAAAGGGTGAGGCGGTTGCAGTAATGCAGCCTGTCTATTATCCGTTCATGAGGGCTGTTGAAAACAACGGCAGAAGGCTTGTGAACGTTCCGCTGCTGCGTACTGAAAGCGGATATGAAATGGACTTCAGCTCTTTTGAGGATGCGATCGTGCGCGAAGACGTCAGACTGTTCATATTCTGTTCACCTCACAATCCTGTAGGACGCGTGTGGAGCAAAGAAGAGATCAGACGCGTACTCGATATTTGCAGAAGACATAATGTTTATGTGATCTCAGACGAGATACATCACGATATCACCATGAGCGGCATCAAACATGTTCCTTCTGCAACTGCGGGCGAAAAGCCGGGCGAATACGATCATATTCTGGTAACGCTTACTGCTGCGACAAAGACCTTCAATCTCGCCGCCGTGCAGAACTCGATCGTCGTGATACCTGATGAGGATATCCGCAAAAAATGGGACAGCTTTGCAGAGGGGATCAGAATCACCGGCGGTAATGCATTCGGATACATAGCCGTACAGAGTGCGTACGAAGAAGGGCGTCCGTGGCTTGAAGAACTGCTCAGCGTAATCGAGGGCAATTACAGATATCTGCGCGGCAGGCTCGAAAGCGAGCTGCCTGAGGTGCGTGTCGCCGACCTCGAAGGCACATATCTTATGTGGATCGATCTCAGCCGGTACATGAATGCCGACGATCTGAAAAACGGAGGCATGGAGCGCCTCATGGAAGACGAATGCGGGATCGCCGCGGATTATGGCGCATGGTTCGGAGGCGAAGAATACGCAGGCTGTATAAGACTCAATCTTGCTACCTGCAGAGAGAATGTAGAGAAGGCCGCAGACAGGATCATAAATGCATTAAACAAATAGCAGCAATCAAAAGCCCGGGCTTATCGCCCGGGCAAAGTATTTTTTGTACAATCAGCCGCAGATCTCAGTCAGAGCGTTTATAGCTGCATCTACATCGGCTTCGGTATTGAAGTTTCCGAAGCTGAAGCGGATGGTTCCGGTCGGATATGTACCAAGCGTCTTATGAGCATTAGGCGCGCAGTGCAGTCCGACTCTTGTTTCTATTCCATATTCAAAGTCCAGACGGAACGCAGCGTCTGCGCAGTCAACTCCGAGAGTCTGAACGGATACTACGCCGGTGCGGCCCTCGATCCCCTTAAGTCCGATGATTTTCAGCTTTCCGGCTTCTTCGAGCGGGAGCAGACCGTCAATAAAGCGTTTAGTAAGGCCAAGTTCGTGAGCTGCTATATTATCAATGCCTTTTTCCTTGATCCATTTAAGACCTGCGTGCAGTCCGACGATTCCCGGAATGTTCATAGTGCCAGGCTCAAATCTGTCAGGCATAAAATCAGGGATCTCTTCAGTATGACTTATCGAGCCGGTTCCTCCTGAGAGGAGCGGATCAATAAGACTGATCATTCCTTCATCGAGGATGAAACCGCCGATACCCTGAGGGCCGAGCAGGGATTTATGGCCTGTGAAGCAAAGAGCATCGATGTGCATCTCCTTCATGTCGACAGGCACTATGCCTGCACTTTGGGCTGAATCAACTATGAATTTAAGCCCGTGTTTCCGGCAGATCTCTCCGACTTCTTTAAGCGGATTTATTGTACCGACAAGATTGCTTGCGTGGGTCATGACGATCGCGACAGTGTTTTCTTTTATCATGCCCTCCACGGCGTCAAGCACGAGCTCGCCGGTCTCGGTGCCGGGTATCCTGTCGAACTCAACACCTTTCTTTGAAAGCTGTACGATAGGTCTCATTACCGCGTTGTGCTCCATTGAAGAGCAGAGAATGTGATCGCCCGGCTTAAGAAAGCCCTTGAGGACGACATTCAGCGATTCTGTTACGTTCTTTGTAAAGACTACGTTTTTGCAGTCCGATCCGCCGAACAATTCGACAAGCATCTCGCGGGTCTCAAAGACTGTTCCTTCAAGATCGTATGCTACCTGATAGCCGCCGCGGTTGATGTTGGCACCTATGCTCGTCATATATTCATAAACAGCGTCAGCTACTTCCTGCGGTTTCGGGAAAGAAGTTGCTCCGTTATCAAGATAGATCTTATTCATCAATAAATCCTCACATACTGTATAAGTAATCAACAACTAACTACTATATAACTATTATAGCGTATTTTTTCACAATGGCATCGATAATTAAATGACTCTTTATAGATATTATCAATTCCTTCAATTGCGCATTTATTATGCATTTTTTTTAATCGAACTGATTTGTTGAAAGTATGTAGCGCTTAATCTATAATGATATCGGTGATTTTGCGGCATTGCCGTAATTTAGCAGATTCAGGAGTATTTAATATATGGACTTCAGCAAATTTAAACGCGTACATTGCCTGGGAATAGGCGGGATAGGTCTGTCAGCTGTTGCAGAGATCCTTCGTGACAGAGGGTACATCGTCAGCGGTACAGACATTCATCCGTCTAAAGTGACCAGGCATCTTGAATATCTGGGGATAAAAGTGTACACATCGCACGAACCTGAAAATGTCGAAGGTGTTGATGCGATCGTATATTCAGCTGCAGTCTCTGACGAGAATCCTGAGGTCATCAAGGCGAAAGAGCTTGGAATCCCGCTTTTCTCCAGAGCTGAGGTTCTCGGCATGATCATGAATGACTACGAGAATTCAGTTGCCATCTGCGGTACACACGGAAAGACAACAGTCACGTCGATGACTTCGCTTATCCTCAGAAATGCAGACTATAAGCCTACGATACTTGTCGGAGGGAACCTGCCGCAGATCAACGGCAATGTTGAGATCGGCGGCACGGAATACTTCGTAACAGAGGCATGCGAGTACATGGACAGCTTTCTGCAGCTCCGTCCGAGAATCGGAGTAATACTCAATATCGACTCCGATCACCTCGACTACTTCAAGGATATGGAGCATATAGTAAAGTCGTTCAGCACTTTCGTTGAGCAGATAACACCGGGCGGCATCATCATCGCATTCGGCGACAATCCGTTCGTAAGAAGCATACTCAAAGATCACGACAACAAGATCACATACGGCTACAGCGAAAGCAACGATTTCTATGCCGAAAACATCAAGTTCAATGAAAACGGATTCCCGGTATTTGATATTTGCCATGACGGCAGCAGAGTTGCAACTATAGAGCTCAGCGTTCCGGGAGAGCACAATGTGCTCAATGCAATGGCTGCATTTGTGACAGCGTCGTATCTCGGAGTAGATACATCGGTCATCGCTTCGACTTTAAAGGAATACAGCGGAGCAAACCGCAGATTCGATTATATCGGAACTACAGATAATGGCGTAAAAGTCATCGATGACTATGCGCATCATCCGACTGAGATCAAGGCAACACTTTCAGCTGCCCGCAATGTGAAGCACAATAAGCTCTGGCTGATATTCCAGCCGCATACATATACACGAACCAAGGCTCTGTTCAGCGAGTTCGTCGATGCCTTTGTCGATGCAGATGTTGTTATCGTAACTGATATCTACGCTGCACGTGAAAAAGATGTATATAACATCTCTTCGTATAAGCTCGTGAACGAGATGAAAGCAAAACATCCGGACAAGCCGGTTTATTATGTAAAAGACTTTGAAGATATTGCCAGGTATATTGAAAAATTTGCCGGCAAGGACGATATCGTAATGACTATGGGTGCAGGAGACGTTTATAAGGTCGGGGACATGCTGCTGCACAAAGATATACAATAAATTTCAAGACGCAAAGAAGGGAGATCACAGCGCCATGATACACAACATGACAAGCGAAGCTTTTTCAAACCTCAGACTTTTTACCTGCAATTCCCATCCGGAATTGGCGCAGGAGATTGCTGAGCACATGGGGGTAGAGTTGGGCAAAGCTACAGTAACCAAGTTCAGTGACGGAGAGACCAGTGTCAGTATCTGGGAATCTGTAAGAGGTAAGGATTGCTTCATTATCCAGTCCACCTGTGACCCGGTAAATGACAACCTTATGGAGCTTCTGATCATGACAGACGCACTGAAAAGAGCGTCCTGCAACAGTGTTACGGCTGTTATCCCTTATTACGGATATGCAAGACAGGACAGAAAAGCAAAGGCCAGAGATCCGATCACATCCAAGCTTGTAGCAAACATGATTACAGCTGCAGGAATCGACAGAGTTATCACGATGGATCTTCACGCGTCACAGGAGCAGGGCTTCTTTGATATCCCTGTAGACCACATGCTCGGACAGCCTATGCTCACAGATTACTTCAAGCTGAAAGACCTTGAAGACTTGGTCATCGTATCTCCTGACCACGGATCCGTTACAAGAGCGCGCAATATGGCCAAGCCGTTCAACTGCCCGATCGCTATCATCGATAAGAGACGCCCTGAACCTAACAAGAGCGAGATCATGAACATAATCGGTGAGGTAGAAGGCAAAAACTGCGTTATCCTCGACGACATGATCGATACAGCAGGAACCATCTGCAATGCTGCAAAGGCACTCGCAGACCTCGGCGCAAAGAGCGTTTACGCATGTGCAACTCACGCCGTTCTGTCCGGACCTGCAATCGAGCGTATTGAAGCAAGCCCGATTCAGGAGATGGTACTGCTCAACACAATTCCTATCCCTGAAGAAAAGAGACTTAAGAAGTTCACCATCCTTTCTGCAGGGCACATCTTTGCGGAGACCATTTCGAGAGTTTACTCCAACAAGGCTATCTCCGTAATGTTCAATTCATAGTTAGAAGACAGTTAATGGGACTTTTCAGAAAAAGTAAAAATGAGCCGGGGTTTTCCGCAGACACCTATGTAATAGCGGGTCTGGGGAATCCCGGCAAAGAATACGAAGAAACAAGGCACAATATGGGGTATAAAGCCATAGATGTGCTTTCTTCGAATGAGAATATTGAGGTTCGCCGCAACAAATTCCACTCTCTGATCGGACGCGGCACGATAGCAGGCAAAAAAGCGGTTCTCGTAAAGCCTGAGACTTATATGAACAGAAGCGGTATTGCCGTAAGAGAGGCGGCAATGTATTTTGATGTTCCGCCTGAAAACCTCATAGTTATTTACGATGATATCGATCTGCCGGCAGGTTCTATCAGGATAAGAAAATCCGGAGGGGCCGGCACTCACAACGGCATGAAAAGTGTCGTTCAGGAACTCGGAACAAAAGATTTTATACGGATCAGAATAGGCGTCGGCGCGGCTAAGGCAGGAGAGGATCTTGTCGACCGCGTGATAGGAAAAGTGCCTGAGGCTGAGAAGAAGCTCCTTCAGAGCGCTGCTGCCGAGGCGGCAGACGCAGTCAGAGATATTCTGGCACTTGGTGTTGATAATGCCATGAACAGGCACAATCACGTAAACAATAAAGAATCTGATGATAATTAACCACACCGGAATCAGCGGCAGCAGAACAGCCTACATGCTTGCCGAAGGTATAAAAGAGAGGCATAAGCTTCTGGCGGTGGTCTCGTCCGGACAGGTTGCGTCCCGTCTGGCCGACGACCTCGTTTTTTATATGCCCGGTTTGAAAACTATAGTGCTCCCTGAAGAAGAAGACGTACACGTTCTGTACGAAGCGCGCGACAGAAGCGCTTTGGTCAGAAGAATACAGGCTCTGGCCTCTCTGACGGGAAGCACCGGGAAGACAGATCCGGAAACAGGTGAGGGCATGGTCGCTGTCATAGCGCCGGTGAGCTCGGCACTTAAACTGACGGAATGTCCGGAAAGGTTTTTGAACTCAGTCATCAGAATAGGTATCGGTACCCGCATCGATCCGCATGATCTTCGCAAAAAACTATCCGAAGCGGGCTATCAGGCAGCTGCCGTTACGGAATCTCCGGGAGAATTCACGGCAAGAGGCGGCATACTCGACGTTTTTTCCCCGGCCATGGAAACGGCTGCAAGAATAGAATTCTTTGATGATGAGATCGACTCCATCAGGACTTTCGACAGCGAGACTCAGAGGTCACTTGAATCGCTTTCTGAGATCGTTATTTACCCTGCGGCTGAGTTTATCCCGAATAATGAAGAAAAAGAAAAGGCTCTTGCGGCTGTCATGAAGGAATATGACCGGATGATACGCCGCTACAAAAAGGAGCATGCTCATCCTGATGTGGCCGACGGGCGCATTGATGCAGTCGAAGCCAACCGTGGGAGGATCAAAGATATATTTGAAACCAGCACGGGTTCACAGCTGTACGCCGACCTTCTGCCGTATTTTGATGTTAAAAAGTGCAGGCTTTGGGATTACGCTGACGGAGCGGCTGTAGCGGTCTGCGATCCGGCCTCGGTCATGAGCGTACTGCCTGAGTCTGCTGATAAAGAGGATTTTTACGACATTTATAAAGGCTGCAGCGGAGTTTCTTCAAAGCGCCGCGTAGATATATACACACCATTCCCTGAATCGGTCGATGGTGTCGATAAGTTTGACAGTATCGATAACGTGAAGAGCAGGCAGATAGCGCCGTTCAACGGTCATATCGAGCTCTTCGCTTCAGAGATCGGCAGGTTTGCCTCTGCAGGATACAAAGTGATCATTGCCGCAGGCACAGAAGAACGAAACGAAAGGGTACGGGAGTACCTCGACATAGCAGACGTAATTGGCGATATCTCTTACAAAAGCGGAAGCCTGTCGGGCGGCTTTGTAATGGAAGATGACAAAGTCTGCTATATTTCGGAGAACGACATTTTCTCGGGGTCTTTCAAGAAACCGCGCAGAAAAGCTAAGAAAAAGAGTTCGAAAGACAGCATACGCTTTTCAGATCTTCATAAGGGCGACTATGTCGTACATGAAGCTCACGGCATAGGGCGCTTTGAAGGCATCAAGCCTGTAACTGCAGATGGTACTACAAGAGATTATCTTCTGATCAGATATGCAGGCTCGGACATGCTCTATATACCGACTGAACAGCTCGATGTGATCCAGAAGTATATAGGCAATTCGGGGAATGCGCCTGCGCTTTCAAGACTATCGGGAGGAAGCTGGAAACGCACAAGAGAGCGGGCTAAAAAAGCTGCCATGGAGATCGCCGAAGATCTCATCAAGCTTTATGCAAAAAGGCAAGCTGAAGGCGGCTACGCGTTCGGCGAAGACAGCGTGTGGCAGACCGAGTTCGAGGATGCGTTCCCTTACACGGAGACCGATGACCAGCTGAGAGCAACCGAAGAGATAAAAGAAGACATGATGAAGCCGCTGCCAATGGACAGGCTTCTCTGCGGTGATGTCGGCTATGGTAAAACAGAGGTCGCTGCAAGAGCGATATTCAAATGCGTATCTGAAGGCAAACAGGCAGCGCTTCTTGCTCCTACAACACTTCTGGTAAACCAGCATTATCATAATCTGAGGGAGCGCTTTGAAAAGTTCCCGTTTGAGATAGAAGAGCTGTCGAGATTCAAGTCAAAAGCCGCTGTGACAAAGACAATCAAAGGTGTAAAGGGCGGTACTGTCGACCTGGTCATCGGTACGCACAGACTGCTGTCCGATGATGTCAGATTCAAAGACCTCGGGCTGCTTGTTGTGGACGAAGAGCAGAGGTTCGGTGTCAGGCATAAGGAGAAGATCAAAGAACTCAGAAGCAATGTGGATGTTCTTACGCTTTCCGCAACTCCTATACCGCGCACGCTTAACATGTCTCTTACGGGAATAAAAGACATAAGCCTGATTGAGGAGCCGCCGGGAGACAGGCTTCCGGTGCATACTTATGTGACTCCTTACGACGAAGAAGTGTTCCGCAATGCCATTGCACGTGAACTGGCAAGAGGCGGGCAGGTGTTTGTCGTAAACAACAGGATAACAGGTATCACGCAGGTAGCTGATGCTGTCAGAAGGCTGGTGCCTGAAGCATCGGTCGGGATCGGACACGGGCGCATGCACGAGGAAGAGCTTGAAAACACAATGCTCGACTTTATTGAAGGTCATATAAACGTGCTCGTAGCCACAACTATAATCGAAAACGGTATAGATATCCCGAACGCAAACACGATGATCATCCTCAATGCGGACAGATTCGGTCTGGCTCAGCTGTATCAGCTGAGAGGCAGAGTAGGGCGCTCCAACAGGCTGGCCTATGCATATCTTATGTATCAGCCGGGGAAAGTCCTGACCGGAATTGCGCGCAAAAGACTCGCTGCCATAAGAGAATTCACGGAATTCGGCGCGGGCTTCAAGCTTGCAATGAGAGACCTCGAGTTAAGAGGTGCCGGAAACATTCTGGGCGAAGCCCAGAGCGGACACATTGAGAGCATCGGATATGAGCTGTACTGCAAAGAGATCGACAGGGCGGTCAGGCAGCTGAAGGGCGAAGATATAGGTGAGGCAAGGTCTGATATTACCATCGACCTGCCTGTAAAAGCGTCTATTCCTGCTTCCTATATACCTGATGAAACACTCAGGCTCGAAGCGTACCGTCGCATTTCAGGCATCATGGACGGAGAAGACTCCATGGATGTCATCGATGAGCTCACTGACAGATACGGAGACGTGCCAGAGGACGCGCTTGAGCTGATCAACATAGCAGAGATAAGAGCTCATGCCGAATACCTGGGTGTTGCCGAGATCAGCAGAAAGGACAGATGGGTCACCATCAGATTTGCCGGCGGAGTCAAAGTGCATCCTTTCGTATTCGTAATGGCCAAGTCTGAATACGGCGACAAGATCGCTCTTTCGGACGGACGCGCTGCGGTGTTGAGGTTCCACACCGGTAAAGATCTCGATATACCGGCTATTCTGGGGCTGATGAGATTCCTTCGTGAATCAAAAGAGGAGTCGCGCAACTTTGAGCAATAAATAATTCTCAGCTG
Source organism: uncultured Eubacteriales bacterium (assembly GCA_902795265.1). Lineage (GTDB taxonomy): Bacteria > Bacillota > Clostridia > Peptostreptococcales > Anaerovoracaceae > Crickella. Next base: position 33,313 of record CADBKM010000013.1, read on the forward strand.
TATTAAGGTCTGCTAATATATATTCCTTTATATTCGCATATAAAGTATAATTCTCCTTTAATAACGGAGGTGTAAAATGCTCTTTAAAAATATTGGGATAATTGACGAGAATTTCGAATACCGCGAAAACATGTATGTAGGTACCAACTGCCACTACATTGTTTATATCGACAGCAAGCCGCCAGAAAACGAGGAGGCATTCTTTGAGACCTATGACGGTACCGGCAAGGTGCTCATGCCTGCGTTCTACAACGCGCATGGCCATTCGCCGATGAGCCTGATGAGGGGCTATGGTGAGAACCTGCCGCTCGACAGATGGCTCAACGAAAGGATCTTCCCGTTTGAAGACAAACTCTACAATGATGCAGTATACTGGGCTACGCTGGCCACTATGGCTGAGTCCATGAGATTCGGGATCGTATCGACGAGCGATATGTATTACTTCCTCGATGACATGGTAAAGGCAGTAGTGCATTCAGGGCTCAAGACAAACATCTCCCGCGCTATTACTAATTTCGGCGCTCCTGTTTCGGAAAGCGTTTCTCTTAAGGAAGCTGCGCAGGCCATCGAAATGTATTATGGCCTTGAAGACGGAAGGATTCTTGTTGACGCGAGCATCCATGGGGAGTACACTAATGACTTCGAGATGATGAAGGCTATCTCTGACATGGCAAAGCACTACGACGTAAGGATGCATGTACATCTGTCAGAGACAAAGAGCGAGCATGATAACTGTGTTGCTAAGTACGGCAAGACACCTGCTGAGGTCTTCCTCGAAGCCGGGGCATTCGATGTGCCGGCAACTGCTGCTCACTGCGTATGGGTGACAGAAAATGATCTGGATATATTCAAAGAGAAGGGCGTTACAGTGGCAAGCAATCCATGCAGCAACATGAAGCTTGCAAGCGGGATGTGCAAGGTGCCTCCTATGTATGCAAAGGGCATAAATGTTGCCATCGGAACCGACAGCGTAGCCAGCAACAACAGTCTGAACTTCTTTGAAGAGATGAAGGTGTTCGCGCTGACCGGAAAGGTCACATCGATGGATCCTGCCGCAATGACACCGAAGCAGGTGCTCAGGAGCGCGACAAGAGCCGGAGCTCTTTCACAGGGACGCTCTGACTGCGGACTTATAAAAGAAGGCTTCAAGGCCGACCTCATCGTAGTGGATACAACAGGGCCTAACTGGACGGCATGCGACGATATTGCGAACGGTCTTATATACTCCGCCGACGGCAAGGATGTCTGCCTTACAATGTGCGACGGCATGACACTCTACAGGGACGGAGAATACACATTCTTAGATATAGAAAAGACGATCGCCGAGGCAGAGAATGCCAAGGCAGAGATACTAAAGAGACTCTAAATGACTGAAGACGTTAACAAAGATATCAAAAATACAGAGAATAAGGGCGGACAGACGTCTACCCTTATGATGAAAGGCGCCACGATACTGGTCATAGCCGGTATCGTTAGCAAGATTTTCGGTGCTATTTTCAGGATACCTCTCACCAACATGATAGGAGCGGAAGGGCAGGCTTATTACAGTGCTGCATACGCCCTTTATCAGCTTCTGTTTGTTATTGCAACGGCTGGATTCCCGGTCGCCATATCGAGGATGGTATCTTCAAGGATAGCCGAAGGCGATTTCATAAACGCCCACAAGTCATATAAGGTGGCCATGAGAGTTTCATGGGCTCTCGGCATAGTTTCCTTTGTGGTGATGTACTTCGGAGCGGGAATTATCGCAGGCCTTTATAAGAATCCGGGATCTGAGGCTTCCATGAAGGCCATCTCGGTAGCACTTCTGTTCACGCCTCTGGTTGCTTCCATGAGAGGGTACTTCCAGGGCCGGCAGAACATGAAGCCGACAGGCGTCACAGAAGTCATAGAGCAAATGGTGAGGGTAGCCGCAGGCCTTACTCTCGCATTTATGTTCTATAAGACCAGCCTGGTCAATGCTGCTGCCGGAGCAACTTTCGGAGCATCAGCCGGCATCATTGCTGCTTTTATCGCAATGATGATCATATATGCACGCGATAAAGATACCCGAAACAGACTGTTTGAGGAATCTGTAAAAAGGCCTGAGACAGATAAAAGCAGGCTTAAAGAGCTCATGGCATTCCTGATCCCTATAACTATAGGCTCAGCAGTCATGCCGATAATGTTCAACATAGATGCGGCTATCATTCCGAGAAGGCTGCTTGACGCAGGCTTTGACCGTGTAATGACTGATAAGCTTTACGGCCTTATGGGCGGATTCTGTGATCCTATAATCAACCTGCCTAACATATTTATTGATGCGATCTGCATAAGCCTGATGCCTGCAGTCACGACAGCTTACACGCTGAAGATAAAAAAGGATATGGATGATCATATTAAGACCGGGCTCAAGACCATGATGATCATCACTTATCCGTGCGCGATAGGATTAATAGTGCTTGCAAAGCCGATACTCACAATGCTTTTCTACAGAAAGTATGACGAAGCGGTAATGGCCGTACCTGCGCTGCAGATCCTTGCGGTTTCAATAGTCACACTCGCCATAATGCGCACATTCTCGACGAGCCTGCAGGGAATAGGCAAGATGATGCTGCCGGTATGGAATCTTCTCATCGGCGCTGTCGTAAAAGCCATTGTCTCATACATACTGCTGGGCATCCCGGCTGTAAACATAAACGGAGCGGCGTTCGGTTCAGTCATGGCATATGTTACCGCGGGCATACTCAACTACAGGGCGCTGAAAAAGTATACAGACGTATCTCTCGACATAAAGAGCATATTCATAAAACCGCTGGGTGCCGCACTCATAATGGGAGCTGCAGCTTTCGCTGTCTATAAGCTCGTATATATAGTCACTTCGAGCAATTCGATATCAACGCTCATATCGATCATGATAGCCGCATTCGTGTATTTTGTTTCGGCTTTCCTGACCGGAGCAGTAACGAAGGATGAGATCGAACTCATCCCGAAAGGAGAGCTGATTTACAGGCTCGCTGTGAAACTGAGGGTGGCAAAGCAGTAAAGGTTAGAGGCTAAAAACCTTGTGATTTCAACGATTTTGCGGTTGACATCTTGGAAACTGCTACCTATAATATTTATAGTATATGATATTACTTTTAAGGAGGAACAATTATGAATAAAGCAGATCTGGTTGCAAAGGTTGCAGATAAGACAGGTTTTAAAAAGAAAGACGCAGAGATGGCACTTGATGCAGTTCTCGGAACAATCGAAGAAGCTCTCGTAGCTGGTGACAGCGTAAGACTCATCGGTTTCGGAACATTCGAAACAAGAAGCAGAAAGGCCAGAACAGGCAGAAATCCTCAGCAGCCTGACACAGTTATCTCGATTCCGGCTTCCAAGGCTCCTGTATTCAAGGCAGGCAAGTCCCTTAAGGATGCTGTCAACAAGTAATTAAGAGAAAACAAGGAGATGCGGATAGCCCGGCTATCCGCATCTTTTTGCTTGAAGAGAAGGTTATTATATATGAGATTAGATAAGTATCTTAAAAATTCAAGAATAATCAAACGCCGCACAGTAGCTAAAGATGCTTGTGAACAGGGCAGAGTAGAGGTGAACGGAAAGGTTGCCAAGCCAGGTCTCGAACTCAAGACCGGAGATATCATCCAGGTAACATTCGGCTCGAATGTGCTTAAGGTCCGTGTGCTTGCAATGCCCGAAGTCGTCCGCAAGGATGATGCTGATTCACTATATGAAGTAATCAGTTAAAAAATGAGCTCTGTTAATTCCTATTCTGGAGCACGGCTCTCGCCTCGTCGCGGTTATACGCAGCGGTACTAAGCTCCAACTTCGCATAATCTGCCGATTATGCTCGTCAATCGCATCTATCGAAGGCGCTTGACGCCGAAGATCAATGCTTTCTACATTGCGGCAACGCCGCTATGATAAAGAAAGCATTTAGTACCGGCTACCGCTCAGCCTCCATCATAGGAATTAACAGAGCTTTTTTAATGTTGATGAATTACTTTATACGCTTCAATACATATTTATCGATTGCTACTATAAGCACTGCCATTACAGGTATAGCTACTATTTCTTTTACTGCTCTTGATGCCAGAAGTACTTTGAACCCTTTTCCGATAAGGAATGTGAGCCACCATGTATTCAGAAGCAGATTTACTGCCAGGCATACTATAGCTGAGGCAATAAGAGCTCTCATAAATGTTACTTCCTTTTTATAGAGGATCCATCCGAATATCAGACCTGTAAGGACTGCGGATACCGTAAAGCCCGGGAAGAATGTACCGGTCGGAAGCAGCCATGCTCCGAGGAGATCGGCCACACCGTAGCCTATTGCCGCTATGACCGGCCCGTACATTATTGCCAGCACGGCAATAGGCAGAAAACCGAAGCCTACACGCAGAAACGATATGTTGATAGAGATGAGCTTCGACAGCACAACAGATAGTGCAATCATGAAGCCTGTAACGACCAGAATTTCGGTGGTTATTTTATTCTTATTCATACAAAAAACCTCCTGAGCCAGTAATTGCAACACATTAACGAAACGCACAACTGCAGCAATCACGTTTCAAGAGGCTGTCTCTTGCTTTTTATTTGTCTGCAGTAGCGGATGCAATATCAAACCGCAACTTCTAAAGTTTTCGTTCCCGGGCAACATCCCATCCCAGGACACTTAACGCTTGATATTTACTCTACATTTCGAATTTTAACATAGTTCACAATTTGTTTTCAATATATTCTGCGTGGCGGTTTTTAGCGGTTTTTGGCGGAAAAAAATTCACCTCCTTACCTCGAGTCTGTGTCATATTTATTATTGCCTACTAAATATGACGCATGCGCAGTTGGTAATAACATAAAACACACAGACAAGCAGGAGGAGATCATGCAGAAGTTTGACTATCAGAAAAAGCGGCGTACAGCATTGCCGGAGTATATATCAGTTATAAGTTCCAACAAGTGTGCCAAAATAAAGATAGATGATATAGAAGTGATCGAGCAGGACGGCCGCAAGGTGCACCTGATAACAGCTGCCAGGGACTATTCATTCTATGGTTCCATCAATGCCATTGTCGGTTCACTTGCCGAAAGAGCTTTTTACAGACCGATCAGGCGCCTTGTAATAAATCTGGATCATGTAAACGATATAAGCAGCTGCGGAATCAGTTTCAGTTCGGGCCAGTCGGTAACACTGGGAAAGAATGCTCTTTTAAGTACAAGGAGGGCATATAAGAAGTATCTTTTACGTTATCCTCCTTATACTATATGGGAGCCTGTGACACTGTCAGCAGCATCTGTATCAGAGCCATATGCCGAAGAGGATAATGTGTTTCAAAATAAGATCAAAACAGATGAAAAAACCCATTAAAAAGGGTTGACTTAAAATTTGAAAGTGGTAATATAAACGAGCGCTTGAAAACAGGGCAAACAAAAGCCCTGTTTTTCTAAGGCAAGCAAGCAGTGGGAAGCTGCAGCAGCTCAGAGGAGAGCGAAAAAGAATTAAAAAAGTTCTGAAAAAGCTCTTGACACAAACCACTGAGTTGTGTATACTAAACAAGCTGTCGCTGAAAAGCACAGCGGAACCTTGAAAACTTCATAGTGCAGAAC
>CADBKM010000014.1 GCA_902795265.1 uncultured Eubacteriales bacterium
TCAAACTGTCGTCAAAATTGTCGTCAAATGAAAAACTGAAACCCTGTAACGCAGTGATTGCAAAGGTTTCAGCGATTTGTTTTGCTGGTGCGCCCGGCGGGGATCGAACCCGCGGCCTTCTCATTCGGAGTGAGACACTCTATCCACTGAGCTACGAGCGCATATGTAAGCCGGGCGCGCAGCCCGGCTTCAGTTATAATAACTGATTTTTGCTGAGCGGTCTAGAGGTAGTCTTTCTCGTAGCCGATCGGTCTGAGCATGAGCTCATCCATTGCATACTCTACAGTGATCTTTCCGTTGATGACATCATAGATCGCTTCGAATATAGGCATGGCGACGCCTGTCTGCTGGGCGAGCTCGTGCACTACTTCAGCAGTGTACATACCTTCAGAAACCATGCCGATCTCCTTTATGGCGTCTTCAGGCTTGTAGCCCTGGCCGATGAGCCTGCCGCAGCGGAAGTTTCTGGAATGGATGCTTGTGCATGTCACGATCATGTCGCCTATGCCGGCGAGGCCGAAGAATGTCGAAGGCCTTGCGCCCATCACGACTCCGAGAGCCGTCGCTTCAGCACAGCCTATAGTGAGCATCGCAGCCAGTGTGTTGTCGCCGTAGCCGGCTCCGTTGGCAATGCCTGAACCGACAGCAAGCACGTTCTTAAGAGAAGCAGCGAGCTCCATGCCCATCATATCGTCATTGAGATAGACTCTGAACTTGTTTGTGCTGAAGAGGTCTGCCATTGCGAGAGCGGACTCTTTTTTTCTTGATGACATCGCGACTACGGTCGGAACTCCGATGCCTACTTCCTCAGCGTGAGAAGGACCGCTTATGCAGACGTATCTGTCAAGATCGAAGTACTCGCCGATTACCTCAGACATCCTTTTGTGTGTCTTCTGTTCGATTCCCTTGGATATGCATGTAATGATGGCGTCTTCGCGTATATAAGGAACAGCTGAGCTGATCGCGCTTCTGACATGCTGTGCCGGGAGTGCAAATACCGCGAAGTCGGCATCTTTAAGAGCCTCTTCGTCGGTCTTGCAGAAGTGGTAATCACCTTCGAGCTTTACACCCGGCAGGTAGTCTTTGTTTTCCATGTCCGCTGCCATGCGGGCAAGATGCTCCTGGTTGATATCGTACATGTTGATCCTGCAGCCCTTGCCTGCAAGTACTGTTGAGAGAGCTGTTCCGAAGCTTCCTCCGCCGATGAACGCAACTGTCTTCATGTCTGCCTGTCCCTTTCTGATTATTCTGTTTCGTGGTTCCCGATACGGGATCGTTGCTGTAATTATACTGTTTTTGGCGTTAAATTAAAACTACGGCAGCACTGTGTGTGGTATACTGTTAACCATGAAAGCGCAGACTAAGATCTGCGGGGTAATAAGGAGACGAAAATGGCTACTAAGAAGAATCCAAGAGAGATCAGATTTATATTGAATGATGATGACTATTCGGCATTCGGACGCTACCGTATTCTGTATACCGAAGGCGGCCGCAAGCTGGTAAACAGGCAGCGACTGACATATTTTATATCCGGAGCGATAATTGCGCTGCTGTTCACTGTATTTAAGGTTGACCACAGCTTCACCATACTTGCCTATATAGTTGCTGCCGTTGTAGGTATCGGCGGTCCGCTGATATCTGAAAGAATGCTCCTCAGGCAGCAGGATAAAGCCATAAGCGCTTCTAAGGACAGTCTCGAAAGGGTGCACCCTGTTGAGAATATCATAACTATAGGTGACGATGCGCTGACAACAGATGCCGGAGACGACCATCAGTCGTTCAACTATAAAGACGTCAAGCTGGTCGATCTCACAGAGGACGCTATTTATGTATGGATGAGCGATACGATGATCATGCCGATCCCGCTGCATGCGTTCAACGGCATGCCTGAAATGAAAGAGGCATATAAGCTGATAAGGGCTAAGATCAAAGAGGCCGGCGGCACTGCAGGCGATGATGATAAATAAATGCATTTTGTGAAAAACAACAAAAATTATCAAAAAATTAGTTGACATAACACATTGATGTTGTTATAGTTCGTCTTGAACTTATTCTATGAAAGGAGCACATTCACATGACAAGAAACATGATGATGGAAATGGGAATGATGGGCATGTGCATGTGCAGAGCCGATGAATAGCAATTCTCATGTGTGGGATTGCCGGGGCAGGTCGTTAAGACCTGCCCCGTATATTTTGCAAAGAAAGGGTAAACATGGCAGAACACATCATAAGCCTGCAGGGCGTGACCAAGGAGTTCGATACCAAGGGCGGAAAGGTAGTCGCACTCAGGGATATCAACCTCGATATCGAAAAAGGCGACTCATACGGTATCATCGGTCTCTCCGGCGCAGGCAAATCGACACTTGTAAGAACGATCAACCTGCTTGAGCAGCCGACCGAAGGTAAGGTGCTCTTTGACGGGAACTTGCTGACGGGTCTCAAGGGAAAGGACCTCAATCTGCACAGGCGCAAGATCTCAATGATATTTCAGCAGTTCAATCTGCTGATGCAGAGAGATGCGCTGGGCAACATACTTTTTCCACTCGAGATAGCCGGTGTTCCTAAACAGGAGGCGATCGAAAAGGCAAAGGAACTGCTCAAGGTGGTAGACCTCGAAGAAAGAGCTCACTCGTATCCGTCGCAGCTCTCGGGTGGTCAGAAACAGAGAGTTGCCATAGCAAGAGCTTTGGCTTCCGACCCTGAAGTCATCCTCTGCGATGAAGCTACATCAGCTCTCGACCCAAAAACGACAAGGTCCATTCTCGGTCTTCTTAAAAAGATCAACGAGGAGAGGGGAATCACGCTGGTGGTCATCACTCACGAGATGGAAGTTATCAAGCAGCTCTGCGGCAAAGTAGCGGTAATTGAAAACGGCGAGATCGTAGAGAGAGGGCCTGTGGCTGAGATATTCGCGAGACCTAAGACGAAAGCCGCAAAGAAGCTGTTCTTCCCGGATGAGGAGAACAGGGAGAAAGCAGAGGCAAGGACTTCAACGAAAAACAGACTGAGACTGGCTTTCGACGAAAGCTCAGCATACAAGCCTATCATCGCGAACATGATACTCGAGACGGGTGCGCCGGTAAACTTCTTCTATGCTGATCTGGACATGCTCGGGGGTGAGCAGAAGGGCCAGATGGTAATAGGACTTTCAGAGGATAAAATCCTGGCTGAAAAGCAGAAGGAATATCTCAGAAAAGAAAAGGTCGAATTCATTGAACTCAACGAAGATGCAGAGGAGGTGGCAGAATAATGAGTTTACAGGAACTGTTCAGCCTTCTCGGACATGGCACACTGGATTCCCTGTACATGATCATAATCTGTACTGTGGTTTCATACATAATAGGCCTGCCGATCGGAGTATCGCTCGTGGTGACAGCACCGGGAGGAATCAGACCGCTGGGCATCTATAACAAAGTCGTCGGATTCATAGTAAATATTCTCAGGTCGGTACCGTTCCTGATCCTGATGATCGCTTTGATGCCTTACATCCGTGTGGTGATCGGCACAGGTATCGGCAAGGAGGCCGCGACAGCAGCTCTGATAGTAGCTGCTGCACCGTTCGTAGCCAGACTGGTGGAGCAGTCACTGCTCGAAGTCGATCCGGGAGTCATAGAAGCAGCACAGGCCATGGGAGCGAGCAATATGCAGATCATCCGCAAGGTAATGCTGCTTGAGGCGAGGCCTTCACTCCTTAACGGAGCAGCGGTGGCTACGATCAACATCCTCGGCTACACGGCAATGGCGGGTATCGTCGGAGCCGGCGGTCTCGGAGAGATCGCAATAAGGTTCGGACTTTACAGATTCCAGCCGTCAATAATGTGGGTCACAATAGTGCTTTTGGTAATAATGGTACAGATATTCCAGGAGATCGGAATAAAAGTCGTGAGCAAATACGACAACCGCATAAACTAGTTAAATGCCTTAGGGCTGTCAATAAAAAGCTAATAATAACACTGGTAATAACTAATTAAGAGAAAGGGAAAAAGACATGAAGAACATCAAGAGATTCAGCATTCTGGCCGCAGTACTCGTACTCACACTCACTATCCTCTCCGCATGCGGCGGTGGCGGCGGAAACGGAGATGCAGCAGACAAGACGATCAAGGTAGCAGCATCGCCTACACCTCACGCAGAGATCCTCAACTCAGTTGCAGATGCTCTCGCAGCAGAGGGTTGGACACTCGAAGTAGTGGAATTCGATGATTATGTACAGCCAAACGTAGCAACTACTGACGGCGATGTAGACGCCAACTACTTCCAGCACGTTCCTTACCTCGATCAGTACAATTCTGAGAACGGCACAGACCTCGTAGCTGTAGGAAACGTTCACTACGAAGCAATGGGAGTTTACAAGGGCACAAAGAACAGCTTTGATGAGCTCGCAGACGGCGACAAGATCGGCGTTCCTAACGATGTAACCAACGAAGCAAGAGCTCTTCAGCTGCTCGCTGCAAACGGTGTCATCACACTTAAGGACGGTGTCGGCCTCGAGGCTACAAAGCTCGATATCGTAGATAATCCAAAGAACATTGAGATCGTTGAGCTCGAAGCTGCAACTATTCCAAGCGCACTTCCTGACCTCGCATTTGGTGTTATCAACGCAAACTACGCTCTCGGCGCAGGCCTCACAACAGACAACGCCGTAGCATATGAAGCTGCTGATTCAGAGGCTGCCGAGACATACGTCAACGTTATTGTAGTCAAGGCAGGCAACGAAGAGAACGAGAAGACACAGGCTCTCGTTAAGGCTGTTCAGTCTGACACCGTCAAGAACTTCATCCTCGACACATACAACGGCGCTGTACAGCCAAAGTTCTAGGAAAAGGGTAAAATGGATAAAGCTTATAAAATAGCTGTTATAGCGGGTACTCCCGTGGACACTCAGATGGGTGTCGAGTTCATAGAACGCAAATCGCATGAAGCCGGTATCACACCCGGCTTCGTGCCTTTATACTGCCCGGCTGCGGCGGACTGCGATGAGCAGGTGAAATTCCAGTACTCTGATCAGGACGGGAAGCGTGCGGCCATGGACAACATCTTTGACCCTGCCATTGAAGACGGGGTAAAGGACTTTTTCATCTACTGCAATTCACTTTCCGGGGCTTTCGATTTCGATGCTTATCAGCTGAGAAAGTCCCTTGAATCGGGCCGTGACATCCACATCTACACACCGCTTCAGATATACAGAAAGCTTGGTTCGCAATACGGCCGGCTCGGCGTGATGGCAGCCCACAATCTGTCTGCACACGGGATCGAAGAGGCCCTTATGGCATCGAATCCCGATATCTACATGATAGGTACCGGTAATATGGCCATAGTGCGCGCTATAGAGGATGGCCTTGAGCCTGCAGAGATCGTCAGAAAACTCGGCCTTGATCACATGATTAAATATATTGAAGCCAGCGGAGCGGAGGCTATTGTGCTGGGGTGCACGCACTTCCCGTATATCGGGGATGAGCTGGCAAAGCTCACGAAGCTTCCTCTGATCGATCCGGCAGATGAGATGTTTGAAGCGATGCTGTCAAACGCCCGCTGATTACAACAGAATGCATAACAGGACATACCCGCAAATCGAAAATCGGTTTGCGGTTTTCTTTATTTCACAGGGATTATTTAGTATAATCTACTATGTATGATTATGTGCTCGGCACAGTATAAAAACGCAATAGCTTTAACGATAACAGAAGGGCAAAACTATGGCAGGTAATTTTATAAAAGTAGATAAATGGGGCGAATGTCTCTGGGGAATCGACGAAAACGGCAACCTCCTTATCGACGGAGGAATGGCCGCTGACCTTGGTGATGAAGGCGCACCATGGAAAGGATACGAAGACGCGATAACATCTGTTGTTGCGGCACGCGGCGTCAGCTTCCCTGAAGGAACCTCGCTGGCGGGACTGTTCAGAGGCTGCAGAAAAATGATCAAGGCTGATCTCAGCGGCTTCGATACATCGAATGTAATCAGAATGGATTCCATGTTCGAAGGGTGTGCTCACCTTTCAGAGCTCGACATCTCTTCGTTCGATACCGGCCGCTGCGTGGACATGAGCAGGATGTTTGCCCAGTGCGCAGACCTCGACGACATACTTCTCGGTGAAAATTTCAATACCGAGGGCAACGGCGGCACGAGCTGCGGCAGACTTGCTGTAAAAGGATACGGCAAGTACAAAAAGGCAAAGCCAATCGTTGTAGAAGGATTCAGAGTTCTTTATCACAGCAACTTCGGCAGCGGCTTCGAAGATGTTATCGAAGAAAGACAGACCATACCTAACGTGGTATACACAACAGAGACACCTATGTTCGAAAAGCCTGATGAGAGCTGGAAGTTCATGGAGTGGAACACAAGACCAGACGCGAACGGCAGCAGCATAGGCGCGGGCGAAGAAACGGGCGTACTCGACAGAGATATCGATCTGTACGCAATCTGGGGACAGAGACCTAAAGTAGGCGAAATCAAGGAGCCTGACACATTTAAGTTCGGCGAGCAGATACCGTTCGAGCTGCCTGAGATCATCTCGGCTCATGATCCTGAAGTCACCGGCTATCTCGAGATAAGCAGAACCGGCGAAGACGGTACTTGGAACGCTATCAATCACGACGCTATACTGCCTGTCGCTTGTGACGGTTATTATCTGAGACTTCACGTAGCCAACAGCATAGGAGAGGCCCTTTCGAATGTCGTAAGACTGCATATCGAAAGAGCTAATATCGATACATCCGGTGTGCGCTGGGCTGAAGACGAAAGCATGACTTATGACGGCAGCGTAAAGCATGTATGGCTCGAAGGTCTTCCTGAGGGTTTAGTACCTAGCTATATTGGAAATGAGGCTGTCGAGGCAGGTACTTACACTGCATCAATCAGCTTCGATTTCGACCAGGATAACTTCAACGAGCCTCTCATAGTGCGCGAACATGAATGGACAATACGCAAGGGCAGCTACGATATGTCTCAGGCTGCCTGGGACTATGAAGGCGCTTTCGGCTACGACGGAGAGACTCACGGCGTAGCACTGAAGGGTCTGCCTGAAGGAGTGACCGCCCGTTATGAAGACAATACGGCATCAAATGCCGGAGTCTACACAGCGAAGGCTCAGTTCGATTATGACAGCAAGAACTTCGAGAAGCCGCAGGATATGGCTCCTTGCGTATGGGAAATAAAGAAGGTCGAAGTGGACGCATCTGCCCTTGAGTGGTCGGGATGCGAAGACTTCGTTTATGACGGAACTCCTAAGAATGTGTTCATCACGAATCTGCCTGAAGGTGCAGAGATCGAATACGACGGAGCTGAAGAGACACAGGCGGGCAAGTATCTTGCCAGAGCAGCGCTCAGAGGCAATTACTGCTTCACCGGTCCTGCAGAGTATGAGTGGGAGATCGCAAAGGCTTCATACGATATGTCGGGCGCCGCATGGTCAGCCACCACGGAATTCGTATATGACGGAGAGACCCATGGCGTGAATCTTGCGTCTTACCCTGAAGAACTCGGTGTAAAATACAGCGGCTGCGAAGGAAGAGCCGCCGGCGATTATGTTGCCCGCGCTTCCTTCACCAACCCTGATACACACAATTTCAATACTCCTGACGATATGACTCTCGGATGGAGGATCGGAAAGAAGACTCTCGACATGTCGGGTGTCAGATGGAACTACAGCGGTCCTTTCACATATGACGGAGAGGCCAAGCAGGTTGAACTCGAAGGACTGCCTGAAGGCGTTTATGCCGAGTACGAAAACGCTTCGGCATATGACGCAGGCATTTACAACGCTCATGCCAATCTCAAATTTGACAGGGATAATCTTGAAGCTGCTTCCCCTGCGGACTGCAGCTGGAGGATCATCAAGAGCCGCATAGATATCTCAGATGTATGCTGGAACTATTCCGATCCGTTTGAATATGACGGAAATCAGCACAGCATCTGCCTTGTGAATGTACCTGAAGGTGTCGAAGTCGAGTACAGCGGCAATACTGCTGTTGAAGCCGGCAGATATGCAGCCAGCGCGGTGCTCGTGCCGACCGATCCGGGCAATTATGAAGTGCCTGAGATAAACGGCTGCGCATGGTCGATCGACAAGGCTGAACTGAAGATGCCTCAGCTCGCGTGGACTGACTCATCAGACTTCGTCTACGACGGAAGCGAGAAGAGTGTAAAGATAATCAACGACCTCGGAAATCTGGTCAATGTGGAATATACCGGTAATTCCGAGACCGGAGCGGGCAGATACTATGCCAAGGCAATGTTCACTCCTGTCGACAGCGACAACTTCAGAGCACCTGCTCCTGCGGGACACTCATGGAGCATCAATAAGGCGGAATCCGATATGAGCGGCGCTCACTGGGATTACAGCGAAGCGTTCGTATATGACGGCAGCCCTAAAACAGTTAAGGTAACAGGACTCCCTGAAGGAGTTTCGGCTGAGTATGTGAATGCGACCGAGACCGATGCCGGAGCCTACACTTCGACTGCAAAATTCAGTGTCGATGACCCTGACAACTACGAAAACAACATTCCTGACATGATGCTCGACTGGAAGATCAGCAAGGCAGCGTTCGACATGAGCGAGGTCAGATGGCAGGAGAACAGAGAATTCGCGTTCGACGGAGATGACAAGGGCATAAGGCTCACGGGACTTCCTGAGGGGCTCAGCGCTGAGTACAGCGGAAACACTGCATCTGCAGCCGGCGAATATACGGCAAGAGCTGTGTTCGATTACGATGAAAAGAACTATGAGAAGCCTGAGATCGCAGCGTGCCGCTGGATGATCGGCAGATCGCCTGTCGATGTTTCCGCGGTGACATGGGATTACGTTGACGCGTTTGTTTACGACGGCACAGATAAGACCGTTGCGGTCAGAAACATCCCTGAGGGCTCTTCGGTAACATACAATAACGCGAGAGCAAGCCAGGCCGGAACATACGTTGCGGCAGCCGAGATCGTACCTGACGATACAGACAATCTCGTCAAGGCAAGGGCTCAGAACCTCACATGGAGGATCGACAAGGGCAACTACGACATGAGCCATGTCCGCTGGGATTACGAGAGACCGTTCACATATGACGGAAGTGAGTTCAGAGTCGTTCTGAAGGGCCTGCCTGAAGGCGTTCTGCCTTCATACAGAGGCAACACTGCCCGCGATGCCGGCACATACAAGGCAAGCGTAACGTTTACAGCTTCTGACAGCCGCAATTACCACACTCCTGAACCGATGGATCTCGAGTGGACTGTAAAGAAGGCTGACTACGATATGTCGGGCGCTTCATGGGATTACGAAGGCGCGTTCAAATATAACGGAAAGATGCACGAAGTTACGCTCAGAGGACTTCCTGAAGGAGTAAGAGCTGTATACTCGGGCAATGCAGCTGCCAACACGGGTGCTTACGAGGCATCCGCGGAGCTCATCCCTTATGATTCACTCAACTACAATCAGCCTCACGTGGAGAGCTGCAAGTGGGAGGTCGAAAAAGCCGATTACGACATGTCGGCAGTCAGATGGGATTACAACGGACCGAAGCTGTTCAACGGAAGAGAGCAGATCATCATGCTCGATCAGCTTCCGCACGGCATCAAGGCTTACTACTCGGGTAACGAGGGCAGAGATGCCGGAAGATATACAGCCAAGGCTCTGCTTACGGTAACCGACCCTGAAAACTACAACACACCATCTGTTCCGGACTGTGACTGGGAGATCAGCAGAGCTGACTACAACATGGAGTCTGTCAGCTGGGATTACGAACCGGGCAGCTTTGTATATGACGGAGACAGAAAAACAGTCGAGCTGAATGGCCTGCCTGCAAATGTAACTGCTTCGTATAACGAGAACAGCGCGGTCAGAGCCGGAAGATACACGGCTACCGCAAACTTCGCGACATCGGACGGCAACTTCCGCGCACCTGACCCTGTAAGCGTCGACTGGAGCATCGAAAAGGCTGACTACGACATGAGCGGAGCAGCATGGGATTATGACGGCAGCTTCGTATATGACGGAACGCCTAAGAAAGTGCAGCTCACAGGAATACCTGAGGGTGTAAGCGTAAGGTATGAGGGCAATACCGCTGTTGACGCCGGAAGCTACAGGGCTACGGCATGGTTCGATATCGATACGGCTGACTTCAATGTGCCTGAAAGCCTCAGCTGCGACTGGGCGATCGAGAAGGCAGACCCTGATATCCGCAGACTCAGATGGGATTACTCGCAGCCATATATATATGACGGAAGCGAAAAGACAGTAAAACTCGAAGGAGTTCCTGAGACCCTCGATGTCACATACAGCGGCGGAGCTGCTGCGAACGTAGGCGCTTACACGGCACATGCCGAGCTCACTCCAAAGGACCCTGCAAACTACAACGGAACATCGATCAGGGACTGCAGCTGGAACATCATAAAGGCTTACTACGATATGTCGGGAGCAAGATGGGAAGGCGCATTCAGATCTGTATATGACGGAAGCGAGAAGTCGGTCTACGTTGCCGGACTGCCTGAGGGAGTGAAGCCTGTCTACAGCGGAAACACAGGAATCAACGCGGGCAGCTACAGCGCGTCTGTTGAATTCGAATGCGATACAGACAACTATCACATGCCTTCCATGGACGGATGCGAATGGAGCATCGGCAAGGCTTCGTACGACATGTCCAAGGCAGTATGGCAGGGAACGACAGGTTCCGTATATGACGGAAGCGTAAAGAGCGTTGCGCTTGCCGGACTCCCTGAGGGAATCAAACCTGTTTACTCAGGAAATACAGCTACTGATGCCGGAAAGTACGAGGCATCTGTCAGCTTCGAATACGATGCCGACAACTACGAACAGCCTTCATTCGGCGGATGCAGCTGGGATATCGCTCCTGCAGCAGTTGAAGTAGACCCTGATGCGGTCATCTGGCAGTATGACGGACCATTCGTTTATGACGGCACAGAAAAGGGCGTATATCTAGCCACAAAGACACGCGAGCTCGGACTCTTCGACAGGCTCCGCGGCATACAGCCTGAGGAATACCTCCCGGGAATCCCTGAAGGCTTCGATGTGGTCTATGAAGGCGACAAGGCAACAGATGCCGGCGTATATTACGCAAAAGTAAAGCTGGTCAACAGAGCCCCTGGCAACTATACAGAGCGTGAGCTTCCTGCATTCAAGTGGGAGATACTTAAGGCTCCTATAGACATGTCGGGCGTTCACTGGGATTACGAGAAGCCTTTCATCTTCGACGGCGAAGAAAAGCAGATAAACCTCGTCGGACTTCCTGAAACAGTCGAGGTAAGCTACACCGGCAACAGAGGCATGAACTCAGGTGACTACGAGGCCATGGCTGAAGTAAGGGCAAAAGACCCTGTCAACTATGAGGCTCCGGCTCCTGTAAGCGGATGCTGGTGGCACATCGATAAATCCTGCTATGACATGAGCGGTGTTCACTGGGATTACGACGAAGAGTTCGTATACGACGGCAAAGAAAAGAGCGTAAGGCTCGTCGGACTGCCTGACGGAGTCAGAGTCGAGGCATATGTCGGCAACAAGGGTACTGAGGCCGGCGGATACACTGCAGAAGCAAGGCTCGGATACAGACACAAGGAAAACTTCGAGGCTCCATCCGTACCTGAACTCAGGTGGAGGATAGCCAAGAAGGTCATAGATGTTTCGGAAGCCAGATGGGATTACGATGAGGACACGAGATTCGTATATGACGAAAAGCCTAAAGAAGTAAAACTCGAGGGCGTTCCTGAAAAGGTAGAGGTAGTCTACACCGATAACAGCAGGATAAACGCGGGCACATATACGGCAAGAGCCAGACTCATCTATGACACACGCAACTGCGAGGCTGCTCAGATACCTGATCTCAAGTGGAGGATCCACAAGGCTGAGATCGACACATCTGACGTGCACTGGACATACGACGGAGCGTTCGAGTATGACGGAACCGAAAAGTCCATCACACTTGCGGGCGTGCCTGAACAGATCGCTGTCAGATACAGAGACAACAAGGCCACCGCTGCCGGCAGATACACCGCAAAGGCATATCTGACATATGACAGCGACAATTACGAGGCTCCTGAGATCGAGACAACGATAGATTGGGAGATAAAGGGCAAGGATACAGAATAATAATTTATGAACGGTTATTTAATAGCAATTATCATACTTACGCTGTGCTCAACGTTTTTCTCGGCTACCGAGACGGCGTTCAGCTCGGCAAACAAGATCAAGCTCAAGAACCTCGCGGCAGACGATAACAAACGCGCCGCGCAGGCTCTGAAGCTGGCAGAGGACTTCGACAACCTCATAACCGCTGTTCTGGTCGGCAATACCATTGCCAACATAGTCATGACATCCGTCGCAACAGTATACGGGATCATGACATGGGGCAGCAGGATAGGACCTACCGTAGCGACAGTGATCGTTACCGTCCTCATACTCGTACTGGGCGAGATATCTCCGAAGATAATCGCCAGGGAGTATTCTGAAGAGGTAGCTCTCTTCCTCACGCCGATGGTGAGAACACTTATATTTGTGCTGACTCCGCTCACGTTTATCTTCAACGGACTCAAGATATTGCTCAAGAAGATGTTCGGCAGGAACGAAGAGCCTGAGTTCAGCGAGGACGAGCTGCTCACCATCGTAGAGGAGGCCGAGGCCGGCGGAGCTATCGGCGAGGAACAGAGCGAGCTTATCGCCAATGCGATCGAGTTCAATGATATCGAGGCGATCGATATCCTCACGCCGAGAGTAGATATAGTCGCGGTCGAAAGAGGCACTGCAGTTGCCGATATCAAGAAGGTGTTCAAGGAATCGGGGCTTTCGAGACTTCCTGTCTATGAAGACGATCTCGACAACATCATCGGTGTCATCAATCAGAAGGATCTTTACAACAACAACGTAAAGACTATCAAGGATACCGAAAAGATCATAAAGCCTGTGGCATACGTTGCCGAAACACTTAAGGCGGCCGTACTGCTCAAGAAGATGCAGGCCAAGAGAACACATATCGCGATAGTCGTAGACGAGTACGGCGGCACGACAGGTCTGGTAACTCTTGAGGACATCATCGAGGAGATAGTCGGTGACATCTACGATGAGCACGATACAGTTGAAATGCGCGATGTAAGGGCTGCCGGAAACGATACATACATGGTCGCCGGCGGAGCCAATCTCGAGGATTTCTTCGAACTGTTCGATGAGGAGATCGAAGCGGATGCCACTACAGTCAATGGCTGGGTGATGATAGAACTCGACAGACTGCCGAAGGTAGGCGATGAGTTCGACTACGAGTCAAGACACAAATTATTCCACGTCAAGGTCACAAAGGCTGACGCGAGACGCGCGCTCATGACACATATAACAGTAAAAGACAGACCTGAAGACGAGGACTGAAACGAAAGGAAGATATAGCAATGGGTTTAATGGAAAAGATCTTCGGAGATCTTAACGCTAAAGAAGTCAGAAAAGTCGAAAAGATAGTAGACGTCATCGAGTCGTACGACGAAGCGATGCAGGCACTCTCCGATGACGAGCTGAGAGCAAAGACCGGAGAGTTCAAGGAAAGACTCGCTGAGGGCGAGACCCTCGACGACCTCCTGCCTGAGGCATTCGCGGTATGCCGCGAGGGCGCGTGGCGTTCGCTGGGAATGAAGCACTTCAGAGTGCAGCTTATCGGAGGCGTCGTACTTCACCAGGGCCGCATCTCTGAGATGAAGACCGGTGAAGGTAAGACTCTGGTAGCGACTCTCCCGGCTTACCTCAACGCACTTGAGGGCCGCGGAGTTCATGTAGTAACAGTCAACGATTACCTGGCAAAGCGAGACGCTGAATGGATGGGCAAGCTGTATTCGTTCCTCGGACTCAAAGTCGGCTGTGTCATCCACGCAGTCGAAGGCGAGGCAAGGCGCGAGCAGTACATGGCAGACATCACATACGGAACAAACAACGAGTTTGGTTTCGACTATCTGCGCGACAACATGGTCACCTATAAGGAAGACCTCACACAGAGAGAGCTCAATTACGCCATTGTCGACGAGGTCGACTCGATCCTCATCGATGAGGCCAGAACACCTCTCATCATTTCGGGCAGGGGCGTCGACTCCAGCGCGATGTACAGAAACGCCAATACTTTCGTAAAGACACTTACGGAAGAGACTGATTACAAAGTCGAGGAAAAGGATAATCAGGTATCGCTCACTGATGAAGGCGTAAAGCTCTGCGAGGATTACTTCAAGATCGACAACTTCTCGGATCCTGATAACATGGAACTCAACCACTACGTACATCAGGCTCTCCGCGCCAACTATCTGATGAAGAAAGACGTCGACTATATCGTCAAGGACGGAGAAATCCTCATCGTAGATGAGTTCACCGGCCGTCTGATGTACGGAAGACGCTTCTCGAACGGACTGCATCAGGCTATCGAGGCTAAAGAGGGTGTAAAAGTAAGATCCGAGTCCAAGACTCTCGCGACCATCACACTGCAGAACTACTTCAGGATGTACAACAAGCTCGCCGGAATGACCGGTACCGCAAAGACCGAAGAAGACGAGTTCCGCGACATCTACAATATGGACGTAGTAGTCATACCGACAAACAAGCCGGTCATCAGAGAGGACAGGCAGGATTCCGTATACGCCCATCAGAATGCGAAGTACAAGGCTATCGTCAACAGAGTCGTGGAAGCGCACCAGACCGGGCAGCCGGTACTGGTCGGTACCATTTCGATCGAGATATCCGAGCTTATCAGCGGCATGCTCAAAAAGCGCGGTGTAAAGCATAACGTGCTGAACGCGAAGCATCACGAACAGGAAGCTGAGATCGTAGCTGAGGCCGGAAGGCTCGGCGCTGTCACCATCGCGACCAACATGGCCGGCCGTGGTACCGATATCATACTCGGCGGCAACCCTGACTTCGAAGCGCGCAAGCAGATGCGCAAAGAGGGTTACACCCCAGAGCAGATCTCATTTGCTACCGGATTCGAGAAGTCCGATGACCCTGAGCTCCTCGAAGCACGTGAGAAGTACAATGCTCTGCACGATCAGATCAAAAAGGAGAGAGCTCCTGAGCAGCAAAAGGTAAAAGAGCTAGGCGGACTCTGCATAGTAGGTACCGAGCGCCACGAATCGAGGCGTATCGATAACCAGCTCAGAGGACGTTCCGGACGTCAGGGAGACCCTGGTAATACTCAGTTCTTCATCGCTCTCGAGGATGATCTCATGAGACTCTTCGGCGGAGAGAGGATGCAGAGCGTCATGGCCAGAGTAGGAATGGACGAAGACGAACCTCTCGAAGCAGGCATGCTGTCAAGGTCGATCGAGAGTGCTCAGAAGAAGGTCGAGGGCAAGAACTTCAGCATACGTAAATACGTGCTGCAGTACGACAACGTCATGAACAAGCAGAGAGAGATCATCTACGGACAGAGAAGGATGGTCCTCGACGGAGAAGACGTTTCGGAATACATAAAGAATATGACCACCGAGCTGATAGACGGCATAATCGACCCTGTGGTCATGGAGTCGAAATATCCTGAAGAATGGGATATGAAGAGGATCACAGACGGACTCGAGCAGATCACGCCGAACTTCAGAGGAAGATTTGTTCCTGACGAAGAATACATGAGAAGCGTCGACGAGGAGAAGCTCAAAGACGATATCAAGCAGATCTTCGAGGATATGTACGCCGAGAAGGAAGCTGAGATCGGAAGCGAGCAGATGAGAGAGGTCGAGCGCATGATCCTTCTCAGAGTCGTAGACAACCGCTGGATGGACCACATCGACGCGATGGATCAGCTGAAAGACGGTATCGGACTGAGAGGAATCGGACAGCAGGACCCTGCTGTAGCATACGCTCAGGAAGGCTTTGCGATGTTCGACGAGATGGTCGCAGACATCAGGGAAGAGACCGTCAAGTTCTGCTACAACGTGACGGTGACAACAAAGACCGAAAGACGCAATGTGGTAAGCGGCAGAACATCGGCTGCCAAAGAAGAGTATAAGGACGATACCTCTGCTCAGCAGAGAGGAGGCGGCAGCATGCCTGCAGCGGCTCCGAAGGCTGAGAAGACAGGCAAGCAGGAAACTATAAGACGTGATATGCCTAAAGTAGGCAGAAACGATCCATGTCCGTGCGGCTCAGGCAAAAAGTACAAGAACTGCTGCGGACGCAATCAGTAGAAGCTATCGTAACGTGAAGGAAAGGAGTCCGAAATGCTCGTATGTTTGATAATTGTGTTGATCGTAGTGGCTGCGTTCTTCGTGATCACCTACAATTCACTGACAAAAGACAAAAACCGCATCGAGCTTGCTGAGGTTGAACTCCGCAAATACGAAGAAGCGGGCAATCAGAAAGATATCGACAATGCAAAGAAGTACTACAACGCAGTTCTCAGGGACTACAACAACAAGGTCGAGAGCTTCCCGACCAGCATTGTCGCGAACATGTTCAACTTCCCTAAGATGCACATCGAGGAGTTTGACGAAGGCCTTTAAGTGGTACAGTAGGGACGGTTCTTATTGACCCACTTTGTCAGTTTCCCAGCACAGTAAGGAGACAGTACGATGAAAATAATCAGGACAAGCTGCATCGGTGCATTTAAGAGGGCTGCTGCCGTACTGGCCGTCGCAGCTCTGGCGGTAATGATGGTCCCGTTCGGAGTGTCGGGCGGTGAAAGCTTTGCCGATGACAATACGATGTATACCGTAAACTACGATGTTACGGTCGATGTGTCGGAAGACAATTCATATGACTACCACGAACATCTCGACATGTATTATGTCACGGCTCATCACGGCATATACAGATATCTGCCTAAGCAGGGGCAGAAGCTCAGCGGAATACGCGTGCCGGGCTATGATTATGAGACTTATACACAGTCGGGCTATGAGGTGCTCAAAATAGGAAGCGGCAGCTATGTTCTTACCGGAGACAATCCTTATGACATCTACTACAACATAGCGATGTACGAGGATGAAAACGAAGAAAAAGACATGCTGCTCCTCAACCTTGTGCCTGCAGACTGGGAGACATCCATCGGGTCAAGCAAGTGCGTGGTCACGCTTCCAAAGGAGGCAGATCTGAGCAAGCTGCAGATCTATTCAGGCCCGTACGGCACGGAGACCAACGAGGACAATGCCGTTGCGGAGACCGGTTCCGACGGAAAGACCATAACTGTAACAGCAACTGACATACCTGCTCACCATGGCATCACGCTGCAGCTCGAACTGCCGCAGGGCTACTGGGTCGGCGCGCAGGAATTCGGAACCGTTGGTGTCATGCAGATGATGATGTTCCTGCTCGGACCGGTGGGCGCCATTCTTATGTGGTATCTCTGCGGAAGAGACAAGCACATGGTAAAGACGCTGGAGTTCTATCCTCCTGACGATCTGACTCCGGGCGAGATCGGCTATCTGGTCGACGGAAGAGCCGACAGACAGGATGTCATTTCAACCATCGTCTATCTTGCCGATAAAGGCTACATTGCGATAGAAGAAGTCAGCAGAAAGAACTTCAAGTTCACTAAGCTCAGAGAACCGGGCGCTGAAGTGCCTGAATATATTAGGCTCATCTACGACGGGATCTTCCCTGGAAAGAGCAATACGAGAACGACCGCGCAGATCGGCTCGTCATCGACCTTCGGCCGCAAATTTGATGAGGCGAAGGATCAGCTCGCAGAGATGTTCTCGGGAAGCAAAGCGATCATCAGGCCTGATTCAAAGATGGCAAGGTGGATCTGCGCCATAGCGGCGACAGTGCCGGCTGCGGAATTCGTAACCTGGGCTGACGCGAACGGAGACGAACTGGGAATGTTTGTGATCCTCTGGGCAGGTTTTCATATTCTGCTGTCGGTCGGCCTTATGTGGTCGGTACACGATAACATCCGCTCCTCATCCAAAGTGATGACGGTCATCAAAAGCCTCGGAGCAATATGGTTCTTTACAGTAGGAGCGGGACTGCTTCCGGCATTCTCGGATGCGATCACCATTCTTCCTAAAAACAGAGCCATAGCACTGTCTGCATACGTGATAATCGGAACACTTATATGCATGTTCTTCTCTGTCATAGCTATAGCCAAGACAGATGCATACACAGATCTGCTCGGAAGGGTGCTCGGATTCAGAGACTTCATCAAGACAGCTGAACTTGACAAGCTCAATGAACTTGTCGAGGAAGACCCTGAGTACTTCTACCATATTATGCCGTATGCGTATGTATTCGGTCTGAGCAACAAGTGGATAAAGAACTTCGAAGATCTGCCTGTGACCGCGCCGACATGGTATCGCGGACCGCACAGATATGACAGCTTCGATTACTATATGATGGGACGCATGATGAGCGACTGCAATGCAAGCGTCAGCAACAACATCGTCATACCTTCAGCTTCATCCGGCGGCGGATTCGGCGGCGGAGGCGGCTTCAGTGGAGGTGGCGGCGGAAGCTGGAGCGGCGGAGGCGGCTTCAGTGGAGGCGGATTCAGCGGCGGCGGCGCCGGTGGCGGCGGAGGCGGCGGCTGGTAAATCGCTCGATGCTGTCCGCAGGAAATGTACGGCTCTCGCCGAATGCAAGACTTTATGAAAAAGAAGTATATAATTTTTGATTTTGATGGAACTATTGCCAATACCAACGACATTATCGTTGCGTCGTGGCAGGCGACTTTTGAACATTATCTCGGGCATGCCATGTCTGTAAGAGACATCGAGGCAACTTTCGGGGAAACACTTGTCAACACTATCGGCAGGCTGATTCCCGATGCCCCTGTCGACGAGGTCGTTGATTTTTACAGGGCCTATCAGGATTCTCACAAAAACGAAAGCATAGTATATATTTTTCCGGGGATAAAGGAGCTTCTCGAAGAACTCAGAGCCAGAGGCTGCATAATCGGCGTCGGCACTTCCAGAACAGCCTACAGCTTCTGGAATTACATGAAGATGTTCGGCATGGAAGATTCCGTGGACGAGGTGGTTACGATGAACGATGTGACCGCCCATAAACCCGACCCTGAGACGATCGATGCGGTGCTCCGCAAGATGACGGCACGCGGCGAAGAGCCTCAGGACCCCGAAGAGGTGCGCGCGGCGGCGATCATGATCGGAGATACCAAGTACGACATAGGATGCGCCAACAACGCGGGCGTTGACAGTGTGATCGTGGGCTGGAGCCATTATGTGGATGAAGAGGCAATGATCGCAGAAGGTTTTGTCCCTTCGTACCACATAGACAGACCGGACCAGCTGCTTGACATAATCTGAGGCACAAATGGATCTAGTAACTTTTTTACATGTAACACTTGAATCAGGATTTGCGCTGTTCTGCATACTTGCCGCAATATATATCAGGCTGTATGAGGCTATATCGCGGGGACTGACCAGAGTGATCACGGCAATGCTGCTTTGCAGCGCTGTGATCAACATCGCTGATGCTATGGCCTATCTTTACCGCGGCAATACCACACAGACCGGTTTTGTCATGGTAAGGATAAGCAATTTTGTTGTTTTCGCAGGTATGTTCGTATTGCTTGCGGGATGCAGCATAATGCTTGACACCATACTCAAAGAAAAGGGCGGCGGAAGTGAGCGCAAACTGAGCAGCGTGCTGCTCGCCATATGCGCGGCAGGACTTCTGATGCTGATCGTTTCCGTGCCAACCGGTTTTCTTTATTATTTTGATGAGCAGAATCTCTATCACAGAGGGCCGGGCTATATCGCGCTGACCCTGCTCGGTATAGTTGCTATCGCCGTGATCGCTGTAAGGCTGTCTAAAGAGTACAGCCTGCTTTCGCGGGATGAGTTCGGAGCTTTTGTATGTTTTCTTGTGCTGCCGGTTATAGGTGCGATCGGGCAGGCAGCGTACTACGGGATATCGATATCCAATATCGCAAATTCGATATCCATAATAATAATGCTGGCGGTTTTCATGCGGAAAGCCAACAGAGAACTGTCAATCAGAAAGAGTTTTATCCTCAACGGAGGCAGTATCGATGCCATATCGGAAGAGCTTGACAGATTCCTTGCCGCTGTCGGGGCAGAGCGTCAGAACAGCATAAGAATACGCTTCACCATAGAAGACGCGCTCATGCGCATATGGCAGAGCCTGGGCGATGCGACCATGGTAAGGGTCTCGGCGGGCATTAAATTCGGAAGGCCGTCGATACGCATCGACCATGAAGGAGAAGCATTCAATCCGTTCAGCAAGAGCAGAAGCACATATGATGAGTGGAGCAACGGACTGCTCTCATCGGCAGGGATCAGCCCTGTGTACAGTTACAGCCGCGGCTTCAATACCGTAAAGATAAGTTTGAGCCGCATACAGATAAACCCTGTCGTTACTATAGCGGCAGTTCTGGTGCTGGGCCTTGTGACAGGCAGTGTGGCGATGCTCGTGCTCTCGCCTGCAGACAATGCTTTTGTCACCAATGAGGTGCTGGTGCCGGTATATGACCTCTGGAATCGCATACTGTACAGCGTTTCCGCTCCGGCCATGCTGATAATAGTAATGTCGACACTGCTCGATACGCGCGAGGTCTCGGAGCAGGGCGGCAGCGCAGGCCGTATCATAGGCAGATATCTGGCAGTCACGCTGCTGGCAGGAGCAGGAACCTTTGCTGCTGCCGCGATAGTGAACAGCAATGCTTTTCTTTCGGAGGCCTTTTCGCGCTCTACAGCTGCTGAGCTCCTTGAAAAACTGTTCCACATTGTACCTGAAAACTTTATTGATCCGTTCATAACATTCGATACAGCCCAGCTGATCCTGATGGGCATCGTGTTTGCCTACGCCATGATGGCGCTCGGGCAGCAGGCGAACGGAGTGATTTCGATAATCCAGCAGCTCAATCTCATTGCCATGCATCTTGCACGCTGGATCGCAGGCCTCATGCCGGTCTTCACGGTTTTCCTGACTGCTCAGCTCATACTTGAGAACAATGCGGGGCTTCTGAAAGGTCTGCTGATCGTGCTGCCTGCGGCAGTGGTGATGTCGATCATACTGATGACCCTTACTCTGCTGTATGTGAGCACAAGGATGGAAGTGGACCCGGGCCTGCTTCTCAGGAAACTCTGGCCGTCATTCATACAGACACTTAAAACCGGCCAGCTTGAGTCATCATATGCGCTTGCGGAAAAATGCTGCCGCAACGATCTGGGCATACAGAAGATCTTCACTCAGAGACTGATGCCTCTCGGACTGGTTCTTTATATGCCGGTGGGTGCAGTAGGAATGATATCTTTCGTAATATACGCCGCTTTCGAAAGCGGTATGCCGATAACTCCGATATGGATGCTGTCCGCTGCCGTTTTCGCACTCATACTTCTTGTAGCGGCACCGCCTATTCCGGGTGTTGACCTGCTGTCATATGTCGTCATTATCGGGCAGCTTGGCATAAGCAGAAAGTTTATTATAGCCGCCATGATATTCGACATAGTATTCAATCTGTTTGCATCTGCTGCAAACCAGATGATGCTGCAGATGGATATGATTTTGCAGGCGGATAAGGTAGGACTGATCAGCACCAACACGTTAAGAAAGGATAATAATAAGAATGTTGCAGCTTGATGAAATAAGAAGCCAGCTTCCGGCTCTCAAGGAGCAGATAACGGAAGTGGGAGGTTATCTTTGACCCGGCTGGTCTTAAGAAGAGGATAGAAGAGCTCGGGGACGAAAGCCTTAAGGAAGGATTCTGGAACGACCAGAAACATGCGCAGAAGGTGCTCAAGGAGAAGAAGTCTCTTGAGGACAAGCTTGGCGTATATGAAAAGCTTTCGGCAGAGGCTGATGAACTTCCCGAACTTATAGATATAGCAGAAGAGCTCGAAGATGAAGATGAGGCGAAAAACGTGATCGCCGGCTTTGAAAAGCTCCAGAATGAGCTCGAGGATCTCAAAACAGGCATGCTGCTGTCCGGAAAATACGACAGCAAAGACTGTATACTCAGCATACATTCTGGCACGGGCGGGGTCGATGCCAACGACTGGGCCGAGATGCTCGAGAGAATGTATCTGAGATACTGCGAAAAGAAAGGCTTCAAAACAAAGATACTCGACAGGCAGGATGACGTCGATTACGGCATCAAGAGCTCCACGATAGAGGTGAGCGGCGACAACGCCTACGGACTGCTGAAATCCGAAACAGGCGTACACAGGCTTGTACGCATTTCGCCGTTCAACGCAATGGGCAAGAGACAGACATCATTCGCAGCTGTCGAAGTGGTGCCTGATATAGGCGATGAGATAGAGGTAAATATCGATCCGGGCGATCTCAAGATAGATACCTACAGATCGGGCGGAGCAGGCGGACAGCACGTCAACACTACTGATTCCGCAGTCCGTATCACACACCTTCCGACAGGCATCGTAGTCACATGCCAGAATGAGCGCTCGCAGATAATGAACCGCGAGGTCGCGATGAAGATCCTGGTATCAAAGCTGACCAGAATAGCGGAAGAAGCTCATAAAGAGAACCTCAACGAGATAAAAGGCGATCAGTCCATGGCTACATGGGGCTCGCAGATCCGTAATTATGTATTCCAGCCATACACGATGGTAAAGGATACACGCACAGGCGCGGAAGTCGGAAATGTCGAGGCTGTCATGGATGGAGACATCGATGTGTTCGTAAGAGCCAAGCTTTCGATGGATGCGGCAAACGCCAACGGATAAATAATAATGCTGAGATTATTTGCAGGCAGAGAGAATACAGACAAGGAACGTTTCATCTACGACTCCGTAAAGGAGCACGGCGGTGAGACGTTCGTTTTGGTACCCGATCAGTACACACTTGTGGCTGAAGAGCAGGCCCTGCATTACCTCGGCACGGACTGCCTGTTCAATGTCGAGATAACTTCGATGAACAGGCTGGGTCTCAGAGTCCTCTCGGCTCTGGGTACTGAATCCGTAAAAATGATCGACAAGTACGGCAGGTTCATGCTCCTGTCGAAGCTCATACGTGAGCATACTGATGAATTCGAGATATTCAGCCGCGTTGCCGGCAAGGTTACCTTTGCCGCAATGCTCAACGATTTCATATCGGAATTCAAACAGCAGGACTGCACGGTCGAAGAGCTTCAGGAGATGGTGGCTGATGCCGGAAGCGATCCTATTCTTGAGGCTAAGCTCAAGGAGCTCAGCGGAGTCATCAGCGCGTATGAAGAGGCTATAAAGGGCAGATACACTGACTCCGAAGACTACATAGCGATGTACGTAAGCGCTATCAGAGATTCAGAGCTGGTGTGCGGAAAAACGTTCTGGATCTACGGTTACGACAGCATTACTCCGAAGTTTGCCGACGCGGTGATGGAGCTTTCAAATACTGCCGAGTCAGTAAATTTCGTAGTAAACAGAAGCGACTTTGGCCTCGACGAGCGGCTCGAAGCGTCGCTGATCAGGCTGGCTGCTGATAATAATATAGAAGTCAGCTGTGCCGAAATAGGCTCCGGCTATATCACGGAAAAGTCGGAGACTATCAGGCGCATGGAAAAGTCCCTGTGGAAGGATGTGCTTTCCACTGAGGAGAGGTCTGAAAACGCGGATTTCGTGCCGGCAGATCTCACCCTTGTATGCGCCGCGAATCCGTACTACGAGGCCGAAAGCGCTGCGGCACATGTGTGGCATCTTGTCCGCGATCTCGGCTATAAAATGCGCGAGATTCAGATAATCGCAAATGACGAAGGAGCCATGCAGCCGGTCATAAGGCGCGTGTTCGCCGAATACGGACTGCCGGTGTTTGCCGATACATCGCGCGATATCACAGACAGCGCTGCTGTAGGCTTTATAGTAAATCTTCTTGATTTCATAGTACACCGCAAGTCATCGCAGTATCTTTTCGCGATGCTGAAGACAGGCCTGAGCGGATTCAGCGACAGCGATATAGAAGAACTCGAAAACTATGCGAGAAATTACCGCATAAAAGGTTCGATGTGGGACAAGCCTTTCAGATATGGAAGGGACGATCTCGGTGATGAGGCATTTGACCGGCTCGAATCGGTCAGAGCGGAACTGTCTGCTTCGGTCTGCAGGCTCGCCGAACTCTCAAAAAAAACGAGCGTAAGCGAATTTATAAAAGCATTCAGGATCTACCTCAGCGATGAGTGGAGGCTCGACGAAAAGGTCGCCGAAGCTGCTGCCGCAGAAGACGAAACAGGGCTGCACGATGAGGCCCAGCGCATGACTCAGAGCTTCTCAAAGGCCATAGAGCTGCTTGATCAGATAGATGAGATAATGGGAGATTCAGATATGGATCTCACTGAATTTACAGATATATATGTGGCAGGGCTCTCCGATGTTGAAGTCGGAGTCATTCCTCCGTCGGTAGACGGACTGTCGATGGGTACAATGATAAGGACCAGGCCTCGCCGCATGAGAGCCGCTGTCATACTCGGCGCCTGCGAGGGCGTGATGCCTCTTTCGCCTCAGACCGAGGGACTCTTCTCTGTGGACGAAAAGGAATATTTCAAAAAGAAGGGCTTTGAGCTCGGCAGCCTTGACGACATAAAGATGGACGAAGAGAATGCCGCCATGTACCGCATGATGGCAAGGCCATCCGACAGCATATATATAAGCTGGTCCATGACGGATACCGAAGGAAAAGACATGAACCCTTCGCCGGTCATCGATTCTGTCAGGACGCTCTTCCCTAAGATCGATGAAGACGGTCTTATCCGCAAAGATATTATAAGCATGGGCCGCAGAGATGCTTTGCGGCAGGGTGAGACCGATGTGA
This sequence comes from uncultured Eubacteriales bacterium, assembly GCA_902795265.1. Lineage (GTDB taxonomy): Bacteria > Bacillota > Clostridia > Peptostreptococcales > Anaerovoracaceae > Crickella. The sequence continues at coordinate 24,674 of CADBKM010000014.1, forward strand.
TAAACACTCCTGCTGACGGGATGAGGCATCTGGTAAACCGCTTAAAAGACAGCAATGCGCCTGATGAGCCTGATGCGCTGACACGCGCGATGCTTTACTGGTACGACGAAAACAGAAAGACCGAGCTCGATACAATGCTCAAAGCCGCCGCATACGATAATGTGCAGAGGCCTCTGAGCAGGGCAACGGCGAAAGACCTCTACTGCAGGAGCGACGGAAGCCTTTCACTCAGTGCTTCGTCGATAGGCGGCTATATAGACTGCCCGTTCAGGTACTTCATAGACAGGGGTCTCAGACCAAAAGAGGAGAGGACGTTTGCGAGCGATCCTCGCTCGGTAGGCGATGTCTACCACGAGTGCCTCATGGCTGTCGCAAGACAGATAATGAAATCCGAAGAAATACCGGATGATGATTCCCTTGAAGAACTTGTCACTTCTGCGCTCGATGAGCTTTCGCAAAGTTACATGGGAGGGCTCTTCGTATCGACCGGAGGCGAGGAGTACCGCATGAGCCGCATACGCGAGATCTGCGCGTCTGCCGCAAAAGCCATGGCAGCCCAGCTCGCCGCGGAATCGGTCGTAGCCGCGGACTTTGAGGAACCATTCGGCAGAAAGGCGAAGTTCGAGCCTATAAGAGTAAAGGCGGGAGACGGCGAGGTGTTTGTCGAGGGCAAGATAGACCGTGCCGATATAATCAGCGTCGATGGAGAGAACAGGGTCAGGATCATCGACTATAAAACAGGCAGCGACAGGCTCGATCTGTGGAAGATGCGTCAGGGCTATAAGATGCAGCTGATGATCTACCTGATATCCGCGACATCCGGCGAACTTACTCCTGCGGGAATGTTTTATTTCAACATCAAGGACCCGATCGAGGCCATGAACGACAAGAGCGAAAAACAGCTTGCGGCTGCGCTCGGAAAAGAGGCTGAAGACGAGTTCAAACTCAGGGGCGTATATATCAACGAGGACGGAGTGCTCGGCGCGATGCCTGAAAAAGTGCTTTCATCAGCAAAGAGCTCTGTCTCGCGTGAAGAATACGAAGCTGTGCGCAGCGACGTCATCGCGCGCATAGAGGAGACTGCCGATGGCATACTTGGCGGAAAGATAGGCATAAATCCGCTTAAAATCGATAAAAGGCTTGCCTGCGGCTACTGCAATTATAAATCGGTGTGCAGGCGCGACCGCGGATATGTAAAAAACTCAGCGCGCTCGCTTAAGCCAAAACCGAAGGAAGAAGAATGATAGAGATAGTTTCAGTCGGGAGCAGCAGCTCCGGCAATTCATACATAATAATGGCAGACGGGCATACCATAGTACTGGATGTCGGTCTTCCGGCAAAAAAGATAACAGGCGCTCTCGAACAGCTGGGAACCGACCCTGCAGATGTGGACGCGGTGCTCCTGACACACGAGCATACTGACCATGTAAAGAGTGTCAGGGCAATCTCGCGCAAGTGCTGCAACGCACTGTTCTACGCGAGCCGCGGCACCATGGCGCATACCGAAAACTTTCAGTACGTTCCGGAAGAAAGGGTCAGACCTGTCGCTGCAGGCGAGATAGTGAGCGATGTGGAGGGCACGGAGATAAGTGTATTCCCGCTTAGCCATGACGCTGCGGAGCCTCTCGGCTTCACTGTGACATCAGGGGGCAGCAAGCTCGCGGTAGTGACAGATACCGGAGTTATAAACGACGAGATATACGCAGCCATAGCTGATGCCGATCTGCTGGTGTTTGAGGCGAATCACGATGTTGACATGCTCATGTTCGGGGAGTACCCGTATCCCGTAAAGGTTCGAATCAAGAGTGACAAGGGCCATCTGTCAAATGACTATGCGGGGGAAGTGCTTGCTTCGATCCTGTCAGACAGAGACTCCTCGCGCGGGCCGCTTCAGATAATGCTGGCTCACCTGAGCTTCCACAACAATGCGCCGCTCTTCGCGAGGCAGACCGTAGAGGATGCACTGGGAGCAGCAGGCTTTCATAAGGGGAAGGATTACACCCTTGAAGTAGCGGCAAAGGAGGGCCTCACATTCCTCAGACCGCTTAATGTGGAAGACGGAAAGCTGATTCCGGGGAGGCTGAAAGATGCTTAATATAAGAATAATTTGCGTAGGAAAGATCAAGGAGAAATACTGGGAAGCCGCCTCTGCCGAGTATATGAAGAGGCTGGGTGCGTATTGCAGCATCTCGGTCACCGAAGTCAGGGAGGAAAAGCTGCCTGCTCATGCGTCACGAGCCGATGAAGAGAACGTGATCTCAAAAGAGGGAAAAGCGATACTCGATAAGATCGGAGCAGGAGACTATGTGGTGGCACTCGATATAGGAGGACGGGAGCTGTCATCAGAGGAACTCGCGGCTAAGATATCGGAGATATCATTCACCAGCTCCACGATAGACTTCGTGATAGGGGGCAGTCTGGGCCTCAGCAAAGAGGTGAAGTCACGCGCCTCGCTCAGGCTGAGCTTCGGAAAGATAACACTGCCGCACCAGCTGGCGCGCATAGTGCTTCTGGAACAGATATACAGAGCGTTCAAGATAAACGCCGGAGAAACATACCACAAATAAGGAGTAAAAATGGCTAGCAAGAACACAAAGAACAACAACCACAATAAGACAATGAAGGATTATGAGGATAGCAGAAAGCGCCTTAACAGGGGAGCGAAGATAATGGCGCTTATCCTTGTGGCGTCAATGCTCGTCTTCTATGTGCTTTCCGCGGGGCTGTTTCTCTGGGACTAAACCGCGTTTAAATTGCCGAAATATTGTTTTTTTGTCAGAGAGCCTGAAAAGGCTCTTTTTGTTAACCCTTGTAACAACCGCGTTAAAAGATTGTCAAACCCTAAAAAACATGTTTTATTTGAAGTGCATGTAGTTAGTCGTTATAATTATTAACATAGGGGAAAATGTGTCTTTTGAGTTGTTGCACAACTCTGAAGGGACACTCTGATATAAGTTTTCGGTGATTAAATAAGTTGATTCAGAGTAACAGGAGGTGCCTATGGAATTACAGATTCAAGACCTTGTCTCCTCTATCCGTAAAGAGGGGATAGAGGCGGCAAACGCTGAAGCGGAATCTATTATTGCAGAAGCAAAGAAGAAAGCCGAATCAATCGTTGCCGGGGCAAAGTCTGAGGCGCAGCAGTACAAGGATGCAGCTGAAAAGGAAATCAGCATTCTTAAGGAAAGTGCCGCAGTAAGTGCCGAGCAGGCTAAGAGAGATGCCGTTCTGGCATTCAAGACCGAGATCCAGGGAGAATTCGAGAAGATCCTCGCATCCGGTATCAGAAAGGAGCTTTCAGGAGAAGCGCTTGGCAAATTGATCCGCGCGGCTGTTGCCGGGGAGAATGTTGCAGATTATGCGGCAGAAGTTTCCGAGGTCGGCGATGCTCTTAAGAAAGAGCTTGCAGAGGAAATCAAGAAGGGACTGGAGATCAGACCTACAAAAGGTGTTCAGCAGGGATTCCGCCTTGCAGCAAAAGACGGATCCGGTTATTTCGACTGTTCAGATGACGGCATTATGGAAATGCTGATGCCTTACTTCAGAGATCTGGACTTCCAGTAAAGAAGGAGACGCAGTATGGCTTCGTATTATTATCTGATAGCAAGCCTGCCTGACCTCAAAGCAGACGGAGACATGCCTATCACCTACGAGGAGTTTCTGAACTGCTGCCAGTCAAATGTAAGTGAGTCACAATATGAGCTGCTGAAAAATCTCACCCTTTCTTCAACGGAAGGGCCGCTCGTAGACGAGTGGGCAAAGTTCTACGGGATGCTGACCAAAGAGCTGAATTATCAGAGAAGCATGAATCTCGGCAAGAGCTATTCATCAGCCTTTGATAAAGACGGCCAGATATCCCAGGTAGTCGGCGCAGCTTTGTCCGCCAAGAATCCACTTGAAGCGGAAAAAGTGCTGCTCGAATATGAGTTTGATGCTCTTGACTCACTGGTCGGACTGCATATGTTCGATGCTCATGTGCTGTTCGGATATGCGATCAAATTAAAATTGCTGGAGCGCCAGAACTGCTTCGAGGATACGAAGGGCAAGGCTGAATTCAAATCCCTATTCGACGGGATACAGCAGCGCGTATACAGTTTGTAGCCGAGTGAGGAGGGGGCTGAATTCTCTCGCTCCGTCTCATGCGTGCAAGCGCGCAGAGACCTCAGCTCGGAATTTAACAGGAGTGCTATATGAAAACACAAACAGGATTTGTATCCGGAGTCAACGGAAACCTTATCAAGGTAGATTTCGATGGCTCCGTTCGAAAAAATGAAGTAGGCTACATCCTTGTTGATGATAAACGCCTCAAAGGAGAGGTCATCCGTATCAACAACGGGGAAGTCAGCATGCAGATCTACGAGATGACCAACGGCATCAAGGTCGGTGACACTGTAGAGTTTACCGGCGAGCTGATGAGCGTAGATCTTGGCCCGGGACTGCTGACACAGGTATTCGACGGCCTGCAGAACCCTCTGCCAAAACTGGCGGAGCAGTGCGGCTTCTTCCTGGACAGAGGTGTGTATCTCGATGCGATCCCTGATCGTGACTGGGACTTCACACCGGTAGCTAATGTCGGTGACTCCGTCAAAGCCGGAGACACCATCGGAACCGTACCTGAAGGACTCTTCACACACCACATCATGGTGCCATTCACACTTAAAGGTTCCGACTGGACAGTTAAGTCAATAAACAAGGCCGGTTCTTACAACGTAAGATCAACGGTCTGCACGATCGAAAACGAAAAGGGCGACACAAGAGACCTCAGCATGGTATTTACACAGCCTATCAAGCAGGCAGTAAAGTGCTATTCTGAAAAGCTTCGTCCTACAGAACCGCTGGTAACAAAGATTCGATGTATCGACTCCTTCCTTCCTGTAGCGAAGGGCGGAACATTCTGTACTCCGGGACCTTTCGGAGCAGGCAAAACAGTACTTCAGCACATGCAGGCCAAGAACTCTGAGGCAGACGTCGTAATCGTAGCTGCCTGCGGAGAGCGTGCCGGCGAGGTAGTAGAAGTACTTAAAGAGTTCCCTGAACTGATCGACCCTAAAACAGGCCGTTCACTCATGGAGAGAACGATCATCATCTGCAACACATCGTCCATGCCGGTAGCTGCCCGTGAAGCTTCGTGCTACACAGCCGTAACTCTGGCTGAGTACTACAGACAGATGGGACTCGACGTCCTGCTGCTCGCAGACTCAACAAGCCGCTGGGCTCAGGCGATGCGTGAGATGAGCGGACGTCTTGAGGAGATCCCTGGCGAGGAAGCTTTCCCTGCTTACCTCGAGTCCACGATCGCGGCATTCTACGAGAGAGCCGGAAGAGTACGCCTCAACGACGGATCCCTGGCTTCCATCACTATCGGCGGAACAGTATCCCCGGCTGGCGGTAACTTCGAAGAGCCTGTAACACAGGCTACTCTGAAGGTAGTCGGAGCGTTCCACGGACTTGCCAGAGAGCGTTCTGATGCCCGTAAGTACCCGGCGATCCACCCGGTCGATTCGTGGTCCAAGTATAAGGGCGTTGTCGACATGGATCTCGTAAACAGTGCCCGCGCTATCCTCATCAGAAGTACTGAAGTAAACCAGATGATGAAGGTAGTAGGTGAGGAAGGTACATCGTCTGAAGACTACATCATCTATCAGAAGGGTGAACTTCTTGACGCTGTATATCTGCAGCAGAACTCCTTCGACCCTATCGACGAGGCATGCTCGCCTGAGAGACAGCGCAGGGAATTCAACAGACTCTACGATGCGCTGACAAAGAATTACGATATCACTGACAAGAGAGAGATCCGTGCATTCTTCAACCAGCTCAGACAGGAATTCCTTGACTGGCACGGTACAGAATTCGAGACTCCGGAGTTCGAAGCGCAGGAGAAAAAGATCTCAGACTTTTACATGGCAAAGGTCGTAGAGTAGGAGGTCGATAAAATGCAAAAAGTATATACGAAAATAGAATCGATAGTCGGTAACGTAGTAACCGTACGTGCACCTGGCGTCAAGAACGGCGACCTGGCTCTCGTAGGTGACAGTTACGCGAACGTAATCAAACTGGATAAAGACCTCGTCTCGCTCCAGGTATTCGCAGGCGCTCAGGGTGTCAGCACGACTGACCCTGTACGTTTCCTCGGCAGACCTATGATGGTATCGTTCTCCGATCATCTCCTCGGCCGTATCTTCGACGGCGCTGGAGTTCCGAGAGATAACGGCCCGGCTCTGACCGAGAACATGATCCCTATCGGAGGTCCTTCATTCAACCCGGCTAAGCGTATCCTCCCTAATAAGATGGTACGTACCGGTATCCCGATGATCGACGTATTCAACACACTGGTAGAGAGCCAGAAGCTCCCTATCTTCTCCATATCCGGAGAACCATATAACCAGCTTCTTTCGAGAATTGCGATGCAGGCTGAGGTAGACGTGATCATCCTCGGCGGTATGGGACTTAAGTACGATGACTATATGGAATTCCGTGACACCCTCGAAAAGGGCGGAGCCATGAGCCACACTGTAATGTTCATTCATACAGCTGCTGACCCTATCGTAGAGTGCACACTGGTTCCTGACATGTCGCTGGCTGTAGCTGAGCAGTTCGCTCTTACCGGAAAGAGAGTTCTTGTACTCCTGACCGATATGACAAACTTCGCTGACGCACAGAAAGAAATGGCGATCACGATGGAGCAGGTACCGTCCAACCGTGGATATCCTGGAGACCTCTACAGCTCGCTCGCTTCGCGTTATGAGAAGGCTGTAGATATCGAGGGAGCCGGATCCATCACTATCCTCGGCGTTACAACGATGCCTGGTGATGACGTAACTCACCCGGTACCGGACAACACCGGATACATCACAGAGGGTCAGTACTATCTCAAGGGCGGCCGTATCGAGCCGTTCGGATCGCTGTCACGTCTTAAACAGAACGTAAACGGCAAGACAAGAGATGACCACCGTGCTCTGATGGATGGTATGATCAAGCTCTACGCTCAGTACAAGGAATCCCTCGAAAAGAAATCCATGGGATTCATGATGACTGAGTGGGATGACAAGCTCCTTAAGTATGGTGAGATGTTCGAGTCAAAGATGATGGATCTTTCCGTGAACATTCCGCTTGAAGACGCTCTCGACCTCGGCTGGGAGATCCTCGCAGAATGCTTCGACCCTGTTGAGACAGGAATGAAGACAAGCCTGATAGAGGAGAGATGGCCGAAAAAGGATGCGTTGAACTAACAAAAGGAGCGGGTCATGGCTATCAAACTAACAAAGAATGAACTGAAGAAGCAGAAGGACAACCTTAAGCAGTTCCAGCGCTATCTTCCGACACTGCAGCTCAAAAAGCAGCAGCTGCAGTCGGTAATAATGGGTATCCGCCAGGAACTCGAGCGTAAGGAAGCCGAACGCATTCAGATGATCGGTGATTTGGACGATTGGGTAGCTGTATTCGCAGAAAACGAGATCTTCGACGAAGAAAAACGACTTGATCAGCTCGTGCAGCCTGATAAGGTTATCGTCAAAGATGACAACATAGCGGGTGTTACGATACCTGCATTCGAAGAGCTCACGTTCAAAGACATCGACTACGATGTGGACGACTACCCGCTCTGGGTAGACACTGCAGTCTTCAAACTTCGTGAGATCGCCAGACTGGACGCTTTAGTCTCGACCCTCCGGAAGCAGACAGAGCTTCTTGAGAAGGAACTCCGGACGACTTCGCAGAGAGTAAACCTGTTTGAAAAGGTCAAGATCCCTGAAGCCAAGGAGAATATACGTGTCATCCAGGTATACCTGGGAGACCAGCAGACGGCGGCCGTTGTACGCGGCAAGATCTCAAAGAAGAAATTAGTGGAGGTATAGCGATGGTAGAAAAAATGAAAATGGTACACATCGTCACATCTGCCTCTGCTAAAGAGGAGATGCTAAAAGGCCTCAGAGACATAGGCGTAATGCATCTCGCAGAAAAACAAAGTGCGGACCGTGAGGTATCCGACCGCTTCCAGACCCTGTCAAAGACCGAAATGGCCCTCAAGGACTATGCCGATCCTAAGCAGGAGCAGAGCGGAGAGATCCTCGCAGACGATGAATTCAAGAAAATGTACGACGGGGTGCTTGAGGCGATAGACCGCAAGGCGGCCCTGGGGCAGGAGATCAGCGCTGCCAACACAGAGATAGACAGGATCGCGGCATGGGGCGAGTTTTCACCACAGGATGTCAAAGATCTTAAGGAAGCCGGTTACGATTTCCACTTTTATCGCATGGGCAGCAAAGAATTCCAGGCTCTTCAGGCCGAAGAAGACATAAAGTTTATCCGCCTGGCTCCTGTAGACAAACAGGATGCGGTAGCTGTTTTCGGAACACTTCCGCCATCCATTCAGGCAATAGAGTTTATACCGGGTGACAGCAGCGTAAGCGAGCTTAAAAAGCAGATCGAAGATGCCGGCAAGGGCATCGACGAGTGCGACAGCACGCTTAAGGCCGCATCAGCCTACGACGCCAGCTTCAAAGACCAGCTGTTAAAACTGCAGAACGAGGTGAACTACTCGTCAGCAAGCGAGACAGCTCAGGGCGACAGCGACTTTGTATGGATATCAGGATATGTCCCTGAAGTCGAGCTCGATAAGGTCAAAGCCATGGCGGCCGAAAAGAAATGCGCATGGGCTGCAGATGACGTAGCCGAAGACGATGACAAGATCCCTACGAAGCTCCGCTTCAACAAGGTATCCAAGCTCATCGAGCCGGTATTCGACATACTCGGCGTTCTTCCGGGCTACAGGGAGCAGGATGTATCGCTCTGGTTCTTCCTGTTCTTCACTCTGTTCTTCGCCATGATCATCGGAGACGGAGGCTACGGTGTACTCATACTGCTCGGAACGATCGCGCTCAGAATCAAACAGAAGAAGGGAAGCACAGTCACATTCCTCCTCTTCGTGCTATCGATAGCCACCATTGTATGGGGCGCCGTAACAGGCACGTGGTTCGGAATGGAGAGCGCCATGAATGTACCTCTTCTTAAGAATCTTGTGGTACCTAGTCTGGCGACATATCCGGAATACTTCGGACTCACCTCGACTGTTACTCAGAACGCGATAATGAAGTTCTCGTTCTCGATAGGCGCGGTACAGATGGTGCTTGGCTCGATCCTCGCAATCAAAGACAAGCTCCCTCAGAAAGACCTTTCATGGGTCGCCAACCTCGGCTGGGCGATCGCTGTAGTAGCGATGTACCTGCTGGCGCTCAATCTGGTCATCCACGAGAACATCAGCCTCGTGCCGGTGTTCGGGCTGATCGGAGTCGCATTCGTGCTGGTACTCCTGTTCGGTGGAATGTCGCCTGACAAGACATTCGGACAGGGCCTTAAGGCAGGTCTGGCAAACGCGTTTACCGACTTCCTTGACACGATAAGCTGTTTCGGTAACGTAATGAGTTACATCAGACTGTTTGCAGTCGGTATGGCCGGCGTAGCGATTTCACAGAGCTTCAACGGAATCGCAGCGGGAATGCACGGCCCACTGATAATCCTCGGTGTACTGGTCGTACTTATAGGCCATGCACTAAACATAATAATGTGTTTCCTGTCGGTAGTCGTTCACGGCGTGCGTCTGAACGTGCTCGAGTTCTCGGGTCAGGTAGGCCTCGAGTGGACAGGACTGCCATATGAACCATTTAAGAAAGTGAATAAATAGAAGAAAAGGAGAAATTATCATGAATCTTGCATTTATAGGTATGGCTGCGGCCCTTGGTTTATCTGCTGCTGGTTCTGCATTCGGCGCCGGATTCGCCGGAATGTCTTCGGTAGGTGCATGGAAGAAATGCTATGCAAGCGGCAAGCCTGCTCCGTTCATCATGATCGCGTTCACCGGTGCTCCGCTGACACAGACAATTTATGGATTCCTGCTGATGAACTTCATCAACAGTGCTAACTGCGACCCTGGCATGGCTCTCGGCGTTGGTATCTTCGGAGGCTTCGCTATCGGAATGTCGGCTCTCTTCCAGGGCAGATGCGCGGCTGCTGCATCTGACGCTCTCGGCGCAACAGGAAAAGGTACTGCTAACTACTTCATCGTAATCGGTATCGTAGAGACAGTAGCGCTCTTCACACTCGTATTCGGACTGCTGCTTCTCAACAGTGCAGGCTAACAGAGTCTCTTAACTGAATAAGCAAAAAACGGCAGGGGCATTAAGTCCCTGCTGTTTTTATGCTAAAATAGCACTGTACTTAAGTAAGTAAGGAGAAACCGATATGATAGATTTTGCAAAGCTCCAGAACGGGAGCGATATTCGTGGTGTCGCGATCGCGACTGAAGGCGGCCCTGAAGTAAACCTTAACAAAGAGGTTGCGGGCCGTATTACCGGAGCGTTCATTTACTGGCTTTCCAAAAAGGTAAACAAGAATCCGGTAATGCTGAAGGTCTGCGTGGGGCACGATCCGAGACTGTCAGGCGAAGAACTAAAAGAGGGAGTGCTTGAGGCGATCGCTTTGTGGGGAGCTGAAGGCTACGATGCCGGACTTGCCACAACTCCTGCCATGTTCATGGCTACCGTTATGCCTCAGTTTGAGTTTGACGGATCGATCATGATAACGGCCAGCCATCTGCCTTATGAGAGAAACGGATTCAAATTCTTTACGGCCGAAGGCGGTCCTGAAAAAGAAGACATAGCCGAGATACTGAGGCTGGCAAGCCGCTACAACTTTATCGGCGGGGTCTATGACAAGATGGATACCAACGTCAGAATGATGTATGCTGCATATCTCCGTCAGATGATTTCCATGGGGCTTAAAGACGTTCCGGGCTATCTGAAGGGAATGCACATCGTTGTTGATGCCGGCAACGGCGCTTCGGGATTCTTCGCGAAGGAAGTTCTTGAAAGAATGGGAGCTGACATAAGCGGAAGCCTCTACCTTGAACCTGACGGGCATTTCCCTAACCATCCGGCCAATCCTGAAAACGCTGAGGCCATGGCTGCCATATGCAAGGCTGTCAAAGACAATAACGCAGACCTGGGGATCATCTTCGATACAGACGGAGACAGGTCAGCTGCTGTAGGGCCGGGCGGAAGGCCAATAGCCCGCAACGAGATAATCGCTCTCGCGGCTGCACTTGCCGCCGATGACTATCCGGGAGGTACGGTCGTTACCGACAGCGTCACATCTGATGAGCTTCATGAGTTTCTTGAAGGCAAACTGGGCCTGAAGCACCTCAGATATAAGAGGGGTTACAAGAATGTCATCAACAAGGCCAAAGAACTCAACGCGGCAGGTGAAAGCGCGTTCCTTGCCATAGAGACTTCGGGCCATGCGGCGTATTCGGATAATTACTATCTTGATGACGGTGCGTTCCTTGCCATACAGATAGTGATCACTGCGGCAAGGCTCAAGGCTGAAGGCAAAGATATAACAGCTCTTCTTGAAGGTCTCAGATCACCTGCCGAATCAAAAGAGATAAGGTTCAAGATCAAAGCGGAAGATTTCAGGCAGTACGGAGCCGGAGTCCTCGAAGACTTCACGAAATGGGCCGAGTATTCAAGCAAACTTGAGCTTGTTGAGCCGAACTACGAAGGTGTCAGAGTTAACTACGATATCGACGGATGCAAAGGCTGGTTCCTGCTCAGAATGTCGCTTCACGATCCTGTGATGCCTCTGAATGTAGAGTCTGATACCGAAGGCGGCGCAGACAAAGCTCTGGCAGCTATATATGAGTTCATGAAAGATTACAGGGACATCGAAGTGCCTGTACATTAGCAGAGATGAAAGGATAAGTGCTCAAATTGAGTGAGAAACCTCGGAACAAATCAAACGGAAAAAAGGTAAGGCGCGCAGCACGCCGTGTTATAATGCTTTGCCTTGTTGCCATTCTGGCCATATCGGGCTGGAGGCTTTACACAGTGATGAAGGGCTATATGGCTGACCGTGCGGTGTACGATAAAGTAGCTGAAGAGGCGGGTGATGAGATCGATTTCGATGCTCTCAGAAAGATCAATCCCGATGTAGTCGGCTGGCTTTATTATGAGGATACTATTATCGACTACCCGATCGTGCAGGGCGAGAATAACGAAATGTATCTGAGCATGCTGTTTGACCGCACATGGGGAGGCTGCGGCACCCTGTTCGTTGACTGCATCACGGAAGCGGCCTTCAGGCAGTTCAATACAATAGTCTACGGGCATCACATGAAAGACGGCACCATGTTCGCGTGCCTTAAAGAACTGAGAGATCCCGAATACTGCAAAAAGCACCCGAAACTCGAACTGACGACTCCGGAAGGAAAGTTCGATCTTCAGATATGGGCCTTCCTGAATGAACCGGCAGACAGCGACATCTATCTGACAAATATAAAAGACGAGGGTGAGAAGCTGAATTATCTGAACCTGCTTCAGGCGAATGCTTCGTATATCACCGATGTCGGAATATCCACTTCGGACAGGCTGGTCATGCTTTCCACCTGCGCATATGAATTTGAAGACGCACGCTATATAATCGTCTGCAAAATGGTACCACAGGATTAGAAAGGCAAATAAAATCTACAAAAGTCAGCCTTGGTGTGATAAACTTCACCTGTTAGTAATGTGATAATCGAAAGGAAAAGACCATGGATTACAAGATGACTATCGCAGGCCTCGAGAGGCATTTGCCGCTTTGCAAGGTCACAGACGACCTGTATATCGCAGGTTTCATTATGTTCAATGATGTAGATGTCACTGTAGCTGCAGCGCGCGAACTTCTTAAGCAGGCGCCTGAGTTCGATGTACTCATCACAGCAGAGAGCAAGGGCATTCCTCTGTGCTATGAAATGGCACGCCAGTCCGGCAAGCCTTATATCGTAGCCCGCAAGGGAGCAAAGCTCTACATGCAGGATGTCGTAAAAGTCCAGGTAAATTCGATCACAACTGATCACATGCAGACTCTCTGCCTTGGCAGAGATGAAAGAGAGCAGATCCAGGGTAAGCGCACACTCATCGTAGATGACGTTATCAGCACGGGTGAGTCGCTTGCAGCTCTTGAGACACTCGTTGAAACAGTAGGCGGCGATATCGTCGGCAAGTTCACTGTCCTTGCAGAAGGTGAGGCAGCTGACCGCAAAGATATCGTTTATCTCGAGTATCTGCCGCTCTTCAATTCAGACGGAACACCTCAATAGCTGTGGTACATCAGGGACGGTTCTTACTGTACCACTTTGGTACACCGGGGACGGTTCTTATTGACCCATTAACGAGCATATAAGCGGGCCTTCAGCAAGCCCGCTTTTTGTCTGCAAAAATGGTCAATAAGAACTGTCTGCTCTGTCCCGAAAAAAGTGGTACAGTAAGAACCGTCCCTCCTGTACCAGTTTTGTTTTGTATAACGTACACAAAATAGGGGTCAAAAATTGAACTTTTTCACAAAAAGTGTTGACACAAAATCTTCACAATACTATAATCGCACTGTACAAAGAAGCTGTACAAAAAAGGAGACCATATGTACTTTAGTTCAGGCATTATCGTAATCAGCATTATCGGCGTCCTTCTGGTCAGAAGACTGGTAGAGGGCGATGTTATGCTGTAGGCGATAGAGTACAAAAGGTCATAACCTTGAAGCTTGGGAGCCCGCAGCGATGCGGGCTTATTAAATGCCCGGGCATTGCAACAAGGAGGGGCCCGTCTGACGGGAGGATCCCTTATTGCGAAAAGGTAAACAAGCAACTATATCAACTATCACTCAGTCAGAACCAAATAATTGGGATCAAGAAAGGGAGAAAAAGTAAAATGAAGAAGACATGGAAAAAAGTCGTAGTTGCAGCACTCTCCTGCATGATGGTATTCGCACTCGCAGCATGCGGTGGCGGCGGCGGAAGCAGTGATTCCGGATCAGGCGAGGCAGTACTGCTCGGCAACACAGGCCCTCTCACGGGACCGGCTGCTATTTACGGAAACGCAGTAAAGAACGGCGGACAGCTCGCTGTTGACGAGATCAACGCAGCTAATCCGGACGGCCTCCAGCTTGCATGG
>CADBKM010000015.1 GCA_902795265.1 uncultured Eubacteriales bacterium
AGGAACGTCTGTGTTAGGTCCGATGTGTCTGTAGAGCTCTGTCATGAATGCCTGGCAGAATCTCATAACTTCTGCATCGCTCTTGCCGTTAGGATCGAAATCCGAACCGCCCTTGCCGCCGCCGATCGGGAGACCTGTCAGGGAGTTCTTGAAGATCTGCTCGAATCCGAGGAACTTGATGATTCCAGGATATACGTTTGGAGCAAATCTCAGACCGCCCTTGTAAGGTCCGATTGCGCTGCTGAACTGATATCTGTAGCCCTTGTTAACCTGAACTTTACCTTCGTCGTCAACCCAAACTACTCTGAAAGTAACTCCTCTTTCAGGCTCAACGAGTCTCTCAAGAAGTGCGCATTCTTCATACTCAGGATGCTTTTCAACAACCGGCTGAAGAGAAGAAAGAACTTCTTCTACTGTCTGGTGGAACTCAACCTCGCCAGGATTGTTCTTTTTGCACTGCTCGATGACTCTTTCTACATAATTTGCCATTGCGTATCACTCTCCTTATATTTATTAATAAATATTGGCCCGGGCTTTACAGCCCTATGGCTAAATTTTAACACCACAGTAGTAAAAGTCAACCGCAAAGATATGTTAAACATACAATAAAAATATGCATTCAGAGTCTTTCTGAAACAGGCATGTGCACAATTAAAACCTGCCTGTTTCCTCCCGCATGAGGGCAAAAATGTGTTAAAATAAATTAACTATGCGCATGACATTAAACAGTGAACAGAATAAGGCCGTGAGGCAGATCGACGGTCCGGTGCTGATACTCGCGGGAGCGGGTTCGGGCAAGACCGCGACCATGACACACCGCATGGCGTACATGATAGAGCAGGGGATAGATCCGCACAGCATATTGGCAGTCACCTTTACAAACAAGGCCGCCGGTGAGATGAGAAGCCGTGTCGAAGATCTGGTCGGAGAGGTCTACGGAATGTGGATCATGACTTTCCATGCCACCTGTCTTCGCATGCTCAGATATTCCCCTGAAAGGCTCGGCTACAAGGCGGGCTTCAGCGTCTACGATGAGACCGACAAGAAGACTCTCATCAAGCGTATCTGCAAGGAGCTCAACATTGACGACAAGAATTCGACTCCTTCGATGATCATCTCGGTGATCAGCAAGTGCAAGGAGCGCGAAGAAGGGCCTGAAGAATACCTCGCTACGACGCAGGGGCTTCTTTACGAGAGGCACATCTATGACGTGTACAGGCGCTATCAGGAAGAGATGCTGAAGGCCAACGCGATGGATTTCGACGATCTGCTGTGGAACGGCGTGAAGCTGCTCGAGCAGAATCCCGACATACTCGCTTATTACTCGAACCGCTTCAGATACATAATGGTAGATGAGTACCAGGATACCAACTACCTGCAGTACAAGCTCATCAAGATGCTGGCTTCGGCGCACGGCAATCTTTGCGTTGTCGGCGATGACGACCAGTGCATCTACCAGTGGCGCGGCGCGGATATCCGCAACATACTCGACTTCGAGAACGACTTCGGCGATGTGCTCACCATAAGGCTCGAGCAGAATTACAGATCAGACGGCAATATCCTCAAGCTCGCCAACTCGGTGATCAAAAACAACCGCGAGCGCAAGGCCAAGGCTCTGTGGACCGAGAGGAAAGACGGCGAGAAGATCACATACAAGAGGCTCGACGACGAGAAGCAGGAGGCCTGGTGGATAGGCTCCGAGATAGAAAGGCTCAGGGAGACCGAGGGCTACAGCTACAAGGACTTCGCGATCCTCTACCGCAAGAACGCACAGTCGAGAAGCTTTGAAGAGAAGTTCAGCTTCCGCGGCATCCCGTACAGGGTGCTCGCGGGTCTCAGATACTACGACCGCAAAGAGATAAAAGATGTGATGGCCTATCTGCGCCTGATCGAGAACCCGGGCGATAATGTGTCGCTGCTGAGGGTGATCAACGAGCCTAAGCGCGGCATCGGCGGCAAAACCATCGCGGGCATCGAAGAATACGCAAACGCGTACGGCATGACCATCTTCGAGGCTCTGTGCGAAAAGGAACTGCTCGCGACCTTTGGTCCTAAACTCAGAGGCTCCATAGAGGCCTTTGTTGAGATGATATCCGGCATCAGGCAGGAGCAGGATAACCTGACTCTGACCGATCTGTATGACAACGTGCTCAACCGCTCGGGCTACCTTAAGGCGCTTGAAGATGCCGGCACGGTCGAGGCCGAGAGCCGCATAGAGAACATAATGGAATTCAAGACCGTCATCGCGGAGTTCGAGAAGGGACTCGCTGACGGAAGTGCGCAGGCTCTGCGCGAAGAGATAAGAGCCGAGAGGCTTGCGCTCATGGGAGCCGATATAG
The DNA here is from genome assembly GCA_902795265.1 of uncultured Eubacteriales bacterium. Classification (GTDB taxonomy): domain Bacteria; phylum Bacillota; class Clostridia; order Peptostreptococcales; family Anaerovoracaceae; genus Crickella. The sequence continues at coordinate 2,340 of CADBKM010000015.1, forward strand.
CAGCTGACGAGCAGTCAGAGCTCTCGGCATTCCTCGAGCAGATAACTCTCATGGCAGATATAGACAACCACGACGAAGACGAAGATGCGGTGGTGCTCATGACCCTGCATTCGGCAAAGGGACTTGAGTTTCCGGTCGTATTCATGCCGGGCATGGAGAACGGCATGTTCCCGGGAATGGGCGCCATGGACAGCGAAGGTGGCATGGAAGAAGAGCGCAGGCTCTGTTACGTGGGCATAACCCGCGCCATGAAGAAGCTCTACCTGACGGGCGCTCAGGTTCGCACGGTCTACGGCCGCACCGACTTCCAGATGGAGTCGAGTTTCCTTGAGGAGATGGACAAGGAATGCATGGACGGCGACACGCTCGTGAACGACAAGGTGAAGACCGGCTCCGGTCTCAGGGGCGAGGGCGCGTACTTCGGCGACTATTACTTCGGAGGTCGCTCATTCGGAACAGCTGACGGCTATTCGGGGGCACCGGCTTCGAAGCCGTTCGACAGCCTTTCCGCTTCAAGAAGGCAGACGGCAAACAAGGGAAATATACATCAGGAATTCGAGAACGGGGATATCGTAAGGCATCCTAAGTTCGGCGAGGGTATGGTCATAGAGCAGGACGAAAAAACTATGACTGTAATGTTTGACGACTTCGGTCAGAAGAAGCTCGGCAAGGGTTACGTCAAAATGGAGAAGGTCAACTGATGGATAAAAATCTTAAAGAGATCGTAATTCTGCATTCAAATGATATACACGGCAAGTTCGAGGGCGAAAAGGACGAGGACGGAAACATCCGCCACAGTCTGGCGCTGGTTTCAGGCTATGTAAACAGGGCAAAGAAGGAGAATCCGGACACTGTCTATGTCATAGCCGGAGATGTATTTCAGGGCTCGCTTATCGACAGTGAGTACCAGGGCCTGTCGACCATGGACATCCTCAACCTCATCGATATCGATCTGATGTCGCTGGGCAATCACGAACTCGACTACGGCATATCGCACATGATGTTCGTGTCGCGCTACGCGGATTTCCCTATACTCACCGCAAACTTCCGCATCAAGAAGAACAACAGGAATCTGTTCAAGCCTTACCAGGTACTGGATATAGGCGGGTTCAAGGTGCTCTTCATCGGACTGATCACGGCAGGCACATAGTCGCTGAAGACGCGTTCAGCGTACTGAAAAAATACCTCAGCGAGCACAAGGGCCTCGGCAGCAGAGTCGACAAGCGCATCATTATAAAATAGGGGATTTCAATGGATCAGAGAAAGAGAATAGACGAACTGGTCGAAAAACTGAATGAAGCGTCGCACGCCTACTATACTGACGGCGTTGAGATAATAACCAATTACGAGTACGACGAGATGTACGACGAGCTCCTCGCGCTCGAAGATGAGACCGGATACATAAGGGACGACAGCCCGTCGATCAACGTCGGCTTCGAGACAGCGGCAGGGCTGCCTAAGATAGTACACGAGATCAAAATGCTCTCGCTCAACAAGACCAAAGACAGAGATGAGCTGAGGGCGTGGCTCGGCGAAAAGGAGGGCCTGCTTTCGTGGAAGCTCGACGGCCTTACTGTCGGCATCACATATGAGAACGGAAGGCTCGTGCAGGGCGTCACCAGAGGCAACGGTGTCGAGGGTGAGCTCATCACTGCTAACGTGCTCGCATGCCGCAACGTGCCTAAGAGCATACCTCATAAGGGCAGGGTCATGGTGCGCGGCGAGGCTGTCATCAGATATTCAGACTTTGAGAAGATAAACGAGGCTATCGAAGACACCGATGCGAAGTACAAGAACCCGAGGAATCTCTGCAGCGGAAGCATACGCCAGCTCGATCCGAAGGTGACTGCCGAAAGAAGCGTCAACTTCTACGCGTTCAGCCTTACTCTGTCTGAGGGCTTCGAGACTTCGAGCCGCAGGGAAAAGATGGAGTGGATGAAGGAGCAGGGCTTCGAGATAGTCGATTATGTGATGGTCGACAAGGATAACCTGATCGATGCGATAGACAAATATGAAGAGGCCATCCAGACCTTCGATATTCCTTCTGACGGCCTGGTGCTGACGCTCGAAGATGCCGATTACGCGTCGACTCTGGGCGAGACTGCTAAGTACCCAAAGGATTCGATCGCGTTCAAGTGGCGCGACCAGCAGGCCGAGACTGTGCTTCGCGAGATCGAGTGGAGCCCTTCAAGAACCGGGTTGCTCAATCCTGTAGCAATATTCGACCCGGTAGAGCTCGAGGGCACGACCGTATCGCGTGCTTCGGTGCACAACATCAACATCATGGAAGACCTCGCGCTCGGCATAGGCGACACCATTCAGGTGTACAAGGCCAACATGATAATCCCGCAGCTTGCCGGCAACCTCACGAGGAGCGGAAATATCGAGATCCCTGAGGTCTGCCCTGTATGCGGAGGCCGCACTCTCATCAGGGAAGACGAGGGCACGAAGACTCTCAACTGCACGAACCCTGACTGCCTTGCGAAGCACGTAAAGAAGTTCGAGCACTTCGTATCGAGAGACGCGCTGAATATAGAGGGCTTGTCAGAATCGGGACTGCTCAAACTGATCGGTATAGGAGCGCTGAGTTCGTTCGCGGATTTGTTCAGGCTCGAGGGCCACAAAAATGATATTATAGCAATGGAAGGTTTCGGCGAAAAATCGTACGACAACCTCATTGAATCGGCAACGAGGGCATCGAACACGACTCCTGCCAGACTCCTTTACGGACTCGGAGTGCCGGGCATCGGGGTCGCGACGTCGAATATCATTTCGCGCGCATGCCGCAATAAGTGGAGCGAGATAGAAAGCCTCGAAGAGGCCGATCTTAAGGATATCGACGGGGTCGGGCCTGTCATGGCACGCGACTACGCAGGCTTTTTCGCAGATGAAAAGAACAGGGCGGAGCTCGATGAGCTGCTGAGCCTGCTCACGATAGATGAGAGCTACGAGGCGGCGGGCACGAGTCTAGAGGGCAAGACTTTCGTAATTACCGGAAGCCTCAATCACTACGCGAACCGCAAAGATCTCAAGGCCGAGATAGAGGCCGAGGGCGGTAAGGTGGCCGGCTCGGTATCGGCAAAGACCGACTATCTGATCACCAACGATCCGAATTCGGGCTCGTCCAAAAACAGGACGGCACGCGAACTAGGAGTTGCGATCATCACAGAAGATGAGATGATCGAAATGCTGAAATAAAAGCACAAAAATACATCAAAACGGGAAAGGAGGGCTGACCATTGGAGAATTTAAACTTGGTTCCTGACATGGATCAGGCATACGATGAGTCCTTTCTGAAGATCGTCGAGTATCTCGAGACAAAAAAGTACTTCCACGCCAGAGATGAGCTCCTTAAACATAATGAGGTCGAGATAGCTGAACTGCTGGTCGACATCAGGCGTGAGTTCGATCTCCAGCGAATGGTGGTGCTGTTTCGAGCGCTTCCTAAAGACATCAGCGTCGATGTCTTCGCGGAGCTCAGCATCGATGACCAGATCGATATCATCAACATCATAACCGATCCCGAAATCAAATACATTCTGGACGAGCTCGACTTCGACGACATGATCGACGTCCTTGAAGAGCTCCCGTCCAACATTGTCGATAAGATCCTCGACAAGACTCCGAAGAGTGAGCGCAAGCTCATCAACACATTCCTTAAGTATAAGGAAGACAGCGCCGGCGCCCTGATGACGCCGGAGTACATCAACCTTCGCAAGACTGATACTGTCAGGCAGGCTCTCGACCACATCAAGGATGTCGGACTCGACTCCGAGACCATCTATACATGTTACGTGGTGGATACAGGCCGTAAGCTGCAGGGCGTTGTATCGCTGAAGTCTCTGGTGATATCGCCTGACACGATGCTCGTGTCGGATATAATGCACGTAGACCCCGTGGTCGCTCATGTAGATGACGACCAGGAGGAGGTATCGGATCTGTTCACCAGATACGGTTATCTGGCGATTCCGGTCGTAGACAATGAATTCAGACTCGTCGGTATCGTTACCGTCGACGACATCCTCGAAGTCATCGAAGAAGAGACGACAGAGGATATCGAGCGTATGGGCGGTGTCATCGACACATCGGACAGGGAATATCTTGACCGGTCCGTATGGCAGCACGTCAAGGCGAGGCTGCCGTGGCTGTTCCTGCTCATGTGCTCGTACTTCGTTACCGGAGGGATCCTTGCCAAATTTGAGGACGCGATGTCTGCTGTCATAGCACTTGTAATATACATGCCGATGCTGATGGGCACGGGCGGTAACTCCGGCTCGCAGTCATCTACGCTGGTCATCCGCGGTATGGCTACAGGTGAGCTCGAACTCGGCGATTTCGTAAAGGTAATGTGGAAGGAGATCAGAGTAGGTGTCATAGTGGGTATCTGCCTGAGTATACTCAACTATTTCAGGATAGTGTTCCTCGATCACAACCCGCCTTTGGTGGCGATTACGGTGTGCGTATCTATGATACTCATAGTCATAATCGCGAAGCTGATCGGATCGATGCTGCCTATGCTGGCCAAGCGCATAGGAATCGACCCTGCACTGATGGCGGGCCCGATGATGGCTTCTATCACCGACATGATATCGCTTTGCACATACTTCTTAATGGCGGGATTTTTCCTGCACATTTGATGAACCTGTAGAACAAAGCTGCTGCCGCGGCAAGGCAGCAGCTTTTTCTGTAAGCGGAGGCAGGAATTATATACAGGAGGGCATAGCATAGAAATGAAATGCTATCTCATACGGCATGGCATGACCGCCGGCAATAAAGAACTTAATTTCAACGGCAGCAGGACTGATGAGCCTCTCACCGAAGAAGGACGCGCCGCACTCAAGACCATTGAAGGGATTCCGGATGGAGCGATGCTCTTTGTGAGCCCGATGAAGAGGGCACGCGAGACTGCAGACATCATGTTCCCGTGTAAAGCTCAGACCGTTATCGACGATCTGAGAGAGATGGACTTCGGCAGTTTCGAGGGCAAAAACCACAAGTTGCTCAACGGAGATCCTGATTATCAGGCCTGGCTCGACAGCGGCGGATTTTCGAAGATCCCAGGCGGAGAGAGTATAGCGGGATTCCGTGATCGGGTGTGCAAGGGATTTAGAGAAGCAGTCCGGCAGGCATGCGAGAATGGTGCCGAAACCCTATGTGCTGTAGTTCACGGCGGTACTATCATGGCCGTCATGAACATTGTGACTGGAGAAGATTATTTCACATTCAATGCACCAAACGGCGCAGGGTATACATTTGAACTGGAAACCGATGATGCAGGGACCTTCACTTCTGCAGCTTCATATGATCGCTTTTGCGCCGGGCTTTTTGCCGGATTTGATGGCTGGAGACCACCACAGTACACCCCATACGAATGAACAGAAATAACAATATGACGATCTTGTCAGAGGCGGAATGAAAGTTTGGATCTCAGGAGAAGCAATAGAAGAATTAATGTATTAAATAGTTTTTAATTGTGTGTTAAGCCGCACTTAATAAGCTCGGTTTTTTTGTAGACTATACTCAAAATTCGGGCACAGTTTTGTAAAAACATGACAATTATATGATCGTATATCAATTTACAATAAAAATCGGAATTGCAAAAAAATTTACATTTTCAAAATAAAGGTTAAACTAGATAAGGCTGCAGAAAATGCGGCTTTTATGTTGTTAAATCTTTTTGAAGAATCAGTTAAAGTAAAAGGAGATTAATCAATCATGGAAACACAGAAAAAGAGCAGCGGACTGGCGCTCATACCGTTTCCGGTATTCATCTTGATCTATCTTGGTGCAGGAATCATTCTGGAGTCCAAGGGAGTGGAGATGGCGTTTTACCAGTTCCCTGCAGTATCAGCAATGTTTATTGCAGTCATCGTAGCGTTCGCAATAAACTGCAAGGCCGGCATCAACGAGAATTTCTCGGTCTTTGCAAGAGGAGCTGCTAACGAAGATGTTATGGCCATGCTCATGATCTACCTGCTTGCAGGAGCTTTTTCTGCAGTAGCAGGAGCTATGGGCGGCATTGACGCAACAGTCAACATGGGAGTTTCAATCATCCCTGCTTCACTGCTCGCAGCAGGACTGTTCATCATCGCAGCATTCCTCGGAACAGCAACAGGAACTTCGATGGGGACGATCGGAGCTCTCGTTCCTATTGCTCTCGGAGTTGTTGACAGAGCAGGACTCAGCCTTCCTCTCGTTATGGCAGCAGTAGTTTCCGGCGCTATGTTCGGTGACAATCTGTCCATGATTTCTGATACAACGATAGCTGCAACAAGAACTCAGAAAGTTGAGCTGAAAGACAAGTTCCGCACGAACTTCTGGATTTCGTTCCCGGCAGCCGTCATTACAATCATTCTGCTTGTTATCTTCGGCAGACCTGAAACTGCTCAGGTTCTTGAGGTTGGCGGATTCGACATAGTAAAGGTCATCCCTTACATCCTGGTACTCGTTCTCGCTCTTATCGGCATGAACGTATTCCTGGTACTCACAATCGGAATCTTCGCAGCAGGCATCATCGGAATGGCTTATGGGGATCTCACATTCATGGACTTTGCAGGACAGACCTGGGCAGGATTTCAGGGAATGATCGAAGTGTTCCTCCTGTCCATGCTTGGCGGCGGTATCGCTGAGATGGCTAAGCACTACGGAGGAATTAACTGGCTCATCGAGAAGCTGTCAAAGACATTCAAGGGCAAGAAGTCGGCTCAGGTCGGACTCAGCGCACTTGCTGCTCTGACTGACATGGCTACAGCCAACAACACAGTTGCCATCATAGTTGATGGTCCTATGGCAAGAGAAATCAGCGAGAAGTATGATATCGACCCAAGAAAGACTGCTTCTATTCTCGACATATTCACATGTATCATGCAGGGGCTTATCCCTTACGGAGCTCAATTCCTCGTTGTTGCAAGCATGTGCGAAGGCAGAGTAAGCCCGATTGACATCATCCCGAACAACTGGTATCTTTTCCTTCTCGCGGGATTTGCTATCCTTTCGTACTTCGTTCCTTGGTATGAGAAGATCACCCTCAAGGGCAAGTGGGACTGGAAGCAGAACAAAGTAGTAAACGAATAGTTTTTCAAGAGAGCAATTGAAATGGGTATCATTGAGCAATACGGACGTGGATCTACGCAATGCTAATGTATAGATTTTTTTTATAATTCTATTAACAATTTGACCATATAATAGGAAGGTAAGGGCCACTTACTGAGGCCAATATAAAGGTGTATTTAGTAAAGAAAGAGGGTTCAGCTTTATGGAAATCATTAAAGAGCTGCCTGCGGTATTTGAAGAATTCGCAGAAGCAAGAAGAAACGCGTTCGTAAATGTAAAGAAGGTAAAGGACCAGGGAATTCCTGTAATCGGATCTTACTGCACATATTTCCCACAGGAACTCGCTATCGCAGCAGGCTGCGCTACTGTAGGCCTTTGCTCGACATCCGGAGAGACTATTCCTGCAGCAGAGAAGGATCTTCCTGCAAACCTCTGCCCGCTGATCAAGTCCAGCTACGGATTTGCTAAAGAAGACAAGTGCCCGTTCTTCTACTTCTCCGACATCGTAATCGGTGAGAACACATGCGACGGAAAGAAGAAGATGTACGAGCTCATGAGCGATTTCAAGGACGTATTCGTAATGGATCTTCCTAATTCCCAGAGCGAGAACGGCCTGAAGCTCTACAAGGATGAGCTCCTCAGACTTAAGGCATATATCGAGAAGAAGTTCGACATCACCATTACTGATGAGGACATGAGAAAGGCTGTTAAGCTCGAGAACGAGATCAGAGTTGCCAAGAAAGAGCTCATCGACACAATGAAGAACGATCCATGCCCGGTATCCGGACTCGACATGTTCCACGTTCTTTACGGAAGCGGATTCAAGTTCGACCACACAGTTATCCCTGGTGAGATGGCTGATGTAAAAGCAAAGATCGAGAAAGAGTTCGCAGAAGGCAAGAAGCTCGACAAGAGACCTCGTATCGTCCTCACAGGATGCCCGATCGGCGGAGTTACCGAGAAGGTAATCAAGGCTATCGAAGACAATGGCGGTGTTGTAGTTGCCATGGAGAACTGCGTAGGCGCTAAGCAGTACGACAGACTCGTTGACGAGAACGCAGAGGACATCTGGGAAGCTGTAGCATACAGATATCTGCAGATCGGATGCTCCGTAATGACACCGAACCCTAACAGATATGACCTGCTCGGAAGAACTATCGACGAGTACAAAGCTGACGGAGTTCTCGAGATGACACTCCAGGCATGCCATACATATAATGTAGAGCACAAGTCGATCGAGAAGTTCTGCGTAGAGGAGAAGAAAGTTCCATACTTCGCAGTTGAAACAGATTACTCCACAGCAGACGTTGCTCAGCTCAACACAAGAATCGCTGCATTCATCGAAATGCTTTAAATGATCCATATTCAGGCGGATAAAACGTTATCGGGAGCCCTGCGGATACGCAGGGCTCTTTTGTTGTGCCGGATCCTGAATTGAGCTTTGCTTGTGTTTTTTCATGTATGCATAAAGATACAGAAAAAATGAAAAAAATTCATTAATATGTATTGCATAAATATACAAAAATTATTATAGTAATGCACGTAAACAGCAAATATACAGGTGTTGTATAGGAAAAGGAGAAATAAATATGAAAAAGAAATCACTGGTACTTCTGCTGGCACTTGCAATGATATTCACTTTTATGCTTAGTGCATGCGGTGGCGGCGGCGCAAGCGAAGAGCCTGCAGAGAGCGGCGATGCTGCAGCAAGCACAGACGTTGCAGCAGCATATAACAATATTCTTGAGCAGATCAACAGCGAGGCCGGCGAAACAGACGGAACACTCACTGTAGCAACATCACCGGACTTCGCTCCAATGGAGTTTGTAGATCTTTCGAGAGAGGGTGCTGAGCAGTATGTAGGATTCGACGTTCTTCTTGCTAAGGACATCGCAAACAAGCTGGGCAAAGAGCTTGAGATCAAACCAATGTCGTTCGACGCAGTACAGGCTGCCGTTCAGACAGGAAGCGTAGACATGGGTATCTCGGGATTCAGCTGGACAGAAGAGCGTGCTGAGAACTACTTCCTCACAAGATGGTACAAGGCAGGCGAGAATGAGACAGAGCAGACAATCATCACCACAAAGGCAAATGAAGGAAAGCTGACAGCAGCTGAGAATTATGCAGGCCTCAAGGTCGGTGCACAGGGCGGATCGCTCCAGAAGATGCTCGTTGAGCAGCAGCTCCCTGATTCGGAAATGGTACTCTATGAGAACCTGAACGACGCAGTTACAGCTCTGATGACAGGAAAGATCGATGCTCTTGCAGTAGCTACAGGAAACGGCGAGGCATTCATCTCTGCAAACCCTGACGATCTGGTCATGTCAGGATTCAACTTCGAAGTTGATGAGCTCTACAAGAACAACGTTATCATGATCAACAAGGACAACGCAGAACTTGGCGAGAAGGTCAACGCTATACTGGACGAGCAGGAAAAGGCTAACGTATGGGATACATGGTATGAAGCATGCCAGATGCTCGGCGAGATCAAGACGGCCGATGAGCTCGGATATGACGATGCCGGCAACAAGATCACAGAATAATTATCGCTAAAGATATATAAGAATCAACAGCAGGTCGCAGTATATGCATCCGTAGAGTACGGCTCTCGCCTCGCTGCAGCTTAACGCAGCGGTACTAAGCTCTGACTTCGCTACCAGAAGTAAGTAAGACAGCTTGTCAATCGCTAAGTACCGGCTACTGCAGAGCCTCTACTGCTGCATATCTGCGACCTGCTTTATCACCGGATAATATATCTATAACGGAGGAATCAGTTATGACAATGGGCAGGATATTCCACGACATGTGGGATATATTTATGACTTACTATATAGGGCAGGGGCTGCTGTGGACAGGCCTCGGATACACACTGGCGCTTTCGGCGATCGCCGTCATCGCGGGTGCTATTCTGGGCTCACTTATGGCTATCGGAAAGATGAGCAAATCCAAAGTTCTCAACTTCATTATCACGGCTTTTGTTGAGGTAATGAGAGGAACCCCGGCTCTGCTGCAGCTGTATATCGCTTATTTCATAGTTCCGATGATATTCAGCTTTGCGGAGATGACACCTTTCGCCTGCGTAGCAGTCGGCCTTTCGCTCAATTCTGCGGCTTACGTTACGGAGATCATCCGTTCCGGAATCGGCGCAGTAGACAAGGGCCAGACTGAAGCGGCCAGGGCACTCGGACTTACATCGAAGACGACCATGCTCAAGGTTGTCATGCCGCAGGCGGTCAAGAACATTCTCCCGGCCCTCGGTAACGAGTTCGTAACCATTATCAAGGAAACTTCGCTTGCTTCCACATTCTTCGTGGGCGAGCTGATGACGACATACGCGATCATCAAGGGAATCACATTCAACGTTATCCCTACACTGATGGATATCGGCGTTATCTACTTTATTGTAACATTCACACTGTCGAAGCTTCTCGGAATCGCAGAAAGGAGGATGAAGGCGAGCGCATAGAGCCGGCCTGCAGATGATATGGAAAAGAAAATCAATCACGAGCAGAACATGCTCGACGTAAAGAATATTTACAAGAACTTCGGAAGCCTTCAGGTACTCAAGGGCGTTTCCACAACTGTAGACAAGGGCGAGGTAATATCCGTTATCGGAGCTTCGGGCTCGGGTAAGTCCACACTGCTGCGCTGCATGAACCTGCTCGAAGAGCCTACATTCGGCGAAGTATGGATCGAGGGCAAGCTCATGACACCTGTAGATCCGTATCTGCACTTCGATGTTATCAGAGCTTCCAATACATATAAGAAGCTTGTAGCCGGCGGTCTTGAAGACATGGCTGCCATAGCAAAAATAAAAGCAGAGGATCTTCTTCTCGAGAAGCATTCAAAAGAGGGTGCCGAGTATAAGGCGCTCATGGAGAAGATCTACAAGGAGAACCACATTGACACTAACCTCGGACGCCGCAAGATGAGCATGGTGTTCCAGCAGTTCAACCTGTTCAACAACCTCAACGTGCTCGACAACATCATGCTGGCACCGGTCGAGACTGCAAAATACAACAAGGTAAAAGACCTTAACGCAGAGAAAGAGAAGATCCGCGAACAGGCCATGACGCTTCTGAAGCGTATCGGACTTGAGGATAAAGCGGATGCATACCCGTCAAAGCTGTCAGGCGGTCAGAAGCAGCGTATCGCTATCGTAAGATCGCTGGCAATGAATCCTGACGTAATGCTCTTCGATGAGCCGACATCGGCTCTCGACCCTGAGATGATCGGAGAAGTACTCGATCTCATGAAGGAGCTGGCTCAGGCGGGAATGACGATGGTAATCGTCACTCACGAGATGGGATTCGCAAGGGAAGTATCCAACCGCGTGCTGTTCGTTGATGAAGGGTATATCAAGGAAGAAGGAACTCCTGAACAGGTATTTGAAGATCCGCACGATGCAAGGCTCAAGGACTTCCTCAGCAAGGTTTTATAAAGCATGGGAAAAGAAATAATTATCAGTTATATAGATGAGTGCGTTGCCCCGGAAGTCATCGGGGTCTCGCACAAGGTGTGGGAGTACGCAGAACTATCTCTTAAAGAGACGGAGTCTGCGGCTCTTTACATGGAGAAGCTTGCACAGCACGGCTTTGAAGTTGAATCGGGTTACGCGGATATAGCGACAGCTTTTTCTGGCAAGTTCGTCTCAGGAAGCGGCAAGCCGGTTATAGGTATCCTCGGGGAGTTCGACGCTCTGTCGGGGCTGTCGCAGAAGGCCGGTTCCGTAAAGCGCGAGGAGCTTGTCAAAGGCGGAAGCGGACACGGCTGCGGCCACAACATGCTCGGCGCCGCTTCATTTGGCGCTGCCGTGGCAGTAAAGAAATATCTTGAAGAGACAGGCAAAGACGGCACGGTCATCTTTTACGGATGTCCGGGCGAAGAGGGCGGAGCGTCGAAGGCGTTCATGGCTCGCGAAGGGCTCTGGAAGTCGCTTGACTGCGCGCTCACATGGCATCCGGGCAGCGAGAATCAAGTATCTACCGGTACGAACAACTCCTGCACGCAGGTGCTCTATAAGTTCAAGGGCGTTGCAGCTCATGCCGCGGGTGACCCTGAAAACGGAAGATCGGCACTCGATGCGGTCGAGCTCATGAACATTGGAGCGAACTACCTGCGCGAGCACATGAAAAAGGAGTGCAGCCTCCACTATGCCATGGTGGACGGAGGCGGATTCTCGCCTAACGTAGTGCAGCCTCATGCATCGGTGCTGTATATGGTCAGATCGGTGCTTGTAAAGGATACGATCGATCTTCAGGAGAGAGTGGATAAGTGCGCTGAAGGCGCAGCTCTCATGACAGGAACAAGCTTTGAGAGGATATTCGTTGACGGTACCGCCAACAGCGTCCCTAACACGACTCTCGAGAAGCTGCTTTACGACAACATGGTGTCGATACCGCTTCCTGAATACACGGAAGAGGAGCGCGCATATGCGGCAGAACTCGACGCTACATGCCCGCAGGACGGCACCATACCGGGAACCGGAGCAAGGTTCGATGCAGATATAAGGGCGAAGGTATGGGAACTTTCGGAAAAGGGTACTAAATCGCTGAACGACTTCGTGATGCCGTTCTATACCGGCAACGAATTCGAGCCCGGCTCGTCTGACGTCGGAGACGTCAGCTGGCAGACGCCAACCGCGCAGTTCAACACAGTGTGTTTCACCGCGCACTCGCCGGGCCACTCCTGGCAGAACGTATCGTGCGGAGCCTCGCCGATAGGCGATAAGGGCACAGTCTATGCAGCCAAGGTGCTTGCGTGCTCGGTCATCGACCTCTTTGACGACAACTCGATCATAGCGAGAGCTAAAGAAGAGTTCAAAGCGCGCCTCGGTGATGAAGAATACGTCTGCCCGATACCGGCAGATGCCGAGCCATACATAATAGAGGGGTAAAAAATGTATAAAGTATTTATCGACGGAGCCCATGGGACTACGGGACTCAGGATCAACGAATATCTGATCGGGCGTCCCGACATACAAATACTTGAGATCGATTCTGATCTGCGCAAAGATATGGAAGCCCGGGTCAGCATGATCAAAAGCGCTGATGTAAGCATCCTGTGCCTGCCTGACCAGGCGGCCAGAGAGATCGCTGCCGCGGCGCCGAAGGATTCGGTAATTATCGACACATCGACTGCTCACCGCACCGATCCGGACTGGGTGTACGGAATGCCGGAGCTGTGTGCGGAGCAGAGAGATAAAATACGCAGCAGCACGAGGATAGCCAATCCGGGCTGCCACGCAAGCGGATTCATTCTGCTTGTGAGACCGCTCATCGATGCCGGTCTGCTCGGAAGAGAAAGCCTTCTTTCGTGCTTCTGCATGACAGGTTATTCAGGCGGCGGCAAAAAAATGATAGCCGATTACGAGGATGACGGCAGGGACTGCAGCCTTGACTCGCCGGGGCAGTACGCACTCGGGCAGACACACAAGCATCTGCCTGAAATGGTGCAGATGACGGGCCTTGCAGAAGCTCCGTGCTTCAGCCCTGTGGTCGCGGATTTCTACAGCGGAATGGTGATGACAGTGCCGCTGCACGGATCGATGCTAAAAGGCGGAGCCGGCAGAAATGAAGTGCTCGGAGCGTTTTACGAAAGATACGACGGTGAAGCACTGATAAAAGTGTACGATGAAGTTCCGGAATCGGGCAAAGTCTATTCGAACACCATGGCGGGAAGCAACGGCATGGAGATATACGTGGCCGGCAATGATGAAAGAATGCTTCTGATCGCGTCTTATGACAACCTCGGAAAGGGAGCGTCGGGCGCGGCAGTACAGAATATGAATATAGTTCTTGGGGCAGATGAGACGGCCGGTCTGCTGCAGCAGACGGACTAGCTCAGAGACAGAAGGGGAAGACTATGATAAAGATGATAGAAGGCGGCGTTACAGCTGCGACAGGATTCAAAGCAGGCGGCATCTACAGCGGAATAAAGAAGAACCCGGAAAAAACCGATCTGGCTCTTATAGTCAGTGAAGTACCGGGCAATGCCGCTGCGGTCTACACAAAAAACAAGGTCAAGGCTGCTCACATAGCAGTTACAAAAAGGCACCTCGAAAACGGTACGGCGCAGGCTGTGCTCTGCAACAGCGGAAACGCCAATACATGCACTCCTGACGGGGAGGAGATCGCTGAAAAGGCTACACAGATCGCTGCTGACTGCCTCGGCATCAGCGCAGATGACGTTCTGCCTGCAGCTACCGGCGTTATCGGAGTATCGCTTCCGATAGAGCCTTTTGTGAAAGCGATGCCTGATCTTGTGGGCAATCTTTCGAGGACAGGATCTGCCGATGCAGCTAAGGCCATCATGACGACCGATACATACATCAAGGAATGTGCAGTGCAGTTCGAAGTAGGCGACACAGTCTGCACCCTAGGCGGAATAGCCAAGGGAAGCGGTATGATCCACATCAACATGGGAACGATGCTGAGCTTCATTTCGACAGACTGCGCCATAAGCAAAGAGCTCGTAAGCAAGGCTCTTCATGAAGAAATCGCTGACAGCTACAACCAGGTAAGCGTTGACGGCGACACATCGACCAATGACACGGTAGTCGTCATAGCGAACGGCCTGGCCGGAAATCCGGAGATCTGTGAAGAGGGCGAAGCATATGATGCATTCTGCGAAGCTCTTCATGTGGTCAGCGTCGAGCTTTCAAAGATGATCGCCGGCGACGGAGAGGGCTGCACGAAGCTGCTCGAGGCTCATGTAACGGGAGCACCTGACAAAGAGACTGCAAGGCTGGTAAGCAAGAGCATAGTCTGCTCATCGCTTTTCAAGGCAGCTGTTTTCGCATCAGATGCGAACTGGGGCCGCATCCTTTGCGCCATAGGCTACACTGATGCTGAATTCGACGCTTCGAATATCGACGTGAGCGTAAAGTCGGAAGCCGGTGAGGTGCTGGTCTGCAAGGCCTCCGCATCGGTGCCGTTCGACGACGATTTCGCGACAAAGGTGCTGTCAGAAAAGCATGTAACAGTTGAGGCTGAGCTCCACGACGGAGATGCTGAATCGTACGCATGGGGCTGCGATCTCACATACGATTACGTAAAGATCAACGGCTCGTACCGCTCATAATAAAGAAGGGGTCTAAGGGATGGTAAAGCAGAAATACATGGAGAAAGCCAATGTACTTATTGAGGCTCTCCCTTACATACAGCGGTTCAACCGCAAAATAATAGTGATCAAATACGGCGGAAGCGCCATGATAAACGAAGAGCTCAAGAAGCACGTGATAGAAGACGCGGTGCTGCTGAAGCTCGTCGGATTCAAGCCGGTCATCGTGCACGGAGGCGGCAACGAGATAAGCAGCTGGATGAGAAAGACAGGCATTGAGCCTCAGTTCATCAACGGCCTCAGAGTCACGGACGCCGATACACTCGAACTGGCAGAGATGGTTCTGGGCAAGGTGAACAGCGATCTTGTCACAATGGCCCAGCAGCTCGGAGTAAGGGCATGCGGCATAAGCGGCAAGGACGGAAGGCTTCTCACCGTAAAAAAAGCAAAGCCTGGAATGAAAGACATAGGCTTTGTAGGTGAGATCACAGAGGTCGACACAAAGATAGTCGACGATCTTCTGAACGATGACTTTCTGCCTATCATTTACCCGATAGGCATGGACAAGAGCGGACAGTCATACAACATAAACGGCGACCATGCTGCAGCTGAGATAGCGAAGGCACTTAAAGCTGACAAGCTGGCATACCTGACTGACGCACCGGGCGTATGCACCGATCCTGATGATCCCGAATCGTTCATATCTGAGCTTTTCGTTGAAGAAGCAGAGAAGCTGATCGACGAGGGCATCATAACCGGAGGCATGATACCTAAAGTGCGCAACTGCTTCCGCTCTATCGAAGGGGGAGTCAACCGGGTGCACATACTTGACGGAAACATCCCTCACTGCCTGCTTCTTGAGATATTCACCGACAGAGGCGTAGGCACCGTGATAATGAAAGACGGAGTAAAGTACTACAGCAGAGAGAGGAGCGAATGATGGACCGCGGGCATATAAAGGAACTGGACTCAAAGTATATAGTCCATACATATAACCGCTATGACGTGGTCGTCGATCACGCAAGCGGCGCGGTGATCACCGATGCGAACGGTAAGGAATACATCGACCTTTGCAGCGGATATGCCGCGAACTCGCTGGGCTATCAGAACGAGGCATGGCTTGAAGCCGTAATAGCTCAGCTCAAAAGGGTGCAGCACGCATCAAACCTGTACTACACCGAGCCGGGGCCGGTGCTTGCGGAAAAGCTGGTCACCAGAAGCGGACTTTGCAAGGTGTGGTTTGCGAATTCGGGCGGCGAAGCAAACGAAGCTGCCATAAAAACCGCCAGAAAGTATGGAAATACTCTTGCAGATCACAAAAAGAACACTATAATCTCTCTGAAAAAGTCTTTCCACGGCCGGACTCTCGCTACGGTAACGGCCACGGGACTTGCCGAGGCGCAGGAAGTATTCGCGCCGCTGGTACCGGGCTTTGTGCATGCTGAGGTCGATGACGCGGAAGCTCTCGTAAAGCTTGCAGATCAGTACGATCCATGCGCGTTCATGATGGAGCTGGTGCAGGGCGAGGGCGGTGTACATGCGCTCGATAAAGAGTTTGTTGCTAAGGCCGCGGAGCTCTGCAAGGAAAGAGACATACTGTTCATAGATGATGAGGTGCAGGTCGGTATCGGCCGGAGCGGAACGCTTTTCGCCTTTGAGCAGTACGGAATAAAGCCTGACATCGTATCGTTCGCAAAGGGCATAGGCGCAGGACTCCCTATAGGCGGCATCATATGCGGACCGAAGACCTGCGACGTGCTCGTGCCGGGCGATCACGGCTCGACTTTCGGAATGAACCCGGTGGCATGCGCAGGAGCCTGCGTGGTGCTCGATACTCTCGATGATGCATTCCTCGGATCAGTAAGAGCGAAGTCAGAGTTCATGAGAAGCGAGCTTAAAGGCATGAAGAAGGTAACGGGTCTCGACGGTCTCGGACTGATGATAGGCGTTGACCTCGACGGCATGACAGGCGCTGAAGCAGTAAAGATGCTGATGGACGAAGGCGTGCTGGCCATACCGGCAGGTCAGAGGCTGAGACTTCTGCCGCCGCTGACTATAAGCGAAGATGAAATAAAACAGGCACTTGCCGCAATACGCAAGGTGCTCGACTGATACAGATAATAAAAAGACATAAAAATACAGAAAAGGGGTAACGACCATGGAAACAAAAGGAATCAAGAAAGTTGTGCTGGCATATTCGGGAGGCCTCGATACTTCGATAATAATCCCGTGGCTTAAAGAGAATTATGACGATCCTGAGATCATCGCTGTATGCGGAAACGTAGGCCAGAATGATGAGCTCGACGGGCTCGAAGAGAAGGCCATCAAGACCGGCGCTAGCAAGCTTATCGTGGCAGACCTTGTAGACGAGATGGTAGAAGAAGTGATCATTCCGTCGCTCAAGATGGATGCCAAGTATGAGGACTATCTGCTCGGAACAGCCTTCGCACGTCCGGTCATCGGCAAGAGACTCGCTGAGATCGCCATAGAAGAAGGCGCTGATGCCGTATGCCACGGCTGCACAGGCAAGGGCAACGATCAGGTAAGATTTGAGCTCGCAGTAAAGAGATGGGCACCGGGCATGAAGATCATCGCTCCATGGAGAGAGTGGGATATCAAGTCGAGAGACGAAGAGATCGACTACGCTGAGGCTCACAATGTACCTCTGAAGATCTCAAGAGAGACGAATTACTCAAAGGACAAGAACCTGTGGCATCTGAGCCATGAAGGACTCGATCTCGAAGACCCTTCACTCGAGCCTCAGTACGAGAAGGAAGGCTTCCTCGAACTGGGAGTTTCCCCTCTGCAGGCACCGGACGAGCCTGAATACGTTACCATCGGTTTCGAGGAAGGCACTCCTGTATCCGTGAACGGCGAAAAGATGAAGGCCAGCCTCATCATCGAGAAGCTGAATGAGATCGGCGGCAGAAACGGAATCGGAATCCTCAACATCGTCGAGAACAGACTTATCGGCATGAAGAGCCACGGCGTATATGAGACTCCGGGCGGAACCATCCTCTATGATGCTCACGCTCAGCTCGAGACTATCACAGTCGACAAGGATACGATGCATCTTAAGCAGAAGCTTGCTGTAGATTACGCAGATATGCTGTATAATGGAAAATGGTATTCACCTATGCAGGAAGCTCTCACAGCATTCGCCAATGTCGCCAACAAGAACGTGACAGGCGAGGTAAAGCTCAAACTGTATAAGGGAAATATCATTCCTGCAGGAGTAACTTCTCCTTATTCGCTCTACTCTGAGTCGCTTGCATCGTTTGGTGAGAGCGATTACGATCAGGGCCTGGCTGCGGGCTTCATCAATGCATGGGGACTCCCGACAACAGTACTCGCAATGAGAGAGAAGACTATGCACGACCCTACAGATATTTCACACCCGATCAAGAGAGACTAATAAACTATGGACAAACTTTGGGCAGGCAGAACAGCCGGAACGACAGCAAATCTGGTAGATGAGATCAATTCATCGATAGCCGTAGACAGAAGACTGTATAAGAGAGACATCGCAGGCAGCATAGCTCACGCGAAGATGATGGCAAAGCAGGGCATCATCACACAGCAGGAGGCCGGCGCCCTCGTCGAGGGGCTCGAAGGCATCGAAGCTGATATCACTTCGGGCGCGCTCGCGATCGATCCGACAGCAGAAGACATCCACATGTTCGTGGAAACTGTTCTCACGGCCAGGATAGGCGATACCGGAAAGATGCTTCACACGGCGAGGAGCCGCAACGACCAGGTAGCGCTCGACACGAAGCTGTACTGCATTGAAGAGGCTGAAAGCGTAAGAGACCTCATCTGCGAACTCCTCAGAGTGCTCGCGGACAAGGCTGAAAAGAATACCGGCGTCATAATGCCGGGATACACTCACATGCAGCACGCACAGCCGGTGTCGTTCGGACAGCACCTCATGGCTTACGCGATGATGTTCGAAAGGGATATAAGCAGACTCGATGACTGCAGAACGAGAATGCTCGAGCGATCTCCGATAGGGTCATGCGCTCTGGCCGGCACCACCTTTGATATCGACAGAGAATACGAGGCAAGTCTGCTCGGCTTTACCGGCATAGCAATGAACAGCATGGATGCCGTTTCAGACAGAGACCATTTCGTTGAGCTGATGTCTGATCTGGCTATCATCATGATGCACATTTCGAGGCTTTCCGAAGAGATCATCATGTGGGCGACATCCGAATTCGGATTCATACACCTGCCTGATGAGTACACGACCGGATCATCCATAATGCCTCAGAAGAAGAACCCTGACGTAGCAGAGCTCTGCAGGGGCAAGACCGGCAGGGTGTACGGCAATCTCATGTCGATCCTTACGACTCTTAAGGGAATGCCTCTCGCATACAACAAGGATATCCAGGAAGACAAGGAGCCGCTGTTCGACTCGATCGAGACGGTCAAGCTCTGTATCGAGGCGTTCATCGAGATCGTGGATGTCATGGAAGTAAACGAAGTAAGCATGTACGAGTCGGCAAAGAAGGGCTACATAAACGCGACCGATATGGCGGACTACCTGGTAGTAAAGGGAATGCCTTTCAGGGATGCGTACAATGTATCCGGAAAGATCGTATCGTACTGCGTCGGAAGGGGCTGCCCGCTCGAAGAGCTGCCGCTTGAAGAGTTCAAAATGTTCTCAGATCTGATAGAGGACGATATTTATCACCGCCTCGATCTCAGGACCTGCATGGAGAAGAGAAACTCCGCAGGCGGAACGAGTCCGGAATCTGTAATGAAGCAGATCGAGTACATAAGATCAAAAATTGAAAAGTAATATAAAACCGGTATGGCGCTAATGATGCGTCATACCGGTCTTTTTCTAGATGAAAGATCTGACTTTGCCGGCTATTATTTCAGCCTGTTCTTCTTTTATCCGCGCGTATTCTTTTTTCTTTTCGGCGAAGATGTTCCTGCCGCTGCTGTCTATTGACACGATGAGCGGCCCGAAGTCATTTACCCTGATGTTCCAGCAGGCTTCGGGCATGCCGAGATCGAGCCAGGCGACACCTTTGATCTCTTCTGTGCACATGGCCGCGACAACGGCGTTCCCGGCCGGGTACACGCAGTGCACAGCTCCGAATTCGCGGCAGGCTTCTGCGGTGCGTTCGCCCATGCCTCCTTTGCCGATTATAAGGCGGACGCCTGTTTTATCCATGAAATCATATTCGAGCTTTTCCATGCGCATCGAAGTGGTAGGCCCTATGGCTACCATGCTGTAGCCTTCCCCGTCAGATCCTTTTACTATCGGACCGGCGTGCATCAGAGCCATGCCGCTTATGTCGGCAGGGAGAGACAAGCCTTCCTTTACTACGCGGATGTGCATGTCATCGCGCCCTGTGACTACATCGCCGTTTATGAATATGACGTCACCGGCACGGAGAGCTCTTATATCTTCTTCGGTGAAAGGCGTTGTCAGGACGGTCTTTCCGTTGATGTTTTCTGTCATCGCTATACTGTTCCTTTCACTGCTTACTGTTCTGAAGTGAACCCGGTATGTGTGTCCGTCTTGAATTTCAGATCGCTGTCAAATACGATATGCCCTCTGCGGTGGGTCCAGCAGCTGAAGCTTACTCCAACTGCGAGAGTGGCAGGGTGTCTGACCGCTTTTTCGAGGTTTACGCCGAGAACGGACGCATTTCCGCCCATGCCCTGAGGGCCAATACCCATTGCGTTGATCCCGTCTTCGAGCAGCTGTTCCATCTCAGCGGCTTTCGGATCGGCGTTGTGCGAGCCTACAGGCCTCAGAAGAGCTTCTTTTGAGAGCATCGCCGCGGTCTCAGCTGAATTTGCGATCCCAACGCCTATAAGCAGAGGAGGGCAGGCGTTCGGTCCGTATTCAGCAACACGGTCCATCACAAAGCGTACGGCGCCTTCATAGCCTTCACCCGGCATCAGTACGGCTGCATGGCCCGGCAGTGAACATCCGCCTCCTGCAAGGTATGTGTGTATCGCGCATCCGTCCCAGCCCGGAACGATGTGCCACCATACCGCCGGCGCACCTGAGCCCGTGTTGTCTCCGGTATTGACCTCTTCGAAAGGCTCTACCGCGTTCGGCCTGAGAGGCGTTTCGGCAGTGGCTTTTCTGACCGCGTCACCAAGGAGCTTCTCGAGAGACTCAAGCAGCGGAAAGCGGCTCCCGCATTCCACCCTGAACTGCACGAGGCCGGTATCCTGGCATGACGGTCTTTTCAGCTCCGCCGCTAGACGCATGTTTTCAAACATCATGTCGTAGATGCTGAGCGCCGCAGGGTCTGGCTCGGCCGCTCTCAGACTGCTGAGTTTTGAAACGACATCGTCGGGCAGGCGGACTGCCGTATAGCCTACGAACGAGGCCATTATATCTGTCATTTTTCTGATCTGTTCTTCAGTGTTCATGTGAACCTCCCTGCTGCGGTTAGTCTATTACATCGCGGGCAGCTTATCAAGAAGCGGAGGCCGAAATGCATTGAATTAGCGGCCCGGCAGTGATAAAGTCTAGCAAGGGCCGTAACGGCATGAAAGGAGAGCGGGATTATGGATTATGCAAAGGAAGCAGCCAGACTTCACGGCGAATGGCAGGGAAAGATAGAAGTGGTGCCAAGGGTGAGCGTCAGCAACAAGGATGAGCTGTCGATCGCTTATACGCCGGGTGTGGCTGAACCGTGCCTCGAGATACAGAAAGATCCATCCAAAATATATGATCTTACAAGAAGATGGAACATGTGCGCTGTCATTACAGACGGCTCTGCCGTTCTGGGGCTCGGAAACATCGGTGCCGAGGCAGGAATGCCTGTAATGGAGGGCAAGTGCGTGCTCTTCAAATCGTTTGCCGGTGTGGATGCTTTTCCGCTCTGCATAAAGTCGCAGGATGTCGATACGATAGTGGAGACGGTGTATCAGATATCGGGATCTTTCGGAGGAATCAACCTCGAAGATATATCAGCACCGAGGTGCTTTGAGATAGAGCGCAAACTCAAGGAAAGGTGTGATATACCGGTCTTTCACGATGACCAGCACGGCACGGCTGTCATAGTGCTCGCCGGTCTCATAAACGCTCTCAAGGTGGTCGGTAAGGACAAAGAGACTGTAAAAGTTGCCATGTCGGGCGCGGGAGCTGCCGGCATAGCCATATGCAGGATGCTCCTTTCATATGGTTTCAAAAATATAATCATGTCGGATATAAACGGCATCATCTACAAGGACCGCCCTGAGGGAATGAACCCTGCGCTCGATGAGATAGCAGAGCTTACCAACCATGAAGGTCTGAAAGGCACTCTCGCAGACGCGATCAGAGGAGCTGACGTGTTCATCGGTGTTTCGGCTCCGGGACTGGTGAGTGCCGAAATGGTCAGATCGATGAACCCCGATCCGGTGATATTCGCCTGCGCGAATCCTGTGCCTGAGATATTCCCTGATGAGGCAAAGGCAGCCGGTGCTGCAGTCGTATCTACCGGAAGGTCGGATTACCCGAATCAGATCAACAATGTGCTGGCTTTTCCGGGGATATTCCGCGGGGCCTTCGACTGCAGGGCAAAGGAGATAAACGAAGAAATGAAGCTGGCGGCAGCCGGAGCTCTCGTCAGCCTTATAAGCGATGATGAGCTGTCGGCGGACTATATAATCCCGAAAGCTTTCGACAAAAGAGTGGGGCCTGCAGTAGCTGCGGCAGTTGCAGAAGCTGCAAGAAAAACAGGGGTCGCCAGAAAATGAAAGTTCATTAAGTTTGGGAAAATCGCTATATTCCTGAATGTATAATAACAGCGTATTTAATTGCATAAATATGCTGTTTTTTTCATTAGGAGCATAACTTCAGGCATGATAGTATTTAATAACGTAACCAAAAAGTATGGAAACAATGTCGGCCTTATCGATGCGAGCGTGCATATCAATAACGGCGACTTTGTTTTTCTTGTGGGGCCGAGCGGAGCCGGAAAGACCACATTCATAAGACTTATTCTGAAAGAGATAGAGCCTGACAGCGGAAAGATAATCCTCGCCGGAAAGGACATCACCAGGATAAGAAAGAGCCAGGTGCCGAAGATCAGACAGAAGATCGGCATGGTGTTCCAGGACTTCAGACTTCTCGAAAAGAAGACTGTCTACGAAAATGTGGCATTCGCCATGGAAGTACTCCACAAGAGCAGAAAAGAGATAAAAGAGAGAGTTCCTTATGTGCTCGAGCTTGTCGATATAGCCGACAAGGCCAACAGATACCCTGACGAGCTGTCTGCCGGAGAGCAGCAGAGAGTCGGCATTGCAAGGGCTCTGGTCAATAAGCCGAGAGTTCTTATCTGCGATGAGCCAACAGGAAACCTCGATCCTATCACTGCGATGGACATCATGAGACTGCTCGAGAAGATCAACGTGCGCGGCACGACCGTGCTCATGGTAACTCACGCAAAGGATATCGTAGACAAGATGAACAAGAGAGTCGTGGCTATCGATCACGGCAGGATCGTTCGTGATGAAGAAGGAAGCTACGGATTCGTTCAGCAGAGCGAACCTGAACCGGACCTCTACGTACCGGGATTCACTTCATTCCTTGACCCGGATGAACTGAGGGCTGTTCAGGCACAGGTCGGCAGAAACAGCGAGAGCCCTAAGGGCAGGACTATTGCGGTGCCTGACCCGGTCGGATACGATGACAGCCTCGTAGACGCATATCTTGACGGCGGGGAGGATGTTTATGAGTAGAGTAGGATACAACGTAAAACAGGCCTTCTCCCAGATGGGAAGAAACAAGGGCATGTACTTCACTTCCGTCCTCGCGATCACAGCCATGATGCTCATCCTCGGACTGTTCTTCGTAGCATTCATGAACGTCAATCTGTTCGCATCTTCAATAGAGAAGGACTACAACGTGATCCAGATCTACATCGAAGACGGCGGAAGCCAGGAAGTCATAGACTCGGTAGGAGCAGAGCTTCGTAAGACAAAGGGCGTCGAAAAGGTGGAATTCGTTTCCAAGGCTGACGCGATGGAGTCCCTTAAGAAAAAATGGGGCGATAACGGCTACCTCCTGGAAAACCTTCCGGAGAACCCGCTGCCTGACTCATATATGGTATATGTTTCAGACAAGGATTCGGCCAACAGCGTAGCTGCGGCAGCACCGGCAATAAAGGGAGTAAACGACGTGGTCTATTACCGCGATACCATTGAAAAGCTTGCGCAGGTGTCGCACTTCATTGAGATCGGTTCTCTGGTCGCGATGGCATTCCTGGTAATAGTCTCGATAATCATAGTAGCAAACACCATTAAACTCACTGTTTTCAACAGAGAAAAAGAGATCAGCATCATGAAGTACCTCGGTGCCACGAACTGGTTCGTAAGAGCACCGTTCATATGGGGAGGCATCATAGTCGGCGTGATTTCATCGGTCATAGCTACAGGCCTTACATACTTCATCTATACGAAGATCGTGGGCATAATCGGCTCTGACATCATGAGGATACTTTCGGTATCCGTAATACCGGCTGAACAGCTGACAGCAACGCTTCTGGCGATGTTCCTCTGCCTCGGCATAGGCATCGGAGTTATCGGAAGCGCTATATCCATAAGAAGATTCCTGAACGTATAAGACAGGACGGTCAAAATGAAAAGGGGAAAGAAACGTAACTTAATAGTCGTTCTGACACTGATCGCCGCTCTCGTAGCGGGCACGTTCGTATCTTCTTTCGCAGTCAGCCAGGAAGAATACGACAATGCGCAGGAGGCAGCCAAGGAAGCACGCGAGGCGACTGAGGCCAAGCGCAAGGAAGCCAAAGAGGCAGGCAAGGCCGCAGCTGCAGCAGTCGCTAACTTTGAAGAGGCTGAGAAAGAACTCAAAAGCATAACTGCGGACATCGAAGAGATCAAAGTCGCGATCAGCAATAAGGAAGCCGAAATAGCTGCTAAAAAGGCTGAGATGGAGGCAAAACAGGCTGAGATCGAAGAGCAGAACACCGCTCTCAACAACCGCCTGACGGCTATGTACAAGACTGGCAATACCGGATTTGTAGATGTAATACTCAATTCCGAAAGTGTTCAGGACCTGCTCGCAAACGTAGGAATGGTGCAGAAGATACTCGAAAGCGATCAGAACCTGCTCAAGAAACTCCAGAAGGACTACAAGATACTCAAGAAACTGAAGAAAGAGCTTGAGGCACAGGAAGCAGCTCTTGTCGATGAGCAGATCGCTCTTGAAGGAAAAGAGGCTGAAACTGAGGAACTCAAAAAGAAGTATCAGAAAGAAGCTGACGAGATGCACGCTCTGCAGAAGCAGAAGGAAGCCGAAGCTGCTGAGATGGCTGCGGATGCCCTGCGTAAACAGCTCGAAGCTGAGCGCATGATAGTCGAGGCCGGCGGTACGATCGACATGACGCCGGGCGAATACGCATGGCCTACACAGGCTAACTGGGAGCTCTCCGATAAATACGGCTGGAGAATATGCCCGTTCCACGGAAGAGAATTCCACAACGGACTTGATATAGTACTCACGAGCGGAACCAAAGGCTCGCCTGTATACGCCATAGCCGACGGATACATCACAAGAGCGTCGTGGTACGGCGGATACGGAAACTGCATCCAGTACGCGATAGGAAACGGATACAGTGTTCTCTGCGGACACCTGAGCGGGTATAATTGTAAAGCAGGCCAGTACGTTACCAAGGGCAGCGTGATCGGCTACATCGGATCGACCGGAGCTTCGACAGGTCCGCACCTTCACTTTACGGTGTTCAGGGACGGAAGTACGATCAATCCGTTCTCACTATACTGACAAATGACGGATCAGAAATGACAATACACTCAAAAATACTGGAGATAATTGAATCACGCGGGATCGGAGAGGAGATGTTCGATGAATTCTTCTCTCCGAAACCTCGACTGGCATACGATCCATTCCTGCTCGCAAACATGCGCGAAGGAGTGGATTTATTGCTTAAAGCGGTGGACGAGGGCAGGCACATAGTCATCTATGGTGACTACGACGTCGACGGCATCACTTCGACTGCTCTTCTTATGAAGGTGATAGGCTCGCTGACAGAGAACGTGTCCTACTATATACCTTCGAGGCTCGATGAAGGCTACGGCCTGCACATGGAGTCGATCGACCGCATCCGCGATGACGGAGGCGAGTTCATAGTGACTGTGGACTGCGGCTCATCATCAGCAGAGGAAACTGCATACGCACATTCTCTCGGAATAGAGACCCTTGTTACAGATCATCACAACATGAGCGGTCGCCGCGCGGAAGGCCTGATAATCAACCCGAGGATGGAAGGCGATACTTATCCGTTCAAAGGGCTGGCAGGCGTCGGTGTAGCTTACAAGCTTGCACTGGCTGTAGCCAGAGAACGCAGTGTGCCGGGGCCTCTTATGGCGGAGATGCTCGAACTTGCCACCGTGGGGACCATTGCAGACATCATGCCTATGACAGATGAGAACCGCACACTTGTCAAGTGCGGACTTCGCAGCATACATCTGGGCTGCCGCAACAGAGGTCTGAGGGAACTGATCGACAGATCGGCGCCCGATTATAAAAACCTGAAGGCCAGCGACATATCGTTCGGAATAGCTCCTAAGATAAACGCTTCGGGCAGGCTGGGCGATGCCGCTCTCGGAGTCAGGCTGCTCCTTTCGGATGATGAGCGCGAGATCCGCGACTGCTGCAATGAGCTGATCGAGGCGAACCGTGAAAGAAGAAGGCTGCAGGATGACGCGTATGAGACAGGAAGCGGCATGCTCGACGACGAGCTTAACAAAGGCGACTTCGTGATCGTGGAGATCAACGACTCGCATGAAGGCGTTCTGGGTATCGTAGCCGGCAAGCTCAGAGAGAAGATCAACCGCCCGGTAGTGGTAATATCGAGGAACGGTGATACATATAAGGGCACAGGCAGGTCGATAGCAGCCGTGAACCTTTACGAGATGCTCGATAAGTACAGAGACAGGTTCATAAGCTTCGGCGGTCACAGCGCCGCCTGCGGATTTACGATAGCGGCAGACCGCATGGATCAGCTGAGAGAAGATCTTAACCGCGACATAAGAATGAAGCTGGATGAAAGCCCAGAACTGTTCGAGGAAATACACGCCAGCGATGCCGAGATCGACCCTGACGAAGTCGATCTGGCCCTTGCAGAGGCTCTGCAGCTTCTTGAACCATGCGGCAAGGATAACGAGATGCCTGTATTCGTTATCCGTAATGCTGAGGTCAGAGGCTGGAGATTCCTTAAAGATGATGATAAAATGGCTAGGTTCTCAATAGAGACTTCCGATGGCAGAAGCGTGGATTCCGTAATATTCAGGAACGCTGCCGAAGCCTACGAGGCCGTCAATGAGGGAAGAGTAGACATATACTGTAATATAGAAATAAATACCTGGAGAGACGTGAGAAAGGCGCAGGTAATAGCCAGAGCCATACTGCCTGCGGGAACGGAATGATGCACGAAGATCTTATAAAGGAACTGAATGAAGAAAAGAAGATGGGCCTCGATCTTAAGGACACCGCATACTACAACGTGGATGACGGTGTTACTGATGAGCCTCTTCTTGGTGATGAAACAGATGAGGTCGTCGTCGATCCCGGAGATGACGGCGGCAGGCGCAAAAGTAATAAAGGACGGACGGTTGCTGCGTTCATACTCGGCATGCTGTTCACCCTCGGCGTGCTTCTGATCGCATCTAACGTATTCGGATTCGGCCGATTTGTCACAGGTGAAGAATACAAATATCTCACCGATGTAAGCAATTCATACGGTAAGTACTATGAGATCATGCAGATGATAGACGCCGATCCGATCGCGGAAAAAGAGCCTGATGACATCAGCGATGAAGAGCTGAAGCGCATAGTCTCGAGCATCGGCGACCCATATGCCGAGTACTATACTGCTGAGGAATACGAGCAGATGGAGAGGAGGCTCATGGGCGATTATGTCGGAATCGGCATAGGCGTGGTACAGGAGGAAGAGAACGTCGTCATAAAGGAAGTGTTTGCCGACTCGCCAGCCGAAAAAGCCGGCATACAGGCAGAAGATATAATAATCGGGGTCGACGGAAAGAAACCTGCCGATGTGGATGATGCCGTGAGCATGATCACAGGCGAGGCCGGAACCAAGGTGACTGTCACCATCAAGAGGGGAGATGAAACGCTTGACTTCGATCTTACAAGGCAGCAGATCGAGACAGATTCGATCGCATATGATGTTCTCGAAGGCCACGATGATGTCGGGTATATCCTGATCAGTTCCTTCGTAAAGGACACCGATGACGATTTCAAGCTGGCTGTCAAAGATCTTAAATCCAAAGGCTGCACGAAGTTCATCATCGATCTCAGAAATAATGGCGGCGGGCTGACGGATTCCAGCATAGAGATAGCTGACTATCTGCTTCCTGCATGTAAGATCATGAGCGAGAATACGAAGAACGGCAAGGAGACGGTATACAACTCCAAAGCCAGTTCGGCAGACCTCGAAATGGTTGTTCTCGTGAATGAAAACACAGCCAGTGCGTCAGAGATACTGGCTGCGGCTCTTCAGGACAACAACGCAGGCGCCATAATCGGCACCAAGACTTTCGGCAAGGGCGTTACACAGCTCATGCATAAATTTTCTGACGATACCGCAATAAAAATTACAGTTACTGAATACTTCAGACCGAGCGGCAAAACTGTTCACGGAGTCGGGATCACTCCTGACATTGAGGCCGAAGGAGAGGAAGTGCTCGACGCAGCACTCAAGGAACTGGGCGAGTGATCATCTATTATACTGATAAATACAAAGGCGGCAGAGAGGCCAGCCACGGACTGCTCAGAGAGGCACTGACGGAATACACCGGAGACTCTGAGCGGGCCGGGCAGCTTGTATGCGCGATGAAGAAGGGAGAACACGGCAAGCCGTACATAGATGGGTTCAGCTGTTTCTCCATTTCTCATACCGGGGGAATATGGGCTGTTCTGATCACTGATCGCGAATGCGGCCTTGACATACAGCTCGGCAGAGACTGCGATGCAGCTTCGATAGCGCGAAGGTGGTTCGCGCCGGCTGACGCACAGCGCATTGAAGACCTGTACGAAGAAAATGAAGAGGCAGCATCTGCTGAATTCTTCCGCATATGGACAAAACGCGAGGCACTGGTGAAGGCGATGGGCAGTTCTGTATACGAAACAGATCTGCCGCCGGTATCATCCGGTGAAGCCGAAGCGGACGGAAGAAATTACATAATGAAAAACATTGCGTTCCCTGGAGGAGCCTGTTCAGGGGAAGGCAAGGATCTGTTCGCTGCGGTCTGCATGGAAGGCAGCGGTGCCTCGGATGACATCACTTTCTGTGCCCTGCAGCAGCAATCAAAAAATGAACGACAATAACAGCGAAAAAAAGAACAGAAAAAGCGCGATCGAGACGGCCTATGCCTACCTTGCGAGCCGCATGAGGACCACAGCTGAGGTCCGGAAGCATCTTGAAAGCAAAGGGTACCCGGAAGAGGAGATCACAGAAGCCGTAAACGAACTCATCGGAATGAGATATCTCGATGACTATCTTTTCGCGCTCAGGTATTATGAGTATAATCACGAGAAAAAGCGCGGTGCTCTGAGAGCCGAGCGTGAGCTCGCGGAAAAAGGTGTCGACAGAGAGACTGCGCGCAACGCCAAAGATGATTTCCTCTATGAGAACAAGGTGAACGAATTTGAGGACGCTCTCGACATAGCACTCAAAGAGGTGTTCATACCATCAGATATATACGGTGCGCCTCCGGTCATGAAAGAAGTCGATGAGCGCCTTACGGCTAAGATAGCGCGCAAGCTCGAAGGAAAGGGTTTTGCAAAGGGCGACATTTTCAGGGTGCTCGACAGCATAAGAAGGGAAGCAAGGGAGTATGGAGATGACTGACAGATATTCACGTACAATAAAGCTTGTAGGAGAGGAAGGCCTTGAAAGACTGAGATCCGCGTCTGTACTTATCATAGGTGTAGGCGGAGTAGGCTCATATGCCGCCGAAGCTGTCGCTCGCTCCGGAGCAGGCCGAGTGACTCTGATGGACGGCGATACCGTTCAGCCGAGCAATCTCAACAGACAGCTTGTCGCTCTGACATCTACTCTCGGAAGAAACAAGGCCGAAGTGATGGCTGAGAGGGTCAAAGACATAGACCCGTCGACAGAGGTCAGCGCCATTGCGCGTTTTTACAAAGAGGGCGACGATCTCGATCTGACGGCATTTGACTGGGTCATCGATGCCATCGATGATGTCAATGCCAAGACTGCTCTGATAAAGACGGCTGTTGAAAACGGGGTCAATATAATCTCGGCGATGGGAGCTGCCGGGAAATTCGACACTCAGTTCAAAGTCGCAGATATCTCAAAGACTTCCACATGCCCGCTCGCAAAAGTCATGAGAAAAAGGCTCAGAGACATTGGCATAGAGCACCTTCCGGTGGTATTTTCAGAGGAGAAGCCGGTGCCGCGCAACGGCGAGCTCGGGACTCTCAGCTATGTACCGGGGTCAGCCGGACTCTGCCTGGCCGGGTATGTGATCCGCAAGATAGCCGAAACAGAATAAAGGAGGACAGACGGTGAGGATTTTTGCAATAGCAGATCTGCATCTGTCATTCGATGAGAATATAGACAAGCCCATGGATAAATTCGGTCCCGGATGGGAGGGCCATCCGCAGAGGCTTAAAGAGAACTGGGAGAATACGGTGACATCTGAGGATATCGTTATGATCCCGGGCGATATCTCGTGGGGCCTCCGCATCGAAGAAGCCATGGCGGACTTCGAGTGGATACACGCGCTGCCGGGCATAAAGCTGCTGTCAAAGGGAAATCACGATCTGTGGTGGTCAAGGATCCAGTACCTGAATTCACTATATGATGATATAATCTTTCTGCAGAACGAATGCTATGTCGTGGAAGGGGAAGATATAGTCATAACCGCGTCAAGGGGCTGGCCTTATCCGGGCTCCGACGAGTATACTGAGCACGATGAGAAGATATACGCCAGAGAGTTCGGGCGCATGAAGATGGGACTTGATGCTGCCAAAAGAGAGGCTCCGGACTCGCGCGTGATCGCCTGCCTCCATTATCCGCCTGCAGGGCCTAACGGCAGAGAGACGGAATTCACAAAGCTCCTTGAGGAGTACGGGGTGTGGAAGTGCGTATACGGGCACCTTCACGGCATGCCGGCATATGCCACCGGCATAAAAGGAAACTGCAGAGGCATAGAATACATACTTGCTTCATACGATTATCTGGGCGCCAGGCCGAAGCTGATCTATGACAGCATGGCCGAAAAAGGAAATCAACTGTGAAAGACGAAAAAGGGAAGAGATTCAAAAGCAAAAAGAAAGTAAGGATAAACTATATGAAAGCAGCCCGTTCACTGGCGCTGCTTATTATTGTGCTGACAATAGTGCTGTCATATCTGCCTGTCGCATTCGGAAGCGGCATGGCATATGACCGCAGTCTGATCAGACCGAGCGGTGAGCTCGGCTCAAAGGCGCCGGGTATAAGAGCGCAGTCCGCGATCATGTACTCTACCGACCTCGATATGGCAGTGTATGAAAAGAATGCCGACAAGCGCATGGAGCCTTTTAGTATTACAAAGATACTTACATGCTACCTGGCGCTCGAAAACCTCGATCCCGATGAAACTGTCACGGCATCAAAGAATGCCTGCAGAGAGCTCGAAGACGGCATGGAGCTTGAACTGGTACCGGGCGAGGAGTCAAAAGCCATAGATCTGATCTACGCAGCGATGATGATGTCAGCCAATGATGCGACTATCGCGCTGGGCGAAGCAGTTTCGGGGAGTGAGGAAAAGTTCATCAAGCTGATGAACAAGACACTGAAAAAGTGGGGCTGCGAAAACACCAATTTCGTGAACACGAACGGCTGGCAGCATAAAAACCATTACACGACAGCGCGCGACATGGCGATAATCACGAAGCACTGCTTTGAGAATGAAAAGCTCAGAGAGATAGCTCTAACCAAAAAATATACGATGCCTGCCACCAACAAGGGCGACAAGCTCAAAATGGAGAACGCTCTTCTCAAGGCGACTGACAACCTTGAATGGATCACATATGGCAAGACCGGAAGCTGGTCCGAGTCGCAGTGCACGCTGACGATAGGCTTTACCGAGAGCGGTATAAACGGTATCATCGTGCTGCTCGGTGACACCGCAAAGGGCAGAATGGAAGATCCTAAAACGCTCATCAAGGCTGCGCACGATCTGACACCGGGCTTTATCGTTACGGACAGCGATAAGAACGTATGCAGCGCACATGTAAAGCATGGCGCTAAGACAGAGGTGCCTCTTGATACAAAGGGCCTCAGATATGCTTACCCGAAGAGCCAGAAAGCGGCAGGTGTCAAGGTCGAAACTGAGATCAACATACCTGAAGCTCCAGTCAAAAAGGGCGACAAGGTCGGCAAGTTCTATATCTACGCAAACAGAGAGCAGGTGGGCGAGGGCTACCTGTACGCAGGCGAAGATGTGGAAAAGGGCTGGCTGCCGTCATACCTGTACATTTCAAATACAAAGACTATAGTAGTGGGTATCATCCTGGCTCTTGTGCTTGTTCTGGGATTCGTTCTGCAGAAAAGGGATGATCTTAAGAGAAGAAGAAAAATAGAAGCGCAGACAAGGTAAACTGACGGTTTTTAGCACTTGTTTAAGCTTTGCGAGTATGTTAGAATAACACTCGCTGTGGAGAGATACCCAAGTGGCTGAAGGGTCTGGCTTCGAATACCAGTAGGTCGGTAGTACCGGCGCGAGGGTGGTTCAAATCCCTCTCTCTCCGCCAACATAGCCTTGCTAACGCAAGGCTTTTTTCGTTGAGAGAGGGCTTCTCACCCTACGGGTTCCCTAACCAGTCTTGCGTATTGCCTGATAAGGATATATAAACTTTTGGCAATACAGCATCATGAACACAAGAAGGTACTGTATTGCCTCGTAAGGATATATAATCTTTAGGCAATACAGCATGATGGAAATAAGCAGGCACTGTATTGCCTGAGCTAAATAAGCAGCTGTCAGGCAATACAATTAAGACAAAAAGATGGAATAATGTATTGCCTCAAAATGTTATTAACCTTTCAGGCAATAATAGAGGCTCAAGAAACCGGATGGCTGTATTGCTGCAAATGCGTATAGATGCGATAGGCAATAAATGCCAATGGAGTATATGGTTTCGCCGAAAGCCGGACGCATTGATCTCCGGATGCAAGCCTTCCGGTAAATGGCGGCTGATGGCATTTTAAGTGGCGCTTAATATAATGGTAATATTTCTTAACTTTACTTATGTTTCTGAAAAAGTACAATATAAGTAGAAAAAGATATATCGTCGATTCAGAAATGGAGGTGGCAGTCATGTTATCAACAGTACTCGTAGGTGGCGCGTTTGTCGCAATCCTTGCCCTGAAATGGAAATTCTACTCTGACTATTATAAGAAAAGAACAAAAACAGTCTGATCGATTTGTTCTAAATGCATAATCCAAAGCCCGGTTCAAAAGTCCCGGGCTTTTTCTTATTCCGGCCTTACTGTTGCTGTTCCGGGAAACGCCCTTTGGGCTTCCTCAACTGCTACAGATGGACGCAGAGAATCTGTAAGTGGTATAATCCTTTATAGCAACAAGGCCGTTCTGCCGGCTAAACAGCTTAAGAGAAAGGAGTTCCGCAAATGAGTGATAAAGTCAAGGTAGGAATCAACGGTTTTGGCCGTATTGCGCGTATCATCATCCGCAGTCTGGAGCTGCGTGATACCAATATAGAGGTAGTTGCTGTCAACCTGCACCATGCTGATCACAAAAGAATGGCATATCAGGTAGAGTACGACTCAGTATTCGGCCGTTTCATGGGAGAAGTTGAGGCAACAGAAGATGGCATACGCATAAACGGAAAGGACATCCACGTATTCTCTGAGGACGATCCTGCAGATATCAACTGGTCCGCTTATGGTGCAGAGTATGTTATCGAATCTACGGGCAAATTCCTGACAAAGATGGCTGCATCCCGCCACTTCCTCGGCGGAGCCAAAAGGGTCATCCTGACAGCTCCGGGCAAATCAGAAGATATCCCTACATTTGTCATGGGTGTAAATGAGGAAACATATGACCCGGCTTCAATGACTGTCGTTTCTAATGCCAGCTGCACAACCAACTGCCTGGCTCCTCTGACTAAGGTAATACACGAGGCATTCGGAATCGAGAAAGCCCTCATGTCTACGATCCACGCTTCTACATCCAAGCAGAAACCTGTAGACTCCAACGGAGGCCGTGACTGGAGAACAGGCCGTTCCGTATTCAATAATATAATTCCGTCTACGACAGGCGCAGCTAAAGCCGTCGGCAAGGTTATCCCTGAGCTGAACGGCAAGATGACAGGAATGAGCTTCCGTGTACCTTGCAATGATGTATCAGTTGTAGACCTGACAGCTCAGCTCAAAACAAAGACGACATACGAGGAAATCTGTGCCGCTATCAAAAAAGCTGCAGAAGGTTCGATGAAAGGCATCATCGAGTACAACAACGATGAGCTCGTATCATCCGACCTGCGCGGAAATTTCAACACATGCATCTTTGATGAGAAAGCCGGCATCATGCTCGATGACAGCTTTGTAAAACTCATCGCATGGTACGATAATGAGTGGGGATATTCCAACAAGGTTATCGACCTGGTAGAGCACATTGCAAAGACCGATGCAGCCGTACTTGCTTCAGGCAAAAACGTCAAGAAGCCTCTGGTAGTTGAGGAAGCAGTTCAGGAAGCAGCTGCCGCCAAAAAGGCTTAGCTAAAAGAGCGAAGTCGCTCACAGGCTGAAAACAGAATAAATCAAATAACCGCTGCCGTTTCGTGCGACAGCGGTTTTTTCTTTGAGATTAAGGAAAAATGCCGTATATTATTATAGAGGTAAATCTTTACGGGAAAGGTCATTGCATAAATGAGAACTCCTTATTACGAAAGCACAATGCACAGGCAGATCAGAGAAAAGCGCGAAGACCGCAAGGAGCGTATCAAAAATGACCTGCAGCTGTACGGCGAAGATGTGCTGAATTCAGAAGAGATGAAAGAGGCTTTTCAGCAGACGCATCACCGCTGGTCGACTGTAGGCGAGCATACGTTCAGAGTTGCGTTTTCGAGCGTAATGATTTGTTATGCTCTGAAAAAACTCAATATAAAAGTCAGCGTTCCTGCGGTAGTGATCGGCGCTCTGTGCCACGATCTTGGAATACTCGGAAGGGACGGGAAATATTCCAGTTCAAAGGAAATGAGCAGGGAGCATCCGAAGGAGTCTGTTACTGTTGCAAGAGATCTCGTAGCAGACATGCCTGAGAAGACCGAAGATATAATCGAAAGGCATATGTGGCCGGCGGGGCAGAGCAAAGCTCCGAACTCGATAGAGGGTGTCATTGTTTCAGCGGCAGATAAGTACAGCGCTGTCAAAGACGTTGTAAAGGGCAGCGATGTCAAGAAGACCGGCGTTAAGTATTATGTGCGTGACGAAAAGGAGAAGATAAAAGATCTGATCAAAGATCTGTAAATGGAATTACTGCTTCTGCACTTTTTCCGCCAGCCTGAACAGATATTTGTTCAGGATCTCAACGACTATGAAACCGAGCGCGATACCGAGGCATGTAACGACGAGTGTGACCGCTTCAGATACAGCCATGTCGTGCTCTTCCATTACTATTCCGTACATCATGTAATAAAGGTTAGGTCCCGGCACCAGAGGAAAGACGCATATGGTCTGGAATATGGTAGCAGGGGCTTTATTTATTCTGGCCATTGCCTGAGCGTAGAAGGCTACGAATATCGATCCAACAAGTGTAGCCACGAAGTTGCCGTATCCGGCTTCATAAAGCAGGGCATACGCGAGCCAGGTGAAGAAAGCGCCGATACCGGCATACAGCACCTGTATCCCCTTAACGTTGAACCAGTATGCAAAGCCGACGCATGCGGCAGTGCACGATATGAGCTGTACTGTAAGGCTCGGAGTGAGTTCCATCATCTTACATCACCCCCTTGAACAGCATGATAGGGAGGGCAATGCCTATGGCGATGCCGGTAGCTCCGAGCAAAGCCTTGGATATGTTGATTATGCCGGACAGTGTATCTCTGTGAAGCAGATTGCTTATTCCGTTGGTGAAGCCTATTCCCGAAATAAGAAGCATGACAACGCCTACGGTTATATTGCCGGAGTGGTGTCCGAGCCCGAGGCTGACGGAAAGAATAATGAAGACTTCAACAATAAAAGAGATGATCGCGTTAAAGATCAGAGGGTTTGTTTCGATCTTGCCGAGATAATCTCCGAGAGCGACTATGATCAGAGAAGCGAGCACTGCAACGATGCTGTCAGCTAAATCGCAATTGAAAAAAACCGCGAACCCTGTGCCGCCGAGAATGCCTGCAACATAATGGAGCCACTTAGGCTGCTCGGGCCTTGACATGACTTCATCGAGCTGTCTTCTGAGCTCGGGAGCATCAGGCGTTTCTTTGCACACTTTGCGCGACAGATTATTAAGATAGTCGAGTCTGTCGAAATTCATCTCGCCGCCCGGCACGTGGCGGATCTGGGTGAATATATCTCCATCAGGCGTTTCTACTGTTGCCTGGATGTTTGATGAAATTACCCAGCAGTTTGCTCTTTTGAAGCCGTAACTGCGGCACAGCCTGTACATGCTGTCCTCAACGCGGCCTATTTCGGCCCCGCTGTTGATCATTTGCTCGCCTATGTCGAGTATCACTTTCAGTATCTGTTTATAGTCCAATTTTCCCTCCGAAAACACAATAGAATTGCTGGCAGAAAAGCTACCACAAAGAGCCTTGTCTTTCAAGGGATTGTTCTGTTTTTTGCTCAATTATTTGCTTGACATAAGAGCGCCTGTATGGTTTAGTTTAATCGGTTTACTAGGGAGTAGCTTGCGCAGAAATGCGTTACATATTTCGTCAGTACGGGATAATGACCCCGGAATATGTTCGAAGTAGCGAGACTTTTACCGATCTTATTACGGTGAAAGTCTTTTTTTGTAAAATGCCGGGCAGGGGGAGGCCCTGCGGCATAAAGAAGTTGGAGGGTAGTATATTATGGATTTTACAAACATCATTTCGCTTCTCGGAGGAGTCGCGTGCTTCCTTTTCGGAATGTCAGTCATGGGAGATTCCCTCAAGAAGGTTGCCGGAAGCAAAATGGAGATGGTCCTGTATAAACTTGCAGGCAATCCGGTAAAAGGCATTCTGCTCGGAACCGGCGTAACGGCAGTAATACAGTCGTCATCCGCTACATCGGTAATGGTCGTCGGTTTCGTAAACTCCGGAATGATGAAGGTGCGTCAGGCCATCGGTGTCATACTCGGAGCCATCCTGGGAACAAGTATCACCGGCTGGATCCTCGCGCTTAACAGTATCGGCGGATCAAGCGTCGCGTCATTCTTCAGCACTGAAGTGCTTACAGGCGTTGTAGCTCTTATCGGTATCATATTATGGATGTTCTCCGGAAAGGCTTCGAAGAAAAACGTCGGAGGCATCATGATGGGCTTCGCAGTCCTCATGTACGGAATGAGCATGATGTCCGGATCAATCGAGCCGCTGAGAGAAGACCCGCATTTCGTCAGCATGCTGACAAGCTTTTCGAACCCTGTGCTCGGCGTACTGGCCGGTCTTGCACTGACAGCTATCATCCAGAGCGCCAGCGCTGCTGTCGGTATCCTTCAGGCTCTGGCAATGACCGGTGCCGTGACATTCGACATGGCATTCCCGATAATCATGGGTATCGGAATCGGTGCTTCTGTTCCTGTAATGCTCAGCGCACTCGGAGCAAGCACAAACGGCAAGAGAACAGCCTTTGTATACCTTCTTATCGATGTTCTCGGAGCTGTCATCTGCGGTTCGGTTTTCTACGCTCTGAATGCCGTGATCGGCTTCAGCTTCATGGGCATGACAATGACTATGGTATCGGTCGCTCTTACTAATACGCTTTACAGACTCGCAACTGTAATTATACTTGCACCTGCCATGGGACTCATGGAAAAAATCGTCATCGCTCTGTTCCCTGAAGGTGAAGAGGCAGCTGCCGAGCAGGCTGATATGGACCGTCTTGAGTCCAGATTCCTCGAGCACCCTGCACTTGCTCTTGCACAGAGTAAAACTGTTATCGACTCGATGGCTGTAAAATCATATGAAAGCGTTGCAGAAGCGGTAAAAGCCAGAAGAGAGCGCAGCAAGACTTCGATCAAGCGCGTGCTCGATCTTGAAGGTGTCATCGACAGATACGAGGACAAACTCGGAACATATCTGTTTAAGATCACATCGGCAACACTCAATGATGAGCAGTCAAGAGATGTAAACAAATATCTCAGATCGCTTTCCGACTTCGAAAGAATGTCTGACCACGCCAGAAACATCGGAGAAGCTGTATCGGAGATCAACGATAAAAAGATCGTTCTGTCGGATAAGGCAGAAAAGGAGATCCGTGTTCTCGAAGACGCGATAAATGAGATAACAGATATCACTATCACCGCCTTTATACATAATGACAGGCAGCTGGCGATGAAGATCGACCCGCTCGAGGAGGTCATAGATGATCTTTGCGATGCGGCAAAGGCAAACCACATAGAGAGAGTCACACGCAAGGAATGCACGCTCGAAAACGGATTTGTATTCAACGACCTGCTTACTGACTACGAGAGAATTTCCGACCACTGCAGCAATATCGCTGTCGATATCATCGAATCCGGGCAGGATGGTCTTGAGGCTCATAGATACCACATGGATCACGACTACAGAAATGACGAAAGCTTTAAAAACAGCTTCAATGATTATAAAGCCAGGTATTCTTTTGAAAACTGATCCGGAATGCCGGCAGGTATGAGGCCATGAAACGGGCCTCTTTTTTTCATATGCAAAAAGTATGATAATGCCAACAATATATGTATTGTTACCTATTAAAAAGATAGCGTATCGTTAAGATATAAATCAGACAGCAAATGCCTCACTGGCTATGTCAACTGTATTCCTGCTTCAGCAGGGGTGTTTCTGAAAGTAAGGGGGGGTCATCCTGATCAGGGACGAAGGATGATCTTTTCAGCAGTATCGACCGTGGATCGGCAAAAAGGGGTGCCGGTCCTTGGTCAATGACAGTGAGCTGGTGGGGGTTTTGTTTTTTCGCGTTTGTAAACCTTGAAAGAGTATAACGGCGATACTACAATTAATGATGCACTTTTAATACTGTACGGAGGACTTCCACATGAGCATGATAAGACTGAAAAATGTCTCCAAGTTCTACTATAGCAAGGGTATTATCGCCAGCGGCATATCGAAGGTAAACCTCGATCTTGACGCGGGCGAATTTGTTGTGATCACCGGAGAGTCGGGCAGCGGAAAGTCCACACTGCTTAATGTCATATCTGGCCTTGATACGTATGAAGAGGGCGAGATGTATATCGAGGGCAGCGAGACCAGCCATTATACAGCCGAAGATTTTGAAAGATACAGACAAAAGTATATATCGTGCATTTTCCAGAGTTTTAACCTTGTTTCGAGCTACACCGTATTCCAGAATGTGGCGCTTGCCATGGAAATAGACGGACACGACGGGCATGAGATAAAGCAGAAAGTAAATGAGATCCTTAATAAAGTCGGTCTGTCCGCCTATAAGAACCGCAAGGTCTCGAAACTCTCGGGCGGCCAGAAACAGCGTGTGGCTATCGCCAGAGCGCTGGCAAAAGATACAAAAATACTTGTGGCAGACGAGCCTACGGGCAATCTTGACAGTGCCTCTGCAGAGGGCATAGTTGAGTTGCTCACAGAAATAGCTTCCGACAAGCTGGTAGTAGTGGTCACGCACAACTATGACCAGTTCAAAGACCATGCTACGCGTGTCATAAAGATGCACGACGGAAAGATCGTCGAAGACACCGGCGCTGCAGAAAGCTCCGCGGCAAAATCCGATCTTCCGGCTCACGGCAGAAGGACTGCCAGATCCGAACACAGCTCAGAAAAGCGCAGCATCACATACGGAACACAGCTGAAGCTCGGAGTACGGAACACCTTCAATCTGCCGGCAAAATTCCTGCTCCTTCTGCTGGTGTTCATATTTGTGGTAGGTGCCGTCAGCGCGCAATACGTTTCCGTAAAGAAACAGAAGGATACCGTTTCAGAAGAAGGGTGGAACAACTATTTCACCAATTACGACCCGAAGCGAATCGTTGTCGAAAAGCAGGATCACACTGCATTCACAAGGGCTGACTATGAGGCTCTTGAAAACGCTCCTCACGTCGAAAAGATCATACGCGAAGACATAATGTACGATTCTTCTGTTTATATGGAGAACGACCAGTTTTCGTTCGGCGGTTTTGCATTGAGCATAGGCAACCTCGAGGGCGAACCCGATCTGGGAACACTTCCCGAAAAGGAAAATGATGTGGTCCTGTCAGGCTATGACGACGGATGGACTTTCGGAGAGAAGCCTGCCGATCTGATCGGAAAAGAGTTTACCGTGATGACCGATGACGGCGGCGAATACAAGATAAGAGTAAGCGGCATAGTGTTGAAGCCTGAAGACGATTCCATGTATTCCGGCAACAGCGAGATGTATCTTCCGGATTCGATGATGTCCGATATCAGGAGGGGAATGTACGCATCTTACAGCAACACTACGATGCTGATAAACGGAAATGAGGAGAAGCTCTATCCGGGAGCCGGCGGACTCGTGACAAACGAGAACGTCCCTGAAGGGTATATTCTTCTGCCTACAAGCTATGACTCCATGTTCAAAGAAGGCTATGCAGCCGGAAAGGAAGTGGATCTCCGTGCCAAGGCTCTTTATTATGATGAAAACCTGACTCTCATGATAATGGGTACATACGGCGAAAAGACCTTCGAAAAGAAGACCGGGCTGAAAAACCTCGAAGAGCATGACGGAGAGATCTACATAAATCCGGTCGATTACCGCAGGCTGTATGAGAAAGGCAGCTTCCAGACTTCCGTGTTTGTTGACGATACCAAAAATATGGAAGGCATGAAAGACATGCTTGAACGCGGCGGATACCACACGCTGGTGCTGAAAGACCACATTTTCAATTTCATGAACAGCGATATCGTAAGCGTTATACAGCTTCCTCTGGCAGTCATCGTCTGCCTTGCCGTATTCTTTGTAGCTTATTTCGTTGTAAGGCTGATCCTTAAGTCGAGAGGCGTTTACTTTGCCACGCTCCGAATGCTCGGAATGGGCAAGGAACCTGCCAGACGCATAATGCGCGTCGAGCTCGTGCTGGTATGCGTGATAGCGTACGCTCTGTTCGGCGTCTTCATATACCTTAATTACAGAGGGCTTATCTTTAATGACAAGCTCATGGATTATATTACGTATCTGACTGTGAGAGACTATGCAGTGCTCGCGGTCATCCTGCTCGTCATGGCGGTCCTTATATCGGGAAGATTCATGAGGTCGATATTCAGGAACTCAGCCATGGGATCATACAGAGAGGAGGCGTAAGGCATGGTAAGACTGCAGAATGTAGATAAATACTTTTACCGCCGCAAGTCGAATCAGATACATGTTATCAACGACACCTCGCTTGAGTTTGGAGAAACCGGCATGACAGCGCTGCTCGGTCCGTCGGGCTGCGGAAAGACGACCCTGCTCAACGTGATAGGCGGTCTTGATAAACCGGATAAGGGCAATATATACATAAACGGACAGAAGATAACCGGGAGGACTGCGGCAACTGTCGATAAGATACGAAACCTCAATATCGGTTACATCTTCCAGAACTACAATCTCATCGATGACATGACTGTCTTTGACAATGTCGCCATGGTGCTCAAAATGGTAGGCATAAAGGACAAGGATGAGATCAAGGAGAAGGTCGAATACGCGCTCGAACTCGTAGGCATGTACCGCTACAGAAAGCGCTATGCCGACATGCTATCGGGAGGAGAGAGACAGCGTGTCGGAATCGCGCGTGCCATCGTAAAGAACCCGTCGATCATCATCGCTGATGAGCCAACCGGAAACCTCGACAGCGCCAATACGCTCGAGGTAATGAACATCATAAAGGCTATCTCGCGCGAAAAGCTGGTAATACTCGTCACTCACGAGGAAAACCTGGCCAACTTTTATGCCGACCGCATAGTCCGCATCCGTGACGGAAAAGTGGTATCCGATGAGATCAACCACAACGCGGAAGGGCTTGATTACAGAATAGAGAACAGGATCTACCTGAAGGATATAAAAGACCAGCGCGTGCTCGGCGACGATGACCATAAGGTGCGCATTTTCAATGAAAGCGGCGGAAAGATGGATATCGACATCGTAATAAGCCGCGGAAACCTGTTCATACAGTCGCACGATCCGTCTTCAAGGATGGAGATAGTAGATGAAAACTCGAGCATAGAGCTTGTTGACGATCATTACAGAGCGCTGACTGCAGAAGAGGCTGAGGCGAGGCGGTTCCATGCCGAACGCTTTGAGACGTCCAAACCGCTTAAGCATTCGTCTATCCTGAATACTTTCA
This sequence comes from uncultured Eubacteriales bacterium, assembly GCA_902795265.1. GTDB lineage: Bacteria > Bacillota > Clostridia > Peptostreptococcales > Anaerovoracaceae > Crickella. The sequence goes on from CADBKM010000015.1 coordinate 44,946, forward strand.
CCATGATTGCCTCGGGGTTCCGCACGGTGAGCAGATATCACATCCTGAAAAAGGTGCTGCTCGCGGGATTCCTGATTTCGGCCATGTTCATAACATATGCTGTCTCCAATATCGCAGGCATACTCAACATGCCTGACAATAAATTCGTTCAGGATGACAAGTCATATGTAAGCATCGTGCAGAAGAAGGTGGCTGTCAAAGACTATCTCGATCTTGAAGCGGACCCGTCTGTCGAATACGCACTGCCGGGTGACGGGCATATCAACATGTCGATGCCGTACGATGAGTACTGGCAGACTTCAAACAGCGGAACTGTGTTCAACGGATCGCTCAGCTCATCGAACGATCTTACGGAGGATGACATGATCTGCGGAAGAGTTCCTGCGAACAGATACGAGGTAGCTGTAGATAAGCTGATACTCGACCGTCTGCAGTCTGATTGCGATATAATCCAGGCGGGTTACAAGACCCCTGAAGAGCTTGTCGGACGCCATCTGACTCTCAAAAACATGCCTGAATTCACTATCGTGGGCATTACAGACAAGTCCAGTCCGTGCATCTATGCTCCTGAGTCGATGTTCATCAGCATGATCGCAAACTCAGGCGGAGAGGACTTCTATGAAGACTCATACTCTGAAGATTATGAGGAAGAGCCTGAGACCTTCGATGAAGAAGGGCTTGTAAATGCGAGCGCTCCGAAGCCGGCGGCTCTGCTTGAATATGACCTCTATTCTGACGACATTGTCATTGACGAGGGAAGCAGCAAGCCTGAAAAAGACTATGAAGTGCTTGTTGACAAGGACTACGCAAAGTCCATGAAGATCGGAAAAGAGATAAAGACGAAGGTAAACGGCCATAAGCTGACGGTCTGCGGATACTATACAAGCGACGAGGTCAGCGGAAAATTCTTTGTCAGCAGCAATACGATCAAGTACAGGGAGATCCGCGGTCATGAATACATGACTGTTAAGGCTGCCGGTTCCAAAGAAGAGACTGTATCCGCGATGAAGTCTTACGGGGTCAAAGCCAGAGACCTGTATAAGTATCAGAAGAGCAAATACAGAAAGAGCCAGCTGTCCACTGTCAGGGCGTTCCTGCTGGTCGGTGCGATAATCATAATAATATCGCTGATTGAAGCGTTCCTGATCATGAGAGCGTCGTTCCTTTCGCGCATAAAGGAGGTAGGCACTCTCCGCGCGATTGGTGTGAAAAAGTCGGATATCTACAGGATGTTCACCGGCGAGATCCTCGCTATTACCGTGATCGCATCCGTTCCGGGATGGCTCCTGATGAATTATGTGATCTATAAGCTGCAAGGCTTTACTTATCTTTCGGACATGTTCGTATGCACTCCGCAGACCGTACTGATATCGCTTGCGCTCATATTCGGCTTCAATCTGCTGTTCGGACTGATGCCGGTATTCCATACACTCATGAAGAGACCGGCAGAGATACTGGCCCGTACTGATGTAAACTGATGCGCCGCTATCTGAAAAGGTGATAAAGATGATGATAAATAAAGATATTAAATATATTAAATATATAATAAAGAACATCATTCTGAGAGCGGCATGCCTGATGATGGCCGCGCTGATCGCATCCGTCATGCTGCCGGCAGATACGGTGTTTGCCGATACGGGTGATACGGCTCAGAAGAAAGCCGAAGAACCGATCCGCGAGGTGCATAAAGTCGGCGTAGGCAGCAAGCTGTACTGCTTCTTTGTGACGCACAATGTCGTGTTCACACCTGCTGAGATAGAGGGCCTCAGCGATGAAGAGCTGAGTGCCGAGATACTTAAGCGTTCAGGCCTCTACATGAAGGAAGCCAACTGCAACAAGCCGTCGCATACAGCTGTCACTCCTGAAGCATGGGATAAAGACAAATGGCATTTATATATAAGCGATACAGACATAGAAGAGCTGCGCAGCGCAGAGCCTGTCGAAGGCGAGCCTGTAAAGCTGCATATGGATGTCAGGGTCAAGGATAAAACCGCGGATGAAGAAGCTGAGGAAGTATATTATTCGACCTTCAAACGGCTGAGTCCGAGGATAATCTTCATTGCGGTGGCGACAGAAGAGGATGCTGCTCTGGGCGAAGACATATGTGAAGAGGAGCAGCCTGCTCCTGCAAAGCAGGAAAAAAAGAAAAAGACCAAAAAACAGCCTTCCATCAAAGATGGCGGAGGCGGCGAAGCTGAAGAGATGCTGCCTGAGTACAGGACTATCAGCATGACCGACAGATCGGGAGGGCCTCTGGAAGAGACTCTTAAAGACGGCACACCGGTCACACTTGAATGGATAGAGCCTGACCGTCATGCAAAAAGTGATGCCGAAAAAACCTTCCTTGACCATATACCGGGCAGGGCTTACGGGCTTGCCGCCGGTATTGCCGTTGTTGCTGCACTGATTGCCTTTGCTGCAGTCAGGAAAAAGCGCGGAAATGAATGATTTCAGAAAAAGGTATAACAGATGAAAACCGTTACAGAGGTAGAAAAGCCGATATTTGACTCCGTTGATATAGCCATGACAGGGTTGTGTGCTGCGCTTATAGCCGTGTGTTCATGGATATCCGTTCCTGCTGCGGTCCCGTTTACCATGCAGACGTTCGCGGTATTCGTCGCTGTCGGTGTGCTGGGAGGCAGACGCGGAACCTATTCCGTGATATTGTATCTTCTGCTGGGAGCCATAGGTCTTCCGGTATTTTCAGGTTTTACAGGCGGCATAGGCCATCTTTTCGGGGCGACAGGAGGCTATATTATAGGATTCCTGTTCTCGGCTCTTGTGATGTGGGCGATGGAGAAGGCTCTCGGCCGGAGCTTCAGGGTGCTCATAGTCTCAATGGCTGCCGGACTGCTGGTATGCTACATATTCGGCACTATCTGGTTCATCATGCTCTATACAAGAGATAACGGAAGCGTAGGAGTGATGACGGCTCTCGGCTGGTGTGTATTTCCTTATGTGATCCCCGATGCGCTAAAAATAGCGCTCGCCGCCGGGCTGACACGCAAGCTCAGGCCTGTGGTCGCGGGTACAGCAGACCAGCATTGAGTTGCACATACAAAAAAATATGCTAAAATAAAGCGGGTAAAAAAGGGACAGTTGCGAAAACTGCTCTTTTTCTTATGTTTTTTATACTGAATAAAAAGTTGCGCTAATTACAGGAGAAACAATATGCAGAAGAAACCTATCACCAACAAACTGCTGTGGATATTCGCGATAGGCCAGTTCGGATGGAGCCTGCTGTCGGGAATCGTTGCAAACTGGATGGTATACTACTATACCGGAACACCTGACGCTCAGAATCCTAATACGGGAATCTTTGCGATGGGCATCACACAGCACCCGATCCTTTTCAAGCTTACGCTCTTCGGACTCGTGCTGGCTGTAGGACGTATATTTGACGCCATTACAGACCCGCTGATCGCAGGGTGGTCAGACCGCTCAAAATACAAGGGCGGCCGCCGCATACCTTTCATGCGCACTATTGCCATCCCGTTTGCACTGGTAACTATCGGACTGTTCACTCTTCCGCAGACCGGAAACATCGTAGTGAATGATGTGATACTCTTCGCTCTGCTCATTACGTTCTACCTGTTCATGACAATATTCTGCACTCCGTACAACGCGCTGATCGCAGAGCTCGGAGACACGCAGGAACACCGCATCAATGTTTCGACATATATCTCGTTCACTTTCATTGCGGGTCAGTCGATATCCTTCATGCTGCCTAACGTAGCCGGTGCGCTTCAGGGCGCGGTCGGACAGGCGGGCTCAGTCAGACTCGCTGTAGCTATAATGTCGACTATCGCCTGCATCGCGATGCTCATACCATCGCTCTACATCAAGGAGCGTGATTATCTTGAGGCCAAGCCGAGTGAGACAAAAGCATTCTCATCGCTGCTCAAGACATTCCAGAACAGACAGTTCCGCCGCTTCGTATACAGTGACGTGATCTACTTCTTTGCTCTGACACTTTTCCAGACAGGTCTGGCGTTCTACGAGACAAAACTGATGGGTATAGAAGACACCTGGACTTTCGTGCTTACTGCAACCATGACCGCCATAAGCGTATGCCTTTATCCGGTCGTCAACAAGCTGGCACCTAAGCTCGGAAAGAAAAAACTGATAATCACCGGATTCTTCGGCTATGCGGTCGTATTCTTTATCACATTCATCTGCGGACAGGGCCTGTACTGGGGCTTCATAGTTGCGGTATGCGCAGCTGTGCCTATGGCCATCCTCGGAATTCTGCCTCAGGCATGTGTCGCAGACGTTGCGGAGCTCAGCCGTCTTGAGACAGGTGAGGACAGAAGCGGCATGTTCTTCGCTGCCCGTACATTCGCGTTCAAGATGGGCCAGGCTCTTGCCATGGTGGTGTTCACTTCCATCACAGTATCGGGAACACCTGCAAGCTACCGCGTGACAGCTGCTGTAGCCTTTGTCACATGCGTCATAGGAGCATGCCTGTTCTTCCTCTATAACGAAAAGATGATCCTGGCAAAGATCAGGGAAATCAAGGGAGAAGAATAAGACAGGCCTTCTGAACAGGATGAAAAACGAAGGGGCTGTCGCATTTGAAAAAATGTGGCAGCCTCTTAACTTGCCCGCCTATCGGCGGGCTGTTTTGTGCAACATGCTTGAAGCCCTTGAAAATGCTT
>CADBKM010000016.1 GCA_902795265.1 uncultured Eubacteriales bacterium
ATTCAACGGTGTTCTCCAGACCGTAGTACCGTTCTTCCTGATCGCGTTCTACTGCACATTCGGCGGATATGTTATGAAGTACTTCTTCAAGTCCCTCGGAATGTTCGCAGGCAATCAGTTCGATCCGGGTGCTACATTCGGTGAGACTCTTGTAAACACTTCATCAGTAGTATGGGTACTCATCTTCCTTGCACTCACAGTACTCATCGTACTCGGCGGTGTATCCGGCGGTATCGAGAAATTCTGCAAGGTCGCTATGCCTGCACTTTTCGTAATGCTGGTTATCATCGTTATCAGATCCTGCACACTGAACGGCGCCGGAGAAGGTCTTGCATTCCTGTTCAAGCCTCACTTCGAGGGCATGACCTCTGCTTCGGGATTCTTTGAAACTCTGAAACTTGCAGGTTCACAGATGTTCTTCTCGCTCTCACTTGCTTCAGGATGTCTGATCGCTTACGGTTCATATCTGGATAAGAAGGAGAACCTCGAGAAAGACGCTGTTATCATTGCTGTCGGAGACACAGTTGCAGCTCTGCTCGCCGGTATGGCTATCATGCCTGCCTGCTCTGCTTACGGAATCGACTTCGGCGGCGGCCCTGGACTGCTCTTCGTATCCATGCCTACAGTATTCAATGACATGAAGGGCGGTGCGATATTCGCATTCCTCTTCTGGCTCCTCGTATTCTTCGCCTGCCTCTCGTCTTCGATCGGCATGATGGAGGGCGGCATCTCCGCTATCCTCGACAGCCGCATCAAGGCAGGTAAGTCTGCTAACAGATTCGGAGTTACGATGATAATGGCAGCATGGGCACTCATCGGTAACATGATGACTACCCTCGACGGACTTGGTGAAAGAACAACAATGCAGTGGTTCCACCTGTTCGGAATTCCTGATGTACTCGATGTATGGGATGCTGTTGCCGAAGGAATCCTGATGCCGCTCACAGGTCTTATCATGGCTATCCTGATCGGCTGGGTAGTTCCTCACTACATTGATGATGAAGTTGAGTCCAGCTCGGCATTCAAGTCAAAGGGCTTCTTCAACTTCTGCATCAAGTGGCTTGGACCTATCTTCATGGTTCTCATAGTATGGGGACAGATCCAGAGCGTAATCGGCCTCACACAGGGCTAATCAAATCTAACGCTTACCGCGGAATAAATGATTACAGAAAGTCCGGCCTTTTCGGCCGGACTTTTACTTTATGACGATATCTGTTGTATAATAATGATCGGTATTTGGAAAACTATAGTCCGGAGATACGGAGGTGCTTTCATGCTGGTCGATAAATATCCATGGCTTCTGGAACTGAATCTGCTAACAATAACAATACGCACCATTCTCGCGATCCTTTGCGCGGGACTAATTGGATATGAGCGTGATGCACATGGGTCAGCTGCCGGTCTCAGGACTCATATTCTTGTATGTGTCGGAGCCATGCTCGCCATGTGCACAGGAGTGTTTACCGCTCTTCATTTCAGCGGCGATGCTTCCCGTATAGGAGCACAGGTGGTTTCCGGCATAGGTTTTCTCGGAGCAGGTACAATAATCGTCCACAGGGGCCATATTTCGGGTCTGACAACCGCTGCAGGTCTGTGGGCATCCGCCTGTATCGGACTTGCCCTCGGAACCGGTTTTTATGAAGCTGCGCTTGTTGGCACAGTTGCAGTATTCTTTGCAGAACGCGGGCTTCGGAACATTTCAAAGAACATTATGAAGAAGTATGGTCACTTTGACTATGAGGCCTCCCCTGATGAACGTGGTGTATCAGAAAGATAACGGATTTTTCCCTTGCATTAGTCCGTTATTAAGAATATATTTTGAGTGTTGAAAGAACACGAGAAAGGAGCAATTACTGTGGGAACTAACGAACTTAAGCTGAACAAAGTAGCATATTGCGCTGGAATGGATCCTGAAGATTACAAGGCAACTTGTTTTGTAACACCGGATTCTTCACATATCGATTACCAGAACTACGACAAGACATACGAAGCTGTTGTTTCAGGTGAATGTGATGCCTGCGTACTTCCTTTTGAGAGAAGCAGAAGCGGCAAGGTCAACCATGTCATGGATCTCTTCTATCAGGGAGATTTGAGCATTGTTAAAGTTTTCAAGTGGACATCCGGTGACGAAGTCGTACGCTATGCAGTACTTGCAAGAGACGAGAATGAGTCTTCCTGCGAAGACGGTAACCGCTTTATGATGATATTCACTGTTCTCAATGTACAGGGATCGCTCGTTAAGGCTATCAATGCTATCAGCAGCAACGGTTTCAATATCCGTTTCCTGCATACCAGACCTCTTCGCACTGAGGAATGGGGATATTTCTTCTATGTTGAATGTGACGGAGACGACACTTCCGCTGAAGGTCAGAAGATGCTCGCAGATCTCAAAGACGTTTGTGAGACTCTCAAATTTGTGGGCCGTTACCCTTCCAAGTAACATTCGCGGATAATCAATGATTGCAGATAAAAAGGCTCTGAGGCGCCGATAATTTGCCTCAGAGCCATTTTATTATGATTGCCGGTCACTTCTGCTCTGCCCAATAATCTGTCACATTCAGGACGGTTTCTCCGTCTATCTGTACAGCACACGGTTCAGAAAACCTTACATGAATCTTTTTGCCCGGTATCACTTTTACCATTTCTGTCAGTTTCACATGCTTGCCTTCGAAAATAAGCGGAAAGTTCTTGAGCGATTTAAGCTTTGACGGGCTCTTATAAACAATTACCGTAAGGCAGTCGCTGCTGCGGTCCTGACCCGGAGCTAGCATCATGCCGCCTCCGCAATACCTTCCCTTCATGGCAGGAGCAAGCCATACATTGTCGTACTCATACTCTTTCCCGTCCACTTCGATCCATGCATGGCGTGGTTTAAACGCATATAGCAGGCCTTTGATCGCTATGGTCGTATAATTTATCTTCTTATTTGGCTTGCTGGCTTTTATACGGTCTGCTTCCTCACAGCAGTATCCGTCAATGCCAAAACTCATATTATTTATATATTTATATTCTTTGCCATTTACTGTTGCAGTCGGAAGATTTTCAAGATACGGATTAAGCAGTATCTCCTTCCCCGCTGACTCGTTGATGTCATTGAGGAAATCGTTACCTGTACCTGCGCCGTAAAGATATATCTTATTAGGGATCTTTGAAGTATCTACTCTGTTGATCAGATAATTGATGGTACCGTCACCGCCTATAAGCACGACTTCGTCATCATCTTTAAGCCCGGCAAAGAAATCCTGATAATCGAGCTTAGATGCGTCTATGAGGTCCACTCCTGAAAGCTCAGGCCTTATACCGTTATTTGCCTTAGGATTATAAAGATAATACTTCATTTGACTGCCTCCTTCTTAGCTTATTGATTACCTTTTTAGCTCGTTTTCCTCTGTGGAAGTACACCATACATGTTTTTCTTCTATAGCGACCGTAACCACGTCGCCCAGTACATTTATCAGATTTTGAATCGCCCCGAAAAACACTTCCAGATAAACCGCGGTCGGGATCAGCACATCCGCCTTAAGGAACAATGCGATGATCAAGGTGCCAATCAGGATCGATCCCGGCTGATTAGGTGCTCCGAATGAAAGAAACACAACCATGATTCCAATTACTATGACATGAAACCATGAAGCCTGAGTCACCATCATAAAAACGAACAGCATGCCCATCAGCATTATGAGATAGCAATTCCCATCGAGATTGATCTGAGCAAGAATAGAAAACTTGTCCGTGATCCTCTTGCGGTCCATCCCGTAGTTCTTTACACAATATCTTATATTAAACGGAACAGCATCTATTACAGATCCGATCTTATAGTTTTCCTTCATCAGAATCGGAAGGTGCTTAAAAAACGGTCTCAGTTTCACGCCTCCGATCAGAAGCCTTATTATATAAAAGGCTGCAAGTAGCACCAGACTTGCCGCGGAGAGAGCAATGGTATACAGGATATTCAAAAGGAACCCGAATCCGCTGCCTAAGAGCGTGTAAACCATTGCTGCAAAGCTGAAAAAAGGAAACGCCGCCATTACAACATGAAGCATTCTTGAAAACAATGTATAGCATGCATCCACCGCATTTTTCATCCTGTCGAAGTATTTTCCAACAGAGCAGAATGCATATGTAACGATCAATGCTACAAAGATCAGCGGAAACGGCATGATCGTTTCAAATGGTTCAAATATACTTGAAGGCACAAGGGATTCTATCAGTTCCTGTATCGATGGGCTTGCCTCAAGCCCTCCGTATCCGGCTACTCCGCCGATCTCGGTCTCGAGTATGTCAGCAATGATGAATCCTGCTTCCATTGCAAGGATAACAGTTATAACTGAAGTTATAAGCGTTTTTATCTGCAGTCTTCTTCCGGCTGAATTCCTTTCAGAAATTATGTAGATATCCGTAAAATTTTTCAAAAGAGAAAAGAACGTTACCGGTGCACCGACCATCAGCATGGCATTTGCAAACACTTTTACCAGTGGAAAAACGATTTCTTCCCCTATTCGTGTCTGGTCCTCAATGCTCATGTACATATTTATGGGAATATATACTAGGACCGCCAAAAATATTGATGCAAAGCTGATAAGCAGCGTGTTTTGAAAGCTTCTGCTCACTACGATATGAATGGAGTTGTACCCGGACTGATAGCTATAGTCGAACTTATCTTCATATTCCTGCAAAATGCGGTCTTCTTTTGTGAAACTATCGGACTCATCACTGATCGCCACAAAAGGCTTTCCTTCAAAACCAAGGCTTATATCGATCTCGCCGAATTTGTTTCTTGTCTTGACCGTTATCAAAGTGTCTTTATCAAAACCCTGCCTCAGCAGATTGCGGAACAACGCATCAAAAACCAGCAAAGTCTCCGAACGGATCTCATTACTGATATTGCTTCGCTTTAATCTTTCATCGATAAAAGATTTTGCTTCCGCCATATTCTCCGGCACTGCCGCTATTTCTATTGAATTGGATTTGATAAAGTCCGGTTTTTCCATACAGAAAAAATCTTTTGTATATAATTCTCAACCCTTAAGTAATTGTTAATTGTATTTTAGCACAAGAACAATCCGGAGCATATCGCCCTAAACTGCTAAACCCAATACATTTGTGCTTCAATTCGCATATATGCTATGGAAATGAAATAATTGATCCCCCGGATCACTCCGGGGGATCGTATTATTACTTGACCCTGACTTTGAATGTTACTGTCTTAACTGCAGATGCATTATAGTTCGTATTTCCTGATGCTTTGACTTTCACCTTGAGCTTGTAGGTGCCCTTCTTCAGTCCTTTCTTCACGGTAACCTTTCCGGTGGTCTTATTGATCTTGAAGTACTTCTTGTATGACTTGCTGCCCTTTTTTGCAGAAGACAGAGTATAGGTCTTTTTGTCATTCAGCTGATTCGTGAACCTGATCACCTTAGTTGCTGCAAGTTTCTGAGACTTTTTCTTAAGCTTGCTGTACTTGATTGTTGCTGTCTTAGTGCTGATGTTCAGAGGATTGGCAGCCTTGCTGATCGTCCATTTTATTTTCTTGTCTGCAGCAGTTCCGTCTGACCACTTATAGTTTTTATTATCTTTTAATGACAGTGTTGCAGTATATGATCCTGCATTCGTCGCAGTATTACCGGATACAGTATAGTAATCACTGGAATCAACACCTGTCTGTTCTTTTCCGGTGTATGTCAGTGTCTTTCCTTCCGGTATGGTAACTTTATCTGTTACTATGATCTCAAGCGCTGCTGTTTTTAAGAGATCATCATTTGTCATGTAATTCTGCGGCTCGTCAACGGTTCCGTATTTGTCCTCATCTATTCTGAATACAAGGAAGCATGTTCCGGGTTTTACGGCAGTGTAGCGCCAGTTGCCGGATACAGGATCCTTAACAAGTTCGACCGGGCTATCATTGCTGTCGATTTCATTTCCTTCCTTATCTGTAAGCACCCAGTATCCGTTATCCTTGCTGAAGCCGTAATACGGGGCATCCTTTTCATTCAGGCCTGCAAGGGTCATGTAGTTCGCGTATGAGAAATCCCCTACATTCATCTGTGCAGTATAGTATGTATATTTATTGTAACTGGATTCGTCTGATATTACATCTATATTAGGCTCTGTGATCTTGATCCTTCTGAGCGGGAGCGTCGGCATAAAGTCTTCTACTTCACTTGATACCACCTTGATACTGTCTTTGAACGCTGCACCAGTGGAGGACATAGGTGCATAACCTGTGACATAATCCATGACCTCCTTCGGGCAGTAATAATCACCATAGTTGAGGTTATCTATAAAACAATTGCTGCCAGCCCAGTAGATGTCGTCATCATCAGGATAGGTTTCAGGCAACTGGCTTCGCTCAAGAATGTCCGCCCTTGCGCCTCCGGACTGGTTTTCGAAAGTAAACATCTTGCTGAACCCGGCATCAGAAGAAGACGAAGAACCTCTCAAATTATAACCGACCAGGATAACATCATACACAAGTGCTACAGGGCAGTTATATCTTGAATAAAATTCAGCCTCAGTGGTCTTTGTCGTCATAAGCACGGATGTGTATGGCGGAAGTGTAACACTTACATTATGGGACTCAGAGTTGGATCTGGAGCAAGATTCCCCTGTGCTCCATCCTTCAGATATAGCCTGTGTCGCGGTAATTCCCAGTTCGATGCTGAGTTTGACTCCGACCGGAAACTCATATCCGCCTCCGTATTTGAGGCTCTCAGCAAATGAATAGGACTCTGATCCACTAATTGAGCTGGACGCAGATACCGATTCGCTTGTACTTACTGACTGGGATCCGGTCACACTACTTGAGGTATTATTCCTGATTGCAGAAGCCGTTGAACTTGAGATGCTCTCACTGTCCTTGACAGTTTTCGTCACATAGTTGCTTCCTTTATCTTCAGGAATTATAGGTGACACGCGAAAATTGTAAAAATAAGCAGCTATAGTATGATTCAGACGTCCCTGCTTTCCGTTTATTGCTGATACGAGTACTGTTTCATCATTGGTCTTATCCGTGAGAAATCCTGTGAGCGATGAATCGCCATGAATATCCTTCAGCACATATTCTTCGGCCTCCTTAAGGGAATTCTTAACCTCCGGATCATATCTGCGCCCGGTGCCTACTAGCTCTCCATCATCGGTAATATCATATTGTCCTTCGATTGCAGCTCCTCCCAGAAGTTTGTACTCCCCCTGATGCGTCACTTCAGCTTTATACTGTGATAAAGCCAGGCCCATAAGAAGCCAGGCATCACTTACAGAACAATTTTTCTCATCTTGAATGCCGATTTTCGGCAGAGCCAGTTTGATATTATCAGTTCTGGTTCCCAGAAGTTCCTTGTAGAATCTTGTCTTGTCCTTCGCGAAAGCAGCGGACCCTGTATTGTAATAAGAAACATCGTTGATCTCATAGGTGTCCTGTATTGCTGCAGGTTCCTGATCGTCAGCATAAGCTGTCATGCTTCCCGTAAATGGGACAGCAGAAAAATCATGGCGGCTGCAATGACTACAACCATACTTTTCTTCAAGATATCAACCATAAATGCCTCCTTATTCTTGCTTGTACATTTTGGCTTTGAAACATTTTTTTGCCTCTTACCGTTCAGATAATGATTATCCAGTTTGCGTCAAGTCATACTATTTGACCTGTATATTTGCTTTGTTTTCTATATTCACTGGGCGTTATTGAAAATTTCTCACGAAAAGCTACAGCAAAATGTCCCGGATTTGAGTATCCTACCAGACAGATTCTGTGAAATCCTTTCCCGTACATTCTTTGCCAGCTGAGCATTCTTCTGACTCAGGTAAACCCGCGAAACACTTCTGCTCAACAGTCCTTCATCGCTTATCATCACTAATATTTCCAGAGTCTTAAGTTTCAGTAGAGAAAGGTTTTGATTATTCACGGCTAAGACCATCTGCCGGCAGACATCTTCTATTTCTTCTCTTCCCCGTATATAGAAACGCCTTAGCTCTTGATTCGCCATTCGCTGGATCAGTTCAAGATCTATTCCTGTATCCTGCAGAATATGATCATTCTTTTCTCTTGTTGATGTAAGGTCTATGAATAATGTCAGACCTGCGAAGTATCCGGTCGGGAAACTGCCTGCTGCTTCCCTTCGCCCTACGCTACCGATAGAGAGATCTCCCGGGACGGCATAAAAGCAATACTGCTTATTGACCTCACACTCATAGCGTCCCTCTACACAATAACTTATTTCTATGATATCTTCTGACTTTGGCACCCTTCTGCCGCAATGAGGGAGATTTAAATAATTGTAAACTGCCTGAATGCCCGGAAATACAGTACATGAGATCACTTTCCCTCTTCCTGTCTCTTCTTTTATGCTGTAATGATGAAATTCTCCTGTTTTTTCTTGTTCCACCAATTGTACAGAATAATGTGTTTTCCAGTCATAACTATCCATATGAAAAATCTCACCCTATCCTTCTGATTCAATGTCCTGTAATAGTTTCAGACCATTAAATACATCTTACAAAACTATCAAGAGTTTTAAAAGATATAGCGCTTAGCCGACTGCTCATAATGGACACAAGAATTGGTCTCCGGTCATAGTCCAAAGAGAGACAAACGCCGGTACTATGACTGAATTTGTCAAAGATTTTTGCGTATGCACCTTTGTATTTGATTGTTGTTTTGCAAATTACTTTTTAGACATCAAACACACGCACTCTACATGCTTCGTCATCGGGAAATTGTCGTAAGCCCTGATCTGCTTTATCTCATATCCATTTGTACGGAAGCTGTCCAGATTGATGCACAAAGTTTTCGGATTACAGCTGACATAAACGATCTCTTCAATACCGAATCTGCACAGCATAGCGACTGCCTTATCATGTATGCCCACCCTTGGCGGATCGACTACGATCACATCCGGCTTCTCAGGAATCTCGTCGAGCTTCTCCTTGACATCTCCGCAGATATAGTGACAGTTTGTTATGCCGTTAAGCTCAGTATTTGAACGTGCGGCGATAATGGAATCTTCGACTATATCAATACCATAAACATCTTTTGCGGTAGATGCCATCAGCTGTGAGATCGTACCCGTGCCGCAGTAGAGATCATAAACGGTTTTGCCGCTGACATCAGGCACCACCTTGAGTACATCACTGTATAGACGCTCGACCGCGTCAATATTGGTCTGGAAGAAAGCAAAGGCCTTTACTTTGAATTTCAGACCGAGGATCTCCTCATTGTAATAATCGCGTCCGTAGAGCAGCTTATGGCCTTCATCTATTACTGCATCGGCAAGGCTGTCGTTAAATGTACGGAGTATTCCGACTATCTCCATATCGAGATCAAGTCCGAGCAGCATGTCTCGGAAACCATCTTCATCGAAGTAGGCATTTGATCCCTCAGCCTTACCGTCGCTGGCTGTAACTATGTTGATCAGCAGCTCCCCTGTCCTTACTCCGCATCTTACTACAAGATTGCGCAGCAGGCCCTCATGAGTTTTGCGGTGATAAGGTCTGTACCCATTAGCACGGCAGAATTCAAGCACAGCGTGCAGAACCTGGTTGAAGGAATCAGGAACCAGCTGGCACTCATCCGTTGTTATGATGGACATCCAGCGGCCTTTATAGTGCATGCCGAGCTCAAGCTCTCCGCCCTTTTCCAGATCGCCGAAGGTGTACTCCATCTTGTTACGGTATCCGCCGGTGCAGATCGCAGGTTCCATGCCAAGATACACCGACTCGTCGATGTCATGCTTATCTAAAAGGCGTCTTACAGCCTTGTCTTTCTGCCTGTATTGTTCGGCATAATCGATGCCCTGATAAATGCAGCCTCCGCAGTGCTCTGCTGCCGGGCACAGGTTATCCGTATTAAGAATCTTAGTTTCTGTTATATTCATAATTAAAGTCCTAAAAATACCTGAAAGTAATAATCGTTAGTGTCACATAAATGGCTATCATGCCGAGCAAAACCAGAGCCTGTTTTCCCCTGTGCTCAGTCATGAGGCCTACAAATTCCCTGACTGAAGCGTTCGGCCAGAAATACCATTTCGTATCGGAGGTTTACCGGCCTCTTTCCTTCATGCTTTATAAGTGAAATGTTTGATGCGCAAAGCGCAGCTGAAAACGCAAGTATGAACGGGAATGTAGCAAATATGAAGGTCCGGGATGTTCCTGCCAGATTGCTGATTATTGAATGACAAGTACGACTCCGGTAAGGACCGCAATATCCCAGACTTTAGGCTTCTTCATTGTAATATTTTGAGTAGAACTCCTTCTTATATTCTTTGAAACGGTCTTCCTCTATCGCAGTTCTGATGTTTTCACACATGTGTGACAGGAATCTTAAATTGTGCTCTGAAAGCAGCATATGTGAAAGCGCCTCGTTCTCCCTGAACAAGTGTCTGAGATATGCCCTGCTGTAATTTCTGCATGTGTAGCAGTCGCATTCCGGATCGAGAGGCGTAAAATCTCTGGCAAATCTGGCGTTCTTTATGCTCAGTCTTCCGTGGCTGGTCATTGCCATTCCATGACGTGCTATTCTTGTAGGCTCAACACAGTCGAACATGTCGACGCCGTGCTCAACTGCTTCAAATATATAATCAGGCGTCCCGATGCCCATTACATAACGCGGTTTGTTTTCCGGAAGCAGATCAGGTGCATATTCGAGCACGCCAATATACTCTTCTTTTGTCTCTCCGACCGATATGCCGCCGATCGCGTACCCAGGAAGATCAAAGCTTACTATGGCCTCAGCGCTCTTTTCACGAAGATCCCTGAAGAATCCGCCCTGCATTATGCCGAAAAGAGCCTGTTTGTCGGTATCCTTCTGAGCCTTAATGCATCTTTCAAGCCAGCGTGTGGTCATGGCCTGTGAGCGTTCAATATAGTTATAATCGGCATCAGGCGGTGCGCATTCATCGAATGCCATCATGATGTCTGACCCGAGATCGGTCTGGATCTCAATGGACTTCTCCGGTGTGAGCATATGCCTGCTCCCGTCGATATACGACTGGAACTTCACGCCTTCTTCAGTGATCTTGCGCATGTGGCCAAGGCTGAACACCTGAAAACCGCCGCTGTCTGTCAGTATCGGCTTGTCCCAGTTCATGAATTTATGGAGGCCGCCTGCCTCTCTTATAATGTCGCTGCCCGGTCTCAGATACAGATGATAAGTGTTGCCCAGTATTATCTGCGCGCCTGTATTTTTAACATCTTCAGGCTTCATTGCCTTTACTGTCGCCTGAGTGCCTACAGGCATGAAAACAGGAGTCTCAATTACACCATGGGGTGTGGTGATACGACCTCTTCTTGCTTTTGTTCTCGCGTCTTTATGCAGTAATTCAAAAATAAGCGCGGAATTTCCCATTATCGTTCTCCTATTTTATCAGCATGGCGTCACCGTAACTGAAAAATCTGTATCTCTCTTTTACGGCTATTTCATATGCCTTGAGTATCTCTTCTCTGTCGTACAATGCCGAGATCAGCATGAGCAGCGTGGATTTAGGCAGATGGAAGTTTGTTATCAGTGCATTGACTATCTTAAAGCTGTACCCCGGATAGATGAAAATTCCAGTCGAAGTCTGCCCGGCTTTGATGCGGTAGCCGTTCTCAGTCTCTTCTGCCATGCTTTCGAGAGTTCTTGTTGATGTGGTTCCTACGGAAATGATCCGTCCGCCTTTTTCGATCGTATCGTTTATAAGAGCTGCATTCTCCTCATCTACCGAACACTCCTCAAAGTGCATCTTGTGGTCTTCGATGTTATCGACCTTTACCGGTCTGAACGTTCCGATGCCGACATGCAGTGTCACATAAGCTATGCGCACACCCTTCTCTTCTGCTGCGGCAAGGAGTTCTTTCGTAAAATGGAGCCCTGCCGTCGGAGCTGCAACAGAACCGTCGATACGGCTGTAGACAGTCTGATACATCTCTTTGTCGTCATCAGTAGCCTTTCGAGTGATATATGGAGGCAAAGGCATGGAACCGATTTCCTCAAGCCTTTCCATAAAAATGCCTTCGTATTCGAACTCTACAAGCCTTGTCCCGTTGTCTTTATCGCAAAATCCGAGAACATGTGCCAGAAATGACTGTTCTATTCCATTTACAAGCGTATAGCCTTCTTCAGGTGCCTCGCTTCCCGAAGGTACAGTGTCAGTTTTACCTGCAAGTATTACAGTATCACCATCGTGCAGTCTTTTGCCCGGCTTTACCAGGCACTCCCATTTATCGCCCTCGATGCGCTTTATCAGCAGAAGCTCGATATGCGCTCCTGTGCCTTGCTTAAGACCATACATTCTGGCCGGAATGACTCTGGAATCATTCAGAACAAGGCAGTCACCCGGGTTTACATAATTAAGAATATCGTAAAAATGACGGTGTTCAACCGTCTTTTCACGTCTGTCAAGCACCATAAGCCTGCATCCGTCTCTCTGCTCGAGCGGTGACTGGGCTATGAGCTCCTCAGGGAGGTAATAATCAAAATCATCTAACTTCATTTATTCAATATCCATTCTGAGCTGTTCTGTTTCGGGCTCTTTGTAAAGGCCCATAAGCCCCATGTGTTCGTAAGCCGCCCGCGAAGCCACTCTTCCCTTTTGGGTTCTGTATATAAGACCTGCCTGTATAAGATAAGGTTCGTTTGCGTCTTCGATGGTTACACGTTCTTCGCCGATGGCAGAAGCAATAGTCTCTATGCCGACAGGACCGCCGTTGAACCCCTTGATAATAGTCGAAAGTATGTCTCTGTCAAGCTTTTCGAGACCGAGCTCATCAACGCCAAGCGCCTCAAGAGCTTTCATGGTGATGTTGATATCTATATTGCCATCGGATATTACCGAGGAGAAATCTCTTACACGCTTTATCAGTCTGTTTCCGATTCGCGGTGTACCTCTGGAACGTCTTGCTATTTCGTCTAGAGATGCTTCATCGATGGAGGCATTGAGAACGTTTGCAGTCCTTCTGAGGATTTCTTTTATCTCGGCCGGTGTGTAGAATTCGAACTTTTCTACAATGCCGAATCTGTCTCTGAGCGGTCCGGAAAGGCTTCCGGCGCGCGTGGTAGCTCCGATGAGCGTAAACTTTGCGATATCGATTCTCAGTGATCGTGCGGCAGGTCCCTTTCCGATAATGATATCAAGAACATAGTCTTCCATTGCCGAATAGAGAACTTCCTCAACTGAACGGTTGAGTCTGTGTATCTCGTCGATAAACAGCACATCGTTATCGTTAAGATTGGTCAGTATCGCAGCCAGATCGCCGGCTCTTCCGATAGCAGGCCCTGAGGTGATCTTGATGTCTACGCCCATTTCATTTGCGATGATACCTGCGAGTGTTGTTTTTCCGAGTCCCGGAGGTCCGTAAAAGAGCACATGATCAAGCGGCTCGCCTCTCATTTTGGCAGCTTCTATATATATCGACAGATTGTCTTTTGCCGCTGTCTGTCCGCAGTATTCACTAAGATACTGAGGCCTCAGCGTCATTTCACCGGCAAGTTCTCCGGGGGTTGCTTTAGTCTGTGTAACTCTGTTATCCATTTAGTCCACTTTTATCCTTGAAATGTATTGGATCGATCCCTGCAAATAATGATTAAAGCAGGAACTTCAGTGATTTTCTCACGTATTCTTCAGCGCTGAGTCCGTCTTCACTAACTGACGCAACTGCAGCCTCTGCCTCTTTTTTGCTGTATCCGAGAGTAGTGAGGGCTATGACCGCCTCGCCTCTTTCTCCGCTTCCCGGAGCCGCAGCCGGAGCGAGTCCTCCGCTGATATCTTCTCCTTCGAGAGGAAGTGCGGATACCTTGTCTTTAAGTTCAAGTATTACTCTTTCAGCAGTCTTTTTGCCTACTCCAGGCGCCATGGCTACAGAAGCAGCATCACCCGAAGATATGACTGCTTTTATCTGGTTTGCCGTGCCGAGCGACATAATTGCCAGACCGGCTTTAGGCCCGACGCCCTTTACAGTGATCAGCTGTTCAAAGAGTGTCAGCGCTTCAGCATCAGCAAAACCGTAAAGCGCCATACCGTCTTCTTTTACCTGCAGGTAGGTGTAGACACATACTTCATCACCTTCACGTGCAGTCAGCAGGCTGCTGGTATCAGAAACATTTACTCTGAATCCGATGCCTCCTGCAGTCTCGATGACCATCGCGCCGGATGCGTAATACAGGTATTTTCCTCTCAGGAATCTTATCATTTCCGTGTTTTCCTCTTTCTGTCAGCAGATGCGGTTCAGCGTTTCAATATGGAAGCAAGCCGGCCGCCCGCGTTATGTGCATGGCAAATTGCCGCAGCCAGCGCGTCGGCTGTGTCATCAGGTTTTGGTACCTCGCTGAGGTTCAGAATCATCTTTACCATCGTCTGCACCTGTTTTTTGTCGGCTCTTCCGTAACCGGTCAGTGACGACTTTATCTGCAGCGGTGTGTATTCAGATATCTTAATTCCTGCTTTTGCGCACGCAAGAAGCGCCATGCCCCTGGCTTCACCTACCATTATAGCCGTCGTGGCGTTAGTGTTATAGAAGAGCTCTTCTATAGAGGCTTCTTCAGGCTGATACTCACTGATAATGCGGCTGAGTTCGTCATATAAGATCATCAGTCGTTCTTCATTTGGAGTATGCGCCTCTGTGGTGATGGAACCATATGCGACAGGCGTAAATTTACTGCCTTTATATTCAACTATCCCGTAGCCCATTATGGCATAACCCGGGTCTATGCCGAGTATCCTCATGCATTGGATTTTACCATTTATGCAGCATATTGTCTATGTTCGCTTTTTGTTCTTTTTTCCCTGTCCCGGCTCTGATGCACTTTATACGGCTCAAAACCGTGAATGCATAATAGTCTGCAAAATCTGAATAATATTGCACATATTTTGCTCTATTTTTTGTTTTTATGCATTGGAGCGTATTTTTATGCTACAATGAGCATGTATAGAAACATGGGAATGGAGGCTAAAATGAGATTATCAAGACAGAACAAGATACTGGAGATCATCAAAACCAACGATGTTGAGACCCAGGATCAGCTGCTTACCCTGCTGAGAGATGCAGGATACAGTGTAACCCAGGCGACCGTTTCAAGAGATATACGAGAGCTTCAGCTTGTGAAGGGCCAGGGCAAAGACGGAAGGTACAGATATACCGCAGGTAATTATGAAAGCCGGCCGATATCTGACCGTTTCATCAAGATCTTCAGAGAGACCACCCTTTCGTACGCCAGTGCTCAGAATCTCATAGTCATCAAGACACTTCCGGGATGCGCAGGAGCGGCCGGAGAAGCCATCGATACGCTGAGTCTTGAGCACATTGTCGGAACAGTCTGCGGTGACAACACTATGCTTATTGTAGTTGATAACGAAGAAAACGTTCCGTACATCACCGGTGCGTTCGACAAAGTACTTAACTCAAGCGAACAGTAACAAGCTATCAGCAATATGATCGATAGAATAGAAATCAACAACTTTGCGACTATCGAGCACCTGTCATTTGACCTGGGTGCCGGTTTTAATGTGGTCACCGGAGAAACCGGTGCCGGTAAATCCGTGCTTATAACAGCAGTCAGTACTGTCCTCGGCGGCAGAGCTGACACTTCAATGGTACGTACAGGATCAGACAGAGCGTTCATACAGATAGCCGGGACGAAAGACGGCGAAGATGTGATCATATCGAGAGAGATATTGGCCGGAGGTAAATCCATCTCAAAGCTTAACGGCGAAATGGTAACACTTGGTCAGATAAGGTCTTTCTGCGGTGACTGGGTAGATATACACGGTCAGTACGACAACCAGCAGATACTCGATCCCGATAACCACATACACATCACTGACAGCTTTCACAGCGAATCCCTTTCGCCCGAACTTGAAAAGCTGCGCTTCTGCTACGACGATTATAAAGCCGCGCAGAAAGAATATGACGACCTGCTTAAGGCTGAAGCAAATGCAGCTCAGCAGCAGGACTACTACAGATTCGAGTATAAATATATTGACGAACTCAAGCTGTATCCGGGCGAAGATGAGGAGCTTAGAAACAGGCTCGATATGATGAAGAACAGTTCCCGGATTTTCCAGAGTGTTCGTACGGCTTACGACCTGCTTCAGGGATCCGGATTCGAAGGCGGTCCTTCTATCCTCGATGATCTCAGCCGCGCAGCATCTGAGCTTACAGATATCGGCAGCTATAGTGAACAGATCGCATCCATGGCTTCCAGAGCTTATGACGCTTATTATGCCCTCGATGACATTTCTTCTTCGCTCCGCGACCTGCTCTCCTCTCTTGACTTCTCAGAGCAGGATATGGATGATGTCTCATCACGCCTCGCGGTAATTGAGGATGCAAAACGTAAGTACCGTAAAAGCGTAGAAGAAATACTCGAGTTCCGCGATGAACTTCGCGGCAAGCTTGATATGATTCAGAATTTTGACAGTGAAAAGAAGAGGCTTGCCGAAGCTGCGCATAAAAAATACGGTCTCCTGAAAGATCAGGCGGAACACGTAAGCGAATTAAGGCATATCATAGCTTCAAGGCTTGAATCAGCAATTATCAAAGAGCTGAAAGATCTTGAGTTCGCGAATACAGAGTTCAGGATCGACATAAGCAGGATCGACGACATCGGTCCTCTCGGCTTCGACAAAGTGGAATTTCTCATCTCGACAAATCCGGGAGACCCTCTTATGCCGCTCACAAAGATCGCTTCAGGCGGTGAAATTTCAAGAATCATGCTTGCTTTTAAACATATAATCGGAGAGACCGACCGCGTTGAAACCATGATATTCGATGAGATAGACACCGGAATCAGCGGACATACAGCTTTAGTTGTCGGAAAAAAGCTTGCTGAGATATCCTCGCACAGACAGATAATCTCGGTTACTCATCTTCCTCAGATAGCAGCTTATGGTAACGATAACTATCTTATCAGCAAGTCCATTGAAAGCGACAAATCGTACACCAACATAGACCATCTTGACGCGGAATCCAAAGTCCGCATGATCGCCGCACTTTTCAGCGGTTCTTCAGAAAACGAAAATGCGCTTGAGGCGGCACGCGACCTTATCCGAAGCGCATCTCTATGATCAATAAATTGAAAAGCCTGCCGTCACGGGCAGGCTGATATTGCTATCAACTCAAGGGCAACATCTTTATCGATGCTGCCTCTTTTTATGTCTCTGTCTGTATTGTACAGCTGCGTCAGGATCTTCCCTATTCGCCTTTTACTGTATCTGCCGGCAGCATTGAAGGCTCTCTTGAATCTGAACTCATTCACACCTGTCTTCTTTGCCATCTGTGAAATGCTGTAGCCTTTTTCATTAAGCTCAAGGGCATCATACATTATCTCGAACTGCTTTGTAAGAAGTGCGAGCACAGCCATAGACCCGTCTTCGTCACGAATGATCGCTTCAGCGATAGCAAGAGCCTTTCCCCTGTCGCCTGCTACCAGCGCGTCGACAAGGCCGAACACGAAGCGATCACTGTCGCCTATCAGGATATCTTCTATAAGCCCAGCCTCGATGCTGTCGCCGGTGCACGCTTTTACTATCTTGTCAATATCCTTCTCAAGCTGATCAAGATAGTAGACACTGCCCTTGTTATAATAGCCGCTTACATCTATCATGTGCTCGAGCTCGCGCCTGGCGATCATTTTGCCGGCACCGTGAACTCTTTTTGTTATGAAAGATTTCAGATCAGCCCTTTCAAGCCGGGCAAATTCGTATGCACCGCAGACCTTTGCAATTTTCTTTCCGTAAGCCGAGAGGCCATCAGAATACCGGCTTTCTACGACAAAGATGACCACAGATGAGTCCTGTGGTGCAGATGCGAAGCTTATAAGATCATCTGCGTTCGCGTCAGCAGCCTTCCGGATAAGAGGCAGATAATTTCGCACAACAACCACCCTGCGCTCGGAAAACATTGAATAAGCTCTGGCCTGAGCCATGATCTCCGCAGCGCTCACCTGCTCTCCGTCAAGATGTATAAGATCTATATCTCGGGCGCTTTCATCGACATATTCGTTGACTATGCTCTCGATCGCCCAGTTCATAAGAAAATCTTCTGCTCCGTAGAACAGAAGTACATCCTTCAGCAATCCTTTTTTTCTGTCATTTACGAAATCTTTATAAGCCATTTTTATCTGTTCCCTGCAGCCATGCCGCTGAAATCAACGCTGATATTATAGCATAATATTCAGCCCGGTTTCTGCATTTATCTGATGGTTAATCTTGACAAAATAACCCAATTTTAAAATCATCTACAACCCTGCAGCATCTGTGTTCATTGGGCTATGCCTGTAAAGGTCAACCAGTATCTTTCCTCTTCGGATGTCTATGCCGACTGTGCCTGAAATGTCGGTGCGGAACACCTTTATCCTTCGCTCCTTAAGCCGGTCGAGTGTCTGCTTATGAGGATGTCCGTAGAAGTTATTTCGGCCGCATTCGATAACTGCGATTTTTGGAGAAGCAGCATCCAGGAATTCCTCGCACGAGCTAGATTTGCTGCCGTGATGTGCGACTTTAAGTATGTCGCATTTCAGCACATCTGAACCCTCATAGTAATCGACCATTTTAAGCTCGTCTTCCTCAAGAAGATCACCGGTCACCATAACTTTTACATCTTCATAGCTGATCATGTAGACCGTATTGTGTTCATTGGGGTCATCAGCTGACAGCGGTTCATCAGCTATTTCCATGGGCCATATCACTTCAACTGATACCCGTTCTGCAATATCGACCTTCGTATCAGGTTTTATATAAACTGTTTCTGAAATTACGCCACTGTCAGAACTGTTCCCGGCACCGGTATCATCTGAATGATCAAAAAGATTGCTTATGTTTTCGGCACCTCTGTAATCTGCAGGTATTCCGATGGCTCCTACCGGATATATCTCTGACAGTTCGAGTATGCCTTTATAGTGATCTGCATGAAGATGTGTCACCAGAGCAAGGTCTACACGGGATACTCCGTTATGAAGCATATACGGCATCAGTACTTTCTTACCTACGTTATAGCCTTCAGCAGCTTTTGATCCGTTCTCTGACCGGCTGCCATAGTCTGTAAGCCCGCCTCCGTCTATTAGTACATTATGACTGTCTGCCTTTATTTGAGTACAGTCTCCCTGACCTACCGAAACGAAGATTATCTCATCATCTGCTATGCGGTCATAAAAGCATGCCGACAGCATTATGATTGGCATCAGAAGCAGAACCGCCTGCTTCACTACATGCCTGCTGTCTTTTCTCAAAAGCATCACACGCACCCATTCCGATGACGCTCCGAACACAAATACATATATGGCGATCATCGCCGCGATACCTGGGCCCGCCGTCCTTATAGAAAAGCCTCCGCCAAAATTCAGAAGCCGGTTTACCGTTATTACCGCATATGAAATCAATTCAGCGATGCTGATCCCTGCCGAAGGCACCATGCCAAATACTACCTCGAGCATCAGCAATAAGATACACAGAGGAACAAGCACGGAAGACAGCAGTATAACAGGAACATTGATAAGAATGGCTAACGGATTGATTCTGCAGAAAGAATAAGCTATTACCGGCAGTGTACCGATCTGTACTGCAAGCATGACCGCAAGCGCGTCTCCGGTGATCGTTGATAACGGTCCGGACAGGAATGCAATTCCGCAAAGAGCCAGGAACGACATCTGGAATCCCGAATTAAACAGCTGGTATGGTTCATATGTAAGAAGGATAAACGCAGCGAAGCTGACCGATGTAAGCAGATCGGCCCGCCGTCTGAAATGTATTGAGAACAGGCTCACACTCATCACTATTACAGCCCTTACAGTTGACGGACTCCACATAGTCATTTCACCATATACAAGTATGATCCCGGAAATCAGCAATGCTGCGGACAGCGATCTTTTTCTTCCTGTAAGCACTTTCAGAAGCCCGTACAGAAAGCCTATATGCAGGCCGCTTACTGCCAGAATATGGCCTGTAGAATTCAGGTTGAACCCTTCGAGCATCTCCTCATCAAGTTCAGATTTATCACCGAAAATAACACCACGTATAAAGCCTTTAGTGTCATCATCAAAGCGGTCCAGGAATGCTTCACGCGTTTTATATAGAAATCGCTGAGCTTCTCCTGTGAGTGAGGTCCTGTTTTCATTGTTCTCTACGATATATGCTCTGAGCTGCACGCAGATTCCCTTGCTTCTCATGTATAACCGGTAATCAAAACAGCCGGGGTTATCAGAGGGAGCCGGTTCCTCATACTCACCTCTGGCTTCAATATATGATCCGATATATGAAGATGCAGCCTCGCGGAGGTCTGAATCTTCATCGTATTTACCGTGGTCTGCGTATCTGAGTACTGTCTGTTTATCGAGTATGACCAGGACTTTTGACGGATGTCCTTCCGTATTCCTGACGGTCAGATTCACTTTGTCATTTTTCACGGAAGCCGTTATCACTTTGCCCGTAATATGATTCAGGTCTTTTACTGACACTGCAGATGAATCGTAAAGTTGCGACCGCAGCATAAACACTGCGATGCCTGATACAAATATCAGCAGAAGTACAGGCCTTATCCCGGTACTGTCTTTGGACGTATCTTCACACACAAAACCTCTGCCCGGATCATTGCCGGGGTCCGTGAAACAGACAGCAGCAAATACAGCCCCAATAAAACAGGCAGCTTCGATGATCTTGTCTTTTTCGGAAATCAAAAAGCCGGCTGTGATGCCGGCGATGTAAAGCAATGTTAATAATGCCAGTTTTCGTCTCAGCATAGCAGATATCTCCTGCCGCTGATTTTAATGCATTTGTATTGCTTATTCTGTACAGATATCAGAGTGCAGAAAATGTCTGATATCGTTGTATTTATGCAGATTATCGTGAATGCTCACTCTTTTATTGCATTGATAACGGCACTTCTGTCTTCAGCTTTGAAAACAGCGGAGCCGGCAACGATGAGATCGACACCCGCATCCTTTACCAGATATGCGTTTGCAGCTCCTACTCCTCCGTCTACTTCGATAACATAATCCAGTCCAAGCTCTTCGCGTTTTTTCTTGTAATAAGCGATTTTAGGAAGTGAGCTGTCCATGAACTTCTGTCCTCCGAATCCGGGCTCTACTGACATGACGAGGATAAGGTCGATATCTTCGAGATAATCATCGAGCACCTCAGGCGCTGTTCCAGGTTTGATCGAGACTCCGGCTTTAGCACCGGCTTCCTTGATATGTTTTATAGTATAAGCGATATCGTCACAGGCCTCATAATGTACGGTGATAAACTCGGTATTATCGGTAACGAAGTTCTCTATATACCTGTCAGGGTCAACTATCATCAGATGAACATCATACGGTGCTGTAGCTATGCCGTTAAGGCTTTTCATGATCGGAGCTCCAAAGCTGATGTTAGGAACGAACAGGCCGTCCATTACATCGATGTGTACATAATCCGCTCCTCTGTCGCAGATGTCTTTTACATCTTCACCAAGTCTTGCAAAATCTGCCGATAAAATTGAAGGTGCTATTTTTGCCATTTCTTTACCTCTTCTGTCATTGCTTTGTACGATTCGTATCTTGAGATAGATATCTCGCCTCTGGTAAGCGCTTCTTTGACAGCGCATTCCGGCTCATTGATATGCATGCAGTCTGAATACCTGCATTCTCTGCCCGGATTGCGGAACTCAGGGAAAAGATCTCTAACAGCAACAGGCTCGACCTGCGGCATGTCGAGAGACGTGAATCCCGGCGTGTCATAGAGCATTGTGCCGTCTGACAGCGGAAATATCTCTACGTGCCTTGTCGTGTGCCTTCCCCTTCCTGTCTTGCTGCTTATGCGGCCTGTCGCAGCTTTAAGGAGCTCTTCCTCTGCCTGCGATATACCGCTTTCCCCTTCATGGAGCAGATTTGTTATTGTAGATTTACCAACCCCGGATGGACCTGCAAGAGCAACTTTCTTTCCGGCTATAAGCTGCCTGAGTCCATCTATGCCATCACCTGTCATTCCATTTACACTTACTGACGGATAAATGGATGAGTATACAGATAATGCCTTTGCCGTCGCTTCTTCTCCGGCAAGATCAGCCTTTGATATGCAGATAACCGGTGCGATCCCTGCATGCTCGCATCCAGCTATCAGTTTATCTACCACCGGATAATTTACGTCAGGCTGTACTATTGAAAACACGACCACCAGGATATCCAGATTGGATACCGGTGGTCTTGTCAGATAGTTCTTTCTTTCGATTACACGATGTATGACGCAGTCGCCGTCTTTGTCATTTTCATCAATGTCAAAATCGACGATATCGCCAACATAGATAAGTTCTTTATTTCTTTTGAGGTTTCCGCGGGCTTTGCCCATGACGACAGAATTGCCGTCATAGACAAAGTAGAAACCACCTATACCTTTTACTACAGTTCCGGTCATATAAGGTCCGTTCCGCCGGCATCATTCGCCTTCATCGTCTGCTGGTGCATCGTCTTCTCCGGTATCAACAGGAGTCTCTGGTGCAGGTGCCGGTTCAGGTCCTTTACTAACCTGAAGATCGATCGTAGTTCCCTTGTCAAGCTGCGAATTGGCCTGATACTGCTGATATATTACATATCCCTTGCCTATCGAAGTATCCCAGTCATATGAGATTTCTCCGACTTTGAAGCCGGCAGCCTCTATCGCCTTCTTGGCATCCTTGAGAGACATCCTTGTAACAGATGGAACTATGCCCTTTTCCGTTCCTTTTCCGTCAGATACGACGATGTCAACTGCGCTTTCTTTGTTGAGAGTCGATCCGGCTACAGGGGTCTGTTCAAGAACCGTACCCTCATCTTCAGGTGAAGTAATAGTCTTTACGTTTCCGAGTACATAACCGTAGCTCTTGAGATAAGCCTCTACGTCTTTCTCCTGCATTCCGATAACGCTCGGAACGAGCCCTTCTTTGTTGCCCTTTGAGATGTTGATGGTTATCGTTCCTTCTTTAGGAGTCTCAACACCAGGTTCAGGATCCTGTCTGCAGACCCTTCCCTCGGCATATTCTGAAGAATAAATCGCTTTTCCCTCTTTTACCTTGAAGCCTTCGGCCTCTGCCTTGGCAATCGCCTCATCAAGAGTCATGTCGAGAAGATCAGGTGCAGCTTTTGTAGGCGAGAAGACCCCCATCTGCCAGGCAGCAAATCCGCCGCCCAAAGCGCCGAGCAGTATCAGTACTGCAACAACGATTGCAGTGGTCTTTCTCTTCTTTTTTCTTCTTTCGCGTTCTCTGGCCTCAACGACCTCTTCGATGTTCTTTTCGAGATCCTGTCTGCGCTTATTGCGCTTTTCAACGACTTCTGTTGACTCGAAGATCGAATCAGCCGCTATATTGGTTACGAAAGATATATTCTCGAGATCCTGGATCAGCTCGTCTGCATTTGCGTATCTGTTAGTCTGGAACTTGCTCGTTGCCTTCATTACGCATCTTTCAAGCGCAGGCGGTATGCTCGGTTCCAGTTCTCTAGGAGGTGTGATCTCCTCATTGATATGTTTGAGAGCGACCGTAACCGGATTATCTCCATCGAAAGGAACCTTTCCGGTGAGCATCTCATACATTACGATGCCGAGAGAGTATATATCTGAACGCTCATCAACATAGTTGCCTCTAGCCTGTTCAGGTGAGAAGTAATGTACCGAACCGACGATCTTGCTTCCGGTCGAAAGTGTCGCGTCATTTACGGCTCTGGCGATACCGAAGTCAGCCAGTTTGACTACGCCGTCGTTCGTTACCATGATGTTGTGAGGCTTAACGTCTCTGTGAATGATCTTGTTTTTATGAGCGATTCTGAGAGCCGATGCGACCTGTTTTGAAATGTCGATCACCTTGCGGTAATCCATCGGAGCTTCTCTTTCGATGATCTTATTGAGAGTATCACCCTCGATAAGCTCCATAACTATGTAGTTGATATTGCCTTCACGGCCGACATCATAAACGCCCACGATGTTCGGATGAGAAAGACCCGCAGCAGCCTGCGATTCTCTTTTGAAATTCTCAACGAACGTCACGTCTTTTGTGAATTCAGGTCTTAAAATTTTAACGGCAATATAACGGTTAAGGAGCTTGTCCTTACCTTTATAAACGACAGCCATACCGCCGTCGCCGATCTTCTCAAGAAGCTCGTATCGCCCGGATAGTATCCTGCTTGCCATGTTTAGCCCTCCAAATCAACGCAGATAACCGAGATGTTATCGTTGCCTCCGCTTTGGTTAGCCATCATCACAAGGTCTTCTGCGCATGCTTTCATATCTTCATATCTGTTGAGTGTGACCAGTATGGAGTCATCATCAACCTCATCATAGAGGCCGTCACTGCAAAGGAGTATGCGGTCACCTTTTTCAATCGGAACACTGAAACAGTCAGGTTCGTTGTTGGCATTAGCGCCAATGGCTCTGGTGATCACGTTTTTGCGTGCGTGAAGATGTGCCTCCTCTTTTGTTATTGCGCCCATCTTTACCAGATCGTTGACATATGTATGATCGTCAGTGATCTGCTGGATCATGTCGCCGTGGGCAAGATACACTCTGCTGTCCCCGACATTGGCGCAATACATCTCGTCGTCTCTTATATATGCAAAAGTAAGCGTCGTTGCCATGCCTGCATACTGCGGTTTGGCTTCAGACAGCTTGATAATGAACTGATTCACGTAGTTGACGGCAGCCCTGAAATATCTGAAAACTTCGTCTCTCGAGCCGAGCCATTCAGGCGGGTTGTGACGGACGAATTTCTCCAGAGCGTCGAGCGCTGACTGGCTGGCTATCTCACCTGATCTGTTGCCTCCGACTCCGTCAGCAAGCATGAAGAAATTAAGATCTTCACACGCTCTGAGCGAGTCTTCATTAGTTGGTCTGCGTCTGCCTCTGTCTGTCATGTAACCGATTCTCATGATTATCAGTTCTCCGTCCTGTTAAATCGCATTTTTCTCGATAATACAATAGTAAAATCCTACTTTGCCATTATATGGCATAAGGGTTGTCATTTCAACAATGTGAACCGAAGTGCCCTCTTTACTTAACACTTGTTTAACAAGCTTTTCGTTCTCATTTTTGTTAAGCGTGCAGGTCGAATACTCCAGTCTTCCGCCAGGTTTCAGATAGCGTAAAGCATTCGAGAGAATGCTTTCCTGGATCGCTGTCAGTCCGTCATACGCTGCCGGATCTGACGTTATCTTTATCTCAGGTTTGCTCGCAATGACACCAAGACCCGAGCACGGAACATCGGCCAGAACATAGTCGAAAGCTCCGTCGAGGGCTTCATCGTGCAGACAGGCATCGCGCTCTTCTGTGCTGCAGATGGTAACTCCTATACGCTTCATCGCCGCTTCAGTCAGTTTAAGCCTGTGCGGATGTATATCGCAGGCAGTGATGCTGCCGCTGTTTCCCATAAGTTCAGCCATGTAACCGGTTTTTCCCCCAGGTGCGGCGCAAAGGTCGAGCACTTTGCTGCCCGGCTCAGGATCGAGCGCCTTTACCGCTATCATGGATGAAAGGCTCTGAATGGTGTAATAGCCCTGCCGGTACAGCTCGCAGCTGACGATCCCGCTTCCGTTCGCGAGTATCGCTTCGCTGTTTTCTTCTGATGCTTCAGCTGTTATGCCGTATTCTGCAAGTCTGCGGATCACCTCATCCCTGCTCGCTTTAAGCGTATTTGCCCTTAAATAGACCTGTGACGGCTGATTCAGCGCGTTCGCAATATCAGCTGCCTCTTCGCCATATTGTTCGCTGAGAAGAGAATATAGATCTTTGCTCATTGAATAGCGAAGATGATCATCTATCTTTTCCGGAGAGAATTCATTCCTTCGTCTCAGATAACTGCGCAGCATGCCGTTGATAAAGCGGTCACTGCCTTTGGCAGTTTTCTTTGCAAGATCGACAGCCTCGCTTACAGCTGCGTGATCAGGCACGCTACCGAGCTCGTCAATGGCATAGATCCCCATTCTGAGAATGATTCTCTGCCGCTGCTTTATGCTCTTTATGCCTTTTTCGGCGAGGCAGTCTATGATGTGGTCTATACGTATCGTGCTCCTGATGACGCCCTTAGCAAACGTGCGAACGAAGCTCTCCCGCGACCCTTTATGTCGCGAAACAGCTTCGTTGATAGATATATTCGAATATGCTCCGTCAGTATATACCGCCTTCAGTGCTTCAAATACCGCCAGCCAGTCCCTGTTCATCGGGCCTAATCCCTCCTGTTGGCAAATACTAACACTCTGAGCAGGCTCGCTACAGCTGTAGCAAGAGCGGCTACATATGTCATTGCTGCTGCTTTCAGCACTGTTCTTGATCCGATGTAGTCTTCTTCATTCACCAGTTTAAGCGTTCTGAGATTTTCGAGCGCACGGTTCGAAGCATTGAATTCGACCGGAAGAGTGATCAGATGGAAGAAAATAACAACCAGGAAGCAAATTACTCCGATAAGGAACATCAGGCTTCCGTATGGCGATGCAACCGACATGACAAGCCCGAAGAATATCAGCGGCCACGATAGCATCTGTGTCAGGTTTACGAGCGGTACTATTCCGTTTCTGAGTGCGAGCGGCGCATAGTGCTGTGCATCCTGAATCGCATGACCCACTTCGTGGCAGGCAATACATACGGCTGCCACTGAGGATGATGCATACACGTCTCTGGACAGATTGAGACTTTTTGACTTCGGATCATAAAAGTTTGTAAGCGAATTTCCGCCATTAAGCACGTTTATTGCAACGCCTGAAAGGCCGTTAGCGTCCATCATGGCTCTCGCTGCCTCTGCCCCTGTTACTCTGGTGCTTACAGGTACCTGTGAGTAAGTTCTGTAAGCATTGTTTATCCTTGCCTGGCATATCATCGTGAAAATAATAGCCGGAATAAGGACGATCCATGACGTATCATAGTAGTAATACATTATACCCCCTCCTATTCGCCGAAGCGATCTCCTGCGGAGAGCCTGTGCCCTCTCATGAAATCGCCGGCGCTCATTCTTTTTTTGCCCTGGAGCTGCTGCTCAAGCACCCTTAGCTTACCGTTCCTGCAATTTATGACATAACTTTTCTTATCAGTAACGCTGACGGTTCCCGGCTCACCGTCGGGATCTTCATCAATAACCTCTGCCTTGTAAAACTTGATTTGCTGCCCGTCCAGATAGCTGTAGCAGGCCGGCCACTCAATAAAGGCTCTGATTTTGCATTCTATGCGCTCAGCCGGTTCATTGAAATCAGTAAATCCGTCGGTCTTCGATATCATTCCGGCATATGTGGCTTCAGAGTCATCCTGAGGCTCATAAACCGCCGTACCGTCTGCGATGTGAGGTATCGTATCGAGAAGCAGATCGGCCCCCGCCTCAGCGAGTATTTCCGATACTTCCGTCAGATCTTTCCCCTTGATGTCACATACGCATCTGCTGATCATGTCACCGGTATCGAGGCCCTCTGCCATTTGCATGATCGTGACTCCGGATTCATCCAGTCCCTCAAGGACAGCTGCCTGCATAGGTGATGCGCCTCTGAGCTTCGGCAGAAGTGATCCGTGAACATTGATGCAGCCGTATTTCGGAATATCGAGCACGGATTTCGGAAGTATCTGACCGAATGCAGCCACTACTATCATGTCGGGATCGATCTCACGTATCTTTTCGATCAGCTCGGGATCTTTTTTGATCCTTAACGGCTGCGCGGTTTCGATGCCATGCTGTATTGCTAGCTTTTTTACTTCTGAAAGCACCATCTTATTGCGGTTGCCCTTTCTGTCAGGCTGCGTGATCACGAGCGGGATATCGTATCCGGCATCTATTAATTTCTGAAGCGAGCATGCGGCAAATGCCGGAGTGCCCATAAAAACGATTCTCATAGTATTTTTACTGCTCGTCTCTTTCTTTTTTTCTTTCCCAGATCTCGCTGTTATCGGAATCAGCATCTTCATCATCGGCATGTTTCTCCTGAAGTTCGCGGAGAATTTCAGAATACTCTTCTACCGTCATCATGTCTTTGGCTATGTCCGAATAAAGAATGCCGTCAAGGTGATCGTACTCATGGCAGAACACAGTGGCTTCAAAGCCTTCGAATTCGTATTCATGCTCTTCACCCTGAAGGTCTGTTCCCTTGATTCTGATCTTATAAGGTCTGTCTACAAGGCCCATGTATCCCGGAACAGAAAGGCAGCCTTCGCTTGATTCCTGAGTTCCCTCTTTATAAGTGATCTCAGGGTTGATCATGACGTAGATTTTGTTTCTTGTTTCTTCGTCTTCTGCGTCAACATGCGGCATTGCAATGAAGAATCTCTTCATGATGCCCACCTGTGGTGCAGCAATACCTACTCCGTCAGCTTCGATCATCGTATCGACCATGTCTGCACATGCCTCTGCGATGCGCGGAGTGATTTCCTTGACCGGTTTGCATTTCTTTGCGAGTATTTCATCGCCTTTGATAGTGATGTTTCTCAGTGCCATTTTACATTACTTCCTGTTATTTATATTGCTCCATAAGGGTTTATATCTATCTCGATAAAGGCCGGAGCCTTGTTTTCTATCATGCGGTCGCGGAACGACATGTATTCATTGACGTATCCGGCTCTGCTTCCCTGCGGAGCCTTTATCATGAACACAGCCCTCGATCGTCCGTCATTTCTCTTTTCATCGAGCCTCGGTCTCATTACCACAGCCCCTTCGGGTGCAGACTTCAGCCCCAGCAATCTGTTTCTGAAAGCTTCGGCATATGCCATAGCGGTATCTTCGTCGTCTGCTGTAAGTCCGACGGAGATTATATCAGAGTACGGAGGATAATTCATGATGCTTCTGTGAGCAAGCTCCGATTCATAAAAGCGTTCGTAGTCACCGTCTGCAGCTTCATGTATTACATCGCTGTCAGGGTCGAATGTCTGGATCAGTACACTGCTCTCTCCGCCCTTACGCCCCGCACGCCCTGCTACCTGTGTTATCAGCTGATATGTGCGCTCTGACGACCTGTAATCAGGTATGTTCAGACTGACGTCCGCATTTATGATACCGACCAGCCCTACATTTCTGAAATCGAGACCCTTTGCCAGCAGCTGAGTCCCTACAAGGATATCTGTACGGCCCTGCTGAAAGTCGTATATGACCTTTGCCGGATCATCCGCAGCCGAAGCTGTATCGATATCGAACCTGTCGACACCTGCCTCAGGCCAGATGCGTCTGACTTCTTCCTCTACCTTTTCAGTGCCGGCGCCGGCATAACGTATGAATTTGCTTCCGCAGTCAGGGCATTTATCGGGAACCGGGAATTTGCGGCCGCAGTAGTGACATACAGCAGCATTAATGGTCTTATGATAAGTCAGAGCTATACCGCAGTCGGGACAGGCCATTACAAATCCGCAATCAGGGCACAGTATTCTTGTCGAAAAGCCCCTGCGGTTCAAAAAGAGGATCACCTGCTCCTTTCTTGCAAGCGACCGGTCTATCCGCCCGGCAAGTTCCCGCGAAAGAACACTGGTGTTTCCGGCAGCAGCTTCTTTTCTCATATCTACGATCTCGAGATTCGGCATCATGCTGTCGCCTATGCGATTATTCATCTCTATAAGCTCGTAGATACCGTTTTTGGCTCTGTAATATGATGTGATCGCCGGAGTCGCGCTTCCGAGCACAAGTACGGCACCGGAAAGCGATGCTCTTTTGAACGCAACGTCTACGGTCTCATACTTAGGATTGTGATCGGATTTATAGGTGCTCTCGTGCTCCTCATCAATGACAATAACTCCTATATTGTCAAGCGGTGCAAACACGGAAGTCCTTGCCCCGATAACTATTTTTGCTTCTCCGCGTCTGATCCGAAGCCATTCCGACAGCCGCTCCGATTTCTTAAGTCTGCTGTGAAGAGTAGCTATCAGGCCGCTTCCGAAGCGCTCTCTGAACCTCTGCGCGACCTGCGAAGCCAGTGCGATTTCAGGAAGCAGGATTATCGCGGTCCGCCCGCTTTCAAGAGCCTTTTCGGCAGCTTTGATATAGACTTCAGTCTTTCCGCTGTTGGTTACACCTTTTATCAGATAGGCTCGTGACTCACGCCTGTCTATCGAATCACATATCTTTTCAGCTGCTGCATTCTGCTCATCTGTCAGCTCATATCCGGGTGCGGATGCTTCTGTTCCGGATCCGGCTTTCAGCGCTTTTTCACGCTTGCCTTCAACGGCAAACATCTTCAGTCCGTCGATATACTTGACGCCATATCTCTTCCGCATCCACATGGCAGTCTCAACCATTTCAGGGTTTAGTGACCGCTCAGCATCGAAGCTGTCGATTTCTTTGATCCGGCTGTCATCAAGAGCGCTTTTAACCCTCGTTCCGACGCAGTACGCATCAACGCTTTTCTTCCTTCTTGCGAAGGGAACGGTCAGTTTTGCTCCTACAAACACCTCATCAGGCGCTTTATAAGTGTAGAAGCTGTCCGTATTCACGCTTTTATTGTCTACGACTACGTCGATGTACTGCATCCCGTGCTCTCACCTTTCCTACAGAAGGAATATGTTATGTTCAGCACACTCCTCGTACATATCTTCAGGCCAAACTGAAACCTGAACTTCACCGATATGTGCTCTCTTGAGGAAGTACATGCAGAGTCTGCTCTGCCCGATACCTCCGCCAATCGTGAGCGGGAGTCTGTTGTTGATTACATCCTGATGGAATTTAAGTTCTTTTCTGTCCTCTTTTCCGTCGAGCTCGAGCTGGCGAAGCATTGCTTCGGAGTCAACACGTATTCCCATTGAGCTGATCTCAAATGCATCTTCGAGTACGGAGTTCCAGAGGATTATATCTCCGTTGAGTTCCCAGTCATCATAGTCAGGAGCTCTTCCGTCGTGAGGTTTACCCGATTTCAGCTTGCCTCCGATGCGCTTGATGAATACTGCGCCGTATTCTTCAGCAGCAAAATGCTCTCTCTCTTTGGCAGTGTTATCAGGATACCAGTTTTCGAGATCCTGTGAATCGATGAACTTGATCTTCTCAGGCAGATCGATACCGATCTGTGGATAATGATCATTTACATAATCTGCGAGGTCTTTAAGGCACCAGTAAATGATCCTTACTGTCTGCTCAAGGAACTCGTCGTTGCGCTGGTCTGCGGTGATGACTTTCTCCCAGTCCCACTGGTCTACATAGATCGAATGCAGGTTGTCGAGCTCTTCATCACGTCTGATAGCGTTCATGTCAGTATAAAGGCCGACGCCCGGCTCGATGTTGTACCTGCCGAGAGCCATTCTCTTCCACTTCGCAAGAGACTGCACTACCTCGACTTTTCTCTCATCGAGATCTTTTATAGTAAAGTCGACTCTTCTCTCATATCCGTTGAGATTGTCGTTCAGACCTGTCTCAGGAAATACAAAAAGCGGCGCAGTCACTCTGCCCAGATTAAGAGCATGTGAGAGCTCTCTCTGGAAGTGGTCTTTGATCCTTTTGATGGCTCTTTGTGTTTCTGTCGGATTGAGAAGCGGCTGATAATCTTTTGGTACGTATAACTTGCTCATTGTCCTTCTCCTTTTGATTAGTCCCTTTTCCTCTTGACTGCTGCATATCTGGCAAAATCACATCCGCAGAAATTCTGCCTGTATAATCCGTATTTCTTTGACAGCTCAACGCTTCTGCCGAATCCGTTCTTCTTTTTGAAGTCTATGTCCAGGAACTTCACGCCGGTCTCTTCTTCAAGTTCGAGACCGAGAGTTCTGATCTTTTCATAGTTTTTATGCGGACTCACTGACATTGTTGTCGTAAAGTAATCCATGCCGAGCTCTTTTGCCTTGCGGGCCGTCTCAGCAAGACGGAGCGCAAAGCAGATATCACATCTGCGGCCTCCCTCAGGCTCGTCAGCGAGAGGCATTACCTTGTCTATGTACCTTTCAGGCTCATAAGCACCCTCAAGGTATCCGGCCGTGTACATGTCTTTATGCTCCTCATTGAATGCTTCGAGGAACTGCAGCAGTGTATCGCGCCTGAGGTAGTACTCTTCTCTGTCTGTGATGTTTGGATTATAATAGTACAGGGTCAGAGCATAATCCGGAGCGGTCCGCTCAACACACGAAGTTGAACATGGTCCGCAGCATGCGTGCATAAGAACAGAGGGCTTTTTCGGCAAAAGCGCCGCGCCCGGGAGTTCTCCGGAAGTGACACTGATGTCATCTCCGATTATTACAGGCATGCATCCGGCAGTTTTTTCCAATGCTCTTTCCTTTCTGACTGAAGCGATCAGTCTTCCAATGCAACAATACAGTATATTGTAACACAATCGGAGGTTCCGTGATACATGCAGGGCGGTGAAAGATACAATTCAATCAGTGATTATCTGAAAAAAGAATTCGGAAACAAGACAGTAAAGCTGAGCATAGATGCCGGATTCACCTGTCCGAACCGCGATGGTACAGCAGGATTCGGAGGATGTGCTTTCTGTTCGGAAGGAGGTTCCGGAGAACTCGCATCTCATGTTTCCGCAGCTGACGAAGATTACTCCTCTTCCATCACCGAACAGATCGGCAGATTGTCCGAAAAATGGCCCGATGCTGTATATCTGGCATACTTTCAGTCTTTTACAAACACTTACGCGCCGGTCAGTGTACTGCGGTCCCGTTACTATGCAGCGCTTGATGATCCCCGTATCAGCGGCATTGCTATCGCAACAAGGCCTGACTGTCTCGGCGATGAAGTGCTCGATCTTCTGGAAGAGATAAACAGAGATCATTTCATGTGGGTAGAACTCGGTCTTCAGAGTGTTCATGACGAAACACTCAAGGCAATGAACACATGCTACACATACGAAGTCTATGAAAAAGCCGTCGACGAGCTGATCTCCCGAGGTATAAGAGTCGTTACTCACCTTATTCTCGGTCTGCCGGGCGAAACAGAGGAAATGATGCTTGAATCGGTCCGCAGTGTCTGCAGCCGTAAGATTTTCGGCATGAAGCTGCATCTCATGAACATAGTCAAGACCTCTCCTCTTTACCGGATGATGCCTGACTATATTCCTTTTGAATCGATCGAGGACTATGTGGATCTGGTCGTTCGCTGTCTTGAAATAATACCGCCTGAGGTTACAATACACCGCCTCACAGGCGATGTTCCCCGGAAGATTCTTGTCTCGCCTGAATGGAGTTACCGGAAGCGGACCATACTGAATCTGATAAACAGTGAGCTTAAAAAACGCGATACGCGGCAAGGTGCCGCGCTTTAAAAGGGGCTGTCGCATTTGAATAAAATGTGGCAGCCTCTTAACGTAAACAGCAGACAGCTTCAGACAGAGAGCAAGCTCTCAGTCGTCAGCAGTCT
>CADBKM010000017.1 GCA_902795265.1 uncultured Eubacteriales bacterium
ACATATAGAAATGACCCACTTTAGACTTCCGTCGTTTGAAGACTAAGGTGGGTCAAAACTGAACGTAAAAGTGGGTCAATTCTACTTGACAATCTATAGTCCGGTGCCGAAATGAGATAATCCATACTGAAGGCTAAAAGAGTCTAATAAGTCGAAAAAGTCTAAATTGGTCCAATAGACTAAATTGGACCAATTGTAACAGACCAGAAAGGAGCCAGTATGGATACACAGTTAGTAGCAACACAGATGCGACACAGATCGTGGATGGAGGATTCTCTGAGGGTGACTGTAGATAAACTGAATGAGCAGCTCAGGATCCTGAACAGCAGGATGTATGGCAAGTCCACCGAGAGAAACCTTGCACCGAGTGATCAGCTGAGCATCTACGACTTCGGTTTCAACGAAGCTGAGGCTACAGCTCAGGGAAAGATAATCGGAGAGCCGGAGATGGAGACAGTAGTCATCCATAGAAGGAAGCGCAAGGGCAAGCGTGATGAAGACCTTGAAGGCTTCGATGCTGTCACTGTTGATCATGGTCTCAGCGATGAAGAACTTGCTGAAAAGTTCCCTGAGGGATGGTACAAACTCGACGATGAAGTGTACAGGAAGCTCGAAGTGGAGCCTGCGGTGTTCACAGTAGTCGAGCATCACATCAAGGTATACAAGGGCAGGAACGGCAAGATAGCCAAAGGCAGACACCCTAAGGAGATGCTGAACAACAGCATTGCCACACCATCCCTTGCAGCATTCATCATGAACGGCAAGTATGTGAATGCAGTGCCGTTGTACCGGCAGGAGCAGGAATTCGCAAGAAATGATGTGAACATCTCCCGTCAGATGATGGCGAACTGGATGATCACCACAGCTGAGAGATATCTGTCACTCGTCTATGACTACCAGAAAACAAGAAAAGCGGACGCGCCGCGGGCATTCCTCGAAGGATTCAAAGGCAAGCTGGTCTGTGATGGGTACCAGGTCTACCACACACTTGAGAATGATGCCGGGACAGACTTCACTGTGGCAGGCTGCTGGATCCATGCGCGGAGACCGTTCGCCGATGTGATCAAGAGCATGGGTCAGGACAAGGCCGCAGGCACATTGGCATACGAAGCATATGTGCAGATCCAGAACATCTACCATACAGACAATGCACTTAAGAAACTGCCTCCGCCAGACCGGAAAAAGAAGCGAAAGAAACTGGTGAAGCCGCTGGTCGATGCATTCTTCGATTGGGCGGAGCCAATGCCAGTGCGATCATCTACAGCATCGTCGAGACGGCTAAGGCCATCGATCTTAATATATACAAATACCTCAAATATCTGCTTGCGGAGATTCCGCAGCACATGGACGAGACCGACACTGACTTCATAGAAGCTCTGCTGCCGTGGTCGAAGTCACTGCCGCCGGAGTGCCGTAAGAAAAAGGCATCAAATTAACACCTAAGCCCGATGCTGATGAAGCGTCGGGCTTTTAAAAACAAAGGATGGATAGTTTACCGTTTAGATTACAACAGATAGGTGCAGTGATATAGCGATGGGCCACAACTTGTGGTTAGCTCTTCACAAAACGATCACATTAACAAATCTTAAGGATTGTTTATAATTTAAGACGAAGCATTTCCTGTGATTTGTTGCGAAAAAAAGCGCTTCATTGTACAATACATATGATTGTGGGGGTATGCCCTCTTTTGTGATATGGCGACCAAAATAAGGTGGCCAGGCAAAAAGCGCAACACAAAAAAGGGCTCTCGAAAGTATTAATTTTTTTAACCTCTGCGCTACCCCGGAAACACCGGAAAAACGCGGAGAAACGGATAAAACCTGATAATTATTTCTAAGAACCCTCTCCTTTTTTCAGGGAGGGAACAAGGAGGAGCAACATGAAGAATCTCTTGAAGAGGTGTGTGACAATGTTGCTGTCGCTGGCAATGGTCCTGACATACATGCCAATGTCAATGATCACAGCCTACGCAGCAACGGGCGATATCCCGGCACACACAAAGAACATCATCGACAATCATGATGGAACCTACACGATATCGCTTGATATCGTCGGTGATTCTGAAAAGCAGCCGAATAATGTAAACGTAATCGTGGTTTTTGACCGTTCTGGTTCAATGACTACACAGCGTATGAATGCGGCAAAAACGGCTGTCAACAATCTTGCAAATTCGCTGTTTGCTTACAATACGCAAAGTGCACCGGAAACAGTAGAGATGGCGCTTGTAAGTTTTTCAACGAATGCGACGATTACACGTCAGCCTACCACTAGCTATAATCAATTTAGCCAGTCGGTGAACGGTCTCAGTGCGAGTGGCGGAACAAACTGGGAAGCAGCATTGAAGACAGCAGGAGACGTTGACTTTGGCGATAACGATCAGACTTTCGTCATTTTCGTTTCCGATGGCAACCCTACGTTCCGTGATACCAGGATTACCACGGATTATCTGCCTAGATATGACAACCCTAATTGGTCTAATAGCGATTGGAATACATACAGAGGCGATAATTATTTCTATCAAAGTTATAGTGTTTATGGTCTAGGCTCAGATGACCCTGATCGGGACAACTACTCGCCGACGTCCATGAACCGTTGCTATCAGGCTGCACTGCCTGAGGCTCAGGCGATCGTAGCTGATGTTGGCGGAGACCATTTCTTTACCATTGGCGCGTATGGTGATGTCAGCCGTATGCAGACACTTACGACTGCAGCGGGAGCACCTGCCAGCAATTTCTATAACGCTAACGATACAGCTGCGCTCAATCAGGCACTGGCTGACATTTTGGCGAAGATTGAGATGATGGGTATTGGCGACGCTGAAATCGATGATGGTACTACCAATCAGGTAACTACATCCTC
Organism: uncultured Eubacteriales bacterium; assembly: GCA_902795265.1. Taxonomy (GTDB): domain Bacteria; phylum Bacillota; class Clostridia; order Peptostreptococcales; family Anaerovoracaceae; genus Crickella. Next base: position 2,860 of record CADBKM010000017.1, read on the forward strand.
TGGAGAGGTTACTAAGCTTCTCGAGCTCGTCCCGAATTTCAAGTACTATCGTTCAGGCGGCTCCTACGGAACGATGCAGGAGTGGGCCGATGCACCTGAAGCTAAGGTCGTGAACGGTGAGGTCGAGTGGGATCTCTCTTCGGTTGGCGTACTTGAAAATGGTGTAAGGTACACAGTTACTTTCGACTGCTATCCTAGCCAGACCACATATGATACCATTGCTCAGTTAAAGAATGGCGATATCACTTATGATTCTCTTGATTCCGAGATTAAGAAGTACATCGTTGACAATGGTGGTGGATCATATTCACTCCGTACTAATACGAATGCTGGTATCAAATGGGATGACACCCGTGATGATGCAGGCCGACAGGAAAGCGCTTATACCAACCCTGATCCTGTAGCTACTTCTGCAGATTCGCTTCCAATCGAAAAGAAGTGGGAACCTAATACTCCAGATGTTGACAAGATTCCGATCACAGTCATGATGGATGAAGGTACTGCAGATGAAAAAGAATTCCATACAGTTACCTTATCTTCCGACAATGAGTGGAAATCAAGCTCGTTTATTTCGGTTGGTCTCATTAAGGGCACAACTGTACTTTCTGGAGCGGAAGGTCATGACTTTTCATTCGCAGAACTCGATGATTCACAGTACCATTGGGAAATCGATGCTCCGGTTGTACGTCCTATGCTGATCAATGGTGGTGGCGCTGAACACACACCAACTATGCTGATCAAGGTCGATGACAAGCATCCGGCACCTTCTGGTGCACAGACATACACCATCGAAGGCTCAAAATATTATGTAGATTCAGCTTCGACAGGTCTTACAGCGACGAACCACCGTCGTTCTAACTTGAACCTTACAAAAACTGTTACCGGTGAAGACGCACCTAAAGATGCAACATTCCCGTTCACCCTTACAGTTAATAACTCACATGCACCTGCAACTGAGCCATCAGATGACCCTGAACACGGTTCAGATTACTGGGTATGGTTCTCCATCTATGATACAAAGGCTGGCGCTACAGTAACTGATGCAACTATTACAGGCGCAACTGGTCCGAACGCTGATGGATATTACTATGCACCAAGTGGCTCGGCTATAACAGTTGATATGAAGGATGGCTGGAACCTGCGTTTTACCAACCTTCCTACTGACACAACATATACATTTGCAGAAGGAAATTTGGCTGAAGGCTTTGTCTTCAATAAAGCTGAGCTGACTGAGGGAGAAGACAGCACATTCAAAGGCGGAAAGACCACAACAGGTACTATCGAGAACACTAAGACGAGCTACTATGTCACATATACAAATGACTATGCTCTCACAGATCTCGAAATCACCAAGGTTTGGAATGATGCCAGCAACCAGGACGGCAAGCGTCTGACAGCGGCACAGCTCAAGGAAAAGCTGACTCTTTCACCTGCAGTTCAGGGCAAGGAAGCTACTGTTACAGATAATGGCGACAACACCTACACAATTAAATACACAGGACTTCCTCGTTTCAACAATGGAGAGGAAGTAGAGTACACCGTAGCTGAAGCTTCACTTGAAGACATCGGTTACTCCACAACTGGAAGCCCGGCTAAGGATCATGAAACAATCACAAATACTCATACCCCTGAGACAACTAAGGTTAAAGTTGTTAAGGAATGGAATGATTCCAATAATATCGGTGGAATCCGTCCGGCTTCGATCAATGCACAGCTCAAGGCTGATGGAGAAGCTTCCGGTGATCCGGTTGCACTCAATGCGGATAACAAGTGGACATATACTTGGGAGAACCTGCCTAAGTATAAGAATGGCACTCTGATCGAATATACAGCTGACGAGACAGCAGTTCCTGCAGGATATGATAAGAAGGTAGAGAAGACGACTGCCCAGGACGGTACAGTCACATTCACTGTAACCAATACATACAACCCGACGCCGGTCTCAGTAGATCCACCGGTACAGAAGGTTATCACAGTCAATGATGCTCTCTATAATAAGGGAGACTTCACATTCACAATTGCAGCAACAAGTCCGGCTGACGCTCCGATGCCTTCTAAGAAAAGCATCACAAATGTTGCAGCTAATGAAGTAAAGGGCAAGACCGGATACTATGAGTTTGGAGAAATCACATTCACCAAGCCTGGCACCTATACATATAAAGTTACTGAGTCCGGCAAGGTAGATGGCGTTACTAACGACTCAGCTGCATCAACAGGTAAGACACTTACGTTTACTGTTTCAGATGACGGAACCGGTAAACTGGTAGTCGACCCGACTACAGATCAGGTGCAGCTTGGATTTACTAACGTATACAATGCTGAAGGTGAAGCAAGCATCGTAGTCAGCAAGGAGGTCACAGGCGCAGCATGGCCAAAGGGCAAGAGCCTTACACTGACTATTGCCGGTGCAAATGGCGCTCCGATGCCAGAGGCAAAGACAGTTACTCTGGATGCCGCAGGAAGTGCTACATTCGGACCTATCGCGTATAAGCTGTCCGATGCAGGTAAGAGCTACGAATACACGATCACAGAGAGCAGCTTCGGTGCAGGATGGTCAGGTTCACCTGAATCCATTAAAGCAACTGTTAAGGTTACTGATGATGGTAAGGGTAATCTGAATACAGAAGTGACCTATTCGCCAAAAGAAGCTAAGTTCACCAACAAATATCAGGCAACAGGCACTGCTACTCTCGAAGTCACAAAGGCTCTGGCAGGAGCAGCATGGCCTGCTGGCAAGAAGCTGACAATGACTCTTGCCGGTACAGAGAATGCTCCGATGCCTGCTAAGGGCGGAGAGACTGCAACTCTGGAAAAGGCTGGTAAGGCAACATTCGGTGCTATCACTTACACAGAGGCTGACGCTGGTAAGACATACACCTACACTATCAGTGAGAATGGATTCGGTGATGGCTGGACAGGCTCCGGTGATGTAACTGCTACAGTTAAGGTAACTGACAATGGTGATGGAACACTCGGCACAGAGGTAACATACACACCTGGATCAGATACAATCACTAATACTTATGCGGCTAGCGGTAATGCAACACTCAAGGTCACAAAGGCTATTAGCGGTGCAGCATGGCCTGCAGGCAAGAGCCTGACACTGACACTTGCCGGTGAGGAAGGCGCTCCAATGCCAACCGCCACAACTACTACACTGAGTGCAGCAGGTGAGGCAACATTCGGCGCAATTGCATATACTGCAGCTGACGCAGGAAAGACATACAAATACACAATCACTGAAGGAAGCTTTGGCGCAGGCTGGACGGGATCACCTGAGAAGGTCACAGCTACTGTTGCTGTAACAGACAATGGTGATGGAACTCTTAGCACCAAGGTTTCATACGACCCTGCAAACGCAACATTTACTAATACCTATAAGGCTTCCGGTACTGCAACGATCGAGGCAACAAAGGCTATAGCTGGAGCAGCATGGCCTGCAGGCAAGAAGATCACACTGACTCTTGCCGGCAGAGGAAACGCTCCAATGCCAGCAGAGGGCAAAGAGACTGCAACTCTCACAGCTGCAGGTAAGGCAGCATTCGGTGAAATCAAGTATGATGAATCGGATGTTGGCAAAACATATGAGTACACTATCACTGAGGATGGCTTCGGCACAGGCTGGACAGGATCACCTGCATCAATAAAAGCTACAGTTGCTGTAACAGACAACGGTGATGGAACACTCAAGACTGAGGTTACATACGACCCGGCAAATCCTACATTTACAAACACTTATAAGGCTGCAGGTCAGGTTAAGCTGCATGCAACAAAGGCTATAGGCAGTGCTGAATGGCCAAAAGGCAAGACAATCACATTCACACTTGCAGGTGAAGGCGGCACACTGCCAGAGACAAAGACTGTAACACTGCAGTCCGCAGGTGTAGCAGAATTCGATGCTATCACATATGATGAGTCAGATATCGGCAAGACCTATACCTACACTATCAGTGAGGACGGCTTCGGCACAGGCTGGACCGGCTCCGGTGATGTCACAGCTACAGTTGTAGTAAGCGACAACGGTAACGGCACACTCAAGACCGACGTCACATACTCGCCAGAGAATGCCGTGATCACAAATACCTATGCAGCTGAAGGTGAAGTAGTCCTTGAAGCCAGCAAGAACCTCACAGGCAGAGACTGGAAGGAAGGCGAAGAATTTACATTCGCACTGATCGACAGCAACGGCAAGACTCTCGAGGAGAAGGCTGTTACATCGAACGATAAGGTAACATTCAAGGCACTCACATACTCACTTGCAGATATGAAGGATGCTGAAGGTAAGTATGCTTCTAAGGTAACAAAGGAATACACAATCAGCGAGACTTCCGATCTGCCTGCAGGAGTAGCGAAGTCAGCTGACATTAAGGCTGTAGTCACGCTGACAGACCTTGGCAGCGGCAAGATCGGTACTGAGGTCAAGTACACTCCTGAAAATGCTACAATCGTCAATACTTATACTGCAAAACCGACAAAGGCGCAGATCAAGGTAGACAAGAAGATCACAGGATACAAGCCAACCGCAGATGAGGTAAACGGCGAGTTTAAGATGATCCTGACACCAGTCGATAACGCACCAATGCCGGAGGGCAAGGATACATTAGAAACTACAGTAACTACAAAGAACGGCGAAGGAACAGGACTCTTCGACGAGATCGAGTACACAAAGGCTGGTACTTACAAGTACGAAGTTACAGAAGAGGCCGGTACTAAAGCTGGTATGACGTACGACAGCAATAAGTACACTGTAACAGTCAAGGTAGAAGACGATCTTAACGGTAAGCTTGTTGCTACAGTCAAGTACGCTGAGGAATCGGCAGACAGCGGCGAAGATACTAAGACAAGCGTTGAGGTAACCAATGACTTCCAGATCAAGCCAACCGAGGTAACACTGAATGTTACTAAGAAGATCAATGATGAGTCCGACAGTGCTGAAGATGCTACATTCACATTCGTACTGAAGGATTCTGACAAGAAAGTAATTGATGAGAAGTCGGTTACAACTAAGGACTTCACCGGAAGCGTAGACTTCGATGCTCTGAAGTTTGAAAAGGATGGCACGTACACTTACTACATCCAGGAGAGCATTAAGGAAGAGGATAAGAAGGACGGCTGGACTTATGACGAGGAAGAGTACCCTGTAGTCATAAAGATCTCGGATGACCTCAAGAAGGCCGAGCTCGTTAAGGACAGCGTAGCATATGATGGTGATGAGACAGCTACAACGCTCAAGATCACAAACGTATACAAGGCTGAACCTACAACAGTATCCGACATCACAGTCAATAAGACTATCAACGACACATCCGGAAGTGCTTATGATACGACCTTCACATTCACTCTGACCGGCAAGGATGGAGCTCCGATGCCAGAGAACAACAAGGCATCCGTAACAGGCGAAGGCAGCGTGAAATTTGCTGAGATCAAGTACGAGAAGGCTGGAACCTTCAAGTATACAGTAAAGGAAGAAGCTGCAGATGCTAAGGGCTACATCTATGACACAACAGAGTACAATGTAACAGTTACAGTAACTGATAAGGACGGACATCTGGAAGCTAAGGTCAAATATGGCGAGGGCGAAAGCACTGATGAGTCGACTGCGATCGACATCGTCAATACTTACGACCCAGAGGATGCTAAGGTAAAGCTGAGAGCGACAAAGATCGTTACCGATAAGACCGGAAGCGCACCGGATGAGACATTTACATTCGAACTCGTCAACTCTGACGGAGATGTAGTTGAGACTGTAAGCAGAAAGATGGGCGGACCTGTAGAGTTCTCAGAAATGACCTTCAGTAAGGTCGGAACATGCACTTTCAAGATCCGTGAGGTTGCAGGAAGCACACCTGGTTACACATACGACAGTGCAGAGTACATAGTCACTATCAAGATCACAGACCCTGACAAGGACGGCGTGCTCAAGGCAAGCGTAGAGGGAAACAATCCTGAGATCGAGAACCCATACGAAGTTGAGCCGGGCGTTTCCTCAGTAACAGATCAGATCTCTGTTACAAAGAAACTAAGCGGCAGAGACCTCAAAGCAGGCGAGTTCACATTCGTACTCGAGCAGTCTGGCGAAGACAAGATTATCACTGGCAAAAATGATGCGAAAGGCACTATAACATTCAGCCCGATCACATTTACAAAGGTTGGCCAGTATGTATTCTCAGTCAGAGAGGTTAAGGGTGATGTTGACGATGTTACATACGATAATACAGTTTACACAGTAGTAGCGAATGTAACGGATCCGCACAATGGAAAAGCTCTCGAAGTTAAATGGACTTGCGAAAACGGCAATTCGATCGTATTCGAGAATGAGTACGAGCCACCAGAAGAGCCTGAGAAGACGGATAAGCCGGATACAGGCGACAACAACAATGTACTTGGCTGGCTTGGACTGATGGCACTGGCAGCAGCTGGCGGCACAGGACTCTACATCAAGAGACGCCGTGAGGACGAGGAATAAGTCGTAAAGGCTTATAACGATCCGGAACAGAGGAATTAACAAAAAGAGGAGACTATGTCTCCTCTTTTTGGACTCTGTAAAAAAGTACTGAATCTGGTATTTTAGGGTTGTTTAAGGTTAACATTCTAGTATAGAGTGAATAAGTACAACAGGCTTTTCAATGCATATGCCGCGTGCATACCATTGAGAATGATTGTAGCACAATTGTAGCGCTTATGATCTTATCATACGTTATGTAATGGGATTTGCAAATAATGAGGAGAAGGGTATTATGATCACATTAGCTGTGGACGACAGGGCAGAAACTGCAAGGCAGATCATGGGCTTGATGCAGGAGATCGATCCTGCCGGAACGCATCTTGCGGGTTGCGATCCTATGGAACTGATCGATTCAGTTGACGAGAGCAGACCGGATGTCATCTGGCTGGATATCGAGATGCCGGGCATGAACGGTCTTGAGATGGCTGCTGAAGTCAAACATCGTTCGCCGGATACGAACATTGTTTTTGTAACAGGTTTTCCGGAGTACGCAGTTGACGCGTTTGGGCTGCATGCAAGCGGCTTTGTGGTAAAGCCGGCTACAAAAGAGAAACTCCGTGATGAGATCGAGAACCTCAGGAGGCCGGTCGAAATCAGGGACAGTAAGCGGGTCAGAGTGCAGTGCTTCGGCAATTTCGAAGTTTTTGCTGATGACACTGTTGTCAGGTTTTCCAGATCACTAAGCAAAGAGGCGCTGGCCTATCTGATAGACCGAAGGGGAGCAGCCTGCACGGTGAGTGAGATCTGTTCTGTAATCTGGGAGGACAGGCAGGCAGACAAAAAACTGAAATCCCAGTGCCGAGTGATCATGGCTGCGCTCAAAAAAGACCTGGAGGCTTTGGGCGCAGGTGATATACTTTTCAAAAACTGGAACACCTGGGGAATCGATGCATCTAAGATCAGCTGTGACTATTACGATTTCCTGAAAGGGGATACAAGAGCGGTCAATTCGTTCCGCGGAGAATACATGGCTCAGTACTCATGGGCAGAAATGACAGTCGGAAGTCTGTACGATATTTCAGCGGCGGGTGAAGAAATCTGATCCGGGGGATGGGATATGGACACGGGCAGAAGAGTCAGTGTCCGGGCTCTCAGGATACTGACATACACGATACTTGTAAAAGCTTTGGTAAGCGCAGGGATGCTGTTCTGCACTGCAGCAGCCCATTTTGCGGTACGTTCATCATCAGGGGATATATCCGGATATGCTGATGCGCAGATAATATGCCAGGCGGTTTATTTCATCGATATCGTAGTATGCGTCATGTGCCTCATTGGCGTGATATCTCTTTCAAAGAGGTTTGTTTATACACACCGCGTAATGGTTGCGGTACTTATAACGTATTGTGCTGTGATACTGCTGTTTTCGGCAGAATTGCGGCTTGCTCTGGGGAGCTATGAAAAGGCAGCGAATGCTGTCGGAATAATAACGTTGGTCATGTCGGCAGCTGTAAGGCTGCTGGTGGGAGCAGCGTTTTTATTATTGATGAAAGGCTTTGGCGAGGTGCTGCTGCAGGCAGTCGGAGATGAAGCAATGGCATCAAAGACGGAGAGGCTGGGCCTGATATATTTTGGATGCAACACTGTAGCTGCTCTGTCAGGGTCTCTTGCAGGATCAGCTCTCGGCTCATCATCCATGGCTGCAATCGTACTGGATCTTGCCGTAGTTATACTTGAGTTTCTGATGTACTGGAGAGCTTCAGCTGCAGCGTTCCGTATATGGCGGCGGAGGGCATTCGGTTCTGCTGATGACGGAGGACACGTACTATGAGCGCCCTGTCTTTTATGGATGATATCGTATATATCGTCAGTGACATTACGGCAGGAGCTTTTCTGATAGTGCTGACCGTCACGATCACGGTGCACAGCACAAAAAGCAGCGGGCTCACGCATCTGTTTGCCGGCACTGTCCTGATACTGGCAGGGATATTTATGCGTATTTTTGCAGGCACGCTGGTATCGCTGCCTGAGGGGTTTACGTGGAAATATGAGGCGTTCTTTCTGACGGCAAAATCCGCGCCTGTTATAGGCGCAGCAGCTTTTGCGCTTTTATCGCTGGGAATAACAGAGTCAGCTTCTCAGATCATTTATAACAATGAAAAAAGCAACAGCAGAAAGCTGAAAGAGCGGTATGCTGCGACTGTCATCATAATAGCTGCCGGCACAGCCTTGTATGTGTATATAGGCAGCAATAAGATGCTTACGGTTTCTATTCTGATCCAGTATATTTACCTGCTTATACACATAAGCAGACAGTGCTCCAGGCAAACTGTGGTCGAGTATTGGCACGCATCTGTAGCTGCTGTCATTACGTTTGCACTTGCCTTTGTATTCGACCCGGTAAGACTGACGGGCCTCGGTCTTTCGGTAATGATGCTAATAGTCAGTGAGCAATACCATAAGCACATCAGCATTAAGCTTGCGGAAAATGAAGCTGCGCTCGCAAAGAGCAAAGTACGGACTCTTACAGAGCAGATCTCGCCTCACTATATTTACAACTCGCTGCAAAGCATCAGCAGTCTCTGCGAAGCGGATCCGCCTAAAGCACGGGCTGCGATAAACTCTTTCGCGGATTATCTGAGAGGCAACCTGGAGAGTCTGACTGCAGAGGGTCTGATACCGTTCACCAGAGAACTCGAACATACACGTGCCTACCTGGCCCTTGAGGAGGCTGCAGGCAATAAGAGCTTCAGAGTGGAGTATCAGCTGGAGACGACCGATTTTATGCTGCCGCCTCTCGTACTGCAGCCTGTAGTTGAGAATGCAGTGAAACATGGGGCGGTCCGCGGTACGGAAGAAAACGGACAGGCGGTTACAGTGATAGTCATATCGACCCGTGAGACAGCTGACGGGATCATTCTGAGGGTGACAGACCGGCGTGAAGGGGGGAAGGGATATACTTCATCCGCTCCATACTCGGCTGCTGCGGCTGCTGATGATGCATCTGCTACGTCTGCCGCTGATGCACGTGTTGATAATTCGCTTGGAACCGCCAAAAACAGCCAGAAAAAGAAAAGCATCGGACTCGAAAACGTCCGCACACGGCTGGCCATACTGAGCGGCGCTTCACTCAACATAGAAAGTACGCCAGACGGTACCGACGTGACCATTTTATTGCGATCCCCCGCAGAATAGACCGGGAGGCAGTTCAGCTTACAGCTTCTGCCTCCTGTTTTTTTATTGGAAGAGCAGTATTGATAGCAGCATTGACCGATGTTGTCAGAAGCTTCCGCTTTCCATAAATGGAAAAATAACGGTTGCAATATGGTGCTGACAGCGGTAAAATATATTCACAATCTAAGACCGGTGTGAAAAAGGAGATGATAAGCATGACAATTGAAGAGATGAAAGCCAGAAAGGCGGAGCTCGGATATACCAACGAGACGATTTCCCAATTGTCGGGAGTTCCGCTTGGCACTGTGCAGAAGATATTCGCGGGCGAAACCAGATCTCCGAGATACGACACAGTTCAGAAGCTGACAAGGCTGTTGGGCGGACAGGCGCATGATGCTGAAGGGTATGAGTACCGGCCTGTCGGAGCGGTTTCTGAAGTAAGGGAACCGGCAACACTGTTTGGATCAGATCTTCGCAGTGGATCCTTGAAAAGAAGATCAACTCAGCCGGATAGTACGTATATGAAGCCACCGCGGAAAACCATCGGAATCGCTGACGGCAAGTACAGGATGCCGCCTGATGAACTGCTCTTCGATGACGAGATAAGCGAAATGTTTGAAGATCTTTAGGAGGATGGAATGCGAGTCCTGCTTGATACTCATTATCTGATATGGAGCATGTATGACAGCTCCAGACTTCCGGAAGAGCTGATCAGGATTCTGGAGGATGAAAATGTCTGGATCGAGTACAGTATTGTATCGCTGTGGGAGAGTGAGATAAAGCATCTGAAGCATCCTGAGAGTTTTGAATTCACAGCTTCCGATATGCTCTATGATGCTCAGAACTCCGGGTATCATATGATAGATCTCGACCCGGCGCACATCTTCACTCTGGGCAGCCTGAAAGACTGCAGTGATTCAGGGCATAAAGATTCTTTCGACAGAATGCTGATAGCGCAGGCGAAAGCAGAAAACATGCTGCTTGTAACACATGATAAAAGGCTCACCCTTTACGGTGAGCCCTGTGTAAAACTCTTTTAAAACAATAAAAGTGCCATTGAAGACCAGCCTGATCCGCCAATGGCACTTGCTTTTTATTTGATGGCTTCGAGCTTGTCGCAAACTGTGTCATCTGCGGTGGCTCCGCGTACTATGTGATAATACGCGTAGTCCGCCGGAGTTAGCTTGCTGCTGTCGCGGAATATTTCTTCTGCCTGTGCCTTGTGATCCGGATGGATACGTACCGAAATACCGCAGCTGGCCGAGATGAACCTCGGTACTGGCATAATTGTGACTTCAGCCGGCTTGAGCAGCTTTTCGGTTGAGATGGCTGCGTGTGTTGATTCAAAAGTGAGAAGATAATATTCGTCCATTTACTGATTTACCCTTTTTAATTATTTACCGGATTACAGCTTGATAACCTTGCTGACTTCCTGCATAGCACCAAGTATATCATACATGTTGCTTACTGTGCCAACTTTAAGTTCATCTTTGAGACCATAGAAGTTGAGGCATGTTCCGCAAACGAGGACTTTGGATCCCTTTTCGATGAGGGTGTTCAGGTTGTCAACGATCTGTGGCTCAACGCCTGTAACCAGCTTAACGCCTTCGTTCATGAAAAGAACGTATGCCGGGATCTTATCGGATTCGCTGAGTGTGTAGATAGCCATCTTAGCGAGGTTGCCGCCGAGCTCTCCTTCGTTTGTTCCGATCGAATCCTTGTTGAAGAATACTGCGTATGTATCAGCTTCTGCGACCTGTGCTCCCTTGATTGTCTCGCCGTTTGCGAACTTAACGAGGAACTTGTCGCCGAACTCCTCAGCTGTTGCCGGTCTGCCGAGTGCATCACCGAGTCTCTCGAGGTTTCCTACCTGAGTAGGGCCGTCAACGATGATCTCAACATCCTGCTCGCCTGCTTCGAGCTCTTTCTTTGCCATAATTACAGGAATAGGGCACTGCTTGCCGCCTGCATCGATTCTCATTTCATTACCTCCGAATTGAATTCTTATATTCTGAATAACGGGTCATTAATGGCTGAAATGTCGCAGAACGATGGTCAACCATTCAATGACCATACACATTTATTATACTCGTTTTTTAACCACCTATTATTGATAAAATCTATAAATGCGTCTCGTGGACGGGCGTGTAATAAATAGTGTCAGCATGGCTCGAATCATCGCTTTGCCGTTATGCTGACTCTGATGAACCGTGTGCTTTTCGCACCTGTCTATGCTGCCGTGCCGCGGATCCCAAATATATCTGCAATGACTTTAGAGATCTGCAGTGAATCAACTTCTCCGTCCTTGCCGCCAAAGACAAAGAACAGATTGACACCGGGCTTGTAGCCGTTTGCGATGTACCTGTTGATACGGCGCGCAAAGGCTTCACAATATCCCGGCTTATCTAGTCGGCCGACGTACTCAATATAGATTTCAGTCTTCATATCTATAGGCGACAGCACAGTTAGGTCAGGGTACATAGCCGGTCCATAATCCTTCATTACCAAAGGCAGCTCGTAGATGGGATTGAGGCCTGCATCCTTAAACTTCTCGTAAAGCAGAAGTTCGCTGATTGTCTTCACCTTGACACGATCTGAAGTCCAGTGCTGCTTGTGCTCCGGATAATTCTCGGGGTACTTCTTCTGAAATTCCAGACTGGCGGACTTCCACTTCGCAGACGCGCGTTGATAAAGCTCAGGCACTGGAGGCACAGAGCAACGGTATATCTGCGGCAGGCTTGTTGCGACTGAACTCGGATCATATGGCATATAGCCATCATCGAGGGATTTAAGCAGAGCGATATTCCGGTCAATTCGTTGGATCGCTTCTTCAAGGAAACGCACTTCTTTGACGCACTGCACCTCCAGCTGCCTGGATTTGTTCACGTATCCATACGACTGTGACCCATGAGGTTTCATGTAATAGTAGGTATTGTTATCATGCTTTGCCCAACGTAGAAAGGCACCTTTATATCCGGTAAGCTGATCAAGCCTCGCAGAATAGCTTTCTCTTTTTTGCTCGAGGTCAATGATTTCATAATTAATTCTTTGCTTTAATTCTGCATCCATTACTAGAACTCCTGTAAACCGGCATCTCATGAAAATAGCGTCCAATCCCCGGGAACCTGATTTTACTATTGAACTTTAGAAATCGACAAACGACAAAAGCACTTATTTCAACAAAAAATGCACTAAGTTTGGTTCTTTTCACGGTTTTTTGAATTAGACCTGCGTTTTACAATCCGAGGTACGAAGAGCCCCATTATAGCTGGCAGAAAACGTATGCTTTGCGGAGGTTTTGAGTTTTGGTGTCTGATACATGCAAAGCGAAAAAAAGTGTGAGGTATCAGATTCCTTATACCTTGGAGGGACTTAAAAGGGTAAAGGTATCAGGGAATCCGATTCGTGAGCAATTGGGAAAGTGAGAAAGCTTATAAAAGGGAATAATATTCAAACATATGAAAAAAATATCTTCGTGAAATGGACTAATTCAGGAAAGAAAGATTGAAAAAGTACTGTTGGCATTTCGATATCAACTCATGGACACAAATTACCAAGTCGTTTCTCGAAGTTGCTGATACCGATTTTACGGCATTTGCGGTTGCGGTATAAGAAATCTGATAACTGGAGGCTGAAAAATAAATCTTAGGTATCAACTGCATCGATGCATGAAGATGAATATGAATAAGGGGTGCCGCGTTATGGATAAGACTTGAAGAATTGGCTTGCCCCACGAACCCCGCGCTGGCCGTGGGGGACTACTAAACCCACGTGGCCAGCTGTAAGGCGAATGTGAGCGGCCAGGCAAGCCCCGCGAGTCGGTGGAGACTAGCGGTCTTTGGACTGCGGCTATGGATAACCGGCGCAGCACCATGCATAAGTCTGTGGACAGCCCGTTGACAGACAGGCTGCCAACACCCTCCCCACAGACTTACGCACAGCGCTGACGGCCGCGACCGGATGCAGGCAAGCATATATCTATGCGGTCGCGGGCCGGTTTTCCACAGCCGCCTCAGGCGTGCTGTGGCGATCCACCCAGTCGATCTATAAGAAATAGGAAGAGTTTTGAAGTGAGGGGGCTGCCTCGCGGCGGACATTGGGAAACAAATAAGAAGCGGGTGGTTGATTGGGTTAATAATTCGCGCGTTGGGACGTGCCTGTATGGTATACTTACTATAATTGGGAATACTATAGGGTAATCACAGGAGGCTAAATGGTTATTTTTGATTTGGATGGTACGCTCTGGGATTCTTCGACTCAGGTAGCGGATTCATGGAATGTTGTTATAGAGAAAGAAGTCGGTAAGGAACATACTCTTACCGGTAAAGATATTATGAAATATATGGGGCTGACGATGACAGAGATCGCGGACAGGCACTTTGGTTTTTTGCCTGAAGCAGAGCGCTATGAGCTGTCCCGTAAGTGCGAGGTGTTCGAAAATGGCTACATTACTGAGCACGGCGGCATTCTGTTTGATGGCGTCGAAGAGACTCTCAGGCTGCTCAAGGACAGAGGCGTTAAGATGGCTGTTGTAAGCAATTGCCAGGAGGGCTATGTCAAGGCATTCCTCGATTCGATGGATATGTGGAAGTATTTCATCGATTACGAGGAGTGGGGCCGCACGATGCTTCTCAAAGCAGACAATATAAAGCTAGTCATGAAGCGTAATGGCGCATCTGAGGCGATCTATGTGGGCGACATACAGAAAGACTCAGATGCGGCTCATAAGGCCGGCATAGAGTGCATATACGCCTCGTACGGCTTCGGAGAGATCAATGATGCAGTGGCAACTCTGAAGAGCTTTGACGAGCTGCCGGGCGTTCTTGAGGAACTTGGATTTCTGGAATAGCTGACTGAACCGGCTGAAAAGAGAAGGTGCTTTTGAAAAATGAAACTCAACAATAAACGGACAGTGCTTGTGGGACTCGCGTTTCTGTCGATCTGCGCATTCTGGCAGATGTACGACAACGTAGTTCCGCTGATCCTTACTAAAACATTCCACCTGCATGAGACATTCTCGGGCGCTATCATGGCGGCCGACAATGTGCTGGCGCTGTTCCTGCTTCCGTTCTTCGGAACGCTTTCGGACAGGACGTCGAGCAGGATCGGAAAGAGGACACCGTATATTCTGGGCGGAACAGCTGCGGCAGTCATACTGCTCAACGTGCTGCCGCTGATCGACAACTCATACTATGCTGCGGCAAGCACGGGCAAGATGATCGCTTTCGTGGTGCTTCTGGGCCTGCTGCTTGTGGCGATGGGCACATACAGATCGCCTGCGGTAGCTCTTATGCCTGATGTGACACCGAAGCCGCTGCGTTCGCGCGCGAATGCCATCATCAATCTGATGGGAGCGGTCGGTGGCATAATATATCTGGCGATAGCCGCGGTGCTTTATCCGAACTCGAAGGTGCTGGGGCTCGATCATGTAAATTACCAGCCGCTGTTCATCGTAGTCTCGCTTATAATGGTGGCTTCGATCGTTGTGATGAAGCTGACCATCAACGAGCCTAAGCTGGTCGCTGAGAACCAGGCGCTCGAGGCTGAGCACCCGGAGTGGAACCTGGCTGAAGACGACGGAAGCGGCAACGAGGTGCTCCCGGCGAACGTAAAGAGGAGCCTTGGGTTCCTGCTGGCGTCGATCGCGCTGTGGTTTGTAGGCTACAACGGCATCACGACATGGTTCACCACATATGTGGATAAGGTGATGGGCCAGGGCCTCGGAGGAGCATCCACCTGCCTGCTGATCGCGACGGGCGGAGCTATCATCTCGTACATACCGATCGGAAGCATCGCGCATAAGATAGGGCGCAAGAAGACCATCATGATCGGCATAATCCTGCTGGCATCGTGCTTTCTCGCGGGTTACTTCCTGACGACAGCGTTCAGCAGCATCAACGCGATCATGTTCATCGTGTTCGCGCTGGTCGGATTTGCCTGGGCGGCCATAAACGTAAACTCTCTGCCTATGGTAGTCGAGATGTGCAGGGGCTCGGATATTGGAAAATTTACCGGATACTATTACACCGCGTCGATGGCGGCGCAGGTGGTAACGCCTATACTTGCGGGATTCCTTATGAGGAATATAAGCTATAAGGTGCTGTTCCCGTACGCGGCGCTGTTCGTGCTGCTGAGCTTTGTTACAATGACACAGGTAAGGCACGGCGATGCGGCTCCTGAGGCAAAGAAGGGCCTCGAGGCGTTTGAAGACATGGATGATTAGTTAGAATGAAAAAAAGAAGAGAATTAAGGCTCGCTGAGCGCTACGCGCACAGGGGCTATCACGATAAACCGCAGATACCGGAGAATTCTATGGCGGCATTCCGCCGCGCTATTGAGCACGGACTCGCCTCAGAGCTCGACGTGCACCTGCTTGCCGACGGCAGCCTCGTGGTCTTTCATGACGACGATCTTGAGCGCGAGACCGGCGTCAAGGGAAGCATAGAGGCATACGATCTGAGCAATCTGAGAAAGCTCAGGCTCGAGGGTACAGACGAGAAGATACCTACATTCGATGAGGTGCTCGATCTGTACGAGAACAGCGGGCTGGCACTGATGATCGAGCTCAAGGTGGTGAAGGGCAATTACAAGCCGCTCGCGAGAGCGGTCGCGAAAAGGCTCGACAGCTACAAGGGCGAGTACGCGGTGCAGAGTTTCGACCCGAGAGTTCTGATGGAGTATCGCAGGATCAGACCTGAGGTGATCAGAGGGCAGCTCTCGAAGAACTTCGTAAAAAGCACTGAGGGGCTTCCGTTCTATCAGGTGGTGATGCTGACGAATCTGATGCTCAATAAGCTGACGAAGCCGGATTTTATAAACTACCAGTTCGCAGACAGGGGCAACAAAGTACTGCGCCGTCTGGTGGACAAGAAGGGCTATCCTGAGGTGACCTGGACCATACGCTCGGTCAGGGACCTCAAGGCGGCAGTAGCAGACGGATGCGTTCCGATCTTTGAAAAGATAGATCCGGAAGATCTGTAGAAGCCGCGATGCGAAAGAGCAGGGAGTGATCATGCGGACTAAGAAAAAGATCAAACTCACGCCGGTAGGTGTGTGGCATTATGTGAGGCTGGTATACAGGTCGATCCTGTTTCTGATGCTTCTGATAGGCTATATACGATACCGCTTTGTGTATGGGGAGCCGTTCATTCTGGGTCTCGAGAAGATGCCGGTCATCATCTATATAGTATGGACGGTGTACGTCATCGAGATGATATTCCGCTTTTTCCCGTCTAAGATAGAGAGCCCGGGCTGCCAGAAGCAGTTTGCGCGCAACTACATCAAGACGGGCCGGACGGATGTTGTGATCCCTGACAACAACGCGACGGTGCTGGTGGTACTGGTCTGGATCGTGTTCAACGGCATTTTCGGGATGCTGCACATGATGGGCGTGATCGACGACGGCATCATGATACTGCTCTGCGGGGCGTTCTCGGTATGCGACATGATATGCATCATGTTCTTCTGCCCGTTCCAGTCGTGGTTCCTGAAGAACAAATGCTGCAGCTCGTGCCGCATATACAACTGGGACTTCGCGATGATGTTCACGCCGCTGTTCTTCGTCGAGAAAACATATACCTGGAGCCTGCTCATACTCTCGATCGCACTGCTGATCAGGTGGGAGGTCACGTTCTACAGGCATCCGGAGCGGTTTTCAGAGAACACGAACGCTTATCTGCACTGCAGCAACTGCACAGAGAAGCTGTGCGCGCATAAAAAGCAGCTGCACAGACTGTGGAAACAGATCGAGGATTACAAGGATAATAAGCTAAAACAGCTTGAAATAAAATAGAGGAGAATTCCGGCAATGAGAAGACAGAAAAAAGAGAAGATGGAAAGACGCGACGGTAAAAGGATCATATGGCCTGACGGATACCATAACATACTGCCGTACATCATGCCAAAGAGGACAGAGGCCGAGGTGTCGCTGACAGAGCAGTTCGACGTTACCGAGCTTGTGAAATACATGGCTGAGCGCAACGAGAAGGAGGGCACGAACCTCAAGATATTCCACGCGATATGCACGGCGATCGCCAGAACGGTCTATCACAGACCGAAGCTTAACTACTTCATCTCGGGCAGAAGGTTTTACGAGCGCCCTGACATAACTCTTTCGTTCGTCGTAAAGCAGCAGTTCAGGGACGACGCCGATGAGACCCTGATGTTCATGAAGGTGGAGCCTGACATGAACCTCGATTCGGTCTCGAAGCTGATCATCGGCGATGTAACAAAGGTGCGCAAAGAGAAGAGCAACGATCTCGACAAGCTCATGAACTTCGTGGGAAGTCTGCCGAGACCGATCCTTGAGGTCTTCTTCGGATCGCTGAAGATCCTTGAGTATCACGGCAAGATGCCGAAGTCGCTCACAGCCGGAGACCCTAACTACTCGTCGGTGCTGCTGTCGAACCTGGGATCGATCAGGTCGGATTCGTGCTACCACCATCTGAGCAATTATGGAACATGCTCGGTGATGATCACGATCGGCGTGCTCCACAAGGAGCAGAAGCAGATGCCTGACGGCAGCTGGGAGCCTAGAGACGTCATCAACTGCACATTCACCATAGACGAGAGACTCGCCGACGGATTCTATTACGCGAAGTCGCTTCGCATCGCAAAATACGTGCTCGAGCATCCTGAAACGATGGCCGAGCCGATCAGCAAGCCGGTACCGGTAGAACTATAGCGCGAAAATGGTACATTGGGGACGGTTCCGACTGTACCACTTTATCCGAAAGTGGTACAGTCGGAACCGTCCCCGGTGTACCACATCTGCACCGGAGGTGTGAAAATGAGTCACGAAAAAAGAACTGAAAAGCATATGGCGCCGGAGCCAAAAAAGGAAAAGAAGCAAAAGAAGAAAAAACGCGGACTCTGGTGGAAGATCCCTATGTGGATCGTGATCATCGCTGCGTTCTGCTTCGTTTCCGCCTGCGCGGTCAACTACGGAGTTTCGATGCGCCTCAGACATTACATCCACAGCTTCGAGCCTGTGGACTACAGCGATGTCGACAGGGTGCTGCCTGAGATCGATCCTGAGACCGGCTACTACTGCTTCACGACTGACAGAGATCTGAAGGTCATGATGCTCACGGACATTCATCTCGGAGGCGGCTTCTGGAGCCGCGAAAAGGACCGCAAGACGGTCTACGAAGTGATCACGATGCTGCAGAAGGAGAAGCCTGATCTCGTCATTCTTGACGGAGACAACACATTTGCCGTGCCGGGCCCTGTCTATAACGGCGGAGGAACGCTCAACAACTACATGGCAGCCCGAGACGTCATCGAGATCTTTGAGCACGAGGGAGTGTACTTCTCGACTGTATTCGGCAACCACGACACCGAGGTGTTCGACTACACCGGGCGCCAGAAGCTGGGCGAGCTCTACATGAAGGATAAATTCGAGCACTGCATCTTCGACCAGAACTTCACGGACGGCGGAGATCTGCCTTCGGTAACCAACCAGATCATGCTGGTGAAGAGCACGAAGGGCGATATAAAGAAAGCGCTCCTGCTGGTAGACAGCAACGCTTATGTCGACAACTCGATCAAGGCCGTGCTCGACTGGAATTACGATATCATAAGGGATTCTACGGTAGACTGGGCCGCTTCTTCGATTGAGGCTCTCGGAAAGCCTGAGACAGTTGCGTTCTTCCACATCCCGACAAGTGAGTTCAAGATCGCTTATGACGAGCTCGAGGCCAACGGCTTCAAGGATACGAAGGACACGAAATACATTTCGGGCGTATGGGATGAGCTTGTAGATCCGGAGGCGGAGAGCCGCATCTGGTACGGAGGCATCACGAGGAAAGACGTGCCTCTGGCAGATATCGACAGGTTCTTCGAGACACTCGGACCTGACGGGCTCGATGTGCTCGAGGCCTGCTACTGCGGACACGACCACGTGAACAACGCGCACGTAAAATACAAGGGCGTTGACCTCTGCTACGGCTACTCGATAGACAATCTGGCTTATACGGATATCAATCAGTCAGGCCTTCAGAGAGGCGCCACGATCATCACGATCAAGGCTGACGGCAAGCGCAGTACCACATACAAGAACGCGTATCTGGACTACGGAGTTCCGCACGACGTGTTCGTCGATGTATATACAGACAAGCTCTTATATGAGGGCGGAGCGCCTGAAGGCGTGCTGAAGCCGTAGTGGGACACTGAGGCGCACCAAGGGGGGGGTATTATGGCTGGACCGGGACCGGGCCGCATGGGCCCTATGAGCTTCCTCACTGAGGAAGAAAAAAAGAATATGCCGAAGGTGACCAAGGCGCTGCTTGTGAGGATACTCAGCTACCTCAAGCCGTACTGGCTGCAGTTCATCTTCGTATTTGTCGCGATACTGCTGTCGGCGACGGTGGGGCTGCTTCCGTCGATACTGACGGGGCGCATCGTCGATGAGGCGCTGGTCGGCAAAAACATGGAGCTGCTGATACAGCTCCTGCTTATGGCGTTCGCCGCGCTCATGGTGAGCCAGCTGGTGGGCATGCTCGAGAACTACATTAACGCGTGGATCTCGCAGCGCATCATCTTTGACATGCGCAATCAGATGTACAGGCATCTGCAGTACATGCCGCACTCGTTCTTCACGACCGAGAAGCAGGGCGACATCATAACGCGGATGAACACGGATATAAGCGGCGTGAGCTCGGTGATCAGCGGTACGCTGTCCAATATCGTGAGCAATGTCGCGACGGTAGTCACGACGTTGGTAGCTCTGTTCAGCATGAGCGTTCCGCTGGCTGTTGTCGGCATCGCCGTCATTCCGCTGCTTGTGCTGCCGACGAGGACTGCGGGCCGCACGCGCTGGAAGTATCTGACCCAGAGCCAGGCCAAGAGTGACGAGCTCAACCAGAAGATCGACGAAACTCTGTCGGTCAGCGGCTCGATGCTGGTGAAGATATTTACCCGCGAGAAGCAGGAGTACGACGAATTCGTCAAGGTAAACAAGGAGGTCACCGATCTCAACCTTAAGGAGCAGAGGTCGGGCCAGCTCTTCCGTGTCGTGATGGGCATGTTTACGCAGGTTGGCCCGCTGCTCATCTACTTTGCCGGCGGCTATTTCATAATAAAGAATATCGATCAGACGCTCACGGTAGGCATGATAACCGCCACCGTGGCTCTCATAAACAGGCTGTACAGGCCAATCGAGCAACTGCTCAATCTCTCGGTCGATTTCACGCGCTCGCTTGCGCTGTTCACGCGCATCTTCGACTACTTCGACAGGGAGAACTCTATCGTTTCGCCTGAGAACGGGCAGAAGCCTGATGTCGACAACAAGCCTATCTGCTACGAGCACGTGGCTTTCAGCTACGATGAGGGCACCCCGATACTCACGGACGTGAACTTCGAGGTGCCGGGCGGCAGCATGTACGCGATAGTCGGGCCGTCGGGCTCGGGCAAGTCGACGGTGGTCAATCTGATCCCGAGGCTTTATGATGTGGCCGGCGGAGCCGTGAAGATCGCGGGCGTTGACGTGCGCGACTTCGATCTGACCTATCTCAGAGAGCAGATCGGTGTCGTTACGCAGGAATCCTATCTTTTCAACGGTACTATTCTCGAGAATCTGAGGTACGCTAAGAGCGACGCGTCGATGGAAGAGATCGAGGCGGCGTGTCGCATTGCCAACATTCACGAGTTCATAAGCAATCAGCCGGACGGCTACAACACGCAGGTGGGCAACCGCGGGCTCAAGCTGTCGGGCGGCGAGAAGCAGAGGCTTTCGCTTGCCAGGGTCATCCTTAAGGATCCTAAGATCCTTATCCTTGACGAGGCGACTTCGGCGCTCGACTCCATTTCGGAAAACTCCATACAGGATGCTCTCGAGCAGATGATGGTTGGCCGCACGAGCATCGTCATCGCGCACAGGCTCTCGACTATCCTCAAGGCGGACCGCATACTTGTCGTCAAGGGCGGCGTGATCGCGGAGCAGGGCACGCACGATGAACTTCTGGCTCTCGGCGGCACTTACAAGGAGCTCTACGAGACTCAGTTCCGCCAGGCCATAGACAGTGAGGCTGCGAAGGCTGATGATGAGCCGGGTGACGGCCTCGATACTGCGGCGCTGTCGACTAAGTACGCGGTGCGTAAGATAACGGAGTCGGATATCTCGGCGGTTTACCGGCTGGCCAAGTCGAACAGGCGCTACTACAGGTATCTCGGGAGGATACCGACCCGCGAAAGTCTGACGGAGATCATCTCTGAGGTGCCGGACGGAGTCCCTGTAAAAAGGAAGCACTTCGTCGGTTTCTTTGATGAAGACGATGTGCTGATCGCGGTGATGGATCTCATCACCGGCTACCCTGAGAGCGATGATGCCTTCATCGGCTGGCTGATGGTGGCGGGCGACCTGCAGGGGCAGGGCGTGGGCTCGGGCATCTTCGCGGATGTGAGAGCTGCGCTTAAGGCGGCGGGCTACGATTACATATCGCTCGCGGTTATAAAGAAGAATGAAGAGGCTATCCGCTTCTGGCAGGGACAGGGCTTCAGCATGGTCGAAGAGACTGTCAGCACAGATGGATACGAAGTGTATAAATATGCCAGGGACATTTAGCTATGGATAAACCGGTTTTCAGAAAAGCTTCGGGTGATGACCTTGAAGCCATAGTGAGGATATATGACAAAAGCCACGACGCTGAGGAGGCCGGGCTCACAACGACAGGCTGGCTCAGAGATGTCTATCCGGTAAGAGCGGTCGCCGAAGCATCGCTTGCGCGCGACGACATGTATGTGGCTGAGGTTGATGGCAATGTGGTTGCGTCAGGAGTGATCAATCAGATCCAGGTAGACGTCTATGCGGACTGTGACTGGGTGTACAAGGGGCCTGACGACGATGTATCGGTGCTCCACACGCTGGTCGTTGACCCTGACGCGCGCGGCATGGGCATTGGCCCTGCATTCGTGCGCTTCTGGGAAGACCTCGCCCGGCGCGATAACTGTTCGATCTTAAGGATCGACACCAACGCCAGAAACAAGAGGGCGCGCGCGATGTACGCGAAGCTCGGATATGTTGAGACAGACATCGTGCCTACGGTGTTCAATGGAATCCCGGGGGTAGACCTCGTACTCATGGAGAAGTTCAATGGGACGGAGATCCAGCAGCGCCTGAGAG
The DNA here is from genome assembly GCA_902795265.1 of uncultured Eubacteriales bacterium. Lineage (GTDB taxonomy): Bacteria > Bacillota > Clostridia > Peptostreptococcales > Anaerovoracaceae > Crickella. The sequence goes on from CADBKM010000017.1 coordinate 25,599, forward strand.
GGATGCAGGATGTCAAATATGCGGACTTCCAGATAGCGCTCATACCCGGAAAGGAACGTGAGGGGACCATCGGCGTAAGGACGCCGCGGCTCAGGGCTCTCGCGAAAGAGCTGTACAGGAGTGCAGATCACGACAATGCCTGCGAGGATTTCCTGGCCGTGCTCCCGCACAAATACTTTGACGAGATGCAGCTGCACGCATTCATCATCTCTGAGATCAAAGACTTTGACGCGTGCATGAGCGAGGTGGAGCGCTTCCTTCCTTATGTAGATAACTGGGCAACTTGCGATCAGCTCTCGCCTAAGGTGTTCGGAAAAAAGAAGGGCGGCAGGCTTGTTCACGGAGAAGCCATGCTCGAACATATCGACAGATGGCTGGAATCGGATTACACTTACACTGTCCGCTTCGGCATCGGCATGCTCATGCAGCATTTCCTTGACGGGGACTACGATAAGTCTTACATGGACAGGGTCGCTGCCGTCAGGTCGGAAGAATATTACATCAACATGATGATCGCATGGTATTTCGCGACCGCTCTCGCAAAGCAGTACGATGACGCATTGGGGGTGCTCATCGATAAAAAGCTCGATGTGTGGACGCATAACAAGGCGATACAGAAGGCGGTCGAAAGCCGCCGCATAAGCGACGAAATAAAAGGGTATCTGAGGACGCTTAAGAGAAAATAGTTTTTTTGGAGGAATTATATTATGCCCGTTTTTGTTACGCTGCTGATAGTCGCACTGGCTGTCAGTGCAATCGGTTTTAAGAAGTACGTCTGGTTTATTTCAATTGGATACGGATTCGCCGTACTGGCCATCGGAGTGGCTCTGCTGGTGATATTCCGCGGAAGCATAGATGCGGGGCTCATCGCGGCCTGCGTGCTGTTCATACTCTACGGCGCAAGGCTCGGCGGTTACCTGGCATACCGCGAACTGAAGAGCGGCTCCTACAACCGCAAGATGAAGACTGAGATCAAGGACGGCAAGGGAATGCCGCTCATCGCAAAGATCGGCATTTGGGTGTCGGCCGCGCTGCTCTATGTGTGCGAGACCTCACCGGTAATGTTCAGGCTCGAGAACGGAAAGGGAACTGACGGATTTGTCATCGCAGGCATCATCATTATGGTCTGCGGACTCGTGCTTGAGACAGCTGCCGATCTTCAGAAGAATGCAGCCAAAAAGCTGAACCCGGGCAGGTTCGTCGACACCGGGCTATACAAACTCGTGAGATGCCCTAACTACCTTGGCGAGATGACTTTCTGGACGGGAGTATTCGTGACGGGTCTCAACTCGAACAGCGGAGTCTGGCAGTGGATCGCAGTGCTTACCGGATACCTCGGCATCATATACGTGATGTTCGGAGGAGCCAGAAGGCTCGAGATGAGGCAGAACCGCACTTACGGTGATGATCCGGAGTATCAGAAGTATGTGAAGACCACGCCGATTATGATACCGTTCATTCCGCTTTACAGCGTAGAGAAATACAAGTGGCTTGTAGCTTAATGCAAAGGAAAACATGAGTCAGATAAGCATTTTTGACAGTGTGAATAACAACAGCAGCCAGCCGCTCGCGGCGAGGATGCGCCCGCGCAATCTTGATGAATTCGTGGGGCAGCAACATCTCGTAGGCGAGGGCAAGGTGCTGCGCAATCTTATAGAGCGCGACAGTGTGTCCTCGATGATATTCTGGGGACCGCCGGGCGTCGGCAAAACCACGCTCGCGCAGATAATAGCGGCAAGGACGGACGCGCAGTTCATTACATTCAGCGCGGTCACGAGCGGCATCAAGGATATAAAGACCGTGATGCAGCAGGCCGACAAGATGACTGCCGTCGGAGCGCGCACCATCGTTTTCGTGGATGAGATCCACAGATTCAACAAGGCTCAGCAGGATGCCTTTCTGCCTTTCGTTGAAAAGGGCAGCATCATCCTGATCGGAGCCACGACCGAGAACCCGTCGTTCGAGGTTAACGGCGCTTTGCTTTCAAGGTGCAAGGTGTTCGTGCTGCACCAGCTGAGCCAGGACGACATCGCGCAGCTTATCAGAAACGCAGTGAAGGACCCTCGCGGATTCGGTGATCAGGATCTAAGGATAAACGACGATGTCATAAACGCGCTTGCCTCGTTCGCAAACGGCGACGCGAGGACTGCGCTCTCTACTCTCGAAATGATGGTCCTTAACGCCGAGTACTCGACAGACCCGGCGGACGGGCACGAGATAATCACGGTAACAACAGAAGACTTCGAGCAGTGCACTTCCAGAAAGTCCCTGCTCTACGATAAACAGGGAGAGGAGCACTACAACCTCATTTCGGCGCTCCACAAATCGATGAGGAACTCCGATGCGGACGCGGCTGTCTACTGGCTGGCGCGCATGCTGGAGTCGGGCGAGGACCCGATGTACATAGCGCGCCGTGTCACGAGGTTTGCAGCAGAGGATGTCGGCCTCGCTGACCCGAGAGCTCTGGAGCTCTCGGTCGCGGCATTCCAGGCCTGCCATCTGATCGGAATGCCGGAGTGCAGCGTGCACCTCACCGAGGCCGTCATCTACAACGCGCTTGCCCCAAAGAGCAACGCCATGGAAGTGGCGTACATGGCGGCGGCGCGCGATGCCAACGAGCACATAGCCGAGCCTGTTCCGCTTCACATACGCAATGCTCCTACCAAACTGATGAAGGAACTCGACTACGGCAAGGGCTACATCTACGCCCACGATACCGAAGACAAGATAGCCGACATGGAGTGCCTGCCTGAGAACCTTCGCGGTACGGAGTACTACCATCCGGGCAACCAGGGATTTGAGCCGAGATTCAAGGAGCGCTACGAAGCGATAAAGAAGTGGCGCGAAGAACATAAAAAGAAATGAGCCGCCTCATGCTCGAAGACTAGCATGCTCAAATGACGACAAATGAAAAGCGCTCTCTTGCTTTATGTAAGAGAGCGTTGTTATTTATATTTTGTGTGCTGATCGTTATGCGATCTCGAGTGCGATCTCCATCATCTTTGTGAAGGAGTTCTGGCGCTCTTCCGCTGTTGTATTCTCTTCAGGGTAGTTGAACGAATCCGAGACTGTGCAGATGCAGAGTCCGTTCTTGCCGAGCCTTGCGGCGTTGCAATAAAGGGCGGCGGATTCCATCTCGATTCCGAGAACGCCCATCTTGGACCATCTCATTGCGGAAGCTGCATCATCGTAGAACATATCCGACGAAAGGATGTTGCCGACTTTGAATTTTGCGCCGGCGGCTCTGGTTGCCGCAACTGCCTTTTCGAGAAGCTCGAACGATGCGATAGGGCAGAATGTGCCCGGAAGCTCATACTGGTTGGCATAGCTGCCGTTTGTGCAGGCGCCCTGTGCGATCACGATGTCGCGTACGTGCAGCTCTGGGTCGATGGAACCGCATGATCCGATCCTGATGATGTTCTTAACATCATAGAACGCGAAGAGCTCGTACGAGTAGATTCCGATCGCCGGCTGACCCATTCCGGAAGCCATTACCGATACTCTCTTGCCTTTGTATGTGCCTGTGTATCCCTGCACTCCGCGAACGTTGTTTACAAGCACGGGATTTTCGAGGAAAGTCTCTGCGATGAATTTGCTGCGAAGCGGATCACCCGGCATCAGAACTGTTTCGGCGAAATCGCCTGCCTTAGCATTTATATGAGGAGTTGGGATTGGCATAATTGATCTCCTTTCTTCTGAATCTTCTGATTGATTTCAGCGTCAGACCTGATCCGGATGATATGATCCGGAATATGGCCCGTTTCGTCACAATGACGGGAATGAATTAACACAATAAGTATATCATATTACAATACTTCTTTTGTCAATGAGATAGTTCCGGGGAGAGAAACATCCGTCCCAAATCCCGAAAACGGGTCTCTGAGAATATTTCAAACCTTTTTAATGACAGCATTCTTACTCTGTGATATAATCGTCAAGCTGGGGCAATGCGCCGGCACAATATTTATATGCAAATAGCGCGGACTCAAAAACCGCGCGAGAGAGTGAAAAATGAAAGATATTGAGATCAGGGAATTATTCAGAAACACAGAGGCTTACGCGGATAAAGAAGTAGTGGTCCGCGGATGGGTCAGAGGAAACAGAAGCTCGAACCAGTTCGGTTTTCTGTCGGTAAACGACGGCTCGTTCTTTTCATCGGTCCAGGTCGTTTACGAGGCTGACAAGCTCGCTAACTTCGCAGAGGTAGCAAAGTACCGCCTCAGCTCCGGAGTCATGGTAAGAGGTCAGCTCGTTGTTACACCGGAAGCCAAGCAGCCGTTCGAGATCAAAGCCGACGAGGTAGTACTCGAGGCTGACTCCGATCCGGATTATCCGCTTCAGAAGAAGCGCCACAGCATGGAGTTCCTCAGGGAGATCGCTCACCTGAGACCGCGCAGCAACACCTTCTCGGCAGTATTCAGAGTCAGAAGCGTTGCGGCATACGCGATCCACAAATTCTTCCAGGAGAAAAACTTCATCTACGTGCACTCGCCTGAGATCACCTGCAGCGACGCAGAGGGCGCCGGTGAGATGTTCCAGGTAACCACACTCGACCTCGACAATCTGCCGAGAGACGCAGAGGGCAACATCGACTACAGCAAGGACTTCTTCGGAAAGAAGGCAAACCTGACTGTATCGGGCCAGCTCGAAGGTGAGATCATGGCACTCGCGTTCCGCAACATCTACACGTTCGGACCTACATTCCGTGCCGAGAATTCAAACACCGCAAGGCATGCTTCCGAGTTCTGGATGATGGAGCCTGAAATGTCGTTCTGCGACATCAACGGCAACATGGACATGGCCGAAGAGATGATCAAATACATCATCAGCTACGTGCTCGAGCACTGCCCTGAAGAGATGCAGTTCTTTAACAGTTTCATCGACAAGGGCCTCCTCGAGAGACTCGACCACATCGTAAACTCGGATTTCGTCCGCATCACATACACAGAGGCGGTCGACATCCTGCAGAAGTCGGGCAAGAAGTTCGAATATCCGGTAGAGTGGGGGCTCGAGCTGCAGACAGAGCACGAGCGTTACCTCACAGAAGAGGTCTTCAAGAAGCCGATGTTCGTCATCAACTATCCTAAGGATTGCAAGGCCTTCTACATGAGGCTCAACGATGACGGAAAGACAGTAGCGGCAATGGACATGCTCGTACCGGGCGTCGGCGAGATCATCGGCGGAAGCCAGAGAGAAGAGCGCTACGACGTGCTGCTCGAAAGGATCCACGAACTCGGACTCGACGAGAGCACATATGACTGGTACCTCGATCTCCGTAAATACGGCGGCGTAGTCCACTCCGGATACGGACTCGGATTCGACCGCATCCTCATGTACCTTACAGGCATGAGCAACATAAGAGACGTTCAGATGTTCCCGCGTACACCGGGCAACGCCGAATTCTAAAATCAATAATAATAACAATATAGTTTAATCAGGAGGAACACATGAAAGGCTATACAGGCGATAAGATCCGCAACATCGTACTGCTCGGACACGGCAGCACAGGCAAGACTACTTTCCTTGAAGCAGGCCTGCTGAACACAAAGGTCATCAGCAGACTCGGAAAGGTTGAGTCGGGCAACACAGTATCTGACTATGAAAAGATGGAGATCGAAAAAGGATACACCATCAACCAGACACTCGTTCCTGTAGAGTATAAGGGAACAAAGCTCAACTTCATCGACACACCGGGATTCTTCGATTTCGCAGGAGAGGCAAGAGCAGCTCTTTCGACAGGCGCAACAGCAATCATCATGGTTGACGCTTCGTCCGGAATCCAGGTCGGAACAGAGAAGGCATGGGATCTCGTAAAAGAGTACAACTCGCCTACATTCTTTGTAATCAACAAGATCGATAAGGACAACGTCAATGTTGACGAAGTTATCGCAGCTATCCAGGACAAGTTCGGAAGCGCATGCGTTACTCTTGATGACAAGGACGCTCTCGACGAGGCAGTAGCAGCTGCTGACGAAGAGCTCATGGAAAAGTTCTTCGAGGGCGAAGGCTTCACGGATGAGGAGTTCGCACGCGGCCTGGCAACAGGTATCCACAATGGAGACATCATGCCTGTACTGACAATGAGCGCTCTGACAGGTGAGGGCGTTGACGAAGTTCTCGACTCACTCTGCAAGTACGTTCCAAAGCCGGCAACAGTCGTTACAGAAGCTAAGGACGCTGACGGAAACGATATCGAGATCGCCTGCGATCCTGCTGGAGACCTCGTACTCTACATCTTCAAGACACTGGCTGACCCGTTCCTCGGAAAGATCTCCTATGCAAAGGTAGTTTCGGGCACACTCAAGTCCGGTGCTGATCTCTACAACCCTCGTTCAGAGAAGTCTGAGAAGCTCGGTTCGGTATTCTTCGTAAGAGGAAAATCCCAGGAGATGACAGACACTGTAGTTGCAGGCGACCTGGTAGCTCTCGGAAAGCTCCAGAACACAAAGACAGGCGACACACTTTGCCCGAAGGCAAAGCAGGTCACAGTAAAGCCGGCTTCATTCCCTACACCTTGCTACTTCATCGCTGTTGAGGCTGCAGACAAGAACGAAGACGAGAAGATGGCTCAGGGCCTCGCAAGACTCATGGAAGAGGATCCTACATTCGTTCTCGAGAGAAACGCTGAGACAAGAGAAACGCTGAGACACATCAGACACTGCTCGGCGGACAGGGCGACATCCAGCTCGGAATTATCCAGGCTAAGCTCAAAGACAGATACGGCGTCAGCGTAAATGTTGTTCCTCAGAAGATCGCTTACAGAGAGACCATCAAGGGAACATCCGATGTTCAGGGTAAGCATAAGAAGCAGTCCGGTGGTGCAGGTCAGTACGGTGACGTTCACATCAGATTCTCGCCATCCGAGCAGGACGGACTCGAATTCAGCGAAGAGCTGTTCGGTGGATCGGTTCCTAAGAACTACGTACCTGCTGTTGAAAAGGGACTCCTCGAGTGCATGGAAAAGGGCCCTCTCGCAGGATGCAAAGTACAGAACATCAAGGCTGTCCTCTACGACGGTTCTTACCACGAAGTAGACTCCAACGAAGTATCATTCAAGATCGCTGCTTCGCTCGCATTCAAGAAGGGTATCGTTGAGGCAAGACCTTGCCTGCTCGAGCCTATCATGAAGCTCGAGATCACTGTTCCTGAAGCATACGTAGGAGCAGTCATGGGCGACATGCCTAACAGACGTGGTATGGTTCTCGGTATGGACTCCGCTCACGGCGGACAGGTCCTCCACGCTGAGGCACCTCAGGCAGAGCTCTTCGACTATGCTATCGCTCTTAGATCGATGACTCAGGCAAGAGGATCCTTCACAGTTGAGTTTGCAAGATACGCAGAGTTGCCAAGCAACCTTGCTGACAAGGTAATCGCTGCATACAAGAAGGAGCAGGAGGAGAAGTAGTCTCCATGCGACTAAGCGCTGCAAAGGCGCAGACCACAGACTATACGCAGGCTTCCGGATCATTCCGGGAGCCTGTTTTCATCTTAAAAAAGATATATCTTCAGCAAGGGGCATGGCTTTTCAGGCTATAATTACATGATGATTGCATAGAACTAACCAGAGATTGTTCAGCTCACATGGAGGTAAAATGTATATAATCGACAGCTCAAATGCAAAAGAGCATTCGTATCCGGTATACGGAAGGCAGTTCAAATCATACAGGTGGTTCAAACCGGTCCTGGCGGCAATTCTTTTTGCAGTGCTTTATTTATTAGTGTCTATGGCGCTGGTAATGTTCGTGGCTGCAGGGTCGGGAGTCGGACTGGAAGGCGCCGTTGGAAGTGCGCCGAGCAATATCTTCTCGGGCGGCTATGATGACATGGACCTTGCCAACGCATGGCAGACGGTCGTGAATCTCGGCAGCGTCGCGATGATGATACCTGCGCTGTGGCTTACGACTAAGATCGTTCGCGACAGGCCTTTTACTTCGTATTCGTCATCAAGAGGCGGCTGGAGCCATAAAGCGTTCTGGAGGACGATGCCGGTGGCATTCATCTGCATCTCTGTCCCGATCGTCATCTGGGAACTGTTCCATGAACACCATATAAATGACTACCAGATGAGATTCACACTGGCGAGCTTTCTGGTGCTTACGGTGCTCGGACCTCTGCAGTGCATGGCTGAGGAGTATGTATTCCGCGGACTTCTGATGCAGACTCTGGGCTCGTGGTTCAGGCTGCCGGTCATTGCGGTCGTGCTTCAGTCATGCCTGTTCGCTGCTTTGCATCCGTATGATATTTACGGAAAGGTCGGAATACTTGCAAGCGGCATGGTTTTCGCTCTGACTGCCTGGATCGGCAGGGGCATAGAAGTATCTGCGGCTTACCACATCTGCAACAACATGACCATCTTTTATCTGCAGGGCATGAACCTGTCGGCTATCTCGAGCAAGTCAGATATTCAGGCGCTCATATTTGAGATAATTACCGGCGTTGTATTCGTGATCGCGATCTTCATATTGAGCAGAAAGACCGACTGGTTCAGCAGCGTTAAGCGCGATGACGTCGTCGCCTGGAACGAGAAATATGACGCTAAGATCGCGCGCAAAGAAGCGAAGAAGCAGGCAAAATACGTGGAGATCGGTGCCCACGAAGAGAGCTCCGGCGGAAAGCACTTTGAACGCTCCCGCCACTTAGTCTGAAAACTTGAAGTGGGGGATTCCTGCTTCATTGAGAACTGCGTTTTCTCCTTAGAGATACCGTCTTACACTCTCTCCACAGGCGTAGATTCCCGTGCGACCCACGGTATTTGTTTTGACTTATGTTTTCTTATGCCTCAAGATGCAAGCATCTCTAGGCCTTTGGCCAGTATGTTGACCGCGGAATTCACGTCGCGGTCATGCTGCGTCCCGCATTCAGGACAGATCCATGACCGTATTGAAAGGTCTCGCACTTTCCTGTTCTGTCTTCCGCAGCAGCTGCATCTCTGGCTCGATGGGTAGGTTCTCGGGACTTTTATCAGGATCCCGCCTCTGTCTCCCATCTTGTATTCCAGTTTCCTGAAAAACTCGCTCCATGATGCATCAGCTATCGACCGTGCAAATCTGTGGTTTCCCATCATTTCCTTCACGTTCAGATCCTCTATACAGACGACTTGGTTATCGCGCGCCAGTCTATAGGTCATCTTGTGCTGGAAGTCGTTTCTGATGTCTGCTGCCTTTTCATGTTCTCTTGCCAGTCTTTTCCTTGCCTTCTCTCTGTTCTTCGAGTCCTTCTTCTTTCTCGATAGTTCTCTCTGGAGTCTGCGGAGACGCTTTTCATGTTTTGAAAGAGTTCTGGGATTTTCTATCTTATGGTTTGCTGAATCTGTGTACAGGGCAGTGAGTCCGGCATCTAAGCCGATTTCTCCCCCCTTGTTAGGAAGTAGCTCATATTCTTCCTCTACCTGAAGAGATATGTAGTATCTGCCGCTCGATGTCTTTGATACTGTCGCGCTGAGTATCCTGCCTTCGAACTTTATTGTATTGACTATCTTTACCTTACCTGCCTTAGGCAGTCTTATGCCATCACCTTCGATTCGGATGCTGCCCTTATTATTCATTGTCCGGTAGCTCTGTACTGACCTTTTCTTCTTGAACTTCGGATAGCCGGATCTTTTCTTGAAGAAGTTCTGATACGCATTGTCCAGATGTCTCAGACTCTGCTGCAGAGCCGTACTGTCTGCGTCTTTCAGCCATTCATGCTCTTTCTTGAGGTTATTTGCGAGGTCTTTTGCTGTTTCACTATATGACATCGTATCATGCCATTCTTCCCACTTTGCCTTCCGCATCGCAAGGTAGTGATTATACACAAAGCGGCAGCAACCGAAATTCTTCGAAAAGAACTCCCGCTGCTTCTTATCTGGATATGCTCTGTACTTATACCCTCTGATCCGCGTCATGATCTGCCTCCGAACTAATGTTCGTATTATATCGCAAATCCCCAGTATTTTCAAGGGCTTGAGCCTCACAACATTCCGCCGGAAACCGCCAAAATGTGCCAATTATCGACTGTGCCTCATCCTTTGTTTGGATGAGATGTTCAATATGTCATATTAGGGAAAAGGTGTGTGATTCATCCCGCTACCTATAGAGGATAGGGGTATTCTCACACGAGGTTGATAAACTGCATGCAGGGGTCCGTGACCCTGCGTCTGCCATCGTTTGTCAATAAAGGAAAGCTCTTATTGCGTCGTTAATGTTCGCCGCGCCGCTTATGCGGATCTTATCGGATACATCCGGAGCGGAAGGGGTGACGGATACGCTGCGGCCGCCGTCTTCAACATCGATGCTGCGGCCCGACTGCGCGGTCTGCCTTGCGTTGCGCTCCGGCAGTATCACGGCTTCATAGCCGAGGCGGACTGCTTCCTGCACTATCTTGTCGGCGTTAGGTATCGAGCGCAGATTGCCTGTGAGGCCGACTTCTCCGACGGCAACCAGCTTGCGGCTCGATGAACGCCCCTTGTATGAGCTGTAGATCGCAAGTGCGACAGCCAGGTCGGTCGATGTGCTTCCGGTGTTCATGCCGCCGACGACATTCACGTATACGTCGTAGTTGAGCAGGTCGAGCCCGGCTTTCTTGTCGAGCACGGCGAGTATCATGTTGAGGCGGTTCTGGCTTATGCCGATAGCCGTGCGGCGGGCAAAGCCCACGTTGGCGTGAGTCACCAGCGCCTGTATCTCAAAGAAGACCGGGCGGCTGCCCTCGTAGACAGCGGATACCACGGAGCCTTCTTCACTGTCGCTGTTTTCGATGAGACTTCCGGATATGTCCGGAACTTCTATCATGCCTTCGCCGGTCATGCGGAATGCGCCGATCTCATCGGTAGTGCCGAAGCGGTTCTTGAACGAGCGGAGAATACGGAGGTCTCTGTCGCGCTCACCGCTGAAACTGAGCACGGTGTCTACCATGTGCTCGATGGTCTTAGGGCCTGCAAGCTCGCCCGATTTAGTTACGTGAGCCACGATGAACACAGGCACGTTGCGGTTCTTGGCATATCTGATGAGCTGACCCGAACATTCTCTTATCTGCGTGATACTTCCGGCTACGGAGTCGGCTGACTGAGAATACATTGTCTGTATCGAGTCGATTATGAGGAAACACGGCTTTATGCTTTCACAGGCAGCCATGATGTTTTCGATATTGGTCTCGGGATAGATGTAGAGCGAGTCGCTGATAGTGCCAAGCACGCGGTCGGCCCTGAGCTTTACCTGCTCTTCGGATTCCTCGCCGCTTACATAAAGCACAGTGCCGTACTTTTCGGCGATCCGGCCTGCAGCCTGAGCGATGATAGTGGACTTGCCGATGCCCGGCTCGCCCGAGATAAGAGTCAGAGAGCCCGGCACGATGCCTCCGCCGAGCACTCTGTTAAGCTCCGAAAGCCCGGAATCCATGCGGCTGTAATCGTGAGTGCCGACCTCTCCGAGCTTCACCGGACGCCCTTCGACTCCGATACGTCGTCTCGTGTCGGCGACCGCCTCCTCGACTGGTGCTACCTTTTGTTCGACTATCGTATTCCAGGCACCGCAATAAGAACACTGGCCCTGCCAGGCCGTGTACTCATTGCCGCACTCCGTGCACATGAAAACTGTTTTTACCTTTGCTTTTTTAGCCATTTTTCTGTTTGTCTGTATCTTCCGTGATCGCCTGCATGCTAAGCGTGTTGCTGTCGGTCTTCTTTGCCCCCGGCTTCCTGACTGTTTCCATCTCGAACCAGAAGTCTGAACCTTTGCCTTCCTCGCTCTCTACGCCGTACTTGGCGTTGTGCAGGTTGAGTATGCCTTTAACGATCGCGAGGCCGAGGCCCGTGCCCTCTATGCCGCGACCGTGGTTGGCGGAAGTCCTGTAGTATTTGTCCCAGACGTGCCCGATCTCATCAGCAGGGATGCCCATGCCGTGGTCGATGCAGTGGAAGGTCACTTTCTTTGCGCTCTTGTTGAGCCTTATATCTACGTATTTGTTGTCGCCCGAATACTTGACTGCGTTCGACACGAAGTTGGTCATCACCTGCATCAGCCTTGTGCGGTCGCCCACAACGTATGCCGGCTTGCATGGGTGGAAGTTGATGTCGAATCCCTCAGAAGAAGCGAGCACCTGGAAGCTGTCGTATACGCTTTCGGCGGCCTCGACGAGGTCGAATGTCTCCATATGCATCTCAACGTTGTTGGACTGCAGATTGGATACCGAAAGCATGTCCGAAACGAGCCTGTTGAGGCGCTCGGTCTCGGAAATGATGACGTTGAGGTCGGAATTGCGCTTCTCAGGATTGTCGCCGGTGATGTCGATTATCTTTTCGGCGTACGAACGGATCATTGTCAGCGGCGTCTTGAGATCGTGCGATACGTTCGCGATGATCTCGCGCTGGTAGAAGTCGGTCTTTTCCATCTCGTATGACGCCTTGTTGAGAGCTCGGGCGAGCTCTTTTGTTTCGGTGAACCCCGCGCCGTCAAAACGGACGTCGTAGTTGCCTTTCGAAAGCTCCGTGGCGGATCTGGTCAGTGCCTTTATAGGCGCAGACAGGCGCATCGAAAGCGCGATCGCCAGCAGGAACGATACGAGCAGCACTACTACCGAGATGTATGTGAGCAGATTACGAAGTATGCGCAGCGTTACCTGGTCAGGGTAGAGCGGTGCTATGATGCACATTACGCTGTCGGGGTTACCGTCGTGTATATACGAAGCGTAAATGAGCCTTGCACCCGGGCCGGTCGAATCGCGCCGCGTTTCCGTGACAACGTCTGATGAGTCGCTGTTTAGCTTTGCCTTGATGAAGTTCACATCGCTGTCGAAGGCGTTGGCGCCCTGGACTGTACGTGTGCCGTCGTATATCAGAGCCGAATCAGAGGTGTCTATTTGTATATAGATGCCGTTGGTAGAGGCTGTGTTTATGGCGTACGAGTCAAACGCGGTGACATCCTGCACGAACTGGACCTCGAGAGCTTCGGCCGTGCGCATAACCTCCTGCGCTCTTGTCCTTTCGAAATAGCTGTTAAGGAAAAAGTTGGCAAGCAGCCACACTACGATCACAAGGAACAGCGCAAAAATGACGAACGAAAGAAGCGTCGTCGTGCTGATGCTGCTCGTGTCGATTTTTGAATTTTTATGCTTGCCTGTATGGTCAGCCATGCCTCGCTCCGCTGTCACTGAATAATGCTATTCTTCGTATTCGAACTTGTAGCCTACGCCTCTGAGCGTCACGATGAACTTTCTGTAAGGCCCGAGGCAGTTACGCAGATTCTTTACATGTGTGTCGATGGTTCTGTCGTCACCGAAGAAGTCGTAACCCCAGATATCTTCGAGCAGCTTCTCTCTTGAGAGAGCGATGTTCTTGTGCTGGATCATGTAGAAGAGGAGGTCGTATTCTTTCGGCGTGAGATCAACGCGCTTGCCGTCGACGCTTATAGTGCGTGCGGCGATGTTGATCTCGAGCCCCTCGAACTTCTGTATCGTGGATGCGTGCCTCTCGGAAGCGTCTCTGCGGTTGAGCACCGCGTTGACTCTTGCCATGAGTTCTTTCGGGCTGAACGGCTTCACAACGTAGTCATCGATGCCGAGCTCGAATCCGAAGAGCTTGTCGTACTCTTCGCCCCTGGCCGAAAGCATGATGACCGGGATATCCTTTACCTTCTGTATCTCTTTGACAGCGCTGAAGCCGTCGAGCTTAGGCATCATGATATCCATGATGATGAGGTCGTAGTCGTTGAGCTTGACCATGCCGATGGCGCTCATGCCGTCGGCTGCTTCCTCGGCCTCATATCCGCTGAACTCCGCGTACTCTCTGATGACCTCGCGGATCCTTTCTTCGTCATCTACTATAAGTATTTTTTTCATCGGGATTTCCTCCGTCCTTTTTACTCTTCATATTCAGAATTAAGTATATCACACAGCTGCAGCAAAAGGGGAACTGCAGATTCCAAACTTGCGAAACAAAAGCGCTTCACGGGCAAATGTTTAAGGAAACTAACTTTAATTGAAGAGTATTCTTGTATTGACAACCATATTGGATGGTGCTATCATATAAATTTATTTTTTGTTTGCTTTTCTGTACAATTTCCTATATAATCGCTATACAAGGAGGAAAGTGCATGTTTAATATCGGTGATCGAATAGTTTATCCGATGTATGGTGCGGGTGTCATTACAGAAGTCGTTGAAAAAGACTTCCTTGGTGAGGCGCGTATCTATTATAATGTGTCGCTTCCTTATTGCCGTATGGAGGCATCTGTTCCTGTAGACAATTGTAAAAAGCTGGGCGTTAGGCATATAATAAAACCCGAGCGCATCGGCGAGGTTCTGGAGGTGCTCAACAAAGACACAGAACCGATGAATCCGAACTGGAACAAACGATACCGCGAGAACACCGAGAGGATGCAAACCGGAGACATTTTAGAGGTGGCGGCGGTAGTAAGAAATCTCGTCAGAACAGACAGACTGAAACCGCTCTCCACCGGTGAAAAAAAGCTCCTGAGTACAGCAAAGCAGATCCTTGAAAGCGAGCTGGTCTACTCCGGAGGATACACAATGGAAGAAGCAGACGAGATGGTCGAAACCAATATTTAGCGGGTGAGCTGGATCAAAGGGTTCGACCCTTTTGATTGAAAGGAATACATGGCAGGATACGTACCAAAAAGAATATACGCAGTGATAGTAGCAGCCGGCAAGGGCAAAAGGATGGGAACTGATTTGCCTAAGCAGCTGTTTCCTTATGGTGGAGTTACAGTGCTCGGTTCATCCATAAGGGCTTTTGCCGTGCTTGACTATATAGACAGAGTAGCAGTCATATCGCCTCAGGATGGCTCTCTCGATGAGAGATACCGCAGCATAACGGCGGTATATGAGGAGCTTTCGGGCAGACCTGCGGGGAGCATCGAGATAATTCAGGGCGGAGACGAGAGGTCGGATTCCGTTCAGAAAGGGCTCGAATTTGCCAGACTCGATGCCCTGGCTCATGGCGTCGATCTTGACGACGCGGTGGTGCTCGTGCACGATGCCGTAAGGCCGGGCGTCAGCGAAGATATAATAAGACGCAATATAGACGCGATGAGCTGCTGCCACGCGGTGACCACGGCTGTTCCTTCGTCTGACTCTATCAGGATGGTAGACTGTGAAAAACTCGAATATAACAACAGTTTGGCATTGAAAGAAACAATAACATATCCTATAATGAACACTAACGTTGTCAGGAGAGACCTGGTCTACAGGGTCCAGACGCCTCAGACTTTCAGGCTCTCTGACATTATCAATGCATACGAGGCTGCGAAAAGAGACGGCTACACCACTACAGACGAGGCGGGCATAGCCGAATACGCGGGTATCCCTGTTGCTCTTATCGAAGGCTCAACGGCAAATAACAAGATAACAACCAGAGAGGATATCAACATGGCTGTCAGAACAGGTATCGGCTATGATGTCCACCGACTTGTCCCGGGGAGGCCACTCATACTCTGCGGGACTCCAATCCCCAGCAATCTCGGGCTGGACGGCCATTCGGATGCCGATGTCGCAGTACACGCGCTGATGGACGCGCTGCTCGGGGCAGCAGGACTGGGAGATATAGGAAGACATTTTCCGGATACTGATGATAAATACAAAGGTGCTGATTCAATGAAGCTGCTGGCTGAGGTCAGAGACATGCTCGGCTATGTTAACATCATGAATGTCGATGTTACCATAATCGCGCAGGCGCCTAAGCTGTCACCGTATATTGATCAGATGAAGAAAAATATAGCAAGCACACTCGGGATCCCTGAAACGGCTGTAAATGTAAAGGCCACGACAGAAGAGGGACTCGGGTTCACAGGCAGGGGAGAAGGCATGGCGGCCATGGCCACTGCCGCAATAGAAGGGAGTTTTTAACAATGAGATTATCAAAGAACCATCTTAAGACACTCAGAGAGGCACCATCTGATGCCGTACTTGAGAGCCATAAGCTGCTGGTAAGAGCGAACATGATCAAGCAGGAAGCTGCCGGCCTCTATATGTTCCCGAAACTGGGCTGGAGAACAGTAAGAAAGATCGAGCAGATCGTCCGCGAAGAGATGGACTACATCGACTGCCAGGAAGTTTACATGCCGCACGTTAACCCTGCTGAGCTCTGGAAGGAGACAGGCAGATGGTATGCTTACGGACCTGAACTTTGGAGAATCCAGGACCGTAACGGCAATGACTTCATCCTCAACCCTACATGCGAAGAGATATTCACAGACTTCGTCCGCAAGGAGTGGTCATCATACAAAGAGCTGCCGTTCTCGCTCTATCATATCCAGTTCAAATACAGAGACGAATCCCGTCCTAGATACGGACTCCTCAGAACAAGAGAGTTCATCATGAAGGACGCTTACACATTCGACGCTACCGAAGAAGACCTGCACACTGCTTACATGAGACAGTATCACGCATATGAGAAGGTCTTCACACGCTGCGACCTCGACTACAGGATCGTTGAGGCCGACAACGGCCCTATCGGCGGAAGCAAGTCACACGAGTTCTCGGCGCTCTCCGACTGGGGCGAGTCCGACATCCTCTACTGCGACCACTGCGGCATGGCTGCTACAGTTGAAAGAGCTGAGTGCAGAGATGATGAACCGCCTGTAGAAGAGATGCAGCCGGTACAGAAGGTGTTCACACCTGGCACAAAGACTATCGACGACGTATGCAGCTACCTGAAGCTGCCTGTAGAGAAGTCGATCAAGGCTCTGATGTTCACAACATACGACACAGACCTGCAGCCAAAGGACTACGTAACATGCTTCATCAGAGGAGACAGACAGCTCAACATGATCAAGCTCGTCAATGCCCTCAACATTCCTGAGCACTACATCGAGTTTGCTGATGAGGACGTTGTCGGTCCTATCACAGGCTCCGTTGCCGGATTCACAGGCCCTATGGGACTCAAGAACTGCATCGTAGTCGTTGACTCCGAGCTCGTAGGCACAGTAAACATGTGCGCAGGCGCTAACGAAGAAGACCACCACCTGACAGGCGTTTGCTACGGCAGAGACTACACAGGCGACATCGTAACAGATATCAAGGTCCTCGAAGAAGGAGATCCATGCCCGCACTGCGGAAAGCCGGTCAAGTTCAGACGCGGTATCGAAGTAGGCCAGATCTTCAAGCTGGGACTCAAGTACTCCGAGAGCATGAACTGCACATTCAAGGACGAAAAGGGCGAAGATCACCCTTACTGGATGGGCTGCTACGGAATCGGCGTTACAAGAACGATGCAGGCTATCGTAGAGCAGCATCATGACGATAAGGGGATCATCTGGCCGGTAGCCGTTGCTCCTTATCACGTCATCGTAACTGTAGTCAAGTCGCACGACGAGACTCAGATGCAGCTCGCATACGAGATCGAAAAGAAGCTCGAAGCACTCGGCGTTGAAGTAATGGTAGACGACCGTGACGAGAGACCTGGAGTCAAGTTCAACGATGCTGACCTCATCGGAATCCCTATCAGGATCACTGTCGGCAAGTTCGCAGCAGAGGGCAAGGTAGAGTACAAGCTCCGCCGCGAAGACGATCACGAGCTCATGACTGTTGATGAAGCCATCGCTAAGGCTAAGGCGCTCGTCGACCTCGAAGGCGACGGAAGATGCTTCTTCTCGAGACTCTCCGAAGAGACACTGAACGCTCACTAATTACTGGTTTCGGCGCTCAGGGACAAAGCTCAGCTGTCGCAAAGGAAATAGGTTTGACAAAGGACACCGCTCAGGTGGTGAACCAGAATGAAAATAAAGCTCAAGCTTCAAACGGGAAGCTTGAGCTTTTTTATGCCGCTCTGCGGATACAATTATTCCGTAAATGTGATAGAATACCTTAGTTATGAACGTACTTATCGAACTGTTTATTGTATTTTTTAAACTCGGCGCCTTTACCATAGGCGGCGGTATTGCCATGCTCCCGCTTCTGCAGAACACTCTTATCGAAGAAAAGAAGTGGTTCAGCAAAGAGGAGTTCATGGATATAGTTGCGGTTTGTCAGAGCCTTCCGGGCGTGGTTGCCATCAACATGGCGACTTATGTCGGATTCAAAAAGAAGGGGCTGATCGGGTCGGCAGTATCCACTTTCGGCGTGACTATCCCGTCGTTTGTGATGATCCTGGTGATCGCTAAATTCATCACCTCGCTTGGCGACAACAGCATTCTTATGGGCGCGATGGCCGGCCTCAGGGCAGCGGCTCTCGGCATGGTCGTGGTTGCGGTGATACAGCTCATGCCGGCAGCCATAAAGAATAAATGGGCCATGCTTGCGGCCGCAGCGGCATTCGTGCTGATAGCTGTTCTTAAGGTGAATACCGCGTATGTTATTCTGCTGTTCGCGATGCTCGGCATAGCTGTCAGTTTTGCGGGAAGCCGCAGGGCAGCCGAAGCAGCAAAGCCTGACGCGAAGACAGGAGACGGAGAAGGGGGTGAGTCCGAATGATATTCTGGCAGCTCTTCATAAGCTTCTTCAAAGTCGGTCTTCTGGGATTCGGAGGAGGACTTGCCATCGTCAGGCTCATATACGACAGCATACAGCCGTTCCTCGACATGAGCCAGGAGACGTTCGCGAATATAGTTGCGATTTCGCAGATAACGCCGGGGCCGCTCGCGGTCAACACGGCAACCTATGTAGGCTATGAGGCGGCAGGCATAGGCGGTTCGGCAGCAGCGACTTTCGGAGTCATCCTGCCTGCATTCATAATAGTGAGCCTGGTATGCCGTACCATACAGAAGTTCAGGGACAGCAAGATAGTAAACGGCGCGCTGTCCGGAATCAGACCGGCAACCATGGGACTCATAGCAGCCGCAGCTGCCACACTGGTAAAGCCTTCGCTCGCCGGAGAGGGCAGGCTCGGATGCGGGCTGCTCGAGAGACTCGGCGCAGGCTCAGGGGAGCTTTTCACTATGATTTCAGGGTCGCCAGTCGACATAATTTCTGTTATCATATTGGTTGCAACAGTAATAATGATATCTAAATATAAAAAGAGTCCGTTCCTCGTGCTCATAATCATGGGGTGCCTGGGAGCGGTACTCGGGGTCTAGGATAACAGGAGGCATGGCAGAGGCTGTCTGCCTGCTGAAAAAGGAGGAAAAATGCAGGTATATAACACTCTTACGAACAGAAAAGAAGAATTCGTGCCGATCGAGCCGGGAAAGGTCAGAATGTATGTCTGCGGCCCGACGGTCTACAACTTCTTTCATATAGGAAACGCACGCCCTTTCGTCGTGTTCGATACGCTCAGAAGATACTTCAAGTTCAGAGGTTATGAGGTAAAGTTCGTCCAGAACTTCACCGATGTTGACGACAAGATCATCAACAGAGCAAAGGAGGAGGGCATCACTGCTCCTGAAGTATCCGAGAAGTACATCAAGGAGTATTTCAACGACGCCGAGGCTCTCAACGTAATGAAGGCCGACGTTCACCCGAAGGTCTCGGAGCATATTCCTGAGATCATCGACTTCGTTCAGACGCTTATCGACAAGGGCTACGCCTACGAGGCAGACGGCGACGTCTATTACTCCACACGCAAGTTCGCTGAGTACGGCAAGCTGTCGGGCCAGAACATCGACGACCTCGAGAGCGGCGCGCGTATCGCTATCGGCGAGGTAAAGGAAGATCCGCTCGACTTCGCTCTGTGGAAGGCGCGCAAAGAGGAATCCGAGATCGCGTGGGAGTCGCCATGGGGCATGGGAAGACCGGGCTGGCACATCGAGTGCTCGACAATGGCAAAGAAGCACCTCGGCGAGACCATCGACATCCACGGAGGCGGACAGGACCTCACATTCCCTCACCACGAAAACGAGATCGCGCAGTCTGAGGCGTGCAACGGAGTTCCGTTCGCGCACTACTGGATGCACAACGGATATATCAATGTCGACGGCAAGAAGATGTCGAAGTCACTCGGCAACTTCTTCACGGTAAGAGACATCCGCAAGCAGTATTCGGGAGACGTTATCAGGTTCTTCCTGCTGAGCGGTCACTACAGAAGCCCTATCAACTTCTCCGACACACTCATGGAGCAGTCGAAGCAGGGCTATGAGAGGATCGCCACTGCTATCGAGACTCTCGAGTTCCTGAAGGCTAACGGAAGCGACGAGGCCATGGCTGATGAGGCTGCAATGATCGCAGCACTCGACAAGCATAAGGAAAAGTTCATCGAGGTGATGGACGACGATCTCAATACAGCTGACGGCATCGCTGCTATCTTTGAGCTCGTATCCGAGATCAACCTCGACGTTAAGGACGGAGCTTCGAAGTCATTCGCTGACGCGGCCCTCAAGAAGATCAGAGAACTGACAGACGTACTCGGTATCTTCAGCGGAGATGATGAAGAGGAAGGCCTCGGCGACGACATCCAGGCCCTTATCGATGAGAGACAGGCAGCCCGTAAAGAGAAGAACTGGGCAAGAGCGGATGAGATCCGCGACCAGCTCGCTGCCATGGGAATCACACTCAAAGATACACCGCAGGGCGTGCAGGTAATCAGAAACTAAGATGAGCAGAGCAGATGTATTATTTGTAAATATGTGCCAGGATATACTGGATCACGGATTCAGTACTGAGGGTATGCCTGTGCGTCCTCACTGGGAGGACGGCACTCCTGCGCACACTATAAAAAACTTCGGCGTGGTCAACCGCTACGATCTTTCCGAGGAATTCCCGGCTCTCACACTGCGCCCGACGGCTATCAAACTGGCGACCGATGAGATGCTGTGGATCTGGCAGAAGAAGTCAAACAGGCTGGCCGATCTTAAGGCGCATGTCTGGGACGAATGGGCTGACGAGAACGGAACCATCGGCAAGGCTTACGGCTACCAGATGGCGAAGAAGTACAAGTTCAAGCAGGGCGAAATGGACCAGGTCGACAACGTGCTCTGGTGCCTCAAGAACGACAGATACAGCAGAAGGATCATGACAAACATGTACAACTTCGAAGATCTGTCCGAGATGAGGCTCGAGCCTTGCGCGTACTCGATGACCTTCAATGTCAAGGGCGACACGCTCAACGCGATACTCAACCAGAGGTCGCAGGATATCCTCGCTGCAAACAACTGGAACGTCGTTCAGTATGCGATGCTCCTCATGATGATGGCGCAGGTATCCGGGCTCAAGGCCGGTGAACTCGTGCACGTCATCTCGGATGCTCACATCTATGACCGCCACGTGCCGATCATAAAAGAGCTGATCGCAAGGCCGCAGTACCCTGCTCCTAAGGTGACGCTCAATCCTGATGTGAAGAACTTCTACGACTTCACGACAGACGATATAAAAGTAGAGAACTATCAGCACGGAGAACAGATCCGCAATATACCTGTAGCCATATGACAAAAGAGCAGATCAGAAAAATCAACAGCACTACACTTGCTTACCTCGGGGACGCGGTCTTCGAGGTAATCGTTCGTGAGAAGATAGTGCTCGAAAAACCGGGCGATGCGGGCAGGGCGCACCACACTGCAGTGAGGTATGTGTCCGCTTCGGGTCAGGCCAAGGCCGCAAAGGCGATGGTAGCTGACGGCTTCCTGACGGAAGAGGAGCTGCAGATCTACAAGCATGCGCGCAATCACCGCTCCATGTCGAGACCGCAGAATGCTGACCCGCGCGAATACAAGATCGCGACCGGCTTCGAAGCCCTGCTGGGCTTCCTCTACCTGTCTGACGACAGGGAGAGGCTCCGCGAGATCGCGGCTGAAGCCGTCCGCATAGTAGACGCAGCCGGGAAATAATCGGGATAAAACGGTGCCGCTCCGGCGGCGCTTTTTTTTGGTGTGCCTCTGAGGGGCGCGGTTGTGTGGATAATGTGCAAAGAACCACACAATTCACATCTGACTGTTATAGTTAGAACGGCTTTGATGTGGTAGAATCTACAGCATGAAGATAAGATTTTCAGATGACAAAAATATTTTTAATATACACACGGACGGTATTCCGTACCTGTCTTTTGATGCGTTCGATAAGCTGGGCGTGCCTAATCTGTTCAGCACCAGGTATATGAGCTTCGACGAGGCGAGCGGCACCGGGGTGAAGGGCCTGAGGACCGCAGTCATGAAGATCGAAAAGGTCGAAGAGGCTTCGCCGGTGTGCCGGGCAAACAGAGACATACTGGCGCATCAGCTCGGCTCATCACTCGCGATGGAGTTGGTTACAGATCAGAAGCACACGAACTACGTGCATGTGGCGACATGCGAGGAGGATCTCGGCGTAGCAACTGTCGGAGACTTCACCCTGCACAGGCAATATGTTGACGGCATCGTTACAGATATTCCGGATGCGCTTCTGACGGTGTTCGGAGGCGACTGCCCTCCGGTATACCTTATCGACCCGAGGCGCAGGGCGGCAGGCCTGGTGCATGCAGGCTGGAAGGGCACGCTTGGAAAGATCCCGCAGGTGGCGATCGCGCAGATGAGCGTCAAGTTCGGCTGCGACCCGGCAGATATGTACGCTGCGATCGGGCCGGGCGTGTGCGCCGACTGCTACGAGATGGGTGACGAGGTGTACGAAGCTTTTGCGGAGCAGTGGAGCAAGGAAGATGCCGATCTTATCCTGAAGCGGTATGCTCCGGGTACTGAAAGCGAAGCGTTCGGGCATATCATCGGCCACAGGCAGCCTGACGGAAGCCCGGGAAAGTATCATCTCGATCTGAGAGCTGCTAACCGGCTGACGCTGCTTCGGGCGGGGATCCCTGAAGATCACATAACGGTATCCAATGTATGCACCATGTGCAACGCGGATACATTTTATACATACCGCGGCCGCGCGCTCGAGAACGAGCAGGTGGCAATGATGGTAAACAGATTTGATATTTAACGGAGGTCCGGATGAGGAAAAACTATATAGGACTATTTGATGTTATAGGACCGGTGATGGTAGGGCCGTCGAGCTCTCATACATCGGGGGCGGCATCCATCGCATGGATGGCGAGGCAGATATTTACCGGAACGCTTGTAAAAGCAGACTTCACACTGTACGGATCATTTGCCGACACCTACAAGGGGCACGGTACCGACCGCGCGCTTGTCGGAGGCATACTCGGATACAGGTCTGATGACGTGCGCATAAGAAGATCGTTCGAGCTTGCCAGAGAGGCCGGGGTCATGTTCAGTTTCACGGCAGACCGCAGCACAGAGGTGAGCCACCCGAATACTGTAGACATACTGATGGAAAATACCGAAGGCCATACGCTCCTGGTAAGGGGCGAGTCTCTCGGAGGCGGCAGAGTGCGCATCACCCGCATGAACGATATCCGGGTAGAATTCACAGGTGAATACAGCACGCTGATCGTCGGCCACCGCGATGAAGCCGGCACTCTGGCATACATAACCAGCAGACTGGCCAACCACGAGATCAACATAGCTCACATGAAACTCTTCCGCAAGGGTAAGAAGAGAGGCGGACACGCTTTTGCTGTAATTGAAGCTGATGACTTTTTGCCTGAAGAACTCGCAGATGAGCTGATGAGCTATCCGACGATCGAGAGTGTAGATGTTATAGAGCTGTAGGAGGGGGCAAATGAGTTACGATTTCAAAAGTGCAAAAGAAATGCTCGCTCTCTGCGGCGAGCACGGGATATCCATATCGGAAGTGATGCTCAGGCGTGAGATGGAGCTCGGCGGAGAAAGCCGCGAGACTCTGCTCGAGCAGGTCGATGAGCGCCTCCGGGTAATGGATGCTTCGACAAACAGAGGCCTTGACGAGCCGGTGAAGTCCATGGGCGGACTCATTGGCGGTGAGGCTAAAAAGGTAAGAGAACTTGATAAAAGCAAAGTCATATGCGGCTCGACTCTGCATAAGGCCATCGAAGGCGCGCTTTCGGTCGCCGAAACAAATGCGAGCATGGGCGTCATAGTTGCCGCTCCTACCGCAGGCTCTGCCGGAGTGGTTCCAGCGGCACTGCTGTCGGTTTACGGAGACACTGACATTACGCTCGACGCTCTTCGCATGGGCCTGGTCAATGCCGGAGCCATAGGGTATCTTGTCACCAGGAACGGATCGGTCGCGGGAGCTGAGGCCGGCTGCCAGGCGGAAGTCGGTGCTGCATCGGCGATGGCCGCCAGCGCGCTGACAGAGATGCTCGGAGGAACGCCTGAGGAATGCTGCGCTGCCGCATCGATCGCGATATCGAATCTGCTGGGCCTTGTGTGCGACCCGGTGCGCGGACTGGTCGAGGTGCCTTGCCAGACAAGAAACACGATAGGAGTCTCGTCGGCGTTTACGGCAGCGGAGCTTGCTCTTGCAGGCATTTCACTTCCGGTGCCGCTCGATGAAATGATAGATATAATGACTGATGTCGGCCATACTCTGCCTGATGCCCTGCGCGAGACAGGCAAGGGCGGGTGCGCGTGCGCGCCGTCGTTATGTGCCGGACTCAGCGGCATAAGGCATCTTTTATGAAAGGCATAAGCAATGAATCTTATAGTAGCTGCGGACAATAAGTGGGGCATCGGGCGCGACGGCGGACTGCTGGCATCGATCCCTACCGATATGAAATACTTCAAAGAGCACACGACCGGCAAGGTGGTTGTGATGGGGCGCAAAACTCTCGAATCAATGCCGGGCAAAAGAGGTCTCCCTAATAGGACCAATTACGTGCTTACGACGAATCCCGATTACGAAGCCGAGCGCTGCATCGTCGTCAACTCCGAGGATGAGCTGTGGGAAGAGCTCTCGCAGTACGACCCTGATGAGGTCTTCCTGATTGGCGGCGCGGCTCTGTACAACAAGTTCTACAGAATGTGCGACAGGCTTTATGTAACGAAGATGGATGCCGACCTCAATGCGGACACCTTCATCGTGAATTTCGATGAAGATCCGGATTATAAGGTGGTGAGCGAGAGCGATCCTGTCACAGAGAACGGCATTACATTCAGATTTGTGGTATATGAGAGGAGATAAAAAATGCGTTTTTATACTAAAGAATACTATAAACTCATGATGTCGCTCGGAGCGGCCGACCTGTACGAGCCGGTCGTCGACAAGGAGTACAGCGAAGAGGAGATAGAAGAGCTCTACCAGAAGGCTCTTGATAAATACATAGAGGAGGAGAGAGCTGACTACGACGAACCTCCTGAATTCGACATGGACGCAAACGACGACCCTGAGTACATCGAGATGCTCAGAGAGGAGCTCGACGAGTATGAAAACCGCGAGCCATTCGATGAAGAGGAGGCCAAGGCGGATTTCGAGGAGATGTATAAGGATAATCTCGAGGAGCCTGACGAGGACCTTCCGGAATGGGTATGGAAGGAGGTCGATCCGAGGATCCCGGCCATGTATTTTCTGCCTGAGAAGGTATATGAGAGACTTGTGGCAGAGGACGAGGCCAACAACGAGAAGTTTGAAGAGCTCGACGAGGCTGCCGATGATGCTTTTGAGGATATGATGGAAGATCTGCCTGAGGAGTACGAGGAGATCATGGAGACTCTTGTGGACCTCGAGGATGCTGACGTGCTGGGCGCGAAGGTAGAGGCCGGAGAGGTCGAACTTAAGCTGGACGGCTGGGACGAAGATGGCGACGAGGCTGTCTTTACCCTCAGGTTCGACGGGGCTGAGCTGATCGAGAATGAAGGCCTCGAAGTGCATTGCGAAGAGGACGAGGACGGAGACGCCGTGTCTGACTGCGAGCTTCTGTACAGCGAGCTCTACTTTGAGGACGGGATGCCTGAGGTGCACATGCTCTTCGACAACAACGGGCTGAAGTATCTGACCCTCAGATGCGAAGAGATATATGTTTACAGGGCTGCTGAGTAAGCGGAGATATGGTACGGCCGGGAGGCCGCGTGGAGACTGATATGAGTAAAAGAGATAACAAGAGATTCAACGATAAGGAAAGAAAGGGCGCACCAAAGCGCGGAGGCAAGAACCGCCGCGACTATGGTGACAGCTATGAGCCTAGGGGCAGCTCGCGCGGTGGTTCGCGCCGGCAGGGCGCTGCGCCTGCGAAGGCTGCCGCAAGAGGCGGAAGACCGCGCCGCGAGGAAGCGGGCGCTCCTAGAAGGAGCCTGCTGGCCGATCTCGGGTACAATGATCATGAAGAGCAGATCGTAGGGAATGACGGCCTCGAGGTGGTGGCCGGCAGGAACCCTGTGGTCGAGGTGCTTTCGGGCGATCGCGATGTTGAGCGTGTCTTCATCGCCGACGGCTCCGAAGGCTCGGTGTCGAAAATAGTCGCCCTCGCTAAGGAACAGGGCGTTATTGTCGACTTCGTGCCGAAGGAGAAGATCGACGCGATGGCTCCGGGCGTAAAGCACCAGGGCGTAGTCGCAAAGGTCAGCGAGTACAAGTATGCGGAGATGGACGATGTTTTCGCGAAGGCAGAGGCATCGGGAGAGGATCCGTTCATCATCATCCTCGATGAGATCTCGGACCCTCATAATCTAGGGGCTATCATCAGGACGGCTGAGTGCGCCGGCGCTCACGGCGTCGTGATCCCAAAGAGGCGTGCCGCCTCTTTGACGCAGACAGTTGCACTGTCTGCCGCCGGCGCCATCGAAAACATGCCTGTAGTCCAGGTGACCAACCTTGCACGCACTATCGAAGAGCTCCAGGCCAAAGGCCTCTGGGTAGGCGCGGCCGACATGGACGGTGAGACCTATTACGAAGCGAACCTTACAGGCCCGATAGCCATAGTCATCGGCAATGAGGGCAAAGGGGTCGGCCGCCTTGTAAAGGAAAAATGCGACTTTGTTCTTTCGATCCCTATGTACGGACGCATCAATTCGCTCAATGCGTCCAACGCTGCCGCGGTTCTTATGTACGGCATCAGAAGAGCAAGGTCACTTGCAAAATAGAGAATAGATCTGAACGCGGAGGCGTGTTCTGTCCGAAAAAATTCAAGCGCATATCCCGGGCGAGAGTCGCGAGCGGATCTTGCCGGCTGCACCGATGGAGTGAACGCGGGCCGGCTGACGTTGTGCGATTCTTAAAGCGGAAAAATTCGCAAACGTCCCGGAACGCGGATCGACTGAGGATGCAACGGCAGATCCGTGAGCTTCGAGACCGGGATATGCGCTTCGATTTTTTTCGTAAAGAACAAGAAAGCGCTTGACAATCAAATCCTTGCAAAGTATACTCATTGAGCGACTTTAAGAAGAAAATCGGAGCATTGGGCGACCAGGCTTCGAGTTTTCGATTGAAAAGGACAGAAATTTCAAGCATTACATATATTACGGAGGAAAGAGATGGCAGCAGGCGTAAGACAGAAAGTCATCCTCGCATGCACAGAGTGCAAGCAGAGAAACTACAATACAATGAAGAACAAGAGAAACAATCCTGACAGGATCGAACTCATGAAGAACAAGGAGACTCTCCACAAGGAGACAAAATAATCCATTAAGGGATAAACACGGAGACGCAAAATGGCTAACAACAAGAGCAACGGAAGCAATTCAAAAGAAGAGCTCGCTAAGGCAGCACAGGCTTCCGCAAAGAAACAGAGTCAGAACAGCGGAAAGAAGAAGGGCGGACTCATTGCTTACCTCAGAGGCGTAAGACAGGAGTTCAGGAAGGTCGTATGGCCTACAAGAGAAGAGCTCACAACGAATACTATCGTAGTATTTGCATGTGTTATTTTCTTCGCTGTAGCCTTCTGGCTGATTGATACAGGATTCCTGGCGGCTCTTAAGGGCATTCTCGGAATAACACTGTCCTGACCCAAGGAGTTTATAAATGGCAGATAATATCGATAACATCGAAAATATCGAGAGCACCGAAACCAGAGAGCCTGTAAAGGCCAGCGTATCCCCTCTCGAAGGCGAAGGCCTCAGAGGAGACGGTACTGCAAAGTGGTATGTCGTTCATACATATTCGGGCTACGAGAATAAGGTAAAGACCAGCATCGACAGGATGGTCGAGTACCGCGGAATGCAGGATCTCATCCAGGAAGTCGTAATTCCGACTGAAGAGAGGATCGAGATCAAAGACGGAGTCAAGAAAGTAAAGACCCGCAAGCTGTTCCCTGGTTACGTCGTCATCAAGATGGTCGTAAACAATGAGACCTGGTACCTCGTCCGTAACACCGAAGGAGTTACAGGTTTCGTAGGACACGGTTCCGATCCTATTCCTCTGACAAAAGAGGAGATCGTAAGAATGGGAATCGAAAAGCTCAGAATCGACCTGGATATCGAGGTAGGAGACACGATCCGCATCATCGGAGGAGTATTCGAGGGCCAGCTCGGCATCGTCGAAGCTATCAATCCTGAGAAGCAGATCGTAAAGGTCCGCATCTCGATGTTCGGTAGAGATACGCCTGCAGAGATCGAGTTCTCACAGGTAAGCAAGCTCCGTTAAGAGCTTGCACAAATACTAAGGAAAGGAGACAGCAATGGCAAAGAAGATCGACGGCTACATCAAGCTGCAGATCCCTGCCGGAGCAGCAACACCTGCACCACCGGTTGGTCCGGCTCTCGGTCAGAAGAGCGTTAACATCATGGACTTCTGCAAACAGTTCAATGCTAGAACACAGGACCAGCAGGGAATGATCATCCCGGTTGTAATCACAGTTTACACTGACAGATCATTCGATTTCGTATGCAAGACTCCACCGGCTGCAGTCCTCATCAAGAAGGCAGCAGGAATCGAGCACGCATCCGGAACACCTAACAAGGAAAAGGTTGCATCTATTACGCTCGCACAGGCAGAAGAGATCGCAAAGACAAAGATGCCGGATCTCAACGCAGCATCCCTCGAGGCAGCAACAGACATGATCAAGGGAACAGCTCGCTCAAGGGAACAGCTCGCAGCATGGGAGTTACGGTAGTTGAGTAATGACGTGGGAGGCGAAAGCCGGTTGTACCACAAGGAGGAAAAATGAAAAGATCAAAGAGATACGCAGAGCTCGCTAAGTCGTATGACAAGCACGCGCTCGTAGACGTAGAAACTGCTATCAAGCAGATCAAGAGCTTTGACAACGCAAAGTTCGACGAGACAATTGAGATGCACTTCCGCCTCGGAGTAGACGGCAGACACGCAGATCAGCAGGTAAGAGGAGCTATGGTTCTCCCTCACGGCACTGGTAAGAGCAAGAAAGTTCTTGTTTTCGCTAAGGGCCCTAAGGCAGAGGAAGCAGCAGCTGCAGGCGCAGATTTCGTAGGCGCTGAGGACATGGCAGACAAGATCAAGAATGAGAACTGGTTCGACTTCGACGCAGTCGTAGCAACACCTGACATGATGGGAGTTGTAGGACGCCTCGGTAAGATCCTCGGACCTAGAGGACTCATGCCAAACCCTAAGTCCGGCACTGTAACCATGGACATCACAAAAGCCCTTGAGGACATCAAGGCAGGTAAAGTTGAGTACAGACTTGACAAGGCTAACATCATCCACTGCATCATCGGCAAGAAGTCGTTCACAGAGCAGCAGCTGGTTGAGAACGCAAACGCACTCATCCAGGCTATCGCTAAGGCTAAGCCGGCAGCAGCAAAGGGCCAGTACTTCAAGAGCATCAGCATCGCAGCAACGATGAGCCCAGGAGTTAAGGTAAACCCTGCAACAGTTACCCTCTAAGTCTATACAGGACTGACAAAAGCGAATATCCAACCTAAGACAGCGGGTGCGAAAGCTTAATTTCCCGCCGAGGTACAATTCATAGATTTGAACCCCGCTGTCTGAACGACGCGGGGTATTTGTACCTACAAGACAAAAAATAAGGCGAGTGGATATCGCCGGAAAGGAGAAATAATGTCTGTAGAAGCAAAGAAAGCTAAACAGGTCGTCATCGACGAGATCAAGGAAAAGTTTGAAAAAGCCGGATCC
>CADBKM010000018.1 GCA_902795265.1 uncultured Eubacteriales bacterium
CAAGGCCGTTATCGACGGAGAGAAGACATGCGTTGCCAAGGACGGACTCGTAGCAGAGTGCATCACAAGAGCTAAGATCGACCTCAAGGCCGGCCAGAACCTCGACGGAATCGGCGGATACACGACACTCGGTTCCATCTGTACAGAAGCAGAGGCTGATGAAAAGGGTTATGTACCGTTCGGTCTGATCAACAAGAACGCTGTCATGAAGGTTGACTGCAAGAAGGGCGACCTCATCACATACGACATGGTAGAGCTCGACAAGAACACTCTGATCTACAAGTTCAGAAAAGAGCAGGACGCTATGTACGGAAAGCACGTTCTGTAATAAGGAACATTCTATAAACAAGTTGCGAAAACCCCTTATAGAATCTATATAAAAAAGCAGCTGCCGGATCAAAGATCCAGCAGCTGTTTTTTCTTGGTTTCGAATTCTTCTTTTGTTACGATATCGAGATCGAGCAGCTCTTTGAGCTTCTTGAGTTCTTCGTAAGGGTCCATGCTTCTCGCAGGCTGCACGCTTTCAGCAGCTGCCGCGGCTGCCTTCGGTTCATCTCCGGGCAGCAGTTCACCCTTCTCGCGAAGCCTGTTAT
Organism: uncultured Eubacteriales bacterium; assembly: GCA_902795265.1. Classification (GTDB taxonomy): domain Bacteria; phylum Bacillota; class Clostridia; order Peptostreptococcales; family Anaerovoracaceae; genus Crickella. The sequence goes on from CADBKM010000018.1 coordinate 594, forward strand.
ACTCTCTCAGTACCTTTTCGAGCTTAGACCTTCTCGACCGTACGAAAGGGATAGGAATGTCTTTTTCCTTTGTATGCACGGTGAGTATTCCATAAGCGGAAAACAGAGGCGCGCTCGTGATCTCGAGCGACTCTATGTCTTCATATGGAAAATGCCGTCCGTTCGCGATGAGCTCCTCTTCATCAAAGATGAGAGGCCCTATGTTTAGCTGTCCTTCGATCTCGTAATACATTTCTATTCTCCGAATACCTTTTTATCTCTGACTCTGATTACTTCCAGGAGCAGACGCAGTCAACGATGTTCTCTGCACAGAGACCAAACTGCTTCAGCAGATCTGCAGCCGGTCCGGAGTGGCCGAACTCGTCATTTACACCGATGCGGCGTACAGGAGTCGGGCACTTCTCGCTCAGCAGAGCGCTGACCGCTTCGCCGAGTCCGCCGATGATCGAGTGCTCTTCGCATGTAACGACCTTGCCGCACTCAGCAGCAGCCTTAAGGATCAGATCCTCATCGAGCGGCTTGATAGTACACATGTTGATGACTCTTGCGTTGATTCCCTTTTCGCGGAGCATCTCGCCTGCCTTGATAGCCTCATATGTCATAAGGCCTGTTGCGATGATCGCTACGTCATTGCCATCCTGCAGAACTTCGCCCTTGCCGATTTTGAACTCGAAGCTGTCTTCATCGTGGAAAACAGGTGTTGCCGAGCGTCCGAATCTCAGGTATACAGGACCTTCGAATTCATAAGCAGCCTTTACTGCCGCCCTTGCCTCTACGTCGTCAGCCGGGCACATTACTGTCATTCCCGGGATCGAGCGCATGAGCGCAAAGTCTTCGCAGCACTGATGGGATGCTCCGTCTTCTCCTACGGAGATGCCGCCGTGTGTAGCGCCGATCTTGACGTTCAGATGCGGATATCCGATCGAGTTGCGTACCTGCTCAAATGCTCTGCCCGCGGCGAACATTGCGAATGTCGACGCGAACGGAACCATTCCGGCTGCTGCGAGTCCGGCAGCTACTGCCATCATGTTTCCCTCAGCGATTCCGCAGTCGAAGAATCTGTCAGGGAATGCCTTCTTGAAGGTGCTTGTCTTTGTTGCTCCTGCCAGGTCTGCGTCCAGAACTACAAGATCTTCGTGATCCTGACCGAGGGCTGCCAGCGCGTTGCCGTAGCTCTCTCTTGTTGCTATCTTCTTAACTTCTGACATCCTACTTCACCTCCAGCTCTGCAAGCTGCTTTCCCAGCTCTTCCATAGCAAGCTCATACTGCTCATCGTTAGGCGCCTTGCCATGCCATCCGGCCTGGTCTTCCATGTAGCTGACGCCCTTGCCCTTGACTGTCTTCATGATGATCGCAGTCGGGACATCTTTGGTGCTTCTTGCTTCTTCCATTGCTGCGGCGATCTGATCGAAATCGTGTCCGTCGATCTCGACGACGTGAAGTCCGAACGCCTTGAATTTTTCAGGGATAGGATACGGATCGACAACATCTCCGATACGTCCGTCGATCTGGAGGTCGTTGTTGTCTACGATCACGCAAAGATTATCGAGGCCGTAGTGGTGAGCGAACATCATTGCTTCCCATACCTGGCCTTCTTCTATCTCGCCGTCACCAAGCAGTGTATATACCCTGAAGTTCTTGCCCTGCTTCTTTGCTGCCAGCGCCATGCCTGCTGCAGCTGAAACGCCCTGACCGAGTGATCCTGTCGACATGTCGACGCCCGGAGTCTCGTTCATATTAGGATGGCCCTGAAGACGGCTTCCAATATGTCTTAAAGTTTTAAGCTCTTCTACAGGGAAGAATCCCCTGTGTGCCAGCGCCGAATAGAGTCCCGGTGCTGTGTGTCCCTTTGAGAGGACGAATCTGTCTCTGTCCGGATCCTTTGGGTTTTCCGGGTCGACATTCATCTCTTTGAAGTACAGATATGTGAACATATCTGCTGCAGACAGGCTTCCGCCCGGATGGCCGGATTTAGCTGCATGAACAGCCTCGATAATTCCGGTCCTCACCTTACAGGCAGTCTGCATGAGTCCCATTTTTTCTGTTTCTGTCATCTTGATCTCCTCTTTCATACCGGTCTGAGCATTGGTTTGCGAAACTCTGCCTGAAGACCTTCTGAATCACTTACATAGATAGTGTAATTTTACCATAAGAGCGGGGCTTCTCCTATTGGTTTTCGCGCTTGTTATAGGCCTCAGCCTCATGTACGGTGTTTGCAAGATAGCGTATCACGAGATCAGGGTACTCGCCTGCCGCGGTCTCTCCCGTGACCATCACTGAAGCCGCGCCGTCAAGAACAGCATTGAATATGTCGCTCACCTCGGCTCTTGTCGGCACCTGCCTGTGTGTCATCGAATCGAGCATCTGTGTAACCACCATGAAGTCTCTGCCGGCTTCACGGCATGCGGCCGCAATGCGCTTCTGCGCGGCCGGAAGCTCCCACAGCTGCATCGCGTTTCCGAGATCGCCTCTCGCGATCACTATCTCATCGCAATACGGGATAAGCTCACTGATCCTGCTCAGGCCATTGAGATTCTCTATCTTGGCGAACAGCCTGATATCGCTGCAGCCCGCATCATCGAGAGCCTTCCGGACTTCCATGAGGTCCTCTTTGCTGCGGACAAACGGCTGCATCACAGCCGTCACGCCGAAGTCCTTCGCGCAGCTGATGTTTTCAACATCTGCCTGTGTCATGACAGGAGCGTTGATGGTGAGCCCCGGAAGAGCGATGCTTTTTCTGCTTTCGAGCATGCCGCCACGAACGACGCGCAGCTTCAGTTCCGGCCCGCCGCAATCACTCTGCACGAGCTCGGTCCTGAGCATGATCTTTCCGTCATCGAGGAGCACATCCTGCCCGTCATGCTTCAGCATTTCATTGATGACTGCCTGAGGGAACGGGATCGCGTCTACATCCAGCAGCCCACTCTCGATCAGTTTAATTGGCGCTGCAAGGCGGCCGACTCTGAGCTCAGGCCCCTGCATGTCTATCATCAGTTCAGGCTTTACACCGCACTTTTCGGCCGCTTCAAAGTAAGCCGCGATAGTGTCCGACGCGCCCTCAAGACTTGTGTGGGACAGATTCAGCCTGATGCCGTCCATCCCTTCTCTGAACATCCTTTTCAGCATCTCCGGGTCGCTGCACGCAGGTCCCAGTGTGCCATATATTTTTACTTTTTTATTGCTTTCAGTTCTCAATAGCTTTCCTCTGTTACAGTGTTTTCGCCTGCAGCGGTTTCCGCGGAACTATTCTCCGGTACTTCACCGAAGGGTAACCTATGACCAGGCAGGTCCTGACTTTGTGCCCTTTAGGCAGCTTCAGCATTTCTCTCAGCTTGCGGCTGAGCTTTGTGCACGAAACGAAGAATCCGCTGTACAGCACTCCGAGTCCCAGGCTTTCCGCCATGATCTCCATGTAAGCGCTCGCGAGTCCTGCGTCCGTTTTGCTCTTGCCCGAGACTACGATCACCAGCGGTGCACCTTTGAAGAAGAAGTTATCAGTTATGTTGAATCTCTCCGCAAGCGACGCGAATTTCCCGGCCAGACCGATACCTTTACGGAATAATTCCACGCATATCGCTTCAGCTTCAGCCTGTCTGCTGCCGAGTATCGTATAAGCAACTTTCTGCGAGTTGCCGCCTGTCGGACTGTATCTGCCGGCTTCGAGTATTTTATCGAGCTTCTCCTGCTCTACCGGCTGATCCGTAAATTGCCTTATCGACCTTCTGCTCCGCATCGCCGTAAGCAGAGTATCTGCCGGGATCTCCGTCATCGGCACCACAGCTTCATCCTTGCATTCATAGCCGGCCATCGTCACAGCACCCTGCGGACAGATCGCGTAGCAATGACCGCACTCGATGCAGCCGCCTTTGTTTGTATGCGCCTTGCCGCCCTCGATATATAAATAGCTGCTCACGCAGTCCTTCGCGCAAAGTCCGCAGCCGATGCACTTTTCTTCATTTATAATAATCGGATTCATGATCCCTCCTGTTCTCAATACCGCTCCGGATCAGGCTCGCCATAACAGCAAGCTGTCAGATCGCCATTATTCTAACATAAATCGTCACTGCTGACCTCGATTGCAGTAAACATGAGGACTTTTTCCGGCAGTACCACAACTTATAAGCAGACTAGAAGAGGCTTCCGGTATAATGAGGAAGTCTCTTTTTATGAATTCAGATATATGCAAAGAGACAGGGGTTAACGCCCTGCCTCTCTTTCCTTTAAATCTTATATCGTTTCGATTTTGATCAGATTTGTGTTGCCCGATATGCCTGTTGTGCCGGCTCCGGTGATGATGATCTTATCCCCCTCTTTAAGGTCCATAGCCTCGATTGCAGCTTTCTTTGCCATGTAGAACAGCACCTCTGTTGACGGAACGATCTCGAGCATTTTCGGAGTAACTCCCCACGAGAGCGCGAGTGAACGCCATGTCTTCTCATTCGTGGTAAGTCCGACGATGTCTACCGGCGAGCGGAAGCGCGATACCATCTTCGCGATGCGGCCCGACATAGTGCAGGCCACTATAGCGTTGGCGCATACATCCATAGCCATTCCGCATGTCGCGTGCGAAATAGCGTCCATGTCGTTCTTGATCTGGAAGTCGTGCTGATAGAACTTCTTCTTATAATCGATGTTGTTCTCAGCCTCTTCGGCTATCTTGGCCATAGTCCTGACTGCCTGAACAGGATATTCTCCGGCAGCCGTCTCACCTGACAGCATCACCGCGCTGGTTCCGTCATAGACTGCGTTTGCGACGTCTGATGTCTCGGCACGTGTCGGACGCGGATTGTGTATCATGGATTCGAGCATCTCGGTTGCGGTGATGACGCGCTTGCCGATCATGCGGCATCTTGAGATGAGATCCTTCTGCATCGCAGGCAGCCTCTCGAAAGGCACCTCTACGCCCATGTCGCCTCTGGCGACCATGATGCCGTCGCACTGAGTGCAGATCTCATCGATATTGTCATAGCCTGACTGGTTTTCTATCTTTGCGATGAGCTCGACCGTGTCATCTTTTCCAAGAGATTTCAGATAGTCATGCACATCGACGAGATCCTGCTTTACGGATACGAAGGAGCATGCGATGAAATCCACATCCTGCTCTACTCCGAATGCGATATCCGATTTGTCCTGCTCTGACAGGTAGATCTGCTGCATGTGCTTGCCCGGGAAGCTCATCGACTTGCGGTTTGAGAGCTCGCCGCCGGCAAGTACCTCGGTAACGATATTGGTGCCGTCTGTCGACAGTACTTTGAACTCGAGCAGCGCGTTGTTGAGCAGTATAGTGTCTCCCGGCGCCAGCTCATTTGCGAGGTTCTTGTAACTGACAGATACTGTAGTTTCATCACCTTCGATCTCGTCCGTTGTGAAAGTGAATTTTGCGCCGTCCTCGAGATTGACCTTGCCCTCCCTGAAGGTTCCGATACGGAATTCAGGGCCTTTGGTGTCAAGCATTATGGCGATCGGAAGGCCGAGTTCCTTCCTGACCTTCTTTATTCTGTTGATCCTTTCAAGATGCTCTGCGTGTGTGCCATGTGAAAAGTTCAGTCTGGCAACATTCATTCCTGCCAGGCAAAGCTCTTTCAGCATCTCTTCCGACTCACTGGCCGGGCCTATGGTGCAAACGATCTTAGTCTTTCTCATGACCTAGTCTCCTCTCCCGCGGAAACAGCTTACAGCGCTGTTTTCAATCCTTTATATATCAATTCTCTTTTGTTTTGTAATCATTCTTACCCATGCCAAATCATAGCACGAATCCGTGACTCAAATAAAGACTCTGCAAGGAAAGAAAATCAGAGCTGTTTCCCTTTATACTCCTGCAAACTGTCGAACTCTGAATGTACAAAATACCAGCCCCAATAAGATTCATATATTATATCATTCTTTTTCAAAGTGCAAAGCCTTGATATTGCGCCGCTTTGCCTCATTGCGTAGAATAAGTAGCGGATCAACACTATTAGAAGTGAGTCAGTGGGTGCGTCCCCTGACTCATAAAAACCCGCATGATCATAAAGATCTGCGGGTTTTTTATTAAGAGAGAGAACTTAACTTTTTTACGTTAAATAACTTATAACCGGCGGAAGCTGTTAATAATACTCACCCGGCACTACGAGAGTCAGATCTGATGTCGCGAAGCTTGCGCATGGGTGGATCTCGCCGCACTGCTTGTCGGCCCATCTTCTGCCGTCTGTCTCTTCAGGAATGTATACGTCACCTGAGATGACTCTCGAACGGCACCATCCGCACTCACCGGAGCGGCATCTTGACGGAGCCTTGATGCCCGCGCGCTCGATTGCTACGAGGATAGGCTCGTTTGCATTGCAGTCGCATACGTACTCGTTCGGTCCCTGCTTAACAGTCAGCTTAAAGACTTTATCCTTTGCAGCTGCAGGGTATCCCGGCTGCTCCCAAACCTTCTTTGTTGCTCCGAGAAGCTCCTGGCGGACGAACTTCTTCTCGAGTCCCAGCTTGTCGACCTCCTTTGAAACGAAGCGGTACATTGCTTCAGGTCCGCAGATGAGCACGCTGTACGGCTCCTCGCCTGCGTACTTTTTAATGAGATCAGCTGTGATGAAGCCGTGCTCGTAGCCTTCCTTCTCCTCATCGGACAGGATGTGTACTACTTTGACCTTGTCTGTAGCAGCTGTGATCTTGTCGAACTCATCCTTGAACAGGATGGTCTCTTCGGTTCTGTTGCCGAAAAGGATGGTCAGGTCGAAATCTTCGATTCCGTCTCTGATAGCGTATGCCATCGAAAGGAATGGTGTGATTCCCGAGCCGCCCGCGAGAGCAACGACGTGCTTAGCGTCTCTGTACTGCTCATAGTAGAACGAGCCGAGGCCCTCAGAACCGATGACTTCGTCACCAACCTTGAAGTTGGAGAGCATCCAGTCAGCAGCGAATCCTGTAGGATTTGTCTTGACCGTAACAGCTACCTTGCCCTCGAGCGCCCACTTAGGCGATGACGAGATCGAGTAAGGACGGCTCACATAGCTGTCTCCGATGTGGAGCTTCAGCGAGATGTACTGGCCTGCTCTGAAGAACGATGCCGGCTTGCCGTCAGCTTTCTTCAGTACGAATGTCTTAGCGCCTGCTTCCTTGTGCTCGATGATCTCGTCGATCACGAACTTCTGATAATCAGGGTGCTGAGCCTTTGCGAAATTATTGATAGGGAAATCCGCAGTGATTTCCTTTGCCGGAGCGGCATTGATCACCTTTTCTCTGTCCTTGGCGAGATTGGCGAATTTGAGCATATCGAGGAGTCCGATAGGACCTACTTTAATATTAAGAGCCATTACTTGTTACCTCCTTCCTCGAGATCTCTGCACGCCAGTGTAGCGCACAAATCACCATTAAGCCATGTTGACGAGTATCCGTCGCCGCGGAACGAAGCTGCTCCGATATGGCGGAGTCCCTTGATCGGGAAGTCCTTATCCATTTCCATCATTCTTGCCATCATTCCGTCCCAGTCAGACAGCTCATATCCGTAAGGAGTGCCGTCCGGAGTTCCGAGGTATCTTGCGAATGTCATCGGAGTTGCAACTTCGACCTCCTCGATGTACGGAGAGATGTCGATGCCGAGTCTCTTCTTGACATCGTCGATGCACTTGGCGATCATCTTATCCTTCACCTTGTAGTATTCTTCAGGTGTCAGCTTCTCCCAGTCCTGAGACTTGCTGAAGAGCTTTGTAAAGCTGATGACGCTTGTGCCTTCAGGTGAGAAGTCAGGGATCATCGTGTTATAGCTGATGAGGATGTTGTAATCGTTGTCGATGCTCTTCATATTCTCGTACTCTTTGCGCGAATCCGCCGAGCCCTGGAAGAATATGCAGTAATCCTTGATGCCGATCTCTTCGATAGGCTTGTTGAGAGCCATGTATACGAGGCAGAACTTTGTGCTGTAGTTCTTGTTTCTGGCTGCCGAGAGCTTCTTTTCGCGCTCAGGGACCAGTTCTTTAGGCATCATCTTAGCGTAGATGATGTCAGGATTGATGTTGGCAAGAACCTGTTCGCAATCAACATCACCGAGGCTTGTTCTTACACCGCAGATCTTGTCGCCGTCGAAGAGGAACTCCTCGGCTCTGCAGTTGAACCATGCTTCGCCGCCGAGCTCGTAGAATCTGTTCATGAATGCCATCGATATCTCGTGCGAGGTGTGATGAGGGATCACAGCCTGGCGGACAACATACAGGTAGATCATCTGCATGAAATGCAGGAAGTTTATCTGATCAAGAGGCATTCCGAGATACGGCCAGTAAACACTCAGTATCTCTATGGCCTTAGTAGGCATCTTCATAGCCTTGAGCACCTTCAGAGCGTTGTATCCGCAGGTCCTCAGCACATTCGGGAAGTGCTTCTGCATATACTTGGAATCGTTAGGTGTTCCGTCCATCATATATGCCAGTGCCGCATTACACTCGATCATCAGGTCGAAGAACTCCTCCATTGGCTTTCTCGAACCCGGCACATACTTTTCCATTGCGTCTATATAGGCTTCCCTGCCGCATGGCATAGTTACATCCATCGGAGTTCCGTCCGAGTATGTAGCGATGCATCTGTAGCAGTCAGGTATAGTGATCCAGTCAACATCGACTCCGTTTCTCTCGAGCATCTTTCTGACGCTTCCCTTGTTGTCTTCAGGGCCGAAGTCAGCGATCTCGTGAACGCTCGGGTCGAACTCAAAACGGCCTCTTACAAAGCTCGATGCGCAGCCGCCCGGAAGGTTGTGCTGGTCGATCAGCAGGACTTTCTTGCCCCTGACTGCAGCTGATACAGCTGCGCTGATTCCGGCATTTCCGGCACCGACAACTACGATATCGTATTTTGCTGCCATAATGCTTCTCCTTTTCTCTTTATTTCGAGATTTCTTTCATATAGCTTTAACGTATCATTGTTTTTATAGTATGCATCGCTTCCATATCTCGCTATGAAGCGCGATGAATACGTTCCTATTGTAAGTTCGGTAATGAGTATTACCAGCTCCTGTCCCTCGCCCCATACTTTTTCGGCAAAGTTCAGCATGTTCTCAAGCTTTACGCCTGTGTCCGCCGCGGACGCCTTCATGTCAGCCACCATACTGTCGTAGCCTGCCTTGATATCGCCGAAATCCGCGGTCTCGTTCTTTTTCAGGAAATCCAGCACCGCCTCGTACTTGCTTACGGCGTCGTGCGAGAGGACTCCCATCCTCCTGAATCTCTGGTAAAGCTGCTCCTCGCTGCTTATCACATCTGCTGCAGCTTCTCCGGCTTTTACCCTTCTGAGGAGCTTCACAAGTTCAGTGACTATATCCTCTGTGCGGATGACAGCGGCGATGTCGGAGAGCACGTTGTCGAGCAGCAGTCCCGAAAGTGAAAGTCTTTCATCGAAAGGAGCTGCTTTGGCTCTCGCCTCAATCTCTTCATCCTGCCTGCCCGCAAGTATGTCGTGTATCCTGTAGTCCGACCTGTACTTGTCGTAGAGCTCATAGTATGACGCGAAATCAGCAGCGGTCTCAGCGTCCTGTATGTACTGGCTGATCAGCCTGCCGTCGACTGGGAGGCCCTCGCTCTCATACACTCTTATGATCCTGCTGAGATCGGACCAGCTTCTCGGCGTAACATAACGCTTGCCGTCAGCTGTGTTTTCGTATCTGCAGAAGCTGCCCTTTCTGGCCTCGAGATAAGTGATGACCGCAGGATGGACGTCCTGGGTGTAGGCGTAGGCCTTCCAGGCCTCAAAGTCAGCCTCTATATTTACTCTCTTTAGCCTGTCCCAGGTCACGATGTCGAATTCACGGGCGTTGCGGTTGAACTCCACAGGGTTTCCGGCAGTCACGACTATCCATCCGTCAGGCACCCTGTGCTTGCCGAAGGTCTTGAACTGCAGAAACTGCAGCATCGAAGGTGTCAGCGTCTCCGACACGCAGTTGACCTCATCGAGGAAGAGGATGCCCTCCTTAAGCCCTGTCTCGCTCATCACGTCGTAGACCGAAGAGATTATCTCGCTCATCGTATACTCTGACACATCGTATTCGATGTCCCCGTAAGTCTTGTGGACTATCTTCGGAAGTCCGAGCGCCGACTGCCTTGTATGATGTGTTATCGAGTAGCTTACCAGCCCGATGCCAAGCTCTTCCGCGGACTGCCTCACAATGGCTGTCTTGCCTATGCCCGGAGGCCCCATGAGGAACAGCGGCCGCTGCTCTTCGGGCGATATCAGGTAGTTTCCGTATCTGTCCTTAGCCGAATACGCTCGGATCGTATTGGTCAGCTGTTCTCTGGCTTCAGCTATGTTCATAGTTCAAATTCTCCATTATCTTCATGCCGTGGCATCGACATGAGCAGTGCGGTTATCTCTCTGCGGCCTTCATGGTTGGCCTGCTCTATGTAGCTTCCGGTGCTGCCTCTCAGCAGATCGTTCGAGGCAATGCCGCTCATCGCGGGCACATTGTCTGTCTTTATGATCCACTCCATCACGAGCTCTTCATTATCATGTATGTACCTGCGCGCTCTTTCTGCAGTCACTGCGCTGTGACGCTCAGGGCACGAGCACCAAAACAATGTGTACTGCAGCTCTTCGTGAGGCCTAATCCCCTCCGGATACCCGGCCGCCACATACGCATTCTTAATGTTGTCGCAGCAGCCGAAAGCATCGGTCTCCACGACAGTATCCCGGCCGGGGACCTCTATTTTGCGCAGCCTATCGCAGGAGTAAAAGGCTTTCTCAGCTATAAGCTCTGTACCCCCGGGAACGGTCAGTTCCTCGAGAGCCGTCTCGCCGAAGGCCTCCTCGCGTATATATCTGAGACTTTGCGGGAGTGTTACCTTCCTGAGATTCGTGCAGCCGTAGAAAGCTACTTCGCCTATGTCGCTGACTCCTTCGGGAACGATTAGCTCGGTGATGCTTTCGTCCTGGGCGTACGCGCCTTCAATCACGCGGCCGTCAGCGATATTCTCAGAAGATATGATTATGCTCTTCATAAACTCATTATCTCCCCGGTCTGCATTTCGATCTTCATAGCCCAGTCAGGCACCCATATCTTCAGCGGGCTGTCATTGTGTATGATAAACGCCGTTTCGTACGCGGGAGCCGACGCAGGGAATCTTCCTTTGCCGTCCGTAAAGTACAGCAGCCCCTTAAGGTCTTTAAGCTCACCCGCTTTGAGAAGAGCGTTCACATACTCGAACACCGGTCTGAAGTCCGTGCGGCCGAGGCCGCTTATCTTCTTTTCTTTGAAATATCTGTCGAGATCTTCCGCTGAGGTGATACGCGCCGCATCGCGCACTTTGTCGTCACACTGTAGAATGTAGATATTCATCTCAGTGTCGAAAGCGTTCTGATCCGTGAGTATGTCGTGGGTGTGCTGCAGGAATTTCTGCACCACCTCGCCCTCTACACTCCCCGACGTATCTATAGCGATCACCAGGTCGTGTATCTTCCGGTCGTCTCTGTATTCTATCGGCTCTATCAGGGGGATATTGCCGTACAGATCCATCCCGTAAGTGTAATAGTTGAGGTCGAACTCCTCCTCGGACAGCTTCATGTTCTCGGTGCGAGCCCTGAACTTCCGCAGAAATTCAGTATAGTCGTATCGGACCCTGTTGATATCGCGGATGTTCTGCGTGAGGGCGCCCTCTTCAACGCTCATGGCTTCAAGCTCTGACTGCATCTTCTCCGAGATGTCCTTCCAGAGCTCTTCCAGATCCGCGTCATCAGGCACCTCGTATTCGCTCCCGGCTTTTCCGTACCAGAGCGAATGATCATCACCCTCAAACAGCTCTTGCCATTTGTAATATTCATGCGCCGGCACCCTGCCGCTGCGGAGCAGACTGTAGATCCGCTCCGCAGTGAGCCAGGTGATCTCTTGCTTCAGATAATCCGTTACCTCATGCTGAGCGCTTTCGCGCTTCGCCCTGAGGAAATCCTTGTCCATCTCGTTGATCGCGTTTTCGACAGCGATGTCGGCTGACAGATCCCAAAGGCCGGGTTCCATACCTTCACCTATAAAACTGTGGCGGAGCACATTGTGGAGGATGCTGTGCAGCAGATTGCGCGTCACAAGCGTGTCCTCAGCCATATACATGCGTATGACAGTCCACGGGCTGTAACGGATCCCCGACTTTCCGGAAGCGAATCCGCAGTTCATGTCAGGTATCAGCTTCAGATTGCCGATGGCCCTGTCCATAAAGCGCATGTTAAGGGTAAGTGTATTGACCGCAAGTGTCAGTATTTCTGCTGCGAGCTCCTGAGCTCTTTTGTCACGATCAGTGAGATTATCCATTATTTTTTACTATTTCGATGCCTTTACAACCTTTGCGATCTTGCTGTTTTTGGCTCTGATCTTTATCTCTCTCGGGAGAGCGTAAGGCAGGATAGCCTTGAGTTTGCCGTTCTCGGCCGAGTACATTCTCGATGCCTTCGGATGATCTCTCTCGAGCTTAATGGCGTCGAACTCGCATCTTGTAGTGCAGAGTCCGCAGCCGATGCATCTGTTGACATCAACTGTTGTAGCGCCGCACTTGAGGCATCTGTTTGCCTCTGCTCTGATCTGAACCTCTGTCAGCGGCTCTCTGAGATCGTGCCATGTCTTAGTCGGATCGCCATCTCTGTGGCCCGGCTTCTGTCTTGGCATGTTGTCATAGCTCTCAACGAGGATGTCATCTCTGTTGAGCTCGATGATCTCTCTGAGATCTCTGCCGACAGTCAGTCTGTTGTCGCCCTGTTCCTTATGTACATATCTGTGGATCGAATCAGCGATCGGTCTGCCTGCTGCGATAGCGTCGATAGCGAACTTCTGTCCTGTAACGATATCGCCGCCTGCGAAGATGTCTTCTTCTGCTGTCTGGAGTGTGACAGGGTCAGCAACGATCATGCCTCTCGGGCTGATCTCTACCTTTGTGCCTTCGAGCATCTTTCCGAGGTCAGGCTTCTGTCCTGTGCAGTAGAGTACAGTTGTGCACTCGAGCTCTACCGTCTCGCTGTCATCGAACTTAGGATCGAATCTGCCTTCAGCGTTCTTTACGGACACGCACTTCTTAAACTTGATGCCGCAGATCTTGCCGTCTTTATTGAAGATCTCTGCAGGGCCCCAGCCGCCGTTTACGCTAATGCCTTCTTCTTCGCACTCTGTTCTGTCCTCGACTCCCATAGGAAGCTCGTCATAACCTTCGAGTGCATACATGAATACTTTGTCAGCGCCTGCTCTTGCAGCTGTTCTTGCAACGTCGGCTCCGATGTTTCCGCCTCCGATGACGACTACATTGCCACTGAGCTTGCCAGCCTTAGGCAGCTTGCCTTCCATAAGAGCGACTTCGTCTTCGTTGATGATGCGCATGAAGTCGATACCGCTCATTACGCCCTTAGCGTCAGCGCCTTCAACAGCCAGCTTGCCGCCGCTCTGGAGACCTGCAGCGATGTAGAATGCTGCGTAGCCCTGATCTCTCAGCTGCTGGATGGTTACATCCTTACCAACTTCGCAGCCTGTCTTGAATTCGACTCCCATCTCCTTCATGACTTCGATCTCAGCGTCAACAACGTCCTTCTCGAGTCTGAATGAAGGGATTCCGTATCTGAGCATGCCGCCCAGCGCGTTCTGCTTCTCGAATACTGTTACAGGATAGCCGCGCTTTCTCAGATAGTATGCTGCGGAAAGTCCTCCCGGACCTGCTCCGATGATAGCTACCTTATATTCATCGCCCCAGAATCCGCCGTATTCCTTGCCGCATTCAGGCACGAATCTGTGCTCTGACTTCAGCTCCTGAGCAGCGATGAACTTCTTGATCTCGTCGATTGCTACCGGCTGGTCGATCGTGCCTCTTGTGCATCTGTCTTCGCAGCGTCTGTTGCAGACAGCTCCGCAGACTGCAGGCAGCGGGTTGTCCTGCTTGATCAGCTCGAGAGCCTCTCTGTAGCGGCCCTGATCTGCCATGTTGATGTATGCCTGAACCGACAGGTTAGCAGGGCATGCAGCCTTGCATGGCGATGTTCCTGTCTCGTAGCAGTTGATCTTTGCGTCTTCTCTGTAATTCTTGTTCCACTTCTTTGGTCCCCATGCGACTTCGTTAGGGAGCTCTGTGAGCGGATACTCAACAGCCTGGCCGTTCTTCTTGCACAGCTTCTGGCCGAGCTTGGCAGCTCCTACCGGGCAGACCTCAACGCACTTGCCGCATGCAACGCACTTGTTGTGATCTACGTGAGCTCTGTAAGAGGACGCCGACATATTAGGTGTGTTGAAGAGCTGCGATGTCTTGATAGCGTTGCAGACTGTGGCCGAGCAGTTGCAGATACCTACGATCTTGCCCTCGCCGTCGAGGTTTGTGATCTGATGTACATAGCCGGCCTTTTCAGCCTTCATCAGGACTTCCATGACCTCATCATATGTAGCATAGTAAGCGTCCTTGCCAGTCTCAACTATATATTCAGCCATGTCGCCGACTGCGATGCACCAGTAATCTTCGATCTCGCCGCCGCCTTCGCCTCTGATCCTCTGCTGTCTTCTGCAGGAGCAGACCATGAGCGCCAGCTTGCCTTCGTATTTTTTCAGCCAGTACGAGAGCTTTTCGATCGAAACAGCCTCGTTGTTTGCCTCGATAGCTTTTTCAACAGGGACTACATGCATTCCGAGTCCGCCGCCGCCTTCCGGTACCATGTGGGCAACCTTGCCTACAGGAACCATCGATGCATAGTGGAAGAAAGTAGCGATCTCAGGATGCTCCTCCATGAGCTTGCCTGTCATGAGCATGTACTCGCCGGAGCCTACGACCCACTTTGGAATGAAGTACTGTCTTTCCTTCTTCGCATTTTCGCGGTCAAACTCAAGGAGTCCCTTGCGGCAGATTCCCTCTGCCATCTCGCGTGCAGCTTCGACCGACATGTCGTTGCGCTTAGCCAGCTCCTCAGCTGTAAGCTTGACAGTTCTCTTCTTCTTGAAGTTGAGCATGAACCTGATCTCGTCATTTGTAAGCAGCTTGTCAAGCAGCCAGAAGTCAGGTTCGTCATTAGCCAGTTTCTTTGGCTTACCCGACATGCCCAGATCATCAGTGATCATGGCAGCCAGGTTTCTGATCATTTCCTCACGCTCCTTGTCTGTCATAGGATACGTTTCAGGGAGGTAATCCCTGTCATTGAAGAAATAGTCTTGGAATCTTTCAGGTACCATAATTTTTCCCTCTCTTTTTACAGTAGTGATTGTTTCTACCCAACAGCCTTTTATGCTATCTTAATTATATTTTTAACACATATGCTGAGACAATTCCTATTACATGGCAATTTATTCCTTCAAGGAATATAATTGAGTCAGGGGACGTACCCGCTGACTCAATTCACTGCCTGACTCATATATGAGTCAGCGGGTACGTCCCCTGACTCCAAAGTAGTAACAATATTAAGGAGCATTTGCCATGGACAGGGAAAAACTGACAGATTTTGTGGTATTATCCGACACTTTGAATTTCAGCGAAGCAGCGGAAAGGCTCTATCTCAGCCAGTCAGCTTTATCCAAACGCATCAAAGCTCTCGAAAAAGAGCTCGGAAGGGAACTTTTTGTAAGAGATACGAGGAATATAAAGTTGAGTGAATTCGGCGCGCAGTTTCTGCCGTTTGTCAGGCAGATCCTGACCGGCTACGAATCCGCCGACATGTTTCTCGAGCGCTACACCGCCAGCAGCGGCAGCCATATAACACTCGGCACCATAAACAACCCGGAGTGCTACCATATCGATAAGATCTTTATTGGATTTGAGGCGGAATATCCCGGTATAAAGCTGAACCTCAGAGAAGGGCATCTTATGAGCCTTCACGACATGTTCCATTCGGGCAAGTTTGACCTCTACTGCACCTGCGACAGGATCATCCACAAAGATACTGGATTCATTCCGGTCGGTAAAGGTTACCTGGTCGCGCTCTGCCCGCTGAGTGATCCGCTCTCTGATAAAGATGTTTTTTATCCTTCGGATCTGGCAGGCAGAAACCTGATGCTGCCTTCCGAGGTGGATCCGTTCTATAAAGCCGTGACCAAGGCATTTGAAGATGCAGGAATAACGCCGAATGTGGTATATAACGGAGCCGGCATAAGCAGCCTCTCCCTCGTCAAGGCCGGCGTGGGAATCTCGATCATGCCTGTTGAGATAGCAAGGGCTTATGCCGATAAAGATATAAAAGTTGTAGACTTCAGACCCGAGGTAAACTATGAGTACGGGCTAGGCTTCAAGCCGAAGAAGACACTTAGCGAGCAGGAGAAACTGTTCGTGGAATACGTGGAGCGCTACGGCAAAGAGCTGGTAAAGTAGAGTCAGTGAGTCAGGGGACGTACCCGCTGACTCACTTCCGTCCCCTGACTCAATTCTCTCTGTTATATATGTATGAAACGCTGTCCTTGCTGCCGCCGATGATCAGGACCGCCATTATCGCACTTATGATCATCGCTGTCATAAGCACCATTCTTTCCGATATCACCTGAGTGACAAGCCCGGCAGCGAGTTCCCCCAGCAAAGCCCCGATCATGAATAGCATGTTAAAAGCGCCGTTGAACCGGCCTTTTTTCTCATCAGGCACATAGCTCTGGGTCGCAGATATCCTGATCGTGTAGCTGGTCACGCCTCCAAGCCCTATGATAAAGCACAGCAGCATCATGACCGGGATCGGGAAGAACAGATAAAAACCTTCATTCAGTGCATTAACGACATACACCACAAGCGCCACGATATACCTCCTCCGGGCAGGTATCACTGTCTTATAATGCACTCCGCCTCCGGCCGCGCGACCGGCAAGAGCGCATCCCCAGACAAGCATGTAGATATACTCCCCGTTGCTGAAGTTGCTTTTAAAATACGGCAGCGTGATCACATTTGATACCCCGCCTGTTATCGCAAGGATCGCAAAGTATGCAGCTACAGCAAGGAGCCCTTTTTCGCTGAACAAATACTCAAACCCTTCCTTTGTATCTGCTATCGCCTGTCCGATTATTCCGCTGCCGCTGTCCGCCGTCTTTTTCTGCAGATCGATATACTCCTCATCAGTTTCGATACGGGTCTCCATGATCGCCGCAATCAGGAAGCACACAGCATTTGCCGCAAGCAAAGGTGCTATCCCTATTCCCCTGTAAAGGAATGCGGATACCGGCACCATCACTGCCGAAGTCGTCTCCAGCATGCTTGCTATCGAATAGGCTTTCTGGTAATTGCCCTCAGATATCAGTAACGGATAAAAGCTTTCATATGCAACCATGTATGCGCTTTCAACAGTCCCCAGCAAAAAACAATATGCTGCGAAGAACGGAAACGAGAACCATCCGCTTGCCAGCAGTCCTGCCATAACCAGGTACATGCCGGCAGACAGAAAGTCCAGCGTATATATGGTTTTCTTTCTGGAATACCGGTCAAGGAGCGCGCCAGATATGACCGGCGTAAATAGCTGCGGGACGGTATACATTGCTATATATATCGCATACAGCAGCGTGGATTCAGAAATGTCGAGAACCATAAGACTCATCGCAAAGCCCGACATGGCATTCCCGAACATCGACACGACACTGCCTGCTGTGATTATTGTGAAATCCCTGGTCCAAAGGGGATTATTCTTCTTACTCATACTATCTCCCAAAAATAAAAGCTATTCCGTTTCCGAAATAGCTGTGTATGCTTCATATTCTTTCACCCGGCCATAGTAAGCCAGGCAATAAAACAGGAGCTGTACTCACACAGATAATCGGAAACACGCAAAAACACTGGTATAACGTTCAGCATTATTTGTCGTGTTACAAATCATCTTATGATCACTCTCGCGTACCTCCTGATTTTTTATTACTATACCTTCAATGCTCGTTAGTGTCAATTAGTGAGTCAGGGGACGTACCCGCTGACTCATGACCAAAGAAAATAAAAAATGAGTCAGCGGGTACGTCCCCTGACTCATGTGGAGCTGATAGAGGGATTCGTAAATCTGAACCTCAGTAATTGCAAGCATCACAAGACTTTGTTTTTGAAAATCCCATTCGTTTTTTGCGAAATCCCATATTTGCAAAAAGTGATCGTATACAATATCACGCTGTCATCGACATGCTCCCGTTTATGTAAGAATACCTATATTTTCTCACTGAAGCTGGTGAAATTTGATATTTCATCCCATATTTTTATGGGATAGTTTTATATCATCTCTAGCTCTCAACTTTTAAACTGTTATCTCATCAGCGAGTTCAAGCAACTCACTCTATCCGCTGAAGCTGACTGGGCTGTATTTAGTAGCATATAGCAACCTTTTAGTAACCTTTTACCACCTTTTATCTTCCCTTTAAAGCTTCATTTCATAAATTGACAGCCGATTCGCTTTGGCCCACTATATATTGTAATTACAGCTCAGTTCTCCGTTTAACCTTTTAGCAACCTTTTAAAACCTTTTAGTATTTAAAAAAGCTTTATTGTGCAACCTTATAAGTGCGATTAGGATCATACTTGTTTCCATTGGCTACTACAAGCCCCTCTTCGATCAGATGATTCAGTCTCTTCATTATTGTAGCTACAGATTTGCCAGTATGGTTTTTTAGATCCACGCTCTTTACAGCACCTCTACCAATCATATATGAAAGGATTGTATGTTCTAGATTGTCGAGTTGATCCCATAATTTGGCACCAACAAATTCTTCAACTCTGTCGTTTTGCCGCAAGGTTCTCATAACAATGTTATTTTTAAGTACAAGCCTGACCGTTTGTTCTGGCTCACTGTAAACAGGAGGATCTAAGAAGAATCTTTCCATATCAGAGTATATGCGCTTTACTCCCTCGTTAAGTTCTCTGACCCATCCAAATTCTGTTAACACTCTTGATATTCTTGGATTACGTGAGTATCTCGTATCTTTAATATTATCTACGGTAACAATGTTAGGCAGTTTCCCCGGACTTTCAATTTCCAAACGGTCGTCATACATGCTGACTTTAATATAACTGCCAACCAAGGCATATTCTCTATGAGCAACTGCATTTACAATACCCTCCTGCCATGCAAATTCCGGATATTCTGGAACGATTTTAAACTTTCCGGAGTTGGCATCAAGTAATGTAAACTCTCTAAGCTGACTAGCAATGAAGTCTTTTGCTTCGTCTATTATTCTGAGTAGCGGCAATTCTATATTTTTATCTCTGATGATATTGATATCGTGTCCTACGCCTGCATAATTACCATCATATCTAATGAAACGTATCCTACAGTTTGGATAAAACTGATATATGTTTTTTGCAAATAGGAGTACCGCTGCATTTGTAAGGTAATCAATGCCATCTCTACTCTTTAAAAAGCCTCTGGCTCTTAACATTTGCTCATTGCTGACTTCATCTGCATCTATACTTCTTTTGTACATTTCCAGAAGATCTTTATCGAGGTCTTCAATTCTAGCATCTGTATTGATTTCATCCTCATAGTGTCTTGCACTCTTTGCATATTCCAGATTGATAAGGTTTTCACCCAACATCTCTACCGACCTGTCACCAATTCTCAACCAGGTCTCATCATTTATCGTTCTAATAACCTGATCAACGCTCTCTGAAATATGTAGTAGCAGAAGGCGATCCTCTTCTCCGGCAGAAGACTTTACATCTACAAATTCATACATGTATTTTGGCATAGGTCTGCAACAATTCTTAGGGCTATTGATAAATTCGTTTATTTTTTCATCCCCAACTGAATTAAGTCCTTCGATCTTTCTCGACTTATCGTCAATACCTATTACGATAGTTCCTCCATCAGCATTTGCAAAAGCAGAGATATGTCTACCGAGATCAGCTGGTCTTATTTTTACTGACTTTCTGTCAAAGTATTTGTTCTCTGGTTCATGCTGCATGTAATCCAATGTCAGCATTTTATTAATACTAGATCCTTGCATTTTTATAAACCCTTTTTGTTTGACTGGATGTTTTATCTAATAATCATAGCACCCTACATTCCCATTATCTCTTTCTTTTTGTGATTTAGATTCTCCTGATGTTGCTAATCTATTAACTCAATTCCACAATACTCAGTTTCCCAGAGAATCTGAGTAAATTAATAAGAATATGCTGACTTGATTGACTTACGTATTTTTCGTAGCGATTTAGGATTCTGTATACTTTATCAGCATATTGTGTTCTGTACTCATGTGAATTGTCACTATGCAATTTGTATACAAACTCTATTCTGCCCATATAATCGATATCAAAAGTATTAAATTTCAGTAATGTAAACAAATAATTGAAGTAATCAAAATCCATTGCATTAAGAGAATGCCCGAAAACAACAGCTTCATTTATTGAATCAACACCGATATCAACTACATCACTTATATTCAGAGCATCCTGTTGTAGTCGTCTGGAAGTCTTTGTAAAACAACGCGCCTCATAAAACTTTGCTTCGTCTTCTTCATTTAGATCGATTCCAAATATTGGATTGTCAGCATCCCCATTTATATGCCTGATTGTACATTGCTCACCATAAAAGTTGGAATAGTTAAAAGAGTCTACTAATATATTCTCCTTGCTGTGAGCAAGCAACTCAACATTTCTTTTGGCATTGAATAGATACTCTTCAGATTCGCTTGTAACAGATAAAATGTATAGTCCGAATGACCGTTCAAATTTATTCAGTTCACCAAGCAATAAATTGTAAAAATGATCTAGGCTTTCACTTTTTTCAACCCATCCTGTGGAAATTAAAAATTTGAACATTATGTTATTCTCTTCAAGTGCTGGATAATTCGTTACTTGCCCCCATACGTCTCTTTTAAGCTCATGTATATAATCATAAATAACTCGCCAAGAAAAAACTCGTTTATCCCTTTGTGTCAGCGATTCATGAATAACCTGTTCTATATCACACCAGTTTCTAATACTACTGTAGCAATTCAGTCGATCAATATGTGAGGATTTCATGCAAAACAGTAAATCCCAGCAGTTGAATGGAGAAGGATCATCTTCATACAAAACCGCAAGCGAGGATTCTCTATAGTTACCGGCCAAACAATAATTAATCCATTTTATAGCTTTTTCTTTGGTTTCTTTATAAAAGTCGGACTCGAAATAGTTAGCATATGATGTTTTAGCACCTGCTGCTAAGTCAAAGCCATTGCCAATCACAATAATCTTACTTGACATAACTCAAGTCTCCTATGCGTACTATCATTTCGACAATAAGGCTCTTAATCATACTAAACAGTTTCCCCCTCACCAAGCGATTTCAATGAATACACTACTTT
Source organism: uncultured Eubacteriales bacterium (assembly GCA_902795265.1). GTDB lineage: Bacteria > Bacillota > Clostridia > Peptostreptococcales > Anaerovoracaceae > Crickella. The sequence continues at coordinate 21,788 of CADBKM010000018.1, forward strand.
ATTATATGATAGCCTTTTCTGTGAACATATGCACTCACATTTTTGAAACATAGGATTAAACGCCATTTTTCGGGACAATTGAAGACTATATATGAAAAAAGCGAAAAAAGCGTCCTATGAAGTACGTCTAGTCGTCTGATTCGACACCTACTATTACAATAATCTGGTTTTTCACAAACCCAAATGTACCGACACGCGAAGAGAGGCTCCGGGTATGCCAGCCCGCAAGCCTCTCTTCTTCTAATGTGCATGTGGATATTTGTATGTCCAAGCCAATTCTTCAGGACGACAGCCGGTATGCCTGACTCAATGCATCTTGTAGCAAATGTGTGCCTGAGTGCATGCTGCCCGCCATTTGGGATATTCGCTTTCTCGCATATCCTCCTGTAATAGTTGTTGACCTGAGAGGTGCTTATCATTGAATCCTTATTGTAATCGTAGAATATAAGATCGTCCTTGTTCTCCTGTTGCTGTTCAAGCGCAGTTTCGAGATAAGGTTTCAACTTGCTGCTGATAGGGATATCTCTCTGTCCCGACTCAGTCTTGGTACCTTCCTTAAGAAAGTCCCTATACTCCAGGCCTCTGGAGATAGTACGTCTCACGTGGATCACATTGTTTTCAAAGTCTATATCTTCCCTGCGAAGCGCATTGATCTCTCCCATCCTCATTCCGCTGTACAGTTCGATCATAAGCTGTATCCTGTAATCGTTCCTGCCATGAGGAGGTGCCTTGCTCTCTATCGTGTCGACAAACCGCTTCTGCTGCTCCGTGGTCAGTGCATACACCTTCTTCGTCGGCTTGCCTATCTTAGGACACTTCATGTCCCTTGTTTCCATAAAATTCTCAGTTATGAGGCCTCTCATATCAGCAACAGCATACGCGAGCTTTACTTGTGCATACAGTTTCTTCACCATGCCCTCTGAATATTTTTCCAAAGATTCGAGATATCTTATAACATCACGCTTTTTTACTTCCCGGATCGGGATATTGCCGATCTCTGACTTCTCAAGCACCTTGATATTTCCGAGGTTGCGACAATATCCCTGTTCTTTTACATAGCCGAGTGAAAGATCTTTTTTATATATCTCCCTCAATAGCATCACCATCGAAGTGTCAGGGTCATATCCCTTGCCGCTTATCTCGACCTTTTTTCTGAAATCCTCCACTTTGGAGATGCACTCATTCATATCTGCACCAGTGATAGATTTCTGCCTCTTTTTTCCATTTTCATCGATGTAGTAGAATCTACATTCTATATTTCCCGAAGGCGTGACTCTGAATGAACCGGCACCATATTCAGCTCTTTTGCCGTTGTTGCTTCCCAGCGTACCGGAAGCGTACTTCGCCCGTTTCTTACCATTACTCTTGCCTTCTGTACCCATTGTCATTCTCCTTTATTTCCAGAATCGATCCCTTGCCTTTTCGTGCCTCTTGGAGAAATAGCTGATCAGTGCGTGTGCTTCAATGACCTTGTTCCTTCCGAAATCTGTCGACGGGAATTTAGGGTCATTGAACAGTTTCTGAACCGTCTTTTCACTCCATCCAAGCATCTTTGAAAGATCTGAGATCGTATAGAAGCGTACTTCACTGGATAAGTACTTTCCATCTATCATCAGTTCTGTTGTATCCATTTATTTCCCGGGATAACGATATCGTATCCCCTGTCTCCTTTCCTTGCCACTTCGCGAGAGTCGAAATTGTGTCCTTGACAAACGTTGAAATTTCAGTGCTTTCGACGTTTCTTGTCAGCTTCTTCAGCCTTGCGGCAGGCCCGGGTCACTTCCTCCATAACAGGAGCAGGAACGGAACAGCAGTATTTCAGCAATCTCTGCTTGTCAATGGTGAAACGCTGCTCTGTACACACCATAGAGCGAAGCGGCAAACCTTTCAGGGATGGAAGCAAAATGTGCGTATCAAGATCGATTTTTTTCAGTTCGCTCGTTATCACAGCGACGATGACTGTAGGAGATTTCTTATTCAAAAAATTGGACTGCGTCGTTATCACAGGACGGATCCCAAATTGTTCAGATCCGACTACATCATCTTCTGTTCCCAGGTCCGCAAGGTATATATCTCCCCTTTCTACATTGAACGGTTTCTTCCATTTATCTGCTGTTTGCATTTCTTCCTCCACTTTTTGATATCCTTCTCGACTTTCGCATCGATCATGTCAAGGAAGTCGACCGGGTCTTTTATGCATCTTTCCACTCTCGGATCTGTCAGAATGAATTCTTCGCAATCCTCCATCATCTGATATGCTTCCCAGTCTTCCGGGTCCTTCAGAAGTATCCTTCTCCATATCTCGTAATCGCTGATCGCCTGATATATCTCACACCTGCCGATATAATCCAGCGCTTCCGGATCGTCGATCTTTACTATCTTCAATGTCTTCATTTCTGTCACCTGTTTACATCGACGCAAGCAACGCCTTTCTCATATCCCTTATTTCCATGCGGATCTCAGTGATCGTGAGATCCATTTCTCTGCGTACATCCGTCACGGTCTTGTCTTCAAATACCAGCGCTTCGATGATCCTGAGCTGGATCTCTGACATACTCCAAAGAGCGAATCTCATTCCTTCGTCACCGATTCTGCTGATCCAGCTGCGGTCATGTTTCTTCATATATATGTAGCGGATGCCCTGTACCGTGATCAGGAGGTCTGCCATCTCGCTTATCTGATCCTCGAACCAGATGATGCCGTCGTCCCTGTAGTTATTCCTCGTCATTTCCGACCTCCATCATCCTTACGATCAGCTGACCGACTGTGCCGTAATCCATCTCAGTGGTCTCGCTCAGCCAGTTGGCGAAATCTACGCAGTAAGCTCTGACCATCATGCAGCGTGTGTCATTCGGGTTCTTCTCCAATGCCCGGTTCGCTTCGTTATAATCTCTGCAGAAGCTTGAGAGCACATTGACCATTCCGTATACATATGGGTTGTGCTTGTAGTTGTTCTCAAAGAGTTTTGCCATTTTCGTTTCCTCCGTCGTCTCATTCACTGAATACACAGTTTCCCCGAGCTGGGACCTCCGTAGATACAGGTCGAAAAATGTACTATAGGCAAAGCGTGCCGGGGACGCAAAATATGTCCCCTGACACGCTGTTGTCTTTTTCATTGATTCGATCCTGTATTTGTCCACGACGCCCCCAGTTCGCAGGGAAACAGTCAGGCGGGAGTCAGCTATGCTCCCTCATAGGGCATTACCCCTCTCCGCAGATCTTACGGAGCCGCCCCCATTGCGATGTCTGTGGCTGGACGGAAGTATCATTGTCCTCTGAGACTGTCATCGCACAAAACAGTTGCTGGCTGCCTTTTGGATCCATGATCCTGATCGCTCGTACGCTTTCGCGCAGTCATGGCGTATCGATCCTGCATGCTCACGGGTGTTAGCCGATATCTCAGAGAAGGTACCTGATTGAATGTGTATTCAGTTTTCTGTGGTTCGCGAGAGGTTTTTAATAAGTCCTCTCACTTATGAGCAATAGAAATCGGGTTTGACACCCCTCTTTTTCAAAATTTTATGAAAAATTTTTTTGCACAGAAAATGCCCTGCGAAGCGAACTGTTAAGTTCACCTCACAGGGCTGATCATGGTTGGGGAGGCCGGAGTTGAACCGAGCTACCAGAGCCTTATAAGGACCCCACTCTGACCGTTGAGTTACTCCCCATTATAGATGGTGGTAAAGGCTGGCATCGAACCAGCGACCTTTCGGGCTTCAACCGAACGCTCTACCATCTGAGCTACTTTACCAAATGTGGAGAGCACGGCTGGATTCGAACCAGCGAATAACAGGGTTGCAGCCTGCCTCCTTAGGCCACTCGGATACGTGCTCATAATTGGGTGGAAGGACAGGAATCGAACCTGCAACAGCCGGAGCCACGATCCGGCGCTCTGCCATTGAGCTACCAACCACGTAATTGGTGATCCCCGCGGGACTTGAACCCGGCATTTCCAGATTGAGAGTCTGGTGTCCTACCCCTTAGACGAGGGGACCTTATTGGTACGCACTCGCAGATTCGAACTGCGGACCGCCCGCGTATCAGACGGGTACTCTATACCGCTGAGTTAAGTGCGTATATAATGGCTGCCCCTGCAGGATTTGAACCTACACCGTCAGAATCAAAGTCTGATGTCCTGCCATTAGACGAAGGGGCAATAGCGGCGATCACGATGACCGCCGGTTATTTACTGAGCCTGTCAGCTATAGTCGATGCGGAATATGAATCCGGCTTTACCTCGCAGTCATATCCCATCGCATGCACCCATCCGGTAAGTCCTTGGATAAGATCTCTGGTCTTTCCTTGCGGTGCATTTCCTGCATCGATGTGGATGGAGAGAGGACAATTGTCTACGAGGATCCGGTAGCCGCCGTTGTCCAACTCATCCAGAAGCATCTTTGCAGTCTCAAGGCTGATATAGGTCTCAGTTTCGAGCTTCTGCTTGACCACTTTGATGAGATCACGGAACTCTGTCTCGTAGAAGAATATCCCGCCATGGCCCTTGCAGATCATGGAGATCACTGTAACGATCTTTGTACCTGAGGCATGGTTCTGAGAATCTGTACCTATGGTAAGTTCCATTGGCTCTCCATATACAGCATTTCGGTCATAGAAAAGCATCAGCTTATCAGGGATCTCGCTGAGACCCAGCTGTCCGTATGTCTCAGAATTCCACATATTCTTATGTCCTCCCCTCCTTAAGAATTGGCACCCTGAGAAAGATTCGAACTCTCATCTTGCGGTTTTGGAGACCGGTGTTCTCGCCGTTGAACTATCAGGGCATATGGTATTTGGCGGTCTATCCGGGAATCGAACCCGGATCTTCGGCCTGACAAGCCGGTATAATAGCCGTTATACTAATAGACCACATTGGTGCTCCGAGCAGGTGTTGAGCCTGCGACCTCCTGCTTGTAAGGCAGGCGCTCTCCCGTTGAGCTATCAGAGCATGGTATCCCGCGAGAGACTCGAACTCTCATTATCGGTTTAGAAGACCGAGGTTCTGATCCGTTGAACTAACGGGACATATTGGTGATCTCCGTGGGACTTGAACCCGACATTTCCGGGATGAAAACCCGACGTCCTATCCTTTAGACGAGAAGACCATATGGCGGTCTCTGCAGGAATCGAACCTGCACCCCTCGCCTTAACAGGGCGCCGCTCCACCTATTGAGCTAAGAGACCGTGGTTATGAAATTGTTTGCGTGAAGATCACTATTCCTTCTTCGACATCACCGATATCTTCATGATCATCTTCCTCCGTGGAAATGATCTCATCGATGGTAGTCCCAAGGATCGCAGCAAGGATGATAAGGTTATCCACGGCCGGAAGACTCTTTCCGCTCTGCCAGCTATAGATCGCCTGCGGATTTGTGAATCCGAACATGATCTGCAGCTCTCTGACAGAGATCCCTGCTTCCTTCCTCATCCTCGTGATATTCTCGCCTGTTTTTTTAAGATTGATTGCCGGCGCTCTTCCGCCGGCTGCTCCGGTACGCATTTCATTCCTCCCGTAAAAAATCCGCTTATCCCATATATGAGACAAGCGGATATGAAATCGTCATCTATTTCTGTGAGGCTGTCAGCTAGGCTGCCCCACGGCTTTCCCTCTCATCTCATATTTGCACACAAAATCATTCTCCCAATCGATGACATGGAAGTCTTGTTCGCATATGATGCTCTGTACAAATACGAGTCTGTAAGCCATTACTTTGATTCCTTTCCTTATCCGGCATCAATATATCACCGGAGAATGTCTCTGTATAGTAAGGTCGTAGTTTAATAATTGGTTGCGGAGGAGAGATTCGAACCCTCGACATTCAGCTTATGAGGCTGCTGAGCTAACCACTGCTACCACTCCGCATCATTGTTTTCTGGTGCTCCTGGCTGGATTCGAACCTGCACTGTGCGGTTTTTAAGACCGCTTCCTCTACCGTTGGGATACAGGAGCAATATTGGTGATCCCCGTGGGATTCGAACCCACATCTCCCGGATTAAAAGTCCGGTATCCTTCCATTAGACGAGAGAATCATATGGAGCTCCCGGTCGGATTTGAACCAACAGTCTACTGCTTACAAGGCAGCCGCGTTACCATTGCGCCACAGGAGCATGTTTGTCACAAGGGGGACCACCGTAGGTGGTGGATCCCTTATGACGGTTTGGTGATCCCCGTGAGATTCGAACTCACATCTCCCGGATTAAGAGGCCGGTGTCCTACCAGTTGGACGAGAGAATCATATTGGTATCCCGTGCAGGATTCCAACCCGCATTACGGAGTCCGTAGCTCCGCGTCCTCTGCTTTAGACGAACGAGATATAATGGTGCTCCAGACAGGACTCGAACCTGTACTTGATGGTGTCTGAGGCCATTTCCTCTGCCAGGATTGGGATACTGGAGCAAGTTGGCGGATGGTGTAGGATTCGAACCCACAGGGCTTTCGCCACATCGGTTTTCAGGACCGCGCCGTTATAACCAGTTTCGGTAACCATCCGTGATGGCGGAGAGAAGAGGACTTGAACCTCCACGCCTTAAGGGCTACTGACGGTTTAGCAAACCGCTCCCTTACCATTAGGGTTACCTCTCCATTTTGGTCGGCAGGGGTGGACTCGAACCACCGATGTTTCTGTGTCAGGGTTTTACAGACCCCTGCGCTCGCCGCTACGCTACCTACCGATAAGTGGTCGGAGTGGAGAGACTCGAACTCCCGACTTTCCGGTCCCAGGCCGGACGCTCTAGCCAAACTGAGCTACGCTCCGATGATTGGTGGACCCAGTGGGGCTTGAACCCACGTCTTTCTGCTTGCAAGGCAGATGCTTTCCCTGTCTAAGCTACAGGCCCATAACTGGAGTGACAGACGGGGCTTGAACCCGTGACCTTCGACTTGGCAAGCCGATATTCTGCCGACTGAACTACTGTCACAAATTGGTGCTCCACACAGGATTCGAACCTGTACTGTATGGACTCTCAGTCCATCTCCTCTACCGATTGGGATACTGGAGCTTATGGAGCGGCATATGGGACTTGAACCCATACCATCAGTTTGGAAGACTGATATGCTGGCCATTACACTAATGCCACTCATTCCGGCTCATCACTGAGCCGGGTGCATGTGTGCAGCAGTCGTCACCACTGCACACTTATGCCTGTTATAACTTCGTTGTATTACTGAACCTTTGATAACCACATCTCCGTCGGCGGGATCCTCATCAGTGACAAGGATCTCGTCTACTGTGACACCGAGTACCGCTGCAAGGATCACGAGGTTGTCGATCGTTGGCATGCAGTCACCGTTCTGCCACTTGTAGATAGCCTGCGGGTTAGTGAAACCAAGGATCATCTGGAGGTCTCTTACAGAAACACCTGCAGCTGTCCTGAGGTTCTTGATGTTCTGCCCTGTTTCTCTGAGGTCGATGACGGGCACTCTTGTTACACCGACCGCTCTCACGTTCATTGCATTGTCCGTCCTTTCCGGCCATGTCCAGGCCGGAAAGAAAGTACCGGCCTAGCCTGCCTTATAGTTGAAAACTGGTTTTAATACTTCTATAACGTCTACTGATTCCTCGATGACATCGATGATATCCTCGAGTGACTTGTATGCCATCGGAGCTTCATCCAGAGTAGCTGTGCTTACAGATGTGGTGTAGATGCCCTCCATCGCCTTTCTGTAGTCTTCCATCTCGATGACATCCTTAGCCTTCGTTCTTGACATGATACGACCTGCACCATGCGGTGCCGAGTAGTTCCAGTCAGGGTTGCCCTTGCCGTATGCAAGGACTGATCCGTCTCTCATGTTGATAGGGATCAGTACGAGCTCTCCCTTATGGGCTGCAATAGCTCCCTTTCTGAGGATCATCTCGTCTGTGTCGATATAGTTATGGATGGTGTGGAAGGCTTCGATAGCCTCGAGTCCTGTGTGCTCGAGGATGACTTCCGCCATCTTCTCTCTGCTCAGTCTTGCAAAAGCCTGGCAGATCTCTACGTCATGCAGATAGTCATCGAGATAGCTGCCGTACAGGTAACAAAGGTCATCCGGTACTGTTGCGTCCTTCTTCTCCCACTTGATAGCCTTCAATGCAGTCTGTATCTCGCTCTTTCTGCCTGCAGCCTTATAGTCCTCGATGATCTGATCGCGCTTATTCAGGTATTCCTCCTTGCCTTGATTCAGGTCAATAGCAAGCTGCTGGTAGTATTCCGCTACCTGCTTGCCGAGATTCCTTGAGCCTGAATGGATGACGAGATACTTTGTGCCATCTGCGGCCTCATCGATCTCGATGAAGTGATTGCCTCCGCCGAGTGTTCCGAGAGATCTGTTCAGCCTCTTGGCATCTCTCAGCTCTCTGTAGCATCTGAGCTCTGTCAGGTCGAAAGGCCACTTTACTCCTTCCCAGGTGTCGAAACCCGATGGGATGATATGGCATGCCTCATCGATCTTTTCAAAGTCGATGTCTACCTTGCCGAGCTTGACTGTGTACATGCCGCAGCCGATATCCACGCCTACGACATTAGGCACTGCCTTATCTGTGATCGTCATGGTCGTACCGATGGTGCATCCCTTTCCGGCATGCACGTCAGGCATGATCCTGATCTAGTTGCCGCGAGTCATCTCGGTATCGCACATACGGCGGATCTGCTCGATCGCTTCATCTTCAATTACTCTGGCAAAGCAGACAGCTGTATTCACTTTGCCCTTGATCTCTAACATTTTCTTTCCTCCGACTAAAAAATCCGCTCATCTCTTATTTGAGACAAGCGGATGTTTATCACTCTATCCAATATGCCCGGCACCTAACTCACATGCCGCACACTCCTGATACTTGTCTCATTTTTGCACACAAAGCAGCGTCCCATCAGGTCAATACCCTGCGGTTTCGATTCTGTATTTATGCTCCATGATGCAAAGTGTAGATATAACATTTGTTTTTTGTTCCTCTTTTTTTATAGTCATTTGCCGCCTAAGCGACTCTTTTTCCGCAATCAATATACCATATGTGTCAAGCTCTGTATATTAACCTTGTGGTTTAATCCTATTATTTCGAGGCTTTCCGTATCTCCTGCTCCAGAATCCTTAATTCTACAGGCGTATAGTCCCATCTTTCGACACAGACACACGCTGATTTTGCGCTTATGGTCGGTCCCTGATCGACCTTATCATGGATGTGTCCGTGGATATTGATAAGCTCTCCGGGATTCACTCCGCTGTCAGATCCTGCGAACATTGGGGCGTGCGACAGCAGGAATTTGTCCTGGATCACGATTGGCCATTTTGATACGTGCTCGAAGCCTGCTTCATAATAGACTTTTGGCTTATGATGATCATGGTTGCCATATATCATGACCTTCCTGCCATTGAGTTTTTGGCCCCAGCGGATCGTCTTCTCTGTATCGCCAAGAGCAAAATCGCCGAGGAAGAATACTCTGTCATTATCTGATACAACACTGTTCCACCTGCGGATCAGATCTTCGTTCATTTCATTGGCATCCCGATATGGCCTGCCGCAATACCTGATGATATTCGCATGTCCCAGATGCAGATCCGCAGTGATAAAGATCTTAGGCTCATTCATATTCTTCCGATTCCTTTACTTTTCCTTCTTCAGCAGGTATTTATTGCTGACAACCTTCATGGAAAGAGATGCGCTGATCAGTTCACAGTATACAGGTTCTGTCGGTCTGATAACGATGCCTTCCTTCTTGCCGCCTTTCGGATATTCTCCGTCAGCACGCTCAAGGAGCGCATCCACCGTAGGGTACTTCGATGGAAGGTCGAAACCTGTCTCTTCGATCGGGACATGCTCTATCTGAAGTGCTTCGCATACTTTGAGCATCCTTTCAAGGCCGACTCTTTTACCGTCCTCTCTGACCGTGAATACATACCATTCAGGTGAGGTCAGCTTCAGCGGGTTCTTCTGGATGCCCGGCGCACACAGCTCGCCTTGCAGTGTGATGGTCCTGAGCCCGTTCTCTTCAGCGAATGCTTCGAGTTTTTCCCTGATACCGCGCTTATTGATGAGTTCATAGAATGCACTAGTCCCATCGTCTTTGTATTCATAGTTATGGCCGGTCACATGGAATTCGTCTTCATCGAGACCTATCGAATGCGAAGATCCATCCATCTTTGTTGAGATGTAGTACTCAAGTCCTGCAAATGCCTGTATAAGACCAGGTTCTGTCTGTACCCTCGTCTCATCAGTGTGAGGGATGTCATACGGAAGAGTTCCTATAACTGTTCCCCCTGTAGTGATTTTCTCTTCGATCTCCCACTTTCTCACACCGAGGACCTCGGATACATCTGTGCCAAGTTCCGCCTCTGCCGGGATCTCCGGGAACTCCAATACAGGCAGGAGCAGTCCCTGCGAGATCTGCCCTCTGAACTTCATTGTTCTGAGCCTGAATCCTTCTCCCATTATATTGGTATTCTTATAGCTTGACGCCCTCATGAATTCGAACTCAGGGCGGATCGGCAGGAAGCTGTCTACTTCGAAATATACAGCAAGGTCCTGCTCCTTGAACTGACCTTTGTTCACAACGCATTGCCAACCCAGCACATGCGCAAGTTCTATCCTGTCAGCCCCTTCGATCGGCTCTATCTTCCATATCCTTTGTATGCTTGCCAGTTTTCTCATAATGTTCATCCTTTCTTTCAGTGTTCGGGGCGTCCCGCTACGGAGTTATATCACGGCGTAGCGTTCCCGTTCTATAATGCTGTGGTTTAATGTCCCCGCATCCCGGCATGACAGAAGCAGTGATACCGCAACTGTCATGCCGTTTACATAAGCCCTCTCACTTATGAGCAATAGAAACCGGGTTTGACACCCCTCTTTATGAAACTTTTTTCAAAAAATCTCTGATTTTTTTCTTTGCATCCTGGATGGATCTGTCGATCGGTGCTTCTTTCGTTCCTTCTATCTCAGCGATCTCTCTGAATGTCTTGCCCTCATAGAAATGCATGACGATCCTTTTTCTCTGCTTTTCTGTAAGTGTTGCCATGGCATCCGGAAGAGCTGCTATCTGCCTGGCCATAAGCGCCGCGTCTTCTCTTTCGATGATCGCAGTCAGCACATCCGGCTCCGGATCCGCCAGGAGCAACGTGCACTCATGCATTGCCTCCATCATGTCTTCTGTGTAACCGTAATCGTCGTGATTGTTGACATCTCTCATGTGATGCTTGTTGTTATTGTTATTGGATTCGCGGATAGGCTGATACTCTTCCTCGGTAAGGTAGATATATGGACTGAACTTCCTGAGGTTCTCCGTATAGAGTTCTTCCAGCCTTTCTTTGCTGTAACGGGATGCGACTGCATACTTGCAGCCATTCAGTTTCTGCCCGTACTCTGTGATCATGTTCACCGCCTGGAATTCCATCAGTCCATCGATGTAGATGGACATCTTGTTGACTACTACTGTGTGGCCATCGATTTTTACTTTCATTGTGATTCCTCCGATTTTTCGAAATGTTGATGTAACGTTTGAAAAATCGATGGATCACGGCGATCTGCACTGCGGCACCGAGTGTAACTGTATACGCATGTCTGTCATGCTCCTTTCGGTAATGTCCGGCAGACACGCAGCTAAAAAAGGGCATAAGAAAAGCCCCGTACCCGCTTTTGCGAATACGAGGCTGCTTGCCCTTCTTATTTAATTTTTAAGCCGCCGGTCTCCCAGCATATACAGTGTACCCCTTGACAATTCTCTTGTCCCTACCTGTTTCCTCTCTATTTTCTTTCCGATAATTCTCAGATAATTCTTTGATAATTCTCCGATAACTCTCCGGAATCTCTCTGAAAACTCTTCGTTTTTAATTCATGTAATCGTCGATAGTCATCTGCTCACCGTGCCAACCGGCGGTCTCCGCCGATGCCATCAGTGCATTCCTGAATCTCTCGAACTCATAGGCGAACAGTATGGTCGCATATCTCTTCTTCTTATAGAAATTCTGCGTGGACATCTGAAGTTCCTCTGCCATCTCTTCTACAGTAAGGTCTACGATCACTCCGTCTTCTCTGATGCGGAACGCTCTGGACCACTTCTCATTCAGGAGATATCCCTTGGATGGCTTAGTCTCCTTCACAAGATAGGATCCGTAAGGCAGATCATGGTCACCGGAAGTCGCGATGCCGTCTGCATTTGTTGTGATCACAAGTGCAGCCTCGCCCTTGCCGATTTCCCTGCCCTTCACCATCACAGTCTCAGCTGACTGGTTGTAGATGGTGAACTCAGCTCCTGCGAGAGTCGCATCACCCTGGGCATAAGCTTCGTCCAGGTCATTATCGATCTTGGCAAGCTTCACACCGCCTCTGATGATAGTGTCATTTCCTTTGATCTTCTCGTTGTAGGTCTTCACGTGAAGGTTGTCTGTACCGTCTTCTGTGATAGTGACCTCAAGGATCTCATCATTGACAAGATATCCTTCAGGTGCTTTGACTTCCTGGATCAGATATGTGCCGAGAGGATATGCTGTCTTCCCGTCCTTGTCCTTATACAGAGCATCATTCGAATAGCCTGTCGCAAAGGTCGGGTTCTGGCCATCGAGCTTGCCGTTAACATCGGTCACAAAGTGCCATGTTCTGAGCGGAGCATTCTGGGCTTTGGAAGCTTTGAGCATCACCTCATTCGAACGGATATAGTCGTAATACTCGAACTTGTAGACTGCGCCTTTCAGTGTTGCATCGCCTTCTCCGTGATCATGCGGATATCCCACAGGATTCTTGGTAAGAAGCAGATCTATCAGGTCGGTAATCGGCTCATCCTTTGCAGTAAAGGTCGTTGTCTTCTCAGACTCGATGTTCACTGTATATGTCTCAGTATCCTTGGCATATCCCGGAGGAGCATATGTCTCCTTTACGGTATACTTACCTTCCATCAGCTCGATGGTATTGCTGTTTCCGGATGCATCAAGTGTGAGCATTCCCGCCTTGCTGCCGGACTTGTCATAGACGGTGTACTGAGCTCCCTCGAGTGAGTAGCAATGGTTGCCCTCAGTGATGGATGTCCTGTTCGACACTTTCTTCATGTTGAGATATCCCGGTGCTTCAAGGTATCCGACTACCATGTCCTGAACTCCGTCCATATAGCAAATGAATATCTTGAAGCTTTCAGGGACTGCCTCGTCAAAGTCTGCGTTTGTGTCATAGAGTGCATTGGCCAGAGCCTTGGCCCTTGTCCACACATCACCGCAGGCTGAAGCGTAAGTCCCGCCCCAGGTAGCCATGTCTGAAGGTCTTCCGGCATATACATATGCCAGAGCAAGATGGGCTACTCCGTAATCTTTAGCCTCATCACCATAGTAGAACTGCTTGATCCCTTCGATGTTCTTTTTGAAACCGGGATACGATGGCGAGTAATACACGATGTTTCTTAGCGCGTTCCACTTGCCTGTATCCGTCGCATCCGTGACTACCTTGTCAACCTGCACCGTCCTGGTCTGATCTCCTGACCATACAGGGGAGTTCTTGTTTGGCTGCACACAAATCGAAAAGCGGCTGCCAAGGTCATCGCCGAGGTCGCACTTCGCTGCATTGCTGTAGCCTCCCTCACCCGGTCCGTAGTGCAGCTCCTTGTACCAATGGACCGTGTACTTGCTGCCCACTTTACCACTGAACGCGCTTGCAGTCTCAGTCATCACAGTTCCAAGCATCATGATGAGTGCAAGCGTAATGGCGAACACTCTTGTGAACGCCTTGAAATACTTGTTGTCTGTCATTGCGTTTATCTCCTTTCCACTAGATGCACATGAATGCGAGTATGATCACCGGCAGGCAAAGCGCTGCCATGATCCCGGTCAGGATCCAGCTGAGCCTGTTAGCTGCCTTCTCGCTGAGATAGAGCTGCATGCCTGCATCGTCAGTGACTATGATCACTTCTTCATTCGGTTCTTTGGTTTTTTTATCGTTGTCTTTCGTCATAAATCGTCCTTTCCCGCAATATCTGGGCACTAAAAAAGGCGCTCAGGTCATATAGACTTGAACGCCACGTGTCATGATATTGCGATTATTATAAGTATATTAGTGTTACATATACATATTCCCACCATCTCTTACTTCTTCGGGTAGTAACTGGTAGTAAGAGAGGTGGGGTTGTAGGGGAGGAGACGGGAAAACATGCTCCTGATGTGACATGTGTTGTACCTATCTGGCATCGTCCCTGTCTCTTTGCCTATGCCGATGCTTGGCGTAGTACTCCATGGCTGCTGCTATATAATCCTCTCTCTTTGAAGACGGCAGATCCGGCGGGAACAGCCTTTTAAAGCGTTCGCCGCTGAGCACTATGCGTTCTTTCTGGTTAGGCTTCTCCTCAAGCAGGATCGCTTCTATAACCTCTGGAGTGAGTTTCTTCTCCGCGCACATCTGTCGCATCCTGATCGCCTGCGCGTGTGATGGTGTGCACTGTTCAGCATCCATACATTCCCATATATGTCCCTGCTGGACTTTTGGAATGAACGATAATTCTATTGCCGGGCGCATGGCCATCTGTCCCTCATCCACCATATCCAGGATCTCCGGAATTAGTTCTGTAAGACGAATATATCTGGAAATTGTTCTTCCGCTTTCACCTGATGAATCTCCTAGAAGATCTCTGGTTTTCTCTCCCTCAAAAATGTGGACCATTTGTCCACCATTTTTTAAGGGCCTTCCTGGCAGTCTCTTCATTGCCTCCATTCTCATCTTATACGCGAAGGCTTTCTCGCTCGGAAGGATTTTGGTCCTCTGGAAATTACTTTCGACCATGAAAATTGTTCCTTCATCACGAGTCATATCCACTACTTCACACCTGAGTGTATCGATGCCTGCTATCTGGCAGGCTCTTAATCGCCTGTGCCCGGAAAGAAGTTCGTATCTTCCATCTTCCTTTTTCCGGACTGTAGCAGGAGTCAGTACACCGTTCTCTCTGATCGATTCGACAAGATTGAGCATGTCTTCATCATCTCTGACTTTGAACGGATGATCCGGGAACGGGTCGATCTCATCGAGAGGTATCTCGTATATCCTCTTGAGCTTCGCGTCATCTCTCTCCTCTTGTGATGAAAACAGCTCATCGAGCGAGGGCAGCTTCATCTCTATGTCTTTCACGTTCGCCAAGCTTCATCACCTCTTTCGTCAGTTGTTCATATGCAATAGCAGGTTTTGAGCCTTTGTCATACGCGAAAATGCTCATCCCTGCCTTGCTTGCCTCAGCTGCTTTTACAGCGACCGGTATCTGGGTATCGAAGATTCGGATGCTCATGCCGTATTTCGTCCTGATGGTATTGATCACTTCTTTCGACAGGTTGGTCCTGCTGTCTACAAGCGTCATGACTATACCAGCGATTTTAAGATTCTCGTTAGTGTGGTTCCTGACCATATCTATGCTTTTCATCAGATGTGTCATCCCTTTTGTCGGAAGGTACTGTGCCTGCACCGGGATTATCACTTCATCCGCAGCCGTCAGTGCATTTATCGTGATCATGCCAAGTGATGGCATGCAGTCGATAAGGATATAGTCGTAATCCTTTTTCACATCTTTCAGAAGGTTCGCCAGCACCTTTTCTCTGCTCATGGCATTCACAAGCTGTGATTCCATAGAGGACAGATCAAGATTCGACGGGATCAGATCCACTCCTTCAGGATGATGCAGGATAGTGTCCTGAACTACAGGTTTGTAGTCCTGTGTTACCAAGTACATCAGTTTTCCCAGTGAATTCTCTAGCGCATCCGCGTCCCATCCAAGGGCCGAGGTCAGGTCATTTTGCGGATCTGCATCTATTAGTAATACCCGTTTGCCTTCTCTGGCCAAACCGATCCCGAGATTCAGTGTGGTCGTGGTCTTTGTCACTCCCCCTTTCTGGTTACATATCGCTATCGTCTTCGCCATCCGCATCCTCCTCTTCGCCATATAGTTCCAGGCCTAGCAGATAAGTCTCTATCAGACCCGAATGATCAAAGAACTGTTCCAGATAGTACCTGCCATTTTCCTCTGTGTATCCTGCAGCTGCAGCGCCCATCATCCCGGCGGAGTCTTCCATGCCGGCCATCATGAACGCGACCGCAAGGAGGGCCATCGCTTCTTTGAACTCTCCTCTGGAATACAGCCCAAGGATGAGATTGCAGAGCAGGACCGTATGTGGAGCATCATATTCGAATTCTCCGGATTCATCGAAATCGATGGCTGTCATTTTAGCGATATAGTCCATCATAGGACATACACATTCCGCCTTTTCGCTCTTTTCTGTAATAACGTGCTTCTTCTTTCCTATGTTGATCATTTTGTTTTCCTTTCCCCGTGTTCCGGACATAATAATTGGCCCTGCACCCTGTGTACAGAGCCATGTAATCCGGAAGCCGGAGAGGGAGTCGATATCAGTCAACAAATCTGATCAAGAGGTCATCTACAGCATCTGTGTATCTGCCTTCCGCAATAAGCTGGTTCTTGAATTCAACAAGAGCCATTACTATGATTCTGATCTCATCATACGAGAACTTATACTTAGACCTTAACATTTCAGACACCTCCAATCACAATGATCTCAGTCTTCACAATCATCGTAAATAAAAAGAACGCGATCTGCAATTCTGCGAATCGCAATCTGCAGTAATCGCATAATCTAAATCCGAAAAGATACATCTATTATTCGTATCTAAGAGGCATCCCATAATTTTCATACCGAATTAAAAGAACGAATCCCTTCATAACACATAGGATCCGAAGCGGTCTTCGTTCGAGATATTCGTTCGGGGAATATAATCTTCGCCTCCCTTGATGTATAGAGGGACACCCCTCAATTTTCCTCATAGTTTGAGAGAAATCGCTCCTTTGTCGACTTCCCCGGACGTCTGTATACCTTTTTGCAAAGAGCCTCAACATGTTGGAATCACTGCATTTGCTGAAAAATAAAGAACTTCCGGTTTTACCCGAAAGTTCCAAAAATTGGAGCTGATAGTGGGAGTCGAACCCACAACCTTCTCGTTACGAATGAGATGCTCTGCCATTAAGCTATATCAGCGTATATTCAAAAGGGAACCTTCTATCAGCATATTGCGCCCTGTTATAATAGCAGAGCGTGCCTGTTTTTTCAATCTTTTATTATCTATTCCGGCACGCTCTTACTGCGGTGATTTACTGAATATATACTATTGCGTACTTTCTGAAGGCTCCCGCTATGCGCAGGCACGATGCATATATAAGACCTGCGGCGTATATGTATACCACGGCATCTTCGGAACGGAGCACAAGGCCTGCCGTGATCGACGCTATTGCTATGATCACATTGGTAAAACCATTGGCCGCCGTCCACTTCCAGTCGCCGGATCCTACCGCCTTTCTTTCTCTGCTTCTCAGGATGTCAACGATACCGTTGAATGCGTGGATCACGGCCAGATAGAGCACAAGATAGATCCGGGCGCTGCCTGAGACCGCGGATGTAAAGAGCCCGAGATCGAGATACATGATACCGAAATAGAGCATCCTTTTGCCGCCCACCATGTGCCTGGCCATTGTCAGATAATAGTGCAGTGTTCCGAAGCCCCTGATAGTGCAGGTAAAGCTGAGAATGGCCGCAGCAAAGCCAAGTCCGTATTCCGGATATACGCACATTACAACGCCCACGGCTATCATGATAGCGCCCGTTATTATATTCCACAGTCTGCTTCTTGCGGTCATTTCCTCTCCTCCGCCGACTGCTCTGCAACCTTCCTGAACTCTTTTATGCCTTTGATCCCTTTCCCGGTGAAATCCACGGATATGCCCGCAAGGTTATTTCCCGTTCTGTATATCCTGTTCGTCACCATGCTCTTCTGAGACATCGCGGCCAGAATGAACTTCCCCAGAAAGGTCTCATCCTTCCCGTCTGTGGGTGCCTGCTTATACTCATCCTGATACTTTTCTATATCAAACAGCTCCACCTTCTGCCCGGACAGCTTCTCGCCGAGCGCTTTCCAGTCTACACTCGCGTCCACCTGCCGTTTCAGAATGATCGAATATACCGCATCTTTCCATGGCGATATGGACTCGAGCCTGTATTCCCCGATACTGAAAGTCCCGCTCCCCGTTCTGATATACTTCAGCGCATAAACCATCTGGCAGAATGCATTCATATAGTCAGAAGGATTATCCTTGATTATCTCTCTGAAGCCGCCCCACGCCGGCATGTATCTGTAGCGCGCCCAGCTGTAGTCAGGAAGGTGGCCCGCTCTGCCGTGGCCGAGATTCATTACGGAATTCTCGCTGCCCTGGTAAACGCTGTTGGTGTATTTCCCTTTCTCAGGATCATCGGCAGAGTTAGGATTGTGGTTAAAGACTATCTTTCTTTCACGGAATCCGTCCCCGTCAGGTAAGATCTCGTAAAAATAGGAATCCGTATTATTGATCACAAGCGAAGGTGTTCCGGCGAAATTTCTGTGGGCCCAGGTATCAGCGAGCACATGCATGGCAACTCCCGCAGCCTGCAGGCTTTTCCCAGCGGCAAGATCGACCGTATCCTTTACAAGCGCGCCGTCAGGCTGGCATATCATGCGGTATTTGTTTCTGTAAGCCTTTCCGCACCTTCTGCCCGGGTCGGCTTTCAGATCGCCGGGCAAAAAGTGGAACGACGCCCATATCCTTGTTATATCCTGCCTTCCGGCCGGATCGGTAGGAGCATTCATAAGCTCGAGCTGCAGCTGGGTAGTAGCAGCATGGCCTGACGCGCCTATCTTCTGAAGCAGCGTCCTCGAGCAGCAGTCCACAAATTGAGCACTATAAGCGATATCAAGGCTGTCACTATGTGAGTAGCCTGCGATATAAGCTGCGCAGTATGTTGCATAATAGTGAAAATCCAGCTGCATTACTTACCCTTCGTGTTTGCTTTGCTTCTTGCGCTTTGTGCTTCTTCCGGTGAGTATCCTTACTCTTACAGATGCATATATCATCTCGGCGAGCATTATCATGGATGTGAATTCTATTATTATGGCGGACATGGAAGTGTCCTTGTCAGGATCCGGAGTTATGCCTGCAAAGATGCCGGCCAGCGCAGTTCTGTAATCCACTGCAAGATCTATCATCGAGGTGAACGAGGTCCACATCAGCAAGAATGCCGCTATTAAATACAGAATGCTCCGGTGTTTGCCGTGCCCTTCAGATATCGCGGCCCACCCCACAAATGCCCTTATAAGCAGCTCTACCGACATAGCGATTACCGTCATTACAATGAGCAGGACGTAGTACCATTCACTCCATTTCTCGCCGGTCGAGCTGACTATATCCATTATTTTAGGCAGATACTTTTCTCTGGCAAGCAAAAGCACGCCGATCCTCTTCAGGATGGCCCAGAACCCGAAAAGGATCGTCCCCGCGCCGACTATCGTAAGGACGTTCCGTCTTCGTCTTAATTCAATTGCTTCCGGAGTGTTATTGGTTTCAAACATACTTCTCTTCTGCCGTCCCGATCGATCCGGGTCTGTGTTTTATTATACATCGGATCAGCGGAAAGCAAAAAGTCCCCCTGCGTTACAGTCAGAGGGACTCTTTATCATCTTTACGATTCTCTATTCCTTATCCTCAAGCTTAGGGGTTTCTTCTGAAACCACCTCTACGAGTTTTACAAGGAGAAGCGCTACGTTCATAAATGCTACTGCGACTGCGAGGCCTGTCGATGCTCCCGCTGCCTTCTCCATCAGCTTTTTTGTGTTTATCTTCATAATATATCCTCCTTCAGCATGTGTTCAGAAGTGATACTTACGAATAAAGTATACCCTATTTTGAGTACAAGTTGTTATTCGAGAATTCAGGGTTTGATGTAATATCGATTCCGAGCGCTCTCAGTGCCTGCTCATCCTTGTCTGAAAGGATAGCTGTGCAGTGCGCCACGCAGCCGTTCAGGCTTGGTATCTCTTTGAGCGCAAGATCAGCGAACGGGTTCGTCAGCTTTGTAAGCGTGAGCGCCATGATGACCTCTTCGAGGTTGAGGCTTGTCTTATCGTGGAGTATTCCCGCCTTAGTGCTCGACATGCTTTCGAAGATCGTCGGCGATATGATGAGCATGTCATCCTGAATGCCGGCCAGCTTCTTGATGGCGTTGAGCACCATTGCAGCTGTCGCCACCATTCTGCGCGATGATCTTCCCGTAACGATAGAGCCGTCAGGCAACTGCATCGCAGCTACTACTACGTTCTCGTATCTTTCAGGGTTCTGCGCCCTCTTTATCTCGGCGTACTCCTCGGCTGCCGCTACAGCCGGTCTGTCATAGCGTGTCGCACCGACTTCTTCCATGAGCAGTTTGCATCTTTCGAGTGTCGACTGCTCGATGACACCCTTTCTGTAAGAGCACTCAGCGATCAGATATCTGCGGATGATCTCCTGTACTGCAGCTTCTCTGCATGCCTCATCGTCGGTGATGGCAAAGCCGCATCTGTTTACTCCCATGTCGGTAGGCGACTTATAGCCCTCATCCGAGCCTGTGATGGCGTGGAGGATCCTCCTGAGCACCGGGAACGCGTCAACGTCTCTGTTGTAGTTGACTGCAGTCTGGCCATACGCGTCGAGATGGAACGGATCGATCATGTTGAAGTCTTTGAGGTCTGCCGTTGCCGCCTCGTAGGCGATGTTTACAGGGTGTTTGAGCGGCAGGTTCCAGATCGGGAAGGTCTCAAACTTCGCGTATCTGGCTTTGCGGCCGCGCTTATACTCGTGGTAGACCTGTGAGAGCGAAGTAGCGAGCTTGCCCGAGCCGCCGCCCGGTCCGGTCACTACGATAAGAGGCTTCGATACTTCGATGTAAGGGTTTGCGCCGTAACCTTCTTCGGACACGATGGTGTCGACATCGGTCGGATAGCCCTTTGTGAACATGTGCTTGTATGTGCGGATGCCGCGTCTTTCGAGCTTGGCCATGAACTGGTTGACCGAAGGAGCGTCCTCATATCTGGTAACGACAACAGAGTTTACGGAAAGGTCGTAGCTTCTGAATTCGTCGATCAGTCTCATTACTTCGAGATCGTATGTGATGCCGAAGTCCTGACGGGTCTTGCTCTTTACGATATCTCCCGCGTAGATGCAGATGATTATTTCTGCCTGATCGCTCATTCTCTGCAGAAGTTTGATCTTTGCATTCTCGTCAAAGCCCGGGAGCACTCTCATTGCGTGCTTATCCTCGACCAGCTTGCCGCCGAACTCCAGGTAGAGCCTGCCCTCGCCGCTGCTGATCCTCTCAAGGATGTACTTTGACTGTTCTTCGATGTACTGTTCTGCGCTGAAACCTTCTCTTCTCATGCTGTCCTCACCTCCCCTTATGATGGCATAACTTCTATCTCGAGGATGTTTCTCCTCGAAAAGAACTTGTCGAATTTGATCTTGTAGTCAACAGAGACCTTTCCGTATCCGTTCTCGTCGAGCTCGTCTTCGAGCTTGTTTGTATATACTTCGAGATCTACCGAAGACATCATCGGAATCTGATATCTTGTAATGTTCAGCAGTCCCGGCTTAAGCATCATATCCATGCCTTCGTCGTTTTCATCCTTGCCGTACTTGCGTATGCGAATGGAGCCGTCCTCTATCTTGAACAGGGTGCGGACATCCTCCGATCCGAGAGCTTCGGTCTCTTCATAAGTGATATATGTCGCGTTATTACGCGAGTATACCGTGCCTTCGGTCAGGATCTCCATAGAATCCTCGAGTTCGAGCTCGCGGCGGAATGCCTCACCGCTCGGCTTGAGGTTTTCAATGTATTGAGTGCTTTTTATCTTCAGATTCACGCTTTTTTTCATAACAGATTTATTGTATAACATTTGACATAAATGACACAATAACGTCATATTTGAAAAATAAAATAATTTGTGTATAATTATATCGTTAACCTTTTTGTTTCAAAACTGAGAGCAAAGCGCGCCGCGAAGGTGCACAGAATGGAGTTATACCAATGGATGAACAAGATAAACATTTAGTCAGTTTCGACAGAGATATTGAAGAACCGGCACCGGTCAAAACAGTAGAGATCGAGTACCCGAGAACAAGCTTGAATGATGAGCCTGCACACGCGGCTCCTACCGGACCGTCTCACAGCAGGCCTGAGCAGAAAGATAAAAAATATGTTACTAAGGGCACGCTGATAGCATGCATGATAGCTACCATGATAGTCAGCTCAGCCCTCGGCGCTTTTATCAGCGGAATGCTGCCTGGCAGGGCCGCCACCGACAACAGAACGGCCCGTGAAGATTCGCAGCTTTCCGAGCTCGATCTCAGCGATGCTACCGGAAGCGAGCTTACAGTCGCGCAGATCGTAGATAAAAACGAAAACGCCGTAGTAGAGATAGTAGTATCCGGCACCACCCAGAACATTTGGGGCCAGCTGCAGCCGATGCAGGGCGCGGGCTCTGGCGTAATCGTGAGTGAAGACGGCTATATAGCAACAAACCACCACGTAATAGCAGGCGCCAACAAAGTGCAGGTAACCCTTCACAACGGTGAGACTTACGCAGCCCGTATAGTCGGCAGCGATCAGTCCAACGATATAGCCGTGATCAAGATCGACGCCAAAGGGCTTACAACAGCGACTATCGGCGACAGCAGCACAGTCGATGTCGGAGATCTGGCAGTAGCCATCGGTAACCCGCTCGGGCAGCTCGGCGGCACAGCCACAACAGGCATCATCAGCGCGCTCGACAGAACTCTTGATATCGAAGGTACTACGCTTACCCTTCTCCAGACCGACGCAGCCATCAACGGCGGTAATTCGGGCGGCGGCCTCTTCAACAGCAAGGGCGAGCTGATCGGGATCGTTGAGTCAAAGGCATCTGCAGTAGGTGTTGAAGGACTCGGTTTCGCACTCCCGATCAACACTGTTTCACCGCTCATCAACGACATGATCAAGAACGGCGGCAGCACTCAGACAGCCAACGCAACTCCTGCCGTAGGCATCGTGATCAGCGATGTTTCGGAAGAGAACGCCAGATACTACGGTCTTGAAGCCGCAGGTGTGTATATCGCTCAGGTTACAGACGAAAACGCCATGAGAGCCGGATTCCAGGAGAGAGACCGCATCGTATCGTTCAATGGCAAAGAGGTCAGCACAAGCAGCGACTTCATCACTCTTGTCAGACAGTGCAAGGTCGGCGATACAGTTTCGGTAGTAGTCAGCAGAGACGGCCAGGAGATCGAGATCAAGACAGTTCTCGAAGAACTTCAGCCGACAAACTAAAGTCCTGAATACAGACACTAAAAATCCCCGCGCTATCGCGCGGGGGTTTTTTTATCAGAATGATTTACTCTTCGTCGCCCATTGCTTCCATCTTTTTTCCGAGAGCAAAGACGAATTCCTTGAGCGCCTTAACATGAGCGTCCGCTTCGACTCTGGCCTCTTCGGCGCGTCCGCCGTTGATGGCTTCCATGATGCGGTTATGCTGCTCTGCAGTCGATTCGTAAAGCGATGAATCATCGTAATACAGATATCTGAATCTCAGAGAGAGCTCCTGTACGTATTTGACCAGCTCGCTGAGTGTCTCGTTGCCGCTGCACTTTACGATGAAATTGTGGAACTTCTCATCGAGTTCGATGATGTTCTCTTTATCATCAGCCTTCTCTATTGCAGCCTCATACTCTGCCGCAATGCTCTTGAGCTCTTTTCTTTCCTCGTCGGTTATTCTCTGAGCAGCAAGCTTTGCTACAAAGCCTTCCATGTCTTCTCTGACCTCGAATACATCGAGCATGTCTTTGATCGAGATGTTTGCAACATAAGCGCCGCGTCTTGGCTCCACCTTTACAAGACCGTCTTCGGAGAGTCTCTTGATGGCCTCTCTGATAGGTGTACGGCTGACATTCATCTTTTCGGAGAGATCGATCTCCATGAGTCTTGTCTGCGATACTATCTCTCCTGTAAGGATCTTGTGCTTTAATTCAAGATACACAAGATCTTTCAACGGCTTTTGCACTTTAAGCTGGATATCTGTCATTTTTTTCCCTCTCTATATTATATGCCTGTGTCGGTCAGCCACGCCTTGATCGAGCAGTCTTCTGCGGCAAGCTCTGCAAGTGCGGCGATCCCTCTGCGGGCTTTATCGATGTCCCGATAATAAGCGACTATTGTAGGGCCGCTTCCGCTCATCAGGATCTCTTCCGCGTCGAGCCTCTCCTGCATGAACCTCTTAAGGATCGCTGCTTTAGGATCAGCCATGAGCGTGTATTTTTCCATATCATTGACGAAAAGCTTTCCGGTTCCGCACTCATCGGTATATCCGATGGCATCCATAGCTTCGTAGGCACGCTTGGTCATGACCGCGGTGCCCGGGTTTGCCATAATAACATACCTTGGAATGCTTTCAGCTGCTTCGACGATCTCGCCTATGCCGGAAGTCCATGCTGAATCACGGGCTTCATCGAGGCCTTCTAGACCCTCGAGTTCGTCACGGTTGCGATAGGCGTTCATGAAAGTCGAGAACGGAACATCTGCTCCGAACTCAGCGCCTATGTCCATAAGCTGTCTGAGGCTGAACGGTCTGCCGGTCATCTCGTTTAGGCCCAGAAGGCATACAGCCGCGTTGGCGCTGCCTCCGCCGATACCTGCCGAAACAGGGAGATCTTTGCGGATATCAATCAGCAGAGCATCTGTCAGTCCGTGTTTCTTGACATAGTCAGTCCCGGTGGCATCCGTAAAGGCTTTGACAGCCCTGAACGCCAGATTGTCCATATCTGTCGGAATTGTTTTTGCGTCCGTACATAAATATACAACAATGCCATTTACAGTGCAATGAGGCAATTTGTATTTTGTTGCTTTTTGAGAACACTTTTCCAGTACGATAACATCATGTAGTCCCAATCCCTGCATAAAGGAAACGATGTCATGATACCCGTCAGACCGTTTCCCGGTTATCTCCAGAGATAAATTGATCTTCGCGTGTGCGGCAAGTGTTATCTTTTCCATATCCAATGCAAACAGGGGAGAGTTTTGTCTCCCCTGCATTTTTCTACTTTCTCTTAGTGTTGCTGCTCTTGTTCTTCGAGCTCTTTCTTTCTGCTCTGAGCGCCTCGATGGAGCGGTCAGCCTTGTTTACAGGTGCAGGAGCGTGAACATGATATACATTATTGAGAAGCTCAGCGCAGTTTTCGATCTTCTTTTCAGGAGGAGCCTGAGTCTTTTTCTTGCGGGCTTTCTTCTTAGCCTCTTTGGCTTCTTTCTTAGCCTGCTCAGCCTTGACTTCCTCTATGCTCTTACCTGTCTTCTTAGCTTCTCTGTAAGGATTGAAAGCCTGCTCTTTAGGAGCGTCTTTCGGCTCTTCATCTTCCTGTTCCTTATTATTCTGACGGAGTGAAAGCACCATGATACCGCCGAACATGACAAACATCATAACCATGTTGACGATGTTGTTCACTCTCTGGTTGTATGTCTTGAATGTTACGGTCTTGTCCGCGCCGAGTGTATTGCCGTCGTTGTCGACGAGGTCGCCGCTGATAACCAGCTTATACTCGGAATTGTTCTTTGCGGTAAAGCCCTTGTCGACATCGGCAAGAACCAGAACGAGGCCCTTGTCTTTATCGCTGAAAAGAACCTGGATAGGAACTTCAGCTCCGTCTTCGTCATAAATCGTGAACTTGTCTGCGTTTGCCGCAGTTGCTTCTTTTGAATTCATGGCGCTGCTGAATGTCAGCTTTACGCCGAGGTTTTCCATCGATGTGTTTGTCTGGCCGTCTTCAGGATATGACGAAACCAGATCGAATCCGCCTTCAGCGAAGCAGAATGCAGAAGCAGCCATTATCATGATCGACATGAGAACTGCGATCAGACTGATTTTTTTCATTGAATCCTCCGTAGTTTATCCGCGCTTCTTCCTGAAAAAGTCTTTCAGGACAGCCGAGCATTCGCCGGCCAGAACGCCTCTTGTTATTTCTATGCTGTGATTTAGCCTTTTGTCGTTCGCTATGTTGTAAAGGGATCCGCAGGCGCCGGTCTTAGGGTCGTCAGCCCCTATCACCAGGCGTGACATTCTTGCCAGCACCATTGCTCCTGAACACATGCTGCATGGCTCGAGGGTCACATACATGGTTGCTCCCGGAAGCCATTTCGCTCCGAGTGCTTCTTCTGCAGCCTCGAGAGCAAGCATTTCCGCATGAGCAAATGACCGCCGTGCAGTCTCAACCTTGTTATGCGCGCGCGCTATTATCTGCCCCTCTTTTACGATAACGGCACCTACGGGCACTTCGCCCTCTTCGGCCGCACGGGCAGCTTCTTTCAGCGCTTCGAGCATGAATCTTTCATCATCATTTGCGCATTCGATTCCGTCAAAACCCATAGCCGACATATTCTATCACAAACTACTTTGAAATATCAACAAAAAGCGCGCCAATCCGGGAGCGCGCGTCTGTTATATAAACACATGGCGTATCACTGCGAGGAACGGATTCACGTCGTAGAGAACCTTTGCCGCAGTGGTCTGCTGAAGCGCGGTCAGCATGGCCGGCACAGTCTCAGGCGAAACGAGTGTAGTAACAGGTATCAGCAGCGCAACGGCGATCCACGCCAGCATAAGGCCTCGTACCAGTCCGAGAACCAATCCGAGAGTCCTGTCGGCAAAGCCTATGACTATCGACTTGTCGCGCAGATGTTTGATTATGGTCCTCAGTATGAACATGAGGATGCTCACCGCAAGAATTATAAGAGCAAACGCGATGATGCCCATGGCTATCTCGGTCAGTCTCTCGGCAGCCGCGTCAGCCGCTTTGTCGGCCGCGTCAGTAAAAATGCTGCCGAGCGATTTTGATATCACGCCGGTGCCCGTACCGTCAGGAGTTGTTATCGAGTCGAAGAGTGAGGTGACGCCATCGCCTGAACTTTCATTTGCCAGCTCCTGCCCGCGTATGATCTCAAAGATGTGGCTGTGCATCGTGTTTTCAAGTTTTGTCTGCAGCAAAAACTGCTTCAGCTTGTCCGAGTAGAACACGCCGAGCCCGATACCGCCGATTATGCAAATTATTTTCAGGATCGTATCGCCTATCCCCTTTACGGCGCCCCTGAGCGCCGCCACGAGTACTATAAGCCCTACGGCCCCGTCTATCATCCACCATTCAATATTCATGCATTTATTTTACCACATAAAATGCCTCGTGTAAGCCCGGGCTGCCGCAGTTTGCCCGATTGCGGGGCAGACACAGCTTCAGCTGTCTTAAAATTGTTTTCAAACACAAAAAAACAACTTGTAATTGTGCTGAAAAATACATCGTACCCCAGCAATTGCAAGGCTTTCAGAGAATTCAAACGATTTGACGCTTGTCAACTGTGGTGCTATTATTAAGATACGTTGGAGAAGTGCGCCCTCGTGCAAATACAGCACGGAGGGACGTGCTTAAAATATATTGTTTAACGGAGGTATACAGCGATGGAAAAGAAAACCCCGCTCTACGATACCCACGTGAAGTATGGCGGAAAGATAGTCGAATTCGGCGGCTTCCTTCTTCCTGTACAGTACGGATCAGGTGTCAAAGCAGAGCACATGGCGGTCAGAACACAGGCAGGACTGTTCGATGTATCCCACATGGGCGAAATTCTCGTTCAGGGTGAGAAGGCAAAGGACTTCCTCAATCTGGTCCTGACCAATGACTACACAGACCTTCAGCCGGGATTCGCAAGATATTCCCCGATGTGCAATGAGAACGGCGGTACCGTCGATGACCTCATCGTATACATGAAGGCTGAGAACGACTACTTCGTAGTAGTCAACGCGGCTAACACTGATAAGGACTTCGCATGGATGTGCGATCACAAGATCGACGGCGTTGAGCTTACAAACGTCAGCGATCAGTGGGGTCAGGTAGCTCTTCAGGGCCCTAACTCCGAGAAGATCCTCCGCAAGGTCGTAGACGAAAAGTACATCCCTGCAGGTTATTACACTTGCATCTTCGACGGAGATTTCCAGGGAATCCCTGTAATGATCTCCCGCACAGGTTACACAGGCGAGGACGGATTCGAAATCTACATGCCGGCAGACAAAGCTCCTGATGTATGGGAAGCTCTTATCGCTGCAGGTAAGGACGACGGCCTCATCCCTTGCGCACTCGGTGCAAGAGACACGCTGAGAATGGAAGCTGCCATGCCTCTCTACGGACACGAGCTCAATGATGAGATCAGCCCTAGAACAGCAGGCCTCGGCTTCGCAGTAAAGATGGATAAGCCTGACTTCATCGGCAAGGCTGCTCTCGAAGCAGACAAGCCTCTCAAGCAGAGAAGAGTCGGCCTCAAGGTTACAGGCCGCGGCATTCTCAGAGAGCATCTCGATGTTTACAGAGACGGCAAGATCGTAGGTCACACTACATCCGGAACATTCCTGCCATATCTCGGCAGCTCCTATGCAATGGCTATCGTTGAGTCCGGCGCAAGAGAGATCGGCGCTCCATGCCAGGTAGACGTAAGAGGACGTATGGTCGACTGCGAAATGGTCGGACTTCCGTTCTACAAGAGAGAAAAGTAATAATAGTTATTACTCCGCGGTTGCGGAAAAAATAAACCGATATCATTAAAAAACAAAAAAGGAGATTAGAACGATGATTGACCCTAAAGAACTGAAGTACTCAAGAGATGATGAATGGATCCGTTATGAGGACGATGCAGTATATGTAGGTATTACAGATTACGCTCAGAGCGAGCTCGGCGATCTGGTATTCGTTAACCTC
Source organism: uncultured Eubacteriales bacterium (assembly GCA_902795265.1). Lineage (GTDB taxonomy): Bacteria > Bacillota > Clostridia > Peptostreptococcales > Anaerovoracaceae > Crickella. Next base: position 50,381 of record CADBKM010000018.1, read on the forward strand.
CCTGAGGTAGACGATGAAGTCATCGCAGGCGAGCCTTTCGGCGATGTTGAGTCCGTTAAGGCTGTAGCTGACGTTTATTCACCTGTTTCCGGTGTTGTTCTCGAGATCAACGAAGACCTTCTCGACGATGCAGCTCTGATCAACAACGATCCTTATGGCTCATGGTTCATCAAGGTTGGAAACGTATCCGAGACAGTTGAGCTTCTCAGCGCAGACGAATACGACGAGTACAGAGGATAATCAATTCCTCACAGGTAAGTAAAAGGAGGAACAACATTGGGCACTTTTATTCCTAACACCAAGGAAGAGCAGTTAAAAATGCTCAACGAGATCGGTTATAAAGATTTTGACGATCTCTTTAAAGTGATCCCTGACGAGGCAAAGGTAAAGAAAGAACTCGACCTTCCTGAAGGAAAGTCCGAGATCGAAGTTGCCCGCAAAGTAGAGGGACTCGCTGCAAAGAACGTCATCTTCCGTTCGATCTTCCGCGGCGCCGGCGCGTACAACCACTATGTACCATCCGCAGTTGACGCCATTGCCAACAAAGAAGAATTTGTTACGGCATATACACCATACCAGGCTGAGATCAGCCAGGGTATCCTTCAGTCGATCTTCGAATATCAGACAATGATTGCTGAGATCACAGGCATGGACATCGCTAATGCCTCCATGTACGACGGCGCTTCGGCAGCAGCTGAAGCATGCTGGATGTGCAAAGACAGAAGACACAGCACATTCTATGTATCCGGAGCTCTCGATGAGAGGATTCTCAACGTAATCAACACTTATTCATTCGGAAGAGGCAGCAAGGTCGTAGTCATCCCTGCAAAGGACGGCGTTACCGATAAGGACGCTCTTGCAAAGGCTCTGGCTGACGATGCCGAATCAGCTTGCTTCCTCATGCAGTATCCTAACTTCTACGGTATCGTAGAAGATGCTGACGAGCTCTGCAAGATCACACACGACGGCGGAGCCAAGTTCATCATGTACTGCCACCCACTCGCACTCGGTGCTCTGAAGAGCCCTGGCGAGATCGGAGCTGACATCGCAGTCGGCGAGGGACAGCCTCTCGGACTCGGACTCGAGTTCGGCGGACCATACCTCGGATTCCTGTCGACACGTCAGGAAAACATGCGTCAGATCCCTGGCAGACTCATCGGTGAGACTGTAGACACAAGAGGCGACAGAGGCTTCGTTCTGACCATCCAGGCCAGAGAGCAGCACATCCGCCGTGAAAAGGCCAGCTCCAACATCTGCTCCAACGAAGCATGGTGTGCTCTGAGAGCAGGCATCTATCTCTCGACCATCGGCCCTAAGGGTTATGAGCAGGTAGCTGAGCTTTGCTCATCGAAGGCTCATTACATGGCTGACGAGCTCGAAAAGATCGGCATGAAGCGCTGCTTCGAAGGTGAGTTCTGGAACGAATTCGCTACAACATGCCCTGACGCAGACAAGCTGCTCGCAGCTCTCGAAGAGAAAGGCATCCTCGGCGGACTCAAGCTCTGCTGCGGCTGCTGCGACGGCGGCTGCGACACAGACTGCATCCTCTGGTGCTGCACCGAGCTGAACAGCAAAGAAGATATCGATGAAGTCATAGCTATCGCAAAGGAGGTGTTCTAAGATGAAATTGATATTCGAGAAGAGCATTCCTGGTAGAGGACAAGATATCTTCCCTGCATGCGACGTTCCTGTGAAGATGCCTGCCGCTCCTCTTCGCGAGAAGAAGGCGCATCTCCCTGAAATCTCCGAAAACGAGATGGGAAGACACTACACAGCTCTTGCTAAGAGAGCTCACGGAGTCAACGACGGATTCTATCCTCTCGGCTCCTGCACAATGAAGCACAATCCGAGGATCGACGAAAAGATGGCAGCCCTTCCGGGATTCACTAAGCTGCATCCGCTGCAGCCTGCAAACACCGTTCAGGGCGCTCACGAGCTGATCAACGAGCTCGAGCACTTCCTCTGCGAGATCACAGGCATGGACGGAGTTACATTCCAGCCTGCAGCCGGTGCTCACGGTGAGTTCACAGGACTTCTCCTGATCAAGGCTTACCACACAGACAGAGGCGACACAGAGCGTAACGAGATCATCGTTCCTGACGCAGCTCACGGTACAAACCCTGCTTCGGCAACCATGGCCGGCTACAAGACCATCGTTATCAAATCCAACGAGAACGGCACAGTCGACATGGACGACCTCAAGGCTCACCTCGGCCCTAAGACAGCAGGTCTGATGCTGACTAACCCTAACACTGTAGGTCTCTTCGACCCTAACATCATGGAGATCACCAAACTCGTACACGAGGCAGGCGGACTCTGCTACTATGACGGAGCCAACCTCAACGCCGTAATCGGTATCGTACGTCCGGCAGACATCGGATTCGACGTAATCCACATGAACCTGCATAAGACATTCTCGACACCTCACGGCGGCGGCGGTCCGGGCAGCGGCCCTTGCGCATACAAGGAATTCCTTGCTCCGTTCGCACCTGGTCTGGTCTGCAAAGACGGCGAAAATTACGAAAGAGCTGAAAAGTCGATCGGCAACATGACCGGCTTCTACGGCAACTTCCTCGTAATGGTCAAGGCTTACACATACCTGCTCACGATCGGCAAGGATGTAGCTACACTGGCTCAGAACGCTGTACTGAACGCGAACTACATGCAGGAGAAACTGAAAGACATCTATCCGATCGCTTTCGATACTACATGCATGCACGAGTTCGTAATCGGTCTCGATCCGATCTACAGAAAGACTCATGTTTCGGCTCTGGACGTAGCCAAGGCACTCCTCGACTACGGCATCCATCCGCCTACAATCTACTTCCCTCTGATCGTACACGAAGCTCTCATGATAGAGCCTACAGAGACAGAGACGAAGGAGACACTCGACGAGGCTATCACAGCATTCCGCGAGATCTACGACCGCATCTTCAATGCTCCTGAG
>CADBKM010000019.1 GCA_902795265.1 uncultured Eubacteriales bacterium
TGAGGCCGTGTATGCCGGCGGTGATGCAGTCACCGGTGCAGCTACTGTTATCTCGGCCATGGGCGCCGGCAAACTCGCCGCCGCTTCCATAGACGAATACCTCTCAGGTAAATAAAAGCAATAAAAAAGCTGCCCGGCCAAATGGCTGGGCAGTTTTATGTTCCTGTTATTGTTTATCTGTGAGCCAAAATCTCATCGAGGATCGCGTCAGCAGCCTCGAGCTTGCTCATCAGAGGCAGCTGCTTGATGCCGTCTCTGGTCATTATAGTAATGACATTGGTATCACCGGCAAATCCGGAGCCTTTCGTTCTGAGGCTGTTCGCACAGATCATATTAACGTTCTTCTTCACCAGCTTCTTGGCAGCGTTTTCAAGCAGGTTCTGAGTCTCCATCGCGAAGCCGCATATGAACTGGTCTTCCCTGCGGTTCTGGCCCAGATTACTGAGAATATCCTGAGTCGGCTCGAGCTCAATGCTGCGCCCCGATGCGGCATCGCTCTTCTTTATCTTTTCAGCTGCCACTTCCGCAGGTCTGTAGTCAGCGACAGCTGCGGCCTTGATGATAATATCCATCTCAGGCGCGCGCGACGTGACCGCATCGAACATATCCTGCGCGCTCAGTACATTTACAGTCTCTACGAACCTCTCCTGAGGAAGGGCAGTCCTGCCGGACACCAGAGTTACCTCGGCTCCGCGCCTTGCGGCCATCTTCGCCAGAGCGTAGCCCATCTTGCCGCTCGAGTGGTTGGTGATGTAGCGGACAGGGTCGATCGCCTCCTGCGTAGGGCCGGCTGTCACCAGCACCTTGAGGCCCGCCATGTCCTTCTCCTTTTCGACCCACTGCTCAACGTAGTCGATCAGCACATCAGGTTCAGGCATCTTGCCCTTGCCCTCGACGCCGCAGGCGAGCATGCCCTCAGCCGGCTCGATTATCTCGAAACCGCGGCTGCGGAGCGTCTCGAGATTTGCCTGAGTCGCAGGGTTCTCAAACATCGCCGTGTTCATAGCAGGCGATATGAGTACCGGGCAGGTGCAGGCCAGCATCGTTGTAGTAAGCATATTGTCAGCTATGCCATGCGCGAGCTTTGCGATCGTATTCGCTGTCGCCGGAGCGATGAGCGCGACGTCCGCCGACTGCCCGAGAGCGATATGCTCTGTAGGAGTCTCGTTGGCAGGGTCGAACGTATCTGTCACGACCCTGTTGCCGCTCATTGTTTCGAACGTAATAGGAGTCACGAACTTAGCGGCGTTATCCGTCATGATGACATGCACATCGTAGCCCTTCTTCTTGAGTCCGCTTGCAATGTACACGGATTTGTAGGCGGAAATGCCGCCGCTGATTCCAAGAATAATTGACTTTTTCTTTTCCATATAAGAACCTCCAGGCCAGAAGCTGATTTAAAATGACTGGTAATCAAAAATCCCCATTACGGCGTCAGAGATATTCATGATGTCGAAATAGCGGTTATTGCTTAATCTGCTGAAACGTCTGGACGACAGATCGAGATATCGGACCTGTTCGCACAGCACATATCCGCTGACGGGAGCATCTGATAATTCTATATGCAGAGGACCAGCTGAAATATTATTTACTATGGGACAGACAACGGCCTTTCCGCTGCTGTTAAAAAGATCGTTGCTTACTACGATCACAGGGAAAGAAATGCCGTTTACCTTAAGAATGTCGCCTTGCTCGAATTCAGCCATTTACCACACCTCTCTGCCGGCTGGCCCGCCCCAATCCATTTCTCCGGACAAGTCAAGAACGCCGCCGTATTCGGCGACCCTTTCTTCGAGGCTTCTGTGCCTGAAAGCCGGTGTAAGAATTATTCTGCCGTCGATTATTTCTGCATTCAGGGTGTCATTGGGCTTGATGCCCGCGCGCTGCATGAATTCTTTGGTGAAACGTATTCCGCTGCTATTTCCCCATTGTTTTAATGTTAGCTGCATAAGCGGCACCTCCTTGTTTAAACAAAGTATAAACATACATCTTTGCGCAGTCAACAAAACTATTTAATTTTTGATGCCACATTGATACAATAAGGACGGTAATAAAATACTGCTATTAAATCAATTTTTACGGAGACTTAACATGTTTGACAAACTGATCGAAAAAGTTAAAGCAGAGCCTAAGAAGATCGTATTCACAGAGGGTTCTGATGCACGTATCCAGGAGGCAGCTGCAAGACTTCTTGCTGAGGACCTCATGGGTGTAGTACTCGTAGGAAATGAAGAGGAAGTCAAGGCTGCAGCAGCTGAAAAGGGCTTCGACATCAGCAAGGCTGAGATCATCGATCCTGAGAAGTACGAGGGCATGGCAGAAATGGTAGAGACCATGGTAGCTCTCAGAAAAGGCAAGATGACAGAAGAAGAGTGTGCAGCTGCTCTTAAGAAGGGCAACTACTTCGGCACAATGCTCGTAAAGATGGGCAAGGCTGACTGCCTCCTCGGCGGAGCTACATACTCCACAGCTGACACTATCCGTCCTGCTCTCCAGCTCGTTAAGACAAAACCGGGCGCTCACCTCGTAAGCTCCTGCTTCATCCTCACAAGAGACTGCGGAGACGAGAACCTCAGAACGATCGCTATGGGCGACTGCGCTGTAAACCTCTCGTACGAAGACAGCAAGGATAAAGAAGGAAACGTTACATTCACAGGCGCTCAGAAGCTCGCTGAGGTAGCAGTAGAGATCGAGAAGTGCGCAAGAACATTCGGCATCGATCCTAAGGTAGCAATGCTCAGCTTCTCCACAAAGGGATCCGGCAAGGGCAACACAGTAGCTCTCTCCGCAGAAGCTACAAAGATCGCCAAGGAGCTTAACCCAGACATGGCCATCGACGGCGAGATGCAGTTCGACGCAGCTGTTTCCCCTACAGTAGGCCAGCTGAAGTTCCCTGGATCACCTGTTGCAGGCTATGCAAACACATTCGTATTCCCTATCATCGAGGCCGGTAACATCGGATACAAGATCGCTCAGAGACTCGGCGGATATGCAGCTTACGGACCTATCCTGCTCGGACTCAACGCTCCGATCAACGACCTCTCAAGAGGATGCGACGCAGAGGAAGTATATAAGATGTCCATTATTACAGCAGCACTGTAACGGCTCGATAATTCACGCATGACTTTGTCAGAGGCCGCTCTCGTGTACTCACGTACTATAGGTACGCTCCGTGCACTCGAGCGGCCTCTTTCGCGTCATGCACGAATTCTCTTCGCCGTAAAACGGGTAACGCTGTGAACGATAATACTTCGCAGCATGAATCTTAGTTATCCGGCTTCCGTCAGGAGGCTGCCTTTTCATTTATAAAAGAAGAGCTGCAGTACTTTTTAAGGTACTGCAGCTTTTTCTGTCCTTTTTAAGCTCTCTTGTTGTCTTCTACGAAGCGCCTTATCTTCATCGTTGTGGTCTTGTCGAATTCGCGCTCGCGCACTACCACGTGAGCGATCCTCTTGAATCTCGGCAGGTCGTCGTTGATCTTGTCGACTTCTGCCTCGATCAGGGCGCTTGCCTGCTCGGCTGTGTAGCCTGCGCCGAGCTGAGTCTCGAGCGCTTCAGGTTTGAGCCTGATCGTTGCATGAATTCCATTCCACTGTGAGTTAGGGTCGAGCTCGCCGCCCCATACCATGCACTCGTCGACGATCGGAAGCGCCAGGAGGTAGGATTCAAGCTCTTCAGGGAATACGTTCTTGCCGTTGCTGGCGATGATGACGTTCTTTTTGCGGCCGGTAATGAACACGTAGTTGTCGCGGTCGAGGTAGCCGACATCGCCTGTGTGGAACCAGCCCTCTTCATCGAGTACGGCTGCCGTGTTCTCAGGGTCCTTGTAGTAGCCCATCATCACCTGAGGTCCGCGGAAGCAGATCTCGCCGATGCCGTTGCTGTCAGGGTCGAGAATCTTGCACTCGGTGAACGGCATGATGTGCCCGGCTGAGGAATTCTTCATGTATTTACGCTTTGCCGGATTGAGCGCTACGATAGGAGCGCACTCCGAAAGGCCGTAGCCCTGGATCGCGTTGAAGCCGATGTTGCAGAACGAGTCGAGGATAGCGCCGTCGATAGGAGCTCCGCCTGATATGAGAGTGTGGAGCCTTCCGCCGAATACGGCCTCGATGTCTTTTGTGACGCTCTTAGGCAGCTTCACCTTGAAACGCCTTGCCTCGCGGTCCATGATCTCGAAAGCCTTCATCTGCTTGTCGGTAAGCTTGTCGGCGACCGAGCGTCTGATCTTTGCGTAGAAGTTCTCGATGATAGCCGGTACTGCGAGCATGATGGTCGGCTTTACTTCGAGGATGTCCTTGCGGATGTATTTGAGTCCGCGGCTGAATGCGACAGTGGCTCCGCTGTATACGCAGGAGAGGAATGTCGCTGTGCATTCATAGCAGTGATGCATAGGCAGCACCGAGAAGCAGATGTCCTTAGGACGCGCTTCGAACATCGCCTGCACCAGGATGGTGTCGAGCATGAGGTTGCGGTGCGAGAGCATGACGCCCTTCGAAACGCCGGTCGTGCCCGATGTGAATATGATGGAAGCGAGGTCGGTATTGACAACCTGCGCGTCTACGTAGCGGCGGTCGCCGTCCCAGAGTTTGTGGCGGCCTTCTTCGCGCAGCTTCTTCCACGAGAGAAGACCGGCTTCCGCGTCTTCATCTTCATCCATGTCGGCATTGATGATATAGCGGAGCATGGTGTCACCGCTTTCCTTGATGCGCTTGAATGTCTCGTAGTACTTCTTGTTTATCGTGATCACGGCTTCGAGCTCGCCCTTGATGGTGAGCTGCTTCAGCTCGCTTTCGTTGAGCTCTCTGTCGAGAGGTACGACTACTCCGACGCCTCCTACGATAGCCAGGTAGGATTCACCCCACTCGGAGGAGTTACGGCCGATGAGGCCGATGTGCCTGTCTTCGAGGCCGAGGTCGAGGAGGCCCGTGCCGATTGCGTTGACGTCTTCACGCGCCTGCCTGAAGCTGATCTCCTTGAAAGGCTTGTTGGCATCGTACTTCTGCATGAAGAGCGGAAGATCAGGATGCTCGTCCGCGCTGTAATTGAGCATGTCCTTGAGGTCGGTGACCACATGCTTCTCCTTGAAGAGGTAGCGCTTGTCTTTGGATCTCTTCAGCTCATCGAGCATCTGTCCGATGACCTCGCGCTCGCGTCTTTTGATATTTCTATACTCTGTATCTGTATACTTTCTGCTCATAGTGTCCCGTTTTATATGGCAGGTCTTGCCTGCGGTGCGAACTTACAATATAATTCTTGCATGGTTGTTTTGGATCACAAAACAATTTACAACGCAAGATTATATCATACAATTCTCCCAAAGCGCATCAAAATAGCCGTTTGGGGGGATTTTAGATATATAAATAACGTATGAATTCAATACTTTATAAAAAAACAGCTCCCGCGGGAGCAATCAAAGAGAAAGGAAAAACGCATATGGATCCAAGTGAAGTAAGGATAATCGACCTAAAGGAGAGCATCCTCGCTGACAACGACGCGGATGCGGATAAGCTGCGTGAAGAGCTCGCGGCTGAAAAGACTGTTTACATCAATGTTATGAGCTCACCGGGTTCCGGCAAGACATCGACCATACTGAGACTCGTCGAAGAGCTCAGACTGAGCTATAAGGTGGGAGTTCTCGAGGCAGACATCGACGGAGATGTCGATACAAAGACAATGCTGAGCGCGGGAATCCCGTCGATCCAGCTCCACACAGGCGGCATGTGCCACCTCGATGCCGACATGAGCCGCCAGTCGCTGCGCGAGATCGGTTCGGAAGACCTCGACATCGTCATTCTCGAAAACGTAGGCAACCTGGTATGCCCTGCGGAGTTCGACACAGGAGCTCAGATCAACCTCGTGATCCTGTCGGTACCTGAAGGCGACGACAAGCCGCTCAAGTACCCTCTGATGTTCAGCAAGGCAGATGTCGTCGTGGTCAACAAGATCGACGCGATGGAAGCGTTCGACTTCAGCCCTGAGAAGTTCAAGAGATACGTGGCTGAGTGCAGACCTGAAGCGCCGGTATTCATGGTATCGGCATACACAGGCGAGGGGATCAAGGCACTCGCGGAATGGCTCCGTGAGCGCGCCAAGGAGATCCTCGAATACGTTAGCTAAGGAGAGTTAAAGAAATGGCAGAGAATAATGTAAGAGTTATAGACGTCAATGTAGGCATTTTCGAAGAGAATGACCGCATTGCCGCTGACGTAAGAGCTCAGAACAAGGCAAACGGCACTTTTCTTGTGAACGTTATGGCCTCGCCTGGCGCAGGAAAGACAACAACACTCCTCCGCACTATCAGGGAGCTCGGAAGTGAATATAAGATCGGCGTAATGGAAGCGGATATCGAAGCAACTGTCGACGCCGAGAAGATGGCGGATGCCGGAGTGCGCGCCATGCAGATCCACACAGGTGGAGAGTGCTGCATGGATGCCTCGATGACACAGACAGCAATCAACGAATTCGAGACATCAGACCTCGACGTAGTGTTCCTCGAAAACGTAGGCAACCTCGTCTGCACGGCTGAGCAGGATGTCGGAGCGAATATCAATATCGAGATCCTGTCGCTTCCTGAAGGAGACGACAAGCCGCTCAAGTACCCTCTGATGTTCACGGTCACACAGGCGGTCCTGGTAAACAAGACAGATACACGCAAGTTCTTCGCGTTCGACGATGAGGCGTTCGTGGAAAGAGTACACGCTCTCAACCCGCTGTCCGAGATATTCTTCGTATCGGCAAAGACCGGCGAAGGCTTCGACGCCTGGATCAACTGGCTCGAAAGACAGATCGATCTCGCAAAGTCTTTCTAGAGATGGGGTCAGGCCCCGGAAGTGGCGACTTATTTTTTACAGGGACGGAGAAAAGGAGATATACATGTACGACGTTGCAATTATAGGAACAGGCCCTGCCGGCCTTTCCGCGGTTCTCACACTGAAGCTGCATAATAAGGAGATCATCTGGTTCGGTTCGCCTGAGATGAGTGACAAGGTCGGTAAATCCGAGAAGATCGCGAACTATCCGGGAGTTGCAATGGTAGGCGGAGCAGATCTTAACGCGAAGTTCCGCGCTCAGGCCGATGAGATGGGCCTCGAGTCCGCTGACAAGCGTGTCACGAACATCGCCGCAATGGGCGACCACTACATGATACTCGCCGACAACGAGATGTACGAGGCACGCACCGTGCTTCTCTCAACAGGCATTGCCGCAGCCAAGGGCATGGAGAACGAAGCCAGGCTGCTCGGTGCCGGCGTCAGCTACTGCGCTACCTGCGACGGATTCCTCTACAAGGGCAAGACTGTCGCTGTTTACTGCACAGATGAAAGAATGGCGCACGATATCAAATACCTCGAGGAGATCAGCGGAAAGCTTTACATCTACACGAGCTTCGGCTATACGACAGACGCTGAGAACGCGGAAGTCCTTAAGCTGCCTGTAAAGAAGCTCGACGGCGGCATGAAGTGCGATTCCATAGAGCTGACCGACGGAACTAAGATAGACGTAGACGGAGTATTCATTCTCAGACCTGCGATCGCACCTTCGACTGTGCTTCCGGGTCTCGAGATGGACGGCGCGCACATCAAGGTCGACCGCAGCCAGGAGACAAACTACAAGGGCTGCTACGCTGCAGGCGACTGCACGGGCAGACCTTATCAGATAGCCAAGGCAGTTGGCGAGGGCAATGTAGCTGCCCATGCTATCCTTGAGCATCTTAATGAAATTGGGAAGGAAAACTAGAAGATGGCAGATCTTAAGATCGAAAACCAGGCGATGATGTTCGCCTTTCTCAGCCGCGCGGCCATTCAGGCCAAGGGCGAAGAGGGCAGAAAGGCGATCCAGGCCGGAATGATTCGCTACGGAAAGGAGCGCGGCGCCAGAATGGCGGCAAGAGCTCGTGCCAACGGCGATCCGGTCGACCTGTGGACGAACCAGGCATACGGCGAGTGGAAGCCTGACTATCATGGACAGATGGAATTCGGCATGCTCCGCTCAGAGCCGACTTATCAGACATATATTGCCAAGTGCGCATGGTGCGAGGCATGGAAGAAGTACGACATACTCGAGTACGGACGCGAGTACTGCGTTAACGTGGACGCGGCCGTATACGAGGGTTACGGATGCGGAGCTGTCTGCACTCCTCTTACTACTTCCATGAGCTGGGGCGGCGAGCGCTGCGACTTTGACTGGGGAAAGCCTCTCAGCGAAGAAGAGCTCAAACTGGTCGCCGACAAGAAAGCAGAACTCGGAACAAGCGCGATGAAGGATTTCAACTTCCACACAGCGCACATCTATTGCTCGGTAGCCGATGAACTCTGCAAGCGCTTCCCTGAAGATTCCAAAGAGATGATCGACAGGGCAACTGCGGACTATATCGACTTGTTCGGTCAGGAAGCTTACGACTGCCTGCTCGAGTATTCGCCGGACGAATTCTGATAACAGACAGGAGACGTCCGCTTTGAATACATTTAAACTAAACGCAGAATATGCTTTGACACTCGGGGCATACTGGATGATCTATGGTATCACCGGCAGTTTTGCCTCGGTTTTTATGCTCCAAAAGGGCTATGACAACACACACATAGGCATGACGCTGGCTGCTGCAAACCTGCTGGCGTTCCTGCTGCAGCCGCTCGTTGCCGACCGCATGGACCGCATCGGCGGCACAAAGATAATGGATGCTTCGGCGCGCATGATATGCATGATGATGATCACCGCCGTGGGTTACTTCGTATTCCCGGGCGGGTCCTTCATGCTGGCGGCCATAATAGTGCTGTTCCTGGCACTGCACGCCCTGCTTCAGCCAGAGCTCAATTCGCTGGCATTCAGGCTCAGCCGCAGAGGCATCAACGTAAACTTCGGTATCGGACGCGCGGGTGGCTCGCTTGGCTTCTCGGCCATACTGGCAGTGCTCGGAACTCTCGTGGAGAAAAAGGGAGTAATGGTGATCCCCGTCTGCGCAGAGGCAGCCTGCCTGCTGATGATACTGCTCCTGCTCATTACCAAGACCAGCTTCAATAAGATCAAGCACATGGCGCAGGGAAATGAGGGCACTGAAAATGCCGGGTCTGATGCAGAAGACAACGAGAGGATAAATCTCAGGGAATTCGCGCGCCGCAACAGGCACTTCTTCATAATGAATCTGGGCATCGCGGGCCTGTTTTTCAGCAACGCAGTGCTCAGCAACTACATGCCGCAAATCGCCGGCAACGTAGGGGGCACGACTGAGCAGACCGGAAGGATACTCTCGCTCATGGCGCTCCTTGAGATCCCGACGATGGTATTCTTCGGAAAGATCCGCAAGCACTTCTCAAGCCGCACGCTTATCAAGGTAGCTTCGATAGGCCTTACTGCGAAGATGGCAGTCTGCTGGCTGGCGGGATCGGTGAGCGTGCTGTACTTTGCGCAGTTCTTCCAGCTCGTGGCCTTCGCGATGATGATGCCGGGAATGGTCTACTTCATCGACGAGATAATGAGCCCGGGCGAAGCGGTAAAGGGACAGGCTCTCTTCACCATGATGATCGTTCTCTCAACCATAGCCGCAAGCTTTGCGGGCGGGTGGCTCATCGATGCTGCCGGAGTCGGAGCGATGAACCTGACAGCGACGGTCGTGACTGCCATCGGAGCTCTCATCGTCATTCTCAGCGTAAACAAAGTTGAGGACCACAGGCAATTGCCGCGTGAATAAGCTTGTGTTAAAATCACATTGCAATTCAATAACAGGAGATCAACAATGGAAACCAGAGTCGCCGTGATAAGCATCATCGTCACGCAGTCCGACCGGGTCGAAATGCTGAACGATCTTCTCCATGAATACGCCGAGTATATTATCGGGCGCATGGGGATCCCTTACAAAGAGAAGGGAATCAGCATCATCAGCATCGCCATTGACGCACCGATGGATAAGATCAATTCTCTCACCGGAGCGCTCGGACGCCTCGACGGTATAAATGCCAAGGTGACCTATGCCAAAGTCTGAAACATCCCCTGAAGCCGAAATCCCGCAAAGGTTTTGAGGCTGAAGCAAGATGTAAAGCTGATCATTCGAATGTGCGCTTTTTTGCGTACGGTAATTCTGATCCACACAGCCTTGCTTCAAACGGAGCAGGGCTTTTTTTTTCAGAAGGCAGGGCCGCCGCAACAAAATCAGTTAATGTAAATAAGGAAAAAACAAGCAATGAGCCTCAGAAGAGACGGAAGGCTTGGCGCCGCATGGATCGTAATACTTATAGTGCTGCCGTTTATAGCAGCTCTAATCTCGCTTGGGATCGGACGCATGTCGATCGCCCCGGGCGAGGTGATTGACGTGCTCCGGGCCGCGCTGAGCGGAAAGCACGCATCGAGCGAGCTGATCGAGAAAACAGTGCTGCAGCTTCGCCTGCCGCGCATAATACTTGCGACACTTGTCGGAGCAGGGCTCTCGGTCTCGGGCTGCGCGTTCCAGAGCCTGTTCGCGAACCCGCTCGCGACACCTGACACTCTCGGCGTGGCAAGCGGCTCGGCGTTCGGCGCCGCGCTCGGCATACTGCTCGGATTTGACCTGATAGGAATTCAGATCCTCGGCCTGGCCATGGGAGGCGCGGCAGTCGCACTCACCTGGCTGTCAGGCTCGGGAAAAGACCGCGGAGGCCTCAGCTATATAGTGCTCTCGGGCATCATGATAGGCTCGCTCTTCTCGGCCCTTATATCATTCATAAAATTCGCAGCTGATGAGGAACAGCAGCTCCCGGCTATCACCTACTGGCTGATGGGCGGACTCGACAAGGCGAACTACCGCACCCTCGCGCTCGGAGCGCCTGTCATCATCGCAGGAGTTCTCGTGTTCGTGCTTATTAGATGGCGCATGAACCTTCTGCCGCTGTCAGACGACGAGGCGAAGGCTTCGGGCGTGAACGTGAGGCTGCTCAGGGGAGTCACCATAGTAGCGGCCACGGCTGTCACCGCATCGTGCGTTTCGATGTGCGGACAGGTAGGCTGGGTCGGTCTCCTCATACCTCACATGTGCCGCATGATCTTCGGCAACAACCACCTTTCGATAGTTCCGGCTTCCGTGAGCTTCGGAGCCGTTTTCATGATAATCGTAGATACCATGGCGCGCAGCATATCCGCGGCAGAGATACCTGTCTCGATACTGACTGCTATCATAGGAGCGCCGTTCTTTATAGTTCTGATGAGAAGAAGCGGAGGATGGCGCATATGAGCGATACCGTAACAAAGGCTGCGGGCGAAGCTCTTCTCAGGATAGAGAACGGATGCTTCGCGTATAAGAGCGGACCGCAGATACTGAAAGATATAAATATTGAGCTGGCGCCGGGCGAGATACTCGCCGTGCTCGGGCCAAACGGAGCGGGCAAGACGACCCTGCTCAGGTGCATGATGGACATGCTCCACTGGCAGAGCGGGCGGAGCCTTCTCGACGGCGAAGACATACGCGGCATACCGGCCTCAAGGCTGTGGAGGCGCATGGCTTACGTGCCTCAGGCGAGGACGGCGGCAGTATCGTACACGGCGTTCCAGACGGTGCTCCTCGGCAGGAGCAGCCGCATAGGCGCTTTCTCGGCTCCTTCCGAAGAAGACATGAAGATCGCGGAGCGCGTGATGGAAAGACTCGGGATCGCCCACCTTGCGGACAAGCCGTGCCACGCAATAAGCGGAGGCGAGCTGCAGATGGTGCTCATCGCCAGGGCGATGGCGGCGGAGCCTGAGATACTCGTGCTCGACGAGCCTGAGTCGAACCTCGACTTCAAGAACCAGCTCATAGTGCTCGACGCCATGACTGCTTTGGCGGCTGAGGGTGTCGCGTGCATATTCAACACGCACTATCCGGCACACGCGCTGCAGCGCGCGGGAAAGTCGCTGATGCTCTCGAAAGACGGAAGGAGCGTGTTCGGAAATACCACCGAAGTCGTGACCGAAGAGAACATTCGCAGAGCCTTCGGGGTCGATGCCCTCATAGGCGAGGTGGAGACTCCGCGCAGCGTAATGAAGAACGTAGTGGCGGTGGGCATAAGCGAAGAGGGCGGAACTCATCAGCAGGCGCACAGGAAAGGGCCTGTGCTCGCGTCAGTGACCGTCATAATGCAGAGCAACGAGCACGCTTCTCTGGTAAACAAGGCGTTCAGGGAGTTCAACCACCTGCTCATAGGCAGAATGGGACTGCCGCACAGGCGGTCTGAAAAATACATAATCACAGTGATGCTCGAAGGGCCTGAATCCGAGATCGAAGCGCTCTCGCACAGGCTCGGCCTGATACCTGATATCAGCGTCAAGACCACTTACGAATAAATACATGCGGCCGTCGGCCGGAAAGGAAATCAAATGATAAAAATAGCTGTTTACGGAAAAGGCGGTATCGGCAAATCGACAACAGTGTCGAACGTGTCGGCAGCCCTTGCAGACATGGGCTATAAAGTGATGCAGATCGGCTGCGACCCTAAGGCTGACTCTACATCGAGCCTCCACGGACAGGGAGACATGGTAACCGTGCTCGATCTCGTAAGAGAGCGCAAGAACGCCTTCGAGCTTTCCGACATGGTAAAGGAAGGCTACGGCGGGGTCATCTGCGTGGAAGCCGGCGGGCCTACTCCGGGCCTCGGCTGCGCGGGCCGCGGCATCATCGCTGCTCTCGACAAGCTGAAAGAAAAGGGCGCGTATGAGACCTTCAAGCCTGATGTAGTCATCTATGACGTTCTCGGCGATGTCGTGTGCGGCGGCTTCTCGATGCCGATGCGCGGCGGCTATGCCGACAAGGTGTTCGTAATAACATCGGGCGAGAATATGGCCATACACGCGGCTGCAAACATCGCAGTCGCGATCGACGGATTCAAGGACAGAGGCTACGCATCTCTTGGCGGCATCATCCTCAACCACAGGAACGTGCGCGACGAAGACGCCAAAGTGGCGGAGCTCGCGTCGGATATAGGTTCGGAAGTCATCGGCGAGCTCAGCAGAAGTGAGACCGTCACAGACGCGGAAGACCTCGGCAAGACTGTCATCGAAGCATTCCCTGACAGCGAAATGGCCGGAGAGTACCGCGAGCTCGCAAAAAAGCTCCTCGAGATCTGCAATAAATAAAAAGAGAGATACATGCTTAAGAAAGTAAACGAAAAACAGAATATAAAGCTGAGCGCGGCTGAGATACCTCACGTGAGGATCGCTGATGCGAACTTCCCGGCTCCTTTCAGATCGGGCCTGGAGTATTCATCCCCGGCGCGAGGCACCTGGAACATCGTCCACACCGGCATGCTCATACCTGAGGCGCACGAGATATTCGTGTGCGCGGCCGGCTGCCTGCGCGGAGTCGTGCTGACTGCAGCTGAAATGGACGCGATGGACAGGTTCTCGACTGTCGCCATCAGAGAGAACAACCTGCTCGACGGCGACATGGAAGACCTAGTAATAGAAGGCGTCACGGACATCCTCAATAAGCTGCCGAAGCGCCCTCCTGCAGTGCTGGTGTACACAAGCTGCGTGCACCACTTCACCGGAGTCGACCTCGACATGATATACGCGACTCTCAGGAGCCGCTTCCCTGACATCGACTTCACCGACTGCTACATGAACCCTATCATGAGAAAGAGCGGGCTGACGCCTGACCAGCTCATGCGTTCGAGGCTCTACATGCTCCTGCACGAGCGTGAGAAGAAGCCTGAGGCGGTCGCAATAATCGGTAATGACCTGCCGACAGATGAGGACAGCGATCTCATGAAGCTGCTGAAAGGCGCGGGGCTTAAGGTGCACGAGATAACATCGTGCAGGACTTATGATGAATACCAGCAGATGGCTGAAAGCAGCGTATATATCTCGTACAATCCGGATGCCGCTCCGGGCGGTGACATGCTCGCCGAAAGGCTGGGCGGCAAGCACTACGCGCTGAAGTTCAGCTTCGACTACGACGAGATCGACGAGACCTTCGCCGGGCTCGCAGAGGTGCTCGGGCTTGAGCCGCGAAGCGAAGAGGAGATCGCGGCGCTCAGGGCGGACTGCGAAAGGGAACTGGCTGAGACAAAAGCGCTCATCGGAGATACTCCTGTGAGCATCGACTATACATTCTGCCCGAGACCTCTCGGACTCGCGAAGCTGCTGCTCGATCACGGCATCAACGTGATCAGGGTCTACGCTGACGGGATCCCGGGTGGAGACAGGGCGGCCTTCGACAGCCTTCAGAAGGAGCATCCTGATCTGATGATCTACCCGACGGTGCATCCGGGAATGAGGTTCGCGCGCACGGCAAATGTCGACGCTCAGGGCGAAGACAAGGTGCTTGCGATCGGACAGAAGGCGGCCGCATTTGAAGAGACCCGCCGCTTCGTCAATGTGGTTGAGGGCGGCGGAATGACAGGCTACGAGGCCGTGACCAGAACGTGCAGGCTCATACGCGAGGCCTTCAGAGAAGAGAAGGAGATGCGTGAGCTCGTGCAGATAAAGGGACTCGGCTGCGAGGTATGCCTCAGATAGAAAGCCGCGGAGAATTGAAATGAAACAGACAGCAAGAATCATATCTACATATTCGGCGGACGTCATGGGTGTCTGCTCCGCGCTGTTCGAGCTCGGAGGCATGACAGTCATGCACGACGCGTCGGGCTGCAACTCGACATACACGACTCACGATGAGCCGCGCTGGTACGACATGGACAGCATGGTCTATATATCCGGCATCAGCGAGATGGAAGCCATAATGGGCGACGACGAAAAGCTCATAAGCGACATCGCCGACGCGGCTGAGGTGCTGAAGCCGGCCTTCATAGCAATAGCCGGAACGCCTATACCGACGATGACAGGCTTCGACTTCGAGGCGGTCGCCGCGGTCATAGAGCAGAGGACGGGGACCCCGAGCTTCGGATTCCCGACCACGGGAATGAACACATACATCCACGGCGCATCGATGGCTCTCGCGGGCATGGCCGAAAGATTCGTTGATGAGCCTGACGGCGGGCACGGGCGGGCCGAAGGCGATCGTCTGCGCGTGAACATACTCGGACTTACGCCGCTCGACTTTTCGACCAACGGGCAGGATGCCTCGATAGAGCAGTGGCTCGAAAGCGAGGGTTTCGAGGTCGTATCCAAATGGGCCATGGGCAGCAGCCTTGAAGAGCTGAGGCGCGCGGCCGAAGCGGACATAAACCTTGTGGTCTCGGCAGCGGGCTATGGCGCCGCGCGCGTGCTCTACGAGAGATTCGGCACGCCTTACGCTGTAGGATTCCCTGCGGGCAACGAGCTGCCTGGCCTTCTGGCAGATCAGATGAAACTGAAACTCAGAGAGTTTGAAGAGGCCGGAGGCGCCGGAGCGCCGGAGGCCGCGGGGCTCGAAGAGATCAGCGTCGATTCCGGAGTCTTCCTTGACGGAAGTGCCGGTAAAGGCGGCAGCACTTATGAAGAGGGCTTCGTGGCTGTGATCGGCGAGGGCATCACCTCGCTGTCTCTGGCAAGCACCATAGAACTCGAGTGCGACATACCCGCAAAGGTGCTCTGCGCGACCGAGTGCCCTGACGGAATTCTCAGGAGCTGCGACCGCATGACTCCCGATGAAGACGATATAATCCCCGAACTTGAGGGCGCCGCATACGTCATCGCGGATCCGCTCTACAAGCCGATCGTTCCTGAGAGCGCGGAATTCATAGCGCTCCCGCATGAGGCATTCTCGGGCCGCATCTACAGAGATGAGATCCCCGACCTTGTCTCAGACATAAATGAGCTATTAATTAAAATCAAATAAACAAAAGGAGGTTTCTGATTATGAAGAGTTTTCTGAGTAAGAAGAACAAAACGCTAAAACTTCTTGTGCTGATGCTGGCTCTCGCCATGAGCATGACTGCGTTCGCTTCGTGCGGAGGCGGCGGTGCTGAGGAGAGCAGCGAGCCTGCTGCCGAGACCATCACAGTCACAGACCACGCCGACAAGCAGGTGGAGGTCCCTGCCGACATCCAGAGGATCGCAGTCTGCGACATCTATCCGCTCCCTAGCGTGCTGGCAGTATTCTTCGACTCTGCCGACAAGATCGTCGGAATGCCTGAAGCTTCGATGACAGCTGCGCAGAACGGACTGCTCGGCCAGCTCTATCCTGAGATCCTCAACGCGGATACCGGGTACTACGACGGCCAGAACGTCAATCTCGAAGAGCTCGCCAAGCTCGAGCCTGATGTCGTATTCTACAGCGCATCGAGCGCGGAGATCGGCGAACAGCTGACAAACGCCGGATTCGCTGCGGTCGGCATTTCAGTAAATAAGTGGAACTATAACTGCATCGAAACACTCAACAACTGGATCTCGCTCCTCAGCCAGATGTTCCCTGACAGCGACAAGGCTGAGATCGTCGAGAAGAGATCGAACGAGATGTACGACATGGTGCAGGAGAGAGTAAAGGACATCCCTGACGAAGAGAGAGCAAATGCGTTCTTCCTCTTCCAGTACAGCGATACAACGCTCCTGACTTCGGGACAGCAGTTCTTCGGTCAGTGGTGGGCTGACGCTATCGGAGCAAAGAACGTCGCGACAGAGCTGTCGACCGACAACTCCGTAGCCGTCAACATGGAGCAGGTATACTCGTGGAACCCTGACCTGATCTTCATGACAAACTTCAACACTTACTACCCTGACGATCTCTACAACAACACCGTAGAGGGCTATGACTGGAGCGCGGTCAAGGCTGTTCAGGATAAGAGAGTCTTCAAGATGCCTCTCGGCATGTACAGAAGCTATACTCCGGGAGTCGACTGCCCGGTAACACTGCTGTGGATGGCAAAGACTGCATACCCTGAAAAGTTCGAGGACGTAGACGTCATCGCGGAAGCAAAGGCTTATTATAAGGAAGTATTCGGCATCGACCTCAGCGACGAGCAGGCACAGTCGATCTTCGAGCCGGTGCAGAGCGCAGGCGGCGGATTCTCGTATCAGTAAAGAGTGGTAAAAACTTTACTTTTTGGGATATATAAATATAATGTTAATAGAAATGAGCTACCGATAGACGGTTAGCCCGAGTAGTTATGACGATAACCGCCTCACTTTCTCAGGGTCTGGCGGTTATTTTTTTCTGCCAATGCTATATCCGGCCATGAAGAATGCAAGCGCCTACCTCCTATGGTAGCTGGTTTAAATTATAGCATAAAAGAACGCTTGTTCTGAAGAACCTTTTTTGATAAAATACGGGCAATGGGTAAGTTTGTAGTAAAAAGCGATTTCGCCCCTATGGGCGACCAACCGCAGGCGATAAGAGAAATAGCCGACGGCATACTTGCGGGAAGAGAGGCTCAGACCCTTATGGGAGTCACCGGATCCGGCAAGACTTTTACGATGGCCAAAATCATCGAGGCGGTGCAGAAGCCGACTCTGGTCATCTCACACAATAAGACGCTTGCGGCGCAGCTCCACGGAGAGTTCAAGGAGTTCTTCCCTGACAACGCAGTGGAGTATTTTGTGTCGTACTACGATTACTATCAGCCTGAGGCTTACGTGCCTTCGACCGATATGTACATAGAAAAAGATGCGGATATCAACGACGAGATCGACAAGCTGAGGCACTCAGCCACGGCGGCCCAGCTCGAGAGGCGCGATGTCATCATAGTCGCTTCGGTATCGTGCATATACGGACTCGGAAGTCCGTCGTCGTACCGTAACCAACTCATCAGTCTCAGACCGGGCATGGAGATGGACCGCATGCAGCTGCTGCGCAAGCTGACCGACATCCAGTACACCCGAAACGACCTCGACTTCGCGAGGGGCACGTTCAGAGCCCGCGGCGATATAGTCGACATCTATCCGGCAGGGGGCGAGAGCGCAGTCAGAGTCGAACTGTTCGGCGACGAGATAGAGAGCATACGCGAGATCGATCCGCTGACGGGAGAGATAACCGGCACCCGCTCGCACATCTCGATATTCCCGGCGAGCCACTACATAACGAGCCGCGAAGACATGCAGCTGGCGGTGGCGTCGATCAGGGAGGAGCTCCGCGAGAGGCTCGACTGGTTCAGGTCGAACGGCAAACTGCTCGAGGCCGAGAGGCTCGAGCAGCGCACAAATTACGATATAGAAATGATGATGGAAGTCGGCACCTGCAAGGGCATCGAGAATTACTCGAGGCACATCAACTTCCTTAAGCCGGGCGAGAGGCCTTACACCCTCATCGACTACTTCCCGGACGGCGACTTCCTTACTATAATAGACGAGTCACACGCCATGCTGCCTCAGCTGCGCGCGATGTACAACGGCGACCGCGCCCGCAAGGAGTCGCTGGTCGAGTACGGATTCAGGCTTCCGTCGGCATTCGACAACAGGCCGCTCAAGTTTGAGGAGTTCAACGAGCTGACCGGCCAGACGGTGTATGTCTCGGCGACTCCGGCCGCGTACGAGCTCAACAGGTCGGGCGGTGTCACTGCCGAGCAGCTCATAAGGCCGACCGGTCTGCTCGACCCGGAGATCGAGGTCAGGCCGACCGAGGGGCAGATCGACGATCTCATCGGCGAGATCAACGAGACAGCCGCAAAGGGCGAAAGAGTCCTGGTGACCACGCTCACAAAGCGCATGGCAGAAGACCTCACGAAGTATCTGCAGGAGCAGGGCATCAGAGTCAGGTACCTGCATTCGGATATAGACAACTTCGAGAGGCTCGAGATAATCCGTGACCTCCGAATGGGCAAGTTCGACGTGCTGGTCGGCATCAACCTGCTCAGAGAGGGACTCGACCTTCCTGAAGTTTCGCTCATCGCGATACTCGATGCCGATAAGGAAGGCTTCCTGAGGACCGAGACTTCGCTCATCCAGACCGTAGGCCGTGCGGCGCGTAACGAGCATGGCCGCGTCATAATGTACGCTGACTACATCAGCAAGGCGATGAAGGTCTGTATCGACGAGACTTCAAGGCGCCGCAAGGTGCAGGACGACTACAACAAGGCTCACGGCATAGTGCCGAAGACCATCGTAAAGCCGGTCCGCGAGATAGCAAGAGCCACATCGGGCTACACAGCCGAAAGAGATATAAAGAACCCGAAGGCAATGACAGCCGCAGAGCTTCGCGACACGATACGCGAAGTCGAGAAGAACATGAAAGAGGCCGCAAAACAGCTCGACTTCGAGCGCGCAGCCGAATTAAGAGATATATTGTTCGAACTGCGGGCAAGCAAGCGCCTATAGAGTATATTTTTCAGCAATAAATGCGATTTATCCGACGGGGCAGAATTGCCCGCCCGGAGCATGAGTGACCGCCGGCACTTAGCGAGTGGCGAGTCGAAGACGAAGACAGAGCTTAGTGCCGCTGCGAGGAACGTGAGCGAGAGCGGGCGACGGAAGGGAATTACTGCCCCGTCGCATACAAGGGATATTAATGGATAAAAATATAGTTATAAAGGGTGCCCGCGAGCACAATTTGAAGGGAATAGACGTAACCATACCGCGCGACAAAATGGTGGTGCTGACCGGCCTGTCCGGTTCGGGCAAGTCTTCGCTTGCCTTCGATACCATCTATGCCGAAGGCCAGAAGAAGTACGTGGAATCGCTGTCATCATACGCGAGGCAGTTCCTTGGGCTTATGAAGAAGCCTGATGTGCAGCTCATCGAGGGGCTTTCGCCGGCCATCAGTATTGACCAGAAGACGACGAACAAGAACCCTAGGTCTACCGTGGGTACGGTCACTGAGATATACGACTATCTGAGGCTTCTCTACGCAAGGATCGGGGTACCGCACTGCCCCGTCTGCGGGCGCGAGATCACAAGCCAGAACATAGACAGCATCATCGAGCATATACAGAGTCATGAAGAGGGCACGAGGCTTACCGTGTTCGCGCCGGTCATAAGGGGCCGCAAGGGCGAGCACAAGGCGGTCCTCGACCGCCTGCGCCGCGACGGCTATACGAGGGTGCGCGTCGACGGCGCGATGTCGCGGCTCGATGAAGGCGACATCGTGCTCGCCAAAAACAACAAGCACAACATCGATATAGTCATCGACCGCATCGTGCTCAGAAGCGACAACCGCAGCCGTATCGCCGAGGCTCTCGAGCTCGCCATCAAAGAGGGCGAGGGCATCTGCAGCGTGCTTTTCACGCCGCCGAAGTCAGCTTCAGCGGATATGGCATCAGCCGCGGGCGAAGGCCCTGACGGCAAGATCATAAAAGACGAAAAAGAGGAGTTCGAGGCTACATATTCAACGAAGTTCTCGTGCCCTGACCACGGCACGGGCATCGAGGAGATGGAGCCGCGAATGTTCTCGTTCAACGCGCCGTACGGCGCCTGCGACACCTGCAGCGGACTCGGATTCACCCTCCGCATTACCGATGAGGCAGTCGTCACCGACGAAAACAAGAGCATCCTCAACGGCGCAATGGGCAACGTGTTTGCTTCGCTCGATGCCATGGGATTCTACCGCCAGATGCTCAACCGCCTGGCCATCGACCACGGCACCGACCTCAGCGTTCCGTATAAAAAGCTGCCGCAGAAGTTCAAGGACGAGCTCCTGCACGGCACCGGCACGCGAAAGCTCAAGTACACATACGAGAGCCGTTCGGGAAGGGTCTCGCACATGAACCACACATTTGAGGGCGTCATTCCGAGCCTCGAACGCAGATGGGGCGAGACCAACTCAGAATATATAAAGAACAAGATCAGCGACATGATGACCGAAGATGAATGCCCGGTCTGCAAGGGGCGCAAGCTCAAAGACACAGTGCTTGCTGTAACGGTAGGCGGCAAAAACATCATGGAGCTGACCGATCTCTCGGTAGTTCAGGCCATCGACTTCTTCAACGATCTCGAAAACAGCCTCTCCGAAAGAGATAAAAAGATCAGCGGAATGGTCACCAAAGAGATCAGAGCCAGACTCAGATTCCTCAAAGACGTCGGTCTTGGCTATCTGACCCTGAGCCGTTCGGCAGGCACTCTCTCCGGCGGAGAGTCACAGCGCATACGTCTCGCGACTCAGATTGGATCCGGACTTGTGGGAGTGCTTTACATACTTGATGAGCCTTCGATCGGTCTGCATCAGGCCGACAACGACAAGCTCCTCGCGTCGCTCCGCGGGCTCACCGACATGGGCAACACGCTCATCATAGTCGAGCACGACGAAGACACTATGTACGCTGCTGACCACATCATAGACATCGGACCGGGAGCGGGCGTCAACGGCGGCGAACTGGTCGCACAGGGCACCGTCGAAGATATCAAGAACTGCCCTGAGTCGATCACGGGGCAGTACCTCTCAGGCAAAAGGAAGATCCAGGTGCCTATGGTGCGCCGCGACGGAAACGGCAAGTACCTCGAGATCTTAGGCGCTGCCGAAAACAACCTCAAAAATATAGACGTAAAGATACCGGCGGGCAAGCTGGTCCTCGTCACGGGAGTTTCGGGTTCGGGCAAGTCGAGCCTTGTAAATGAGATCCTCTATAAAGGCGTATCGCGCGTTACCAACCGCACGCAGGAGCGCCCGGGCAAGTTCAGGGAGATCAGGGGCATAGAAAACTTCGACAAGGTCATCAACATCGACCAGTCGCCGATCGGCAAGACGCCGCGGTCAAACCCTGCGACATATACCGGAATGTTCACGCATATCCGCAACCTCTTCGCCGAAATGCCTGAGGCAAAGGTGAGAGGCTACCAGCCGGGAAGATTCAGCTTCAATGTAAAGGGCGGACGCTGCGAGCACTGCAGCGGCGACGGGATCATCAAGGTAGAGATGAACTTCCTGCCTGATGTGTACGTTCCGTGCGAAGTCTGCGGCGGAGCCAGATACAACCATGAGACCCTTGAGGTCAAGTACAAGGGCAAGAATATCTCCGAAGTGCTCAACATGACTGTGCACGAGGCGATCCCGTTCTTCGAGAACCAGCAGGGTATCCTCAGATACCTGAAGACTCTCGACGACGTAGGCCTCGGCTACATCAGCCTCGGCCAGCCTTCGACACAGCTCTCGGGCGGAGAAGCTCAGAGAATTAAGCTCGCGACCGAGCTGTCGAAGAGGAGCACAGGGCGTACGCTCTACATACTCGACGAGCCTACGACGGGGCTCCACTTCGCCGATGTCGACAAGCTGCTCTACGTTCTCAACCGCCTGGTCGACGAGGGCAACACAGTAGTAGTCATCGAACACAACCTCGATGTAATAAAGCAGGCCGATCACATCATCGACCTCGGCCCTGAAGGCGGAGACATGGGCGGCCGCATCGTGTGCGAGGGCACGCCTGAAGAAGTAGCCGCAGTGCCTGAATCGAAAACGGGCAAGTATCTCAAGCGCATGCTGTAGAGAACACTGTGCAATACAATAAATCAGCGTCAGCTAAAACTGCTTTTTAAGGTATAGTTAAGGCTGGCGCATTTTAATATAATAAAACATAGTGAAAAAGAATCGGAGGAAACAATGCGCATATTACTTGCCGAAGACGAGATCGCGCTGGCAAAGGCGCTGGTCAAAATATTTGAAAGCAATAAGTATTCGATCGACGCTGTCCATGACGGGCAGGAGGCGCTCGACTATCTTGAGGCGGGCAACTATGACGCGGCCGTACTCGACATCATGATGCCTAAAGTCGACGGCATCACGGTGCTCAGAAAGCTCCGCGCTTCAGGGAGCGACCTTCCGGTGCTCATGCTGACGGCCAAATCCGAGATAGACGACAAGGTGCTCGGGCTCGACAGCGGGGCAAACTACTACCTGACAAAGCCTTTTGACGCCAAAGAACTTCTCGCGGCGGTCAGGGCGATCACGCGTTCGGGCAACGAGGTCGATACAAAGCTCTCGTTCGGCAACCTAACCCTCGACAGGGCAAGCTTCGAAATGGCCGCACCGGGCGGCTCGGTCAAGCTGACCAACAAGGAGTTCCAGATGATGGAGCTCCTCATGGCAAAGCCGGGCAATATCATTTCGGTCGATACATTCATGGACCACATCTGGGGCTACGACACGGACACGGAAAGCAACGTGGTTTGGGTCTATGTCTCATATCTTAGAAAGAAACTTACTGCGCTTGGCGCAGACGTAAAGATAAAGGCGACCCGCAACGCAGGCTATTCGATCGTTGCAGATGAATAGTGCTTTACGGGGACCGGAGAGACCGCATCGATGATCAAAAAACTAAAGATAAGATTCATAGTGCTCGCAATGGTTTCGCTGACAGTTCTGCTGTCGCTTATTGTCGCGGGCATGAATATAGCGAACTACACGAAGGTGGTCAATGACGCCGATGTCAGGCTCGAAGTCATCGGGGAAAACGCGGACAGGCTGCTTGAATCCCATGAAGGCGACCGCATGCAGGGGCCGATGGGAATGCCGGGAGGCATTGAGAACGGAGGAGCAGATCTCTATGGCGACAACGCGCCTTTCTTCGGCAGAGGCGGAGAAAGAGGCCATTCCATCTCGCGTGATGAAGCAGAAGAGGCAAGATTCTTCGTAGTCACCACGGACGGCAGCGGAAACGTTCAGCAGACCAATGTGGAAAGGATCTCTTCAATAGATGAAGAGGGCGCTGCGGAGTACGCCGGGAAAGCTCTGGCATCCGGAGACGATGCGGGCTTTGTCGAAGATTTCAGGTATTCCGTGAAAACAGAGGGGAGCAGCACGAGGATCATCTTCCTCGACTGCGGCAGAACTCTTGATTCTTTCCGCTCGTTCCTCAGAGCGAGCATACTCGCTTCACTTCTCGGACTGCTCGTGGTGTTCTTCATCATACTGTACTTTGCGGGCCGCATAGTGAAGCCTGTTGCGGAGAGCTACGAAAAGCAGAAGCGCTTCATCACCGATGCGGGGCACGAGATAAAAACTCCGCTCGCCATTATCAAGGCCAACATCGATCTCATGGACATGGAGATCGACGGCGCTACCGGTGGTGACGGTGAGAAGCCTGCCATCGCTGACGAGACAGCTGCCAGCCTTAAGGACAGTCTTGGCGACATAAACGACCAGGTAGCAAGACTCACAGGCCTTACCAACGATCTGGTCTACCTTTCCCGCATGGAAGAGGCGGACAATTCCCTCGTGATGACGGAGCTCCCGTTCTCGGATATAGTCAGCGAGACTGTATCGTCATTTGAGCCGCTGGCAATGGATAAGGGCAAAGCCATTTCGAGCGAGATCGACCCATCCGTTACCGTAAAGGGAAGCAGCAAAGAGCTTGAGAAGCTTCTGTCCATACTGCTCGAAAATGCAGTGAAGTACTCGGCGGCTCCGCGGATCATCCCTTGCGGCGATGACGAAGACGGCATGCCGGCTCCTCCGGTAATAGACGTCAGGCTCCGCAAAGAAGGGCGCAGCGCGGTATTCGAGGTGCGCAACCAGACGGATGGCGAGCTTACAAACGAGATGCTCTCGCACGTATTCGAGAGATTCTACCGCACCGACAGTTCGCGCAACTCCGCTACCGGCGGGCACGGCATAGGTCTGTCGATGGCGAACGCGATAGTGAATGCCCACGGCGGAAAGATCTCCGCCCGCACATCAACAGGGCGCGACTTCATCGTAACAGCGGTCCTGCCGCTTGCATGACCGGCTGGCTCGGGCTCAGGCAAAGCGCATTCTGCACGATCATGAATAGATCTGAAAAATCTGCTGAATCCGGCAGATTTTTTTATTGTTTAAGTTTGGTTTAAGTTTCGGCTGTTAATCTATGCACTGTAAAGAGGAGGTATGGCCATGGGATATCAGGCGGTTTTTAAAAGATACGAACTCAAATACCTGGTAACGGCTGAGCAGAAGGAGAAGATCCTCCGCGCCATGGAGCCGCACATGGAAATGGATAAGTTCGGCAGGTCGACCGTAAGAAACATCTATTTCGATACGGACGATTTCATCCTGGCAAGGCATTCCATCGCCAAACCGGATTTCAAGGAAAAGCTCCGCATTCGGAGCTACGCAAAGGCCGATGCGGACAGCACGGTATTCGTTGAACTCAAGCGCAAGTTTGACGGCGTCGTATATAAAAGAAGACTGGGCCTGCCTGAGGCGGAAGCCATGAGATGGATGAGCGGCGCAGGCACAAACAGCACATCGCAGGTCGCAAAAGAGATCGGCTACTTCGCAGATCTCTACGAAGGACTCAAGCCGGTGCTCTATCTGAGCTACGACCGGGAGGCCTACAGAATGAAAGAGGGCGCGCCGGTGAGCGACGGCGGATCGGAATTCAGAGTCACTTTCGACTGCAACATACTCTGCAGGGAGACCGATCTTTCGCTCAGGTCTGAGGCGTACGGAAAAGAGATACTCGGAGATGGCATGTTCCTGATGGAACTCAAGTGCCCGGGAGCGATCCCACTGTGGATGACGAAGATCCTCTCCGAAGAGCATATTTACAAAACATCGTTTTCAAAGTACGGAACTGCATACTGCAGTTTCATGAGCCAGGCTCCGGCGGACCGCTCACATGAGATCGCCGCTGCGGGCTATGAAGGATATGCGGCAGCTGTGTCAGGCGGCAGAAGCGGAAGCAAGGGTAAAGCAAACCGCGGACCGCTTGGCCGCAGACAGCAAAGGCATGCTGCGGGCAGACTCTCCATCTTCAGCAGAGCATCTGCCTGAACCCTGTCCGCAGCATCCGGCTGCACATAAAAAAGCTTCTTCATAAAATATATATAAATACTTTTCTTCATAACAAAACCTTCATAAAAACCTTAACTATCAGGGGAGCGGCCGTGCCAAGTGCGCGGCCGTTTCCCTTCTTTGCGATCCGGCTGTATGACGAAGCGCGCGAAATGCGGCCTTCGTACCCAAAAAAGGTTTTCCCTTTTAGTTTCGTTTAAGCTTGGCCCGCTATCATACGGGTGTACACAAGAGAAATAACGGGCAGCTTCAAGGCGGTCCGGGACCATAGATGGAGGTGGCAGAGATGACAGAATTACTTACAAGCATTTATGAAACAGGCACAGCCGCGACAGTGAGCACGGCACAGTTCGGAGCATCGTTCGGAGTATCGCTGCTCCTCGGAATACTCATCGCGGCAGCGTACATGTACAACACGAGATATACAAAGAGCTTCGTAGTGACGCTCGCGATGCTCCCGGCGATCATCTGCGTGATCATCGCTATGGTGAACGGAAGCATAGGAGCAGGCATAGCGGTAGCGGGAGCGTTCAGCCTCGTAAGATTCCGCTCGGTGCCGGGTACAGCCAAAGAGATCTGCGCGATCTTCCTGGCAATGGCGACGGGACTTGCCACAGGCATGGGATACCTCGGACTCGCTACAGCGTTCACCGCAGTGCTGGCACTGGTGATAATGCTCACTTCGAGATTTGATCTCGGGACAAAGAGAAATGCAGATAAATACAAGAGCTTCAGGATCATGATCCCTGAAGACCTAGACTATACAGGAGTTTTCGATGACCTCTTCGCCGAGTACACAAGCTCATGCGAACTGGTAAACGTCAGAACGACAAACATGGGAAGCATGTTCAGACTTACATACGATGTAACGCTGAAAGACCCGGATAAGGAAAAAGAACTCATCGACAGGCTGCGCTGCCGCAACGGCAACCTCGAGATCAACGTATCGAGGCAGGCAACAGCAGCAACAGAGCTGTAGATAACAGACCCCGAAAGGAGGATGCGGATATGAACAGGGAATACAGAAACAGTAAATATACAGATGCCGGAGTGGCACGCGGAGTGACAGCAAAGGCAATGACGGTAATTCTTTCACTGCTCCTCGCGCTGATGCTGACATTCACATCGTGCGGCGCGAATGCCGAGACAGGTTCGGCAGGCACGGTGACAGCAACATCGAGCGAACAGGCGGCTGACAACGCAGTAAGCAAGTCTGAGATGTTCACTGAGAGAGACCTCTCCGGAGATTATGACGAGAGTGAAGCCAAAACAATAACTCTGAGCGGAAGCAGCGCTGAAACATCGGCTTCGTCCGGAGTAAGCATAGACGGAAGCGCGGTTACTATCACAGCCGAAGGCGTATACATCGTAAGCGGAACACTGTCAGACGGGCAGATCATAGTCGATGCAGATGACGCGGCTAAGGTGCAGATCGTTCTGAAGGACGCATCTGTCACAAGCAGCGACTCGGCAGCCTTGTACGTAAAGTCGGCGGACAAGGTCTTCGTGACACTGGCAGAGGGCACGAGCAGCACACTCGCAAACGGCGGCAGCTTCGTTGCTGACGGAGATACGAACATCGACGGAGCGGTATTCGCGAAAGACGACATCACATTCAACGGAAGCGGCAGCCTCACGATCGATTCGCCGGCAGGCCACGGAGTGGTCGGAAAAGACGACGTCAAGTTCGCAGGCGGCACATATACCATCACAGCAGCAAAGCATGGCGTACAGGCAAATGACAGCGTAAGACTCGCTGAGTCAGATGCGACAGTCACATCGGGCAGCGAAAAGGACGGCATCCACGTATCTGATGACGCGGATGAAGAGGAAGGGACAGAATCTGACAGCTTCTTCTACATGGCTGACGGAAGCCTGACTATCAGCTCCGGAGACGACGGCATACACGCTGACGCTTCGGTGATCATCGAGGGCGGCACGATCGCAGTAAATGAATCCTACGAAGGCATCGAAGGACTCTCGATCAATATCAGCGGAGGCAGCACAACTGTAACCGCAACAGACGACGGACTCAACGCGGCAGGCGGCAACGCCTCGAGCGGAAGCCAGACATTCGGTTCCGATGACTGGGGCGGCGGAGCTCCGGGCGGAATGAACGACGGCGGCACAAACGGCAGCATCAGCATCAGCGGAGGCACAGTGCATATCACAGCCGGAGGCGACGGAGTCGACTCGAACGGATCGGTAGAGATCACAGGCGGATACACAGTAGTTGAAGGCCCTGTTCAGGGAGACACATCGGTACTCGATTACAACAGCACTGCAACGATCAAAGCAGGCACCTTCATCGGCACAGGCGGAGCCGGAATGGCAGAGAACTTCA
Organism: uncultured Eubacteriales bacterium; assembly: GCA_902795265.1. GTDB lineage: Bacteria > Bacillota > Clostridia > Peptostreptococcales > Anaerovoracaceae > Crickella. Next base: position 27,849 of record CADBKM010000019.1, read on the forward strand.
GCTCGGCAGAGCAGGGAGTCATCGCGGTAAGCACAGGCGAGCAGGCCGCAGGCAGCACAGTAACACTGACAAACAGCAGCGGCGACGTGATCGCTGAGGTCACACCTTCACTGGCTTACTCAGTAGTCTATGTCAGCACTGAAGACATGGCTCAGGGAGAGACCTACACGCTGACAGCCGGAAGCTTCAGCGAGTCCATCACACTCAGCGAGCTGCTCTACAGCACACTGGGCGGAGGCAGAGGCGGAAGCTTCGGAGGAGGCGGTCCCCGAGGGGGAATGAACGACAGCAGCATGAACGACGGAACAGGTAACGATACGGGCGGACAGATGAACGGCGGCATGCCGCAGGGAGGCCGCGGCAGAATGAGGGGCGGCAAAGGCCCGGGAAGAATGCAGGGCGGCGGAAGCAGCACTCAGCAGATCGAGGGAGACACCGCGGCGTAAGCCGGAAGCCCTTGGCGGAACCGGATCGCCGGCCGCAGAGATAAAGGAGGCGCACTATGAGAAACAGGATCATAGCACTCATACCGGCATACGAGCCGGATCAGAAAATAAAAACGATCACAGCAGATCTCAAACGGAGAGGCTTTGACATAATCATCGTCGACGACGGCAGCGGACCTGATTACAGGGAGCTGTTCGAAGAGCTTGAGAGCAGCGCCACGGTGCTGACACACGGGCAGAACCGTGGCAAGGGAGCAGCTCTGAAAACAGGCATGAGATATATCAACAAGTACATGGCGTACACCGAGTCGGTGCTAACGCCGTCGGGGACACAGACGGTAAGCGGCAGAGACGCAGTCATAGTCACTGTAGACGCGGACGGCCAGCACCTGCCTGATGATGTAGAGAGAGTCGCTGAGATCGCTGCGGCCAGGCATGACGCGCTGGTACTCGGCAGCAGGGCGCTCGAAGATGACATACCGGCCAGAAGCAGATTCGGCAATTCAGTAACCAGGCATGTATACAGCGCCGCAACAGGCGTGAGCGTACACGACACGCAGACCGGGCTCAGAGCATTTCACCGCAGCCTTATACCACGCCTCCTCGAGATAGAGGGTGAGCGCTACGAATATGAGATAAACATGTTGCTTAAGCTCGCCGCAGAGGGCGTTCCTATCATTGAAGAGAGGATAGAGACAGTCTACGAGGATAATAACAGCGGATCGCATTTCAGGACATTTAGGGATTCGTTCCGCGTATACAGGGAGATAATTAAATTCTCCGCATCATCGCTTGCGAGCTTCGCCATAGATTACGGCATGTACGCACTGCTGCTGGCAGCGACCGGAGCAGCAGGGATCGCAAACGGACTGATAATCTCGAACATAGGAGCAAGGCTCGTGAGCGGAGCGGCCAACTACACGCTCAACAGGAAGCTTGTGTTCAGAAGCCGGACGGGCTTCGCGAAATCGGCAGCCCAGTACTTCGCTCTGGCAGCCTTCATACTGGCAGGCAACACCATAGTGCTCAGCACACTCGCCGGCACTCTCGGCATCAACAGTCTGGTCGCCAAGCTCATAACCGAAGCGGTGTTCTTCGTGATCAGCTGGACTGTACAGAAGTACGTCATCTTCTTCAGAGAAGAAGGTGCTGATGAGGAGAACGGCAAAAGCGCGGAGTTCAGCGCTCAGGAAAGATAGAGAGGACGGATAAGATCCGCCTCCCGGAAAGGGGGCAATTGATGATAAAAAAGCATAAGGCACTGCTGGCATACATGCTGGCACTTACCATATTCACAACATACGTCGTGATGGATACCTTTGTCATTACGAGAGTCTACGGCGAGGCATCGGACACCGGCTCGGAAGCGGCCGTGCAGCTCGATGAAAGTGACGATACGGCTGAGCAGACACAGGACGACTCGGCCGCAGAAGACTCAGACAGCAGCCGCGGACACGGTCCGGGCAGTGGAGAGCGCCCGTCGGGAGGCCCCGGCGGCAAAGGCGGCCCGGGAAAGGGCGGAAAGCACGGCAAGCCCGGCAGCAGCTCTGACAGTTCATCTTCAGGAAGCTCATCGGGCAGCTCAGACAGCTCGTCGGAAAGCAGCTCATCGTCAGGCGCGTCAGTCACTTCTTCAGCCACGGCGGACAGCTATTCAGACGGAAAGATCTCAGTCAGCCTGAAGGAATACACAGTAAGTGACACGACTGTACATGTCGCGGAGGTGAGCGCAGACCCGGCATACCTCAAGACTGCATTCGCTCAGGGATCGTACGGAAAGAACGTTACCGCGGCCACATCATCTATAGCCGGCAGTGTCAATGCCATACTGGCAATAAACGGCGATTACTACGGGGCAAGAGAGAAGGGCTACGTCATCAGGAACGGAAAGCTCTACAGGAGCACTGCGGTATCAGGTCAGGAGGATCTGGTGATATACAGCGACGGATCGTTCGAGATCATAAACGAGAGCGAAGTGACCGCGGAGCAGCTTATAAATAAAGGAGCCGTACAGACACTGTCGTTCGGGCCGGCTCTGTTAGAGAACGGAACTGTATCCGTCGATTCGGATGACGAAGTAGGCCGCGCGATGGCCAGCAACCCGCGCACTGCGATAGGCATAAAGGCCGACGGTACTTACGTCTTCGTGGTATCCGACGGACGCACAGACGAGAGCGAGGGCCTTTCGCTCCTGCAGCTCGCGGAGTTCATGAGTTCGCTCGGCGCGAAGACGGCATACAACCTTGACGGAGGAGGATCCTCCACGATGGTATTCAACGGAAACGTTGTCAACACTCCGACCGGAGGAGGCATAGGCAACGGAAGCGGAAGCGAAAGGAAGGTGAGCGACATTGTGTACATCGGCTATTAAGACAGGAATGAAATACTTCGCAGCGTCGATGGTCATAGCGGCAGCCGCTGCGGTATACGGACTGTTCAGTCACGGAGTCTACTCGTACTTCATGACCTACGCCTTTATGATACCGCTGCTGGCAGGGGCTCTGCCCTACCTCATAGCCGCTATGAAGGGCCGTGAGCCCGAAGCCCTAAAGTTTACGGCAGCAAAGGGACTGCAGCTGGCGTTCATAGCGACACTCAGCGCGGGAAGTCTTCTTAAGGGCGCCCTCGACATTTACGGCACCACAAACAGACTCCTCATCGTATACCCGGTGCTTGCCGCAGCCATGATTGCGGGAGCGGCTGTGACGGCTCTGAAAAAAAGATAAAAAAATTTATAAAACGTGCAATAAAAAGACTGCCTCGTGTGTATACACAGTGAAGGCAGTTTTTTACTGCGGAAAGGTTTTTAACATAAAAAAGCAAGAATTCCCCCCATCCTCTACAGGCTTAATAGCAAAAGTAAATTCTACAAAATGACGTGAATTTGAGCTGAGAGCTCACAATCACGAAAAAACGTACTGTATCTTCTTAGAAAATAGTGTAA
>CADBKM010000020.1 GCA_902795265.1 uncultured Eubacteriales bacterium
CTTTTGGTCTGCCCATAAAACCACCTCCTTGCATAAATCCTAGCATAAGAAAAGTAGACATGCTTTTTTAACATGTCTACTTTCATCTTACTAGTTCACAAAGGCGCCGCTCTTTTTATTTTTGGTAGCTGCAGCAGATGCTCGGCCGGGAACTCCGCAGAAAGTGCAGAAGTACACCGCGGCAACGCACCGACGACAGAACGAACCCCGGGAACTGGAGCTCAGTACGCATGCAATGGAGCGTAATTCCCGGGGGCGATTGGAGGGGCGGTGAAGCGGCATGTGCTTCGTGCTTTCGAGGACTCCCGGCCGAGCATCTGCTGCAGCTATAATAAAAAAGAAGGCGATTCTTTGCGAATCGCCCTTGAATGCCGCTTCATTCATGTGGATCAAGCTTTATGGCCTCGAGCATCAGATCAACGCTTCGTTCGACCAGATCGGCCTGGGATTTAGGCAGCCTTTGTATCTTTTCGATCAGTGTCATATTAAACTCACTGTTGGAATTAGTGCCGAAAAGGATAAAATCAGCGCTCACATTAAGCTTGCTGCAGACCTTTGAAAGAGTAGATACAGATGTTCCGACCAGGCCTCTTTCGAGGTCAGAAAGATACTGAGGGGTTACGCCGATCTTCTCGGATAGCTCCTCCTGTGTCATGTCAGCCCTCTTCCGTGCTGCCCGGATGTTTGAGCCGATGTTATATAATCTGCTTTCATCTGCCGGTTTTCTCATAGTGTTTCCCCAGTATTGTTGTCCCTATAGTACCCGAAATGAATAACTGTTAACCCTTAAATTCCAAATCAATGATAATTCATAGCAGCACTTTGAGTTCACAATGTGATAGTTTGAATAAGTAAATGCGTTACATTGAATGCAACAAAATGTTTTGCTATTATTCCGATAGATGAGTATTATCTGAAAAAGGAAGTGCAATAACATGAAAACGATAAGTATAAACGGACATATGCTTGAGAAGGCGCTGCTTGTTGACGATCCTGAAGTCAAAAAGACGATCGGGGACGCTTCGGGGAATCTGCGCCATATTCGCAGCTTTACGCAGCCTGCCAGACTTAAAGGCTATATCAGGAAGCATCCTGAGGGGATAGTGCTTGCGGGTACGGGAGTGTTCTTTTTTAAGGAACCGGTACCTGTTTCACTTGCCATGATCAGGTTTGATGAAGCAGGCAATGCCGACATTACAGTAAAAGAGGGAGCTGAAGAGCTTGAGAAGCAGCTCAGAGCGATGGAAATAATGAGGGCTGCCGCATCGGTGAAAGCAGGCGTTAAATAGAAGCCCGTGGCTGCAAGTGAGCTTTTCGGCAATGCAGCATAATAAGCTTAGGTATTGAGAGGTATGTAATTATTTACTGCCTCTTTTTGATATATTGCAAATAGGGGTTAAATTTACGTGCAAAAAGTGTTACAATATACAAGTTATGTGATTAACGGTCTCCGGCCGGCTGAGAAGGTACGGAAAGACCGCTAAATGTGAAGGAGAATACGCTTATGACGAAAAAAGAGCGTAAAAAAGCAATCATTATATTCTCGATCATAGCGCTTGTGTTTATGATCGGTTCGATAATCGCAGGCGGCGGAAGCGGCGAAGAAGAGTCGGTGCAGGTAGTGATGAGAGATGCTGTTCTGCACGATGTGAACAAGGTGAGCCTCTTCGGAATAAAGGATGTCAATCCTGCCCTTATATCCGGCTTTATCGTATCGGGCATCATGATCATTTTCGCGCTGATCTGCAGGCTGTTCGTCATACCGCGCTTTAAGCTAGTGCCCGGAAAGTTCCAGCTGGTGCTTGAAACAGTGGTAGGTATGTTCAGCAACATGGCGAAAGAGAACTCGCATATCAACAGGTTCCTCGGAGCCTATATATTCGCGGCAGGTTCGTATATCTTTACTGGAACGCTTTTCGAGCTTCTGGGCGTGCAGGCGATAACTACAAATGGCAATGCGATATCGCTGCCGGCTCCGCTCGCTGACATAAACGGAGCTATAATGATGGGCTGCCTGTCGTACCTCGTTATCATGTCAGGAGGCATCATCGGAAACGGCATCAAGGGAATCGGAAAGACGCTTAAAGATTTTTCGCTTCCGATCTCGATGAGCTTCCGACTTTTCGGTGCACTGCTCTCGGGAGCACTTGTAACCGAACTGGTTTATTATTTCTCTTCCATGAGTTACGGTGTGCCTGTAATAGTAGGGGTTCTGTTCACTTTACTACACGCTTTGATACAGGCATACGTACTGACTATGCTGACTTCACTCTTCTACGGAGAAGTATCAGAGAAAGTAGTGAAGCCGCCTAAAGAAAAAAAGAAACGCAGAAAAAAACGCGTAACCGTAGTTAAAGAAACTGCTTAAGAATAATCATATCAATAAAGGAGAAACTAAAATGCTTAACCTCAATGCAAAGAAACTGACAAGACTGGCAATCGTTCTCGGAGCGGTTATCCTGCTCATGGCACTTGTTGCTACTATTGGAGCTTATGCTGACAGCGGAGCAACTGAAAGCGCTGTTGTAACAGCCCAGGATGCAGGTGACGGATATATCGCAAACGCCGCAGCTGCTGACAACACAACAGGCTACAAGGCAATCGCGTCAGCCATTGCTATCGGACTCGCTTCATGCGGCGGCGGTATCGGAATGGGTATTATTGGCGCTAAGACATCAGAGGGTATTTCCAGACAGCCGGAAGCCGACGGTAAGATACGTACAAGCTTCATGCTCGGTCTTGTGTTTATTGAGACAGCGATAATCTACGCACTGCTCGTAGTAATATTGATAATATTCGTACTTTAGTCAGGCGTGGCCAGGTACGACAGACAGGGAGAATTCAGATGACAGGATTACCACTTAACATAGACTGGCAGCAGATACTGCTGCACCTGTTCAATTTCACCATACTCTTTGGCGCTCTGTATATTCTTCTCTATAAGCCTGTAAAGAACTTCATGGATAAGAGAGAAGCTCATTATGCTGATATGGACAGCAGGGCAGAGAAGGCTCTCGCAGATGCAGAGTCGAGCAAGGCTTCTTACGAAGAGAAGGAGAGAAACCTCGACGAGGAGATCCGCGAAAGAAAGAGCAGCCTGACCAAAGAGATCGATGCTGAAAGAGAACGCAGGCTCGAGGCTGCGCGCGGCGAGGCAGAGAAGATCATCTCTAATGCCCGCGGTGAAGCCGACAGAGAAAAGAAAGAGATCATCGAGTCAGCTCAGAAGGAGATCACAGAGATGGTCACCGACGCGATGGAAAAGCTCACTCTCGAGCAGTCCGCTTCGGATGCCTTCGATCAGTTCCTTGATGCTGCGGAGGAGGCAAGCAAATGATGAACGAAGAAAAGGCCCTCACCGCAGTCATATACTCGGCAGTCGAGCCGAGTGAAGAGCAAAAGGCGAGGTTCGGACAGTTTTTAAAGAATAAATACGGCACCGAAATGCCTCTCGAATGGGAGAGGACCGACGCGTTCCCGGGCGGCTTCAGACTCGAAGTCGGCTCCGACATTTACGACTGGTCGGTGGGCGGAAGATTCCGCCAGCTGAGAGACACTCTCGTAAAGGTGCCTACAAATAACGGCAACATCATACCTCTGCTCAAGGAGAGCATTTCGACATGGACTCCTGAGGCAATGGCCGAGCAGGTCGGAGAGGTCCTCACCGTAGGAGACGGTATCGCGACGGTCGGAGGACTGCCGCAGGCGACCTTCGGAGAGATCCTCCTGTTTGCGGACGGCGTAAGAGGAATGGTGCAGGATATCCGCAGAGATGAGATCGGCTGCGTTCTTTTCAGTGATGACGAGAGCGTTACACAGGGATCATCCGTAAAGAGAACAGGCAAGACTGCCGGAACTCCGGTAGGCGAGGCGTTCCTCGGAAGAGTCGTTGACTCGCTCGGTTCACCTGTAGACGGACTCGGCGAGATCGAGGCTTCGGGCTACATGCCTGTAGAGGCACAGGCTCCGCCTATCATCGACAGACAGCCGGTAGACACACCTCTCGAAACAGGAATATTCTCGATCGACTCCATGTTCCCTATCGGAAGGGGCCAGAGAGAGCTCATCATCGGCGACAGACAGACAGGAAAAACTGCCATCGCGGTCGATGCCATCATCAACCAGAAGGGCAAGGACTGCATCTGCATCTATGTCGCCATCGGACAGAAGAATTCATCGGTAGTGCAGATACAGCAGACACTCAAGAAGCACGACGCACTCGATTACACTATCATCGTCACAGCTTCTGCAAGTGAACCGGCTCCTCTTCAGTACATCGCGCCTTACGCGGGCTGCGCTATGGGAGAGTACTTCATGCGCAAGGGCAAGGACGTGCTCATCGTATACGACGATCTTTCAAAGCACGCCGTAGCATACCGTGCGCTCTCGCTGTTGCTCGACAGATCGCCTGGCCGTGAGGCTTACCCGGGCGACGTATTCTACCTGCATTCAAGGCTGCTCGAGAGAGCCGCAAGGCTTTCCGACGAAATCGGCGGAGGCTCGATCACAGCTCTGCCTATAGTCGAGACGCAGGCTGGCGACGTATCCGCATACATACCTACAAATATCATTTCCATCACTGACGGTCAGATCTTCCTTGAGTCAGACCTCTTCTTCGCGGGCCAGAGACCGGCTGTAAACGTCGGATTATCCGTATCCCGTGTAGGCGGAGACGCTCAGACCAAGGCCATGAAGAAGGCCGCAGGTACGCTGAGAATTGACCTCGCGCAGTACCGCGAGATGGAAGTATTCACACAGTTCGCATCAGACCTCGACGATCAGACTCGCGCACAGCTCGAGTACGGCCAGGGCCTCATGCGCATGCTCAGACAGAAGCAGTACAGACCTAAGTCACAGCACGAGCAGGTCATCACGCTCGTCATGGCTCTTGCCCACACGATGCAGGGCATAGAGACAGACAAAGTGCCGGCATTCATCGAGGGACTCATCGAGCACTTCGAGACTGAGCACGCCGACATCTGCAGCCGTATCGACACGACAGGCAAGCTCGACGATGATCTTAAGCAGGATATTCTGGATATTTCTGCTAAGTACAGGGAGAAGTTTTAAAATACAGCGGGCCTGAGCGGTTATATTCAACCCGCAAATAAGAAAAGATGCCATCAACTAAAGAAATCAAAAACAGAATAAAGAGCGTAGGCGACACGCAGAAGATCACGAATGCGATGTATCTGATCTCGTCGACCAAGATGCGCCGCGCCCGCAAAGAGGCTGAGGAGACTAAGCCTTACTTTAATCTGCTGAGGCGCGAGATCCGCAGGATGTTCGCCGTAGAGGGCGATGTGACGAGCAGGTATCTCGACTCGTCGGTCGATGAAGCGGTGACAGGCGGACGCAACGGCATACTTGTGATCACAGGCGACAAGGGCCTCGCCGGCTCGTACAACCAGATGGTCATCAAAGATGCCGAGGCGCTGATGGAAAAGAGCGATGATTACAAGCTCTACATAGTCGGCGACTACGGCTGGCGCTATTTCAGGACCCATGGCGCTGATGTCTGTGAAAGCTTCGGGCACTCGATGAACCAGCCATCGCTCGCAATGGCCAGAGACATCACGAGAGAGCTCCTCGATGAGTTCGATGACGGTGTCTTCGACAGGCTATACGTCTGCTATACGGAGTTCAGCGGCGGAATGAGCGCGGGCAACGCGATGCACGACAGACTCATCCCGTTCGACAAAGACGACTTCGTACCTGAAGGCGAGGAGACAGATGAAAACGCAGCCACGGTATTCGAGTACGAACCTGATGTAAAGACGGTACTCGAGAGGATCATGCAGTCGTACCTGGTAGGCTACGTCTACTCGGCGCTCGTTAACAGCTATTCGTCAGAGCAGAGTGCCAGAATGATGGCCATGGACGCCGCAAACGACAATGCCAGCGAACTGCTCGCCGAACTCAAACTCGAGTACAACCACGTACGGCAGAACGCGATCACACAGGAGATCACAGAGATCTCATCAGGCGCAAGAAGCCTGAGAAGCAAGAACAGTTAAATGTCCATATAACTGATTTATGGAGGAGAAATTATGACCGGACGTATAGTACAGATTTCCGGATCTGTAATAAACGTGGAATTCGATGAAGGCCAGATGCCGAAGATCAACGACGCGCTGACTGTTGAGCTCAACGGAAAGACCCTCGTCATGGAAGTCGCACAGCACATCGGCAACAATACCGTAAAGTGCATCATGCTCTCCGGTTCAGAAGGCATGAGCTGCGGCATGGAAGTCACCGCTACGGGTGACGCCATCAAAGTGCCTGTAGGCGATATAGTTCTCGGCAGAATGTTCAATGTTCTCGGCGAGCCTATCGACGACGGAGATCCTATCCCTGCGGACACAGAGAGGATGTCTATCCACAGAAAGGCACCGGGCTTCGATGAGATAAGCCCGTCAGTTGAGATCCTTGAGACAGGAATCAAGGTAATCGACCTTCTCGAGCCATATTCAAAGGGCGGAAAGATCGGCCTCTTCGGCGGCGCCGGAGTAGGAAAGACCGTTCTTATTCAGGAGCTCATCCACAATGTCGCCATGGAGCACGGCGGATACTCGATCTTCACCGGAGTAGGTGAGCGTTCCAGAGAAGGAAACGACCTCTGGAAAGAGATGAGAGAAGCCGGCGTCATGGACAAGACAGCGATGGTCTTCGGACAGATGAACGAGGCTCCGGGAGTCCGTATGAGAGTTGGTCTCAGCGGACTTACCATGGCAGAGTACTTCCGTGACAGACAGAACAAAGACGTTCTGCTGTTCATCGACAATATTTTCAGATTTGTACAGGCAGGCTCAGAGGTATCCACACTGCTCGGACGTATGCCGTCAGCCGTAGGTTACCAGCCGACACTGGCTTCGGAGATGGGAGCTCTTCAGGAGCGTATCACATCGACAAAGTCAGGATCGATCACATCCGTCCAGGCGGTATACGTACCGGCCGATGACCTGACCGACCCGGCTCCTGCTACTACATTCGCACACCTCGACGCGACTACAGTACTTTCGCGTAAGATCGCTGAGCAGGGACTCTACCCGGCTGTAGATCCGCTCAACTCGACATCGAGGATCCTCGAGGCTGATATCGTAGGCGAAGAGCACTACGAGGTAGCAAGAAAGGTGCAGGAGATACTTCAGAAATACGCGGAGCTCCAGGACATCATCGCCATCCTCGGTATGGACGAGCTGTCAGAAGACGACAAGGCGACAGTCTACAGAGCACGTAAGATACAGAGATTCCTTTCACAGCCGACACACGTCGCAGAGAAGTTCACGGGCATGCCTGGCGTATATGTACAGCTGGCAGACACAGTCAAGGGCTTCGGCGCTATCGTAAGCGGCGAGATGGACGAATATCCGGAGCAGGCCTTCTTTAATGTTGGTACTTTGGATGACGTCATTAAAAAAGCAAAAACTCTTTAGTAATAGATCTGGATGTAACGGTTGCGGACTTAAAAAATGCCGGCAGGCGGCTTGAGGACGCCGGTACTTACCGACTGGCAAGCCGCAGGCGCAGACAGAGGTTAGTATCCGCTGCGTCCGAACGCCAGCGAGAGCGTGGCTGGCGGCATATTTTAAGCCCGCAACAGGATAAAACAGAGGTTTGTAAATGGCTACTTTTAAACTTCACTTTATGGCGAGTGATCATATGGTGTACGATGGCGACGCTGAGTCTGTGTCTCTTATGACTACAGAAGGCAGCATCGGTATTTTGGCGTACCATTCAAACCTTGTCATGGCCGTAGTTCCGGGCGAGGTCGAATACGTACCGGCCGGTGACGCGGCAATGGAAGCCGGACTCAGCGGCAGACAGACTGTTGTAGTGTCCGACGGACTCCTCAAGGTGGAGAATAACGAGGTGATGATACTCGTAGATACCGCTGAGCTGCCTGAGGAAATCGATGAAGCCAGGGCAAAGAGAGCCGAAGAGCAGGCGAGGGAAGCGCTCAAACGGGCCAACTCTAACCGCGATGTCGCGCTTGCAAGCGCAGAGCTCTCAAGAGCCATGAGCCGTATAAAGGCGTCAAAAAACAAGCATAGTCTATAGAGGAGTTTATTCGTTGCCGTGAGGACTATCCTGTCCATTTTTAAAAGTGATATAAGTTCTGTAAGCCGGCGCTTTTTTGCGCTGGCTATTATAGTGGCGATTTCCGTGCTCCCGGCGCTCTACGCGTGGGTCAACATCTACGCGAACGGCAATCCGTACGCGAACACCGGCGGCATACAGATCGCCGTAGCTTCGCTCGACCCGGGCATTGACCTCGAAGACGGCACGCATGTAAATGTTGCGGAGGAAGTCGAAGACGATCTGAGACAAAAAGACACGATAGGCTGGCAGTTCCCTGATACCGCCGAAGAGGCGATAGAGGGAGTGAAGTCGGGCAAGTACTACGCCGCCATCGTGTTCGAGGACAACTTCACATACAACATGCTCCACTTCGAGCAGGCTCTTCTCGATAAAAAGGAGCCGATCACATACTACGAAAACGCCAAGAAGAATGCGGTAGCTTCAAAGATAACGGAGACGGCTGCATCGACAGTGCAGGAGTCTATAAAGACGAAGTATCTCGAATCGGTATTCGGGCAGATCTTCGACCAGACCAACTCACTTGCTGACGATCTCGAAGAGGGCGAGACAGCTGACAGCATAATCGCGAAGCTGATAGAGACCAGAGACACGCTCAGAGCCTATGATGAAGCGATCGATTCATTCACAGCCAAGAGCGCGAATATCCACTCCGGCATAAAGGATGCCGAAAAGAAGCTTGCGAAGACCCGCAAGTCGGCGGACAAGTCCGCGTCGAACGCGGAGAGCGATCTTAAGAATGCCAGAAGCACTCTTTCGGTGCTCAAGAAGATGCTCGAGAACAGAGAGGCGCGCATAGAGAAGAAAAGATCGGCGCTCGAAGAGACGATCAACAAGCTGAATGGCGGAGGCCTTTCAGATGAAGAGAAGGCAGCTCTGCGTGAAGAGGCTGAAGAGAGGGCGAACGGGCTCAAGTCCGACCTCGAGGGCTTTATGGCCATGTTCCCGGAATCGGGCGGTTCGGCCTCTGTAAAAGCCGTAAGAGCAGTGCTGCAGACCATGATAGACGGAGTCGACACTCTTTCGGATTCTCTGTCTGAGCCTACGGCATCTTCGGCCATAAGCGAAGAGCTTAAGACTCTCAGCCAGAAGTCGCTCAGCCAGTCGGTCGGTTCACTTATAGACACACTCGACCGCACGCTCGATCTGATGGAGCCGCTGATGGACAGCATGTCTTCGATGCTCGGAGAGCTCAACCCTGTGCTCGACAGCGCAGACAGCACAATAGGCGAGCTTGACGCATCGCTGGCTCAGATGCAGGTGCTGTTCCGCACGGCAGCTGACAGGATCGATGACATTATCGAGAAGGCCCGTGCGGCATCAGATGACGAAAGACTCGATCTTCTGATCGAGCTCCTCGGAGGCGACCCTGAGGCATATGCAAAGTTCTTCTCGTCGCTTGTCGACGTGGACGTGCGCGAGGTGTACTCAGTCGCTTCATACGGAGCTGCGATGGCGCCGTTCTACTCAGCTCTGGCCATCTGGGTCGGAGGAGTAATACTCGTATCCATACTTAAGACAGATATCGACAGAAAGAAGTTCCCGGGCGTGACCGAAGCGCAGGCGTTCTTCGGACGCTTCCTGCTGTTCTTCCTGATAGGGCAGGCACAGGCGGCCGTCATAGTGGCAGGAGATATATTCCTGCTCCATTGCGAACCGGTTCACCCATGGCTCATGTGGCTCGCGGCAGCAGTAACGAGCTTCGTGTTCGTGATGCTCATCTACGCGCTCTCACTGTCGTTCGGAGATATAGGAAAGGCCATTGTCGTTGTGGTAATGGTACTTCAGATCGCAGGATCGAGCGGTTCGTACCCTATAGAGATACTTCCGCCGATATTCAGCAAGATATACAAATTCTTCCCGTTCCCTTACGCTATCAACGCGATGAGGGAAGCGCTCTGCGGCACATATAAGCATGATTTCGTCATCTATCTCGGCGAGCTGCTGCTGTTTGCCGTTTTCGCGCTGGCTATAGGACTCCTGATACGCAGACCGTTCATCGGCATGAACAGGTTCGTATCGGAGAAGCTCGAAGAAACGGAGGTGCTGTAAATGGACGAACATAAACAGGACGGCCGTTACGAAGCCCTCTATACTCAGCTGCTCGAGCGCGGCATGGATCTTCACATGAGCAATAAAAAGAGGATAAGGACAGGCCTTATCGTTCTTTTGCTGCTGCCGGTAATACTCGGCATCATCCTTAAACTTACGGGAAGCGACAAGATAGTATTCCTTATCATCTGGGTAATATGCATGTTCGTCTTATGCATTTACCTTATAAGCGTCGAGTACATCGACGACTCCGTAAAGAGGGCTCTCGAAGAGGTCACCGAACGCGAGACGAACTTCGATGAGCTGATCCTTGACAGCGAGAAGCTCGAGGAGAGAGTCGCCGCGCGTCACGACAGCATCATGCAGAGAATAAAAGCTCTGCGCGAAGAGACAATGCCAACGCCGGAAAAGAAGGAGAAACCGGCAGAGGCGGAAAGTGAGGATGAAGAATGAAGAACATCCTCAAAATAAGCAAAAACGATCTCAAGAGCATAACGGGCAGCGTGGTAGCCATAATCACCATACTGGGACTCTGCATAATCCCTTGCCTTTACGCGTGGTTCAATGTCTTCTCGAACTGGGCGCCATACGAGGCGGACGCTACAGGGCGCATCACCGTTGGTGTCGCCAACATGGACGAAGGCACTGAGACCCTCGGCATAACCATTAATGTCGGCGAAAAGATAGTAGACGCTCTCGCTGCAAACGATGCAATCGGATGGTCATTCGCCGATGATGAGAAGGCCGCCATTGAAGGCGTTTACTCAGGCGAATACTACGCCGCGATCGTGATACCTGAAGGCTTCTCGGATGACGTGCTCAGCTTTACCAGGGGCAATCTGACGAACCCGAAGATCATCTATTACGAGAACGAAAAGAAGAACGCGATAGCGCCGAAGATCACAGGCAAGGCCAAGACAGCTCTTCAGGAGGAAGTAAACGCTGCCTTCGTTGAGACCCTCGCCGGCTACGTTTCCGACGCTGCTTCGGTGGCTCAGGCAAACGGCATCGACATAACCGACTCGCTCGGAGACCTGTCCGAACGCATAGAGGATCTCAGCAGAGACATAACGATCTGCATAGCTCTTACTGACTCCGCGTCGGGGCTCACCGACGCCGCGGGCAACCTCATAAACGTTTCGGGCAACTTCATCGGAAGCACCCACGACGTTATAAATGCGAACGACAAGCTGCTCGAAGAAGCCGAATCGCAGCTTGCGAAGATCAAAAAACCTGATACCTCAAAGATCGACACTGCCTCGAATAAGGCCAAGGTCATCGGATCGGACATCGCGAAGTTCGATACTGATATCATCAAGCTTATAAGCGGCAGCGACCTGGCTTATGACGCGTTCATCGATGTCAGCAGAGACAGATGGGTGGAGCGCATCGGCAAGCTCAAGGAGAACGCGGATGAGCAGGGAAAGATAGTCAAGTCTGAAGGCTTCACGGCGGTCGGAGAGAAGTTCGACGAACTTTCGCAGACACTGACCGACATATCCGACGGGCTCAAGGCGCTCAATAAGGATATGAGTGACGAGGAGCGCAAGGCGGCTATCCAGGAGATATCCGACAACAACGCCAAGGCAGCTGATCTGGTCGATGCCATAAACAATCAGATAAATACAGATATCGACACGAACCTCAGCAAGGCGCTGACAAACGCTAAGTCATCGCTTTCGGGCTTCCGCAAGACCATGTCGAAGGCTGACAAAGACCTCACTTCGCTCAGCAAGTATATGAAGTCGTACAACGGAGCTCTTTCGGGGCTGAAGACGAGTATCAACAAGACCGCTGACAACCTGAAGGAACTTCAGGAGGGAGCGCTCAACGCTTCAGATATTCTTGCAGATGCGTCGGGCAACGAGCTCCTGCAGGAGATAAGCGAGATGATGGCAAACGACGAGACGGCCGTAGCAGATTACCTCGCTAACCCTGTAAAGATGAAGACCGAGGTCTTCTGGCCGATCGAGACATACGGCTCGGCAATGGCGCCGTTCTACACCGTGCTGGCGCAGTGGGTAGGCTCGCTGCTGACAGCCGTGCTCATAAAAGTAAAGCTCAGAAGGAAGGATATGTATCCTGACCTAAAGCTGCACGAATGGTACTTCGGGCGCTACGGATTGTATATGCTCATAGGGCTGGCCCAGGGACTGATAGTCTCGCTGGGCGACCTGCTCTACATCGGTATCCAGTGCACCGCGCCGCTGCGCTTTGTGCTCCTTGCCTGCGTCAACGGTCTGGTGTTCATGATGATCAACTATGCCCTGGTGTTTGCTCTCGATAACATAGGGCTCGCCGCCGGCGTCATAGTGCTGGTACTTCAGGTAGCCGGTTCGGGCGGAACCTATCCGGTCGAAGTGCTGCCGCCGGTATTCAGGGCGCTCTATCCTCTGATGCCGTTCCGCTATTCGATGGATGCCATGCGTGAGTGCATAGGCGGCATGTACGACGGCACCTACTGGAAGTGCCTTGGCATACTGCTTCTGTTCTTCGCTGGTTCAGTGGCCTTCGGGCTGCTGCTGTACAGGCCGGCCAAGAAGCTGAACGACATGATAGCAGCAAGTAAAGCCAAGAGCGAGATCATGTTATAAACACTAAAAAGTTTCGCTGCGAACGTCCTCGAAAGCACGAAGCACAAGCCGTTTCATCACTCTTCCAATCGCCCCCGGGAATTACGCTCCATTGCCTGAAAACGGAGCTCCAGTTCCCGGGGTCCGTTCTGTCGTCAGAGCGCTGCTCCGGTGTGCTTCAGCACTTTCTGCGGAGTGTTCGCTTACGAATCTTTTTAGCGTATTCAAAAAAGATCTTCGCTTCATTCACATTGCTGACTGCTTTGTGTTACAATAGATAGCGAATCTGGGCGGGCGGCCTGCTGTGCGCGGGGGCCCTGCGCAACGGGGCTCCGTGAATCATGTCAGGACCGAGAGGTAGCAGCATTAAGCGATCTGTCCTGTGTGCCGCAGATCAGCCTCCGCGTACAGCTGACCGCCCGCTTATTTTATTAAGCAGCAAGGGTGCCGCAAGGCACATTTTTTGAAGAGGTAATATGCAGCCTGCATTATACAGAGCCGAGAGGCCGGAAGTATTTGAAGAGATAATAGGCCAGAGGCACATCGTCCGGATCCTGCAGAATCAGATCAGGACGGGTACGGTGAGCCAGGCTTATTTATTTGCCGGAACTCACGGCACGGGCAAAACGAGCACGGCGCGCATACTGGCCAAGGCAGTCAACTGCCTTCACGGTGAACCGGGCGATCCGGACGCTGCTATCCCGTGCGGAGAGTGCGAAAACTGCGAGGCCATACGCGAGGGCAGATTCGTCGACGTAATAGAACTCGACGCTGCCTCCAACAACGGAGTAGACGACCTCAGAGCCATAATCGAAATGGTAAAGTACCCGCCTGCAGTGGGCAGATACAAGGTGTACATAATCGACGAGGTGCACATGCTGAGCACGGCGGCAGAGAACGCATTCCTCAAGACACTCGAGGAGCCTCCTGCTCATGCCATCTTCATCCTTGCCACCACAGACCCTCAGAAGGTGAGATCGACCATACGCTCACGCTGCATGCAGCTCAACTTCAGGCGCGTGACCGAAGAGGAACTCATCGAGGGAATGAAGCGCATCTGCAATAAAAGGGGCATTCACGCGACCGATGATGCACTCGCTACCATCGCGTCGAGGGCCGACGGCTCTGTAAGAGACGCGCTGAGCATACTCGAGCAGTGCACGGCCGCGGGCGACAAAGAGCTCAGCAGGGCTGCCGTACTTGAGTACACAGGAGCGGCAGGTTCAGACTTCTTCCTTGCCCTGACAGGAGCTGTCATAGGCGGCGATGCAGGCAAGGCGCTCGTCTACATAGATGAGATCGTACGCCGCGGCAAAGACCCGAGGCAGATCCTCAAGGACTGGCTCAAGCACATGCGCGACCTCATGATAGTCAAGTACGTCGGCAAGGCCGAGCGCATAGTCGGAGCTTCGGGCGAGAACATCGCAAGGCTCAGGGCCCAGGCCGATCAGACAGACGCAGCATTCATTGAGAAGGCAATACGCCTCATCTCTGAATATATAAACCTCGGAAGATATTCCGAAAGACCTCGCATACTGCTCGAGACAGCAGCAGTAAGACTGGCAGCTCCCGACGATACCGCGGAAGCTCCTGCGAGAAGACCGCTGAGACCTGCTCCGGCAAGAGAGCCAGCCGCAAGGCAGGCGGCACCGGCACGCGAAGCAGCTCCATCACCTGCCGCGGAAGCATCCGGAGGGCCTGATACGCTCGCCGACATGATAGCTTCAGTGCAGCAGGAGGAGCCGGGAAATCCCGCTGAGATGTGGGACAGAATAGTCAGGGCGGTAGCCGCAACTGACAGGACCTTCATGAGCCTGGTAGGCCGCTACTCTGTGGGGTCAGAGTATGATGCCGGAAGGCTGCTTGTCATAGTGAGCCCGGGCAAGCTGAGGCTCGCTGAAGACAAGTCCGCCGACATAGCCCACGCTGCCAAGAGTATTTACGGCAGCGATGTGTACGTGACCATGCGCGCGGGAGTCATCTCGAAGTCGGGCGCGGTCGAAGGCAGTCAGAGCGCCAGCGAAGAGGACACGTCAAAGATAATCAACGAAGATATCAATAAGAACGAAGTGATCGGCGACATACAGGATCTTTTCGGGATCACACCGGTCATAGAGGACTGATAAATACAGGAGGATAAAATGGGAAAAGGAATGAGAGCCGGCAAGAAGCCTAAAGTAAGAAACGGCGGCGGCGCAAAGGATATGCAGAAACAGCTGAAGCAGCTCCAGGCCATGCAGGCTGAGATGGAAGCAAAGCAGGCTGAGCTTCAGAAGAAAGAACTCACTACCACAGCAGGCGGCGGTGCTGTTGAAGTAACGATCAACGGCAAGAAGGAGATCACAAAGCTGATCATCGACAAGGATGTAGTCGATCCTGATGATGTTGAAATGCTGCAGGATCTCGTCACAGCAGCTGTGAACGAGGCGATCAGACAGATCGAAGAGCTTGAGGAATCCGAGATGAACAGCATCACGGGCGGCCTCGGCGACATGGGCGGATTCGGAGGCCTTGGCTTCTGATGAAGCAATATCCGCGCTCACTTAACAAGCTGATAAATGAGCTGGGAAAGCTTCCGGGCATCGGCGGGAAGACTGCGACGAGGCTCGCTTTTCACGTGCTCAGCCTTACAGACCGTGAGGCCGAAGCGCTGGCGGAGTCTATCGTGGAGGCAAAGCGCTCGCTGCACTACTGCAGCGTGTGCGGCAATCTGACCGACAAGGATGTCTGCAGTATCTGCTCCGACACATCGAGAGACAGACACGTCATCTGCGTGGTGGAGACTCCGCAGGACGTTCTCGCGATGGAGAGGATACGCGAGTACAAAGGCACATACCACGTGCTGCACGGAGCTATCTCACCGGCTGAGGGCATCGGCCCTGCCGACATCAACCTGAAGAGCCTTATCGAGAGGCTGCAGGGCGACAGCGATGTCGAAGAGGTGATCATAGCCACCAACCCTAATATAGAGGGTGAGGCTACTGCGATGTACATTGCGCGCCTACTCAAACCGGCCGGTATCAAAGTGACAAGGATCGCGCACGGCATACCTGTGGGCGGCGATCTTGAATACGCGGATGAAGTAACATTACTTAAAGCAGTTGAGGGACGAAGAGAGCTTTAAGAGCGCGCCGCGCGGGGGCAGCGCGTATTATTCTGAAGGGAGCATAATACAATTATGAAAAGAAAACTCACGATGAGAGAGTCGATCCTCGTGGCGAGTACGCTGTTCGGAATGTTCTTCGGCGCCGGCAACCTTATATTCCCGGTGCACCTCGGACAGATGGCGGGCAGCAACGCATGGCCTGCGATCATCGGATTCTGTATCACGGCGGTCACGGTTCCTATCCTCGCAGTCGCGGCTATAGGAAACACGCACAGTGACGACCTGCTGCAGCTTTCAAGCAAAGTGTCTGAACGCTACGGCAAGATATTTACTGCTGTGCTCTATCTTACGATCGGACCGTTCTTCGCCATTCCAAGATGTGCAACTGTATCCTACACAATTGGCCTCGAACCGATCGTGGGCGAGTCGCATGCCAGACTCTGGCAGATCATTTTCAGCCTCATATTCTTTGCATTCGTGATGTACTTTTCACTGAGGCCGGGAAAGATCACCGTATGGATCGGCAAGGTCATAAACCCGCTGTTCCTCGTGTTCCTCGGAATACTGGTAGTCGTTGCACTCATCAATCCGGGAGCGCAGCTGTCCGAAGTCCAGCCTGTAGAGGCGTATCAGAGCGGAGCCTTCTTTAACTCGATCATTGAGGGCTACGGCACTATGGACGCTATCGCCGGCCTTGCTTTCGGCATCGTCATCATAAATGTCGTAAGGGATCTCGGCATAGACAAAGACAACGATGTAGCAAGGGAAACTCTCAAGTCCGGAGTCTTCGCTGGAATACTGATGTTCGTCATCTACATGCTGATCATCGTCATCGGTGCACAGTCGAGAGGTCTCTTCGAACTTTCGGGCAACGGCGGAATCGCGCTCGCGCAGATCTCCAGACACTACCTCGGCGGTATCGGAAGCATCGTGCTTGCAGTGACGATCACGCTCGCCTGCCTAAAGACTTCTATCGGCCTTGTAACAAGCTGCAGCGAGATGTTTCTCAAACTCATCCGCGGCAAACTCAATTACAGAGGCTGGGCGATGCTGTTCACGCTGGTTTCGTTCATCATCTCGAACGTCGGACTCACGGCTATCATAAACTACGCTGTGCCTGTACTGATGCTGCTCTACCCGCTTGCAATAGTGCTTGTTATTATGGCACTTTTCGAGAAGGCATTCGGCAAGAGCCAGTACGTTTACGGATGGGTAACACTCGGCGCATTTATTCCGGCTGTCTTCGACTTCTGCAAGACCCTGCCTGAAGGCGTACAGAGCGCGCTGCACATTCCGGCTATGACAGAGATCGGACGCAGCATATTCCCGTTCTTCGACCTCGGACTCGGCTGGGTGGTACCTGCACTGATCGGACTCGTGATCGGACTCGTACTCACAGCGGTCAACCGCGGCAAGAAGAAAGCTGCATAGTTGGTACACCGGGGACGGTTCCGACTGACCCATTTTGGTACACCGGGGACGGTTCCGACTGACCCATTTTGAAAAAGGAAGGGACTGACATGTCAATAGAAATCGCTCGCGCATATCTTGAAAAACTCGGACTGGCCGACCGCATTCGCGAATTCGATGTTTCGAGCGCCACGGTCGAGCTCGCAGCTAAGGCAGTGGGCGTTGAGCCTGCCCGAATCTGCAAGACTCTGAGCTTTAAACTCAAAGACGGCACAGGCATCCTGGTTCAGGTTGCCGGCGACGCAAGAGTCGATAACAAGAAATATAAGGATTACTTCGGCGAAAAGGCCAGGATGCTCTCGCCTGAAGAAGTGCCTGAATACACCAACCACGAGATCGGCGGTGTATGCGCCTTCGGCGTAACGCGCGATGACGTAAGGATATACTGCGACGACTCGATGAAGAGGTTCGAGACGGTATTCCCGGCCTGCGGGTCTTCAAACTCCGCAGCGGAATTCACCCCGGACGAACTGTTCGAGGCATCGCGCTCCCTGGCATGGATAGACATAAGCAAGCTTCCTGAGCAGGCATAACCATCAGGACGCATCCCCGAGAACCACCATATAAATAAAATCAGGGCCTGAGAAGACCCCCAAAAAAGCAAACTTAAGCTCCGGCGGAAAACTGCCGGAGTTTTTTGTAAGCAGTTATTTCGCGTTTGACGCGGAGGCCTGCTTCGGGGCTGCGGGGAAATACTTAAGGATTGCGACTCCATGTATTCGTAAGAAAACAGGATTTTGCTTGACCGGGATAGGCGTGAATGCTATTATTGCTTTGTCAATTTATCGCTTTAGCACATTAAAGCGCGAAAGAGTAAAGGGATGGAGAAGTAAAGAAATGTATTATCAGATTTTCATACGACATTGAAGCCTTTTTACTGAATGGGAATGGCAAAAATTTGATAAACGAAAGGTAGAAAGGTAAATAAAAATGAAGAAGAAATTAACAGTACTCGTACTTGCATTTACAATGGTATTCACAATGATCGCTCTCTCGGCCTGCGGAGGCGGAAGCGACGAAGGCGCTGCAGACAGCGGCGATAAGTACGGCGAGGGCTATGAGTTCAAGCAGGGATTCGACCTCGACTACAGACCGTACTCCTTCGTAGACGACAACGGCGAGAATGGCGGATTCGACGTAGAGATGGCACAGGCTGTATGCGAATACTACGGATGGACATACACGGCAGTTCCTTTCAACTGGGATGCTAAAGATGCTGAGCTTAACGCAGGAAGCTGCGACTGTATCTGGTCCGGATTTACAATCAACGGCCGTGAAGATGACTACCTCTGGAGCAAGCCATACTCTGACAACACTCAGAAGATCATGGTAAAGGCTGACTCGGGAATCGCTACACTGGCAGATCTTGCCGGCAAGAAGGTAGGCGTACAGACAGCTACATCGGCATACGATCTGCTGAATGATGAGGAAGGCCAGAAGCCACTCGCTGACACATTCGGTGCTCTGAACGTATACGACACATACACGATCGCTATCACGGACCTCAACGCAGGAGCTATCGACGCTGTAGCAGTAGACGTAACAAGAGCTCAGGAAGCCATGGCAAAGGATGACAGCCTGGTCTGCCTCGAGGAGAACCTCGGAAGCGAGCAGTACGGAATCGGATTCCGCAAGGATGACACAGAGCTCTGCGAGAAGGTAAACGCAGCTCTCGACGCACTTGCTGCAGACGGAACGGTTGCAGAGATCGCTGCTAAGTATCCTGAAATCGAAGAGTACATCACACTCGGAAAGTAATAAGACCTCTCTAAAAGTGTAATATGTAAATACATGACACAGACCGGCGCAGGTCACAAGCCTGCGCCGGCTTGTGTGTCATAGAGGAGATGCGGCCGGAAAGCACGGCCGCTGCTGTATCAAAAGGAGAATCAATGTCTTTTTCAACAATGCTGTCAACAATGAGCGCCGGAATGCTGAGGACATTCCTGATTTTCGCGCTGACGCTCATCGGATCACTGCCTCTGGGCATGATAGTCGCGCTGCTGCGTAAATCGAGGTTCGCCCCGGTGAGGGGTATCATCAAGGCGTACATATCAGTGATGCGCGGCACGCCGCTCATGCTGCAGCTGCTCTGCTGGTACTTCGGCCCTTTCTATCTGTTCGGATGGAATATCGGAAGCTGGAGATTCCCGGCGATAATCGTCGGCTTCGTGCTGAACTACGCGGCGTACTTCGCGGAGATCTACCGCGGAGGAATCGAGTCAATACCGACAGGACAGTACGAGGCGGCAGAGGTGCTCGGATACACGAAGTTCCAGACATTCATGCGCATAATACTGCCGCAGGTAATCAAGATCATCATGCCTTCGGTCACAAACGAGGTCATCACGCTGGTAAAGGACACATCGCTGGCCTTCACTCTGGCATATCAGGAAGTGTTCTCGCTGGCAAAGCAGATCTCGGCGTCGCAGACTTCGTTCATGCCGTTCCTTATAGCGGGCGTATTCTACTTCGTAGCCAACTACGTTGTTGAGATCGTCATGAGCAGAGTCGAGAAATCGATGGATTACTACAAGTAGGAGGGCGGCAGCATGATCATAGAAATGAAAAACATCGAAAAGAGCTTCGGCGGACTCGAGGTTCTTAAAGATATCAGCTTCGGAGTTGACAGCGGAGAGGTCGTCAGCATCATCGGGCCAT
Organism: uncultured Eubacteriales bacterium; assembly: GCA_902795265.1. GTDB lineage: Bacteria > Bacillota > Clostridia > Peptostreptococcales > Anaerovoracaceae > Crickella. Next base: position 19,963 of record CADBKM010000020.1, read on the forward strand.
CGGGCTCGGGCAAGTCGACACTGCTGAGGTGCGCGACCTTCCTTGAAACCATCGACGGCGGCGAGATAGTATATATGGGAGAGACGGCTGCTCACACCGACGAGAGCGGACATGCTGTATATGTAAGCCCGCAGGAGCTGAGGCACTTCAGAAAGTACTGCGGACTGGTGTTCCAGCAGTTCAATCTGTTCCCGCACTACAGCATCCTCAAGAATCTGACTGACGCGCCGATGCGCGTGCAGGGCCTGAGCCGCGACGAGGCTGAGGCTACAGCGATGGATCTTCTGGGCAAGATGGGAATCGCAGACAAGGCAAAGGCATACCCTTACCAGCTGTCGGGCGGCCAGCAGCAGAGAGTCGCGATCGCGCGTGCTCTGGCCATGAAGCCTGAGATCCTCTTCTTTGACGAGCCGACCTCGGCGCTCGACCCTGAGCTCACCGGAGAAGTGCTCAAGGTAATACGCCAGCTCGCCGAAGAGAAGATGACCATGGTGGTCGTTACGCACGAGATGCCTTTCGCGAAGGCAGTCAGCAACCGCGTCATTTTCATGGACGGCGGAGTCATCGTTGAGCAGGGCGACCCTAAGGATGTATTTGATAATCCGCAGGAGGAGAGAACTAAACAGTTCCTTCGCGTGTTTGAGAGATAGGACTTGGTACTGGTACAGTGAGAACCGTCCCTGCTGTACCACTGCTGTACCACATGGAGAATTATGACCACTGAAAAACTCAGATATTGCATATTTGACCCTACAGGAAATATAACGGCGCTCGTCGAGAGCGGGGTGGCTGTGAAAGATCAGCCTGAAGTTGCTGCGGGCATAATGGATCTGCACCCGGAGGTGGAGCAGGTCGGCTTTGTGAGCTTCGCCGATGAGGCGGCGGCCGCAGAAGGCTGCCCGCCGGTCAGCCTGAGGATGGCAGGCGGTGAGTTCTGCGGGAACGCGACCATGTGCGCGGCTGCGCTTTATGCGATCAGGAGCGGACTGCAAAGCAGCACGGAAGTCTGTGTTAAAGTCTCCGGAGCTGGCGAGCCTCTCAAGGTAAGCCTTGAGAGGACGGGCGGCGATGTATTTGCGGCGGCTGTGACGATGCCTCCGGCCAAATCGATCGATGAGCTCAAACTGTCAAACGGAATGCTGACAGATGAAAGTGCTCTCTGTCTGCCTGTTGTCAGAATGGGAGGGATCGACCATATAATAATTGAACCGGATTCGGGGTTCTTAGGACTGAAAGATAATAAGGAGCTTGCGGAGAGTCTGATCAGAGGCTGGTGCAGCGCTCTCGAAGCCGATTGCCTAGGAATGATGTTCCTGGGTGAAGGCTGGGATCTGCGCACACTCACGCCGCTGGTCTACGTACCGGGAGCGGACACGATGTTCTGGGAAAACTCCTGCGCGAGCGGGAGCGCCGCTGCAGGAATGTACCTCGCGGCAGAGTCCGGCACTTCCGTGGATGTCACGTTCGAAGAGCCGGCCGGCAAGCTCAGAGTCTGCAGTGACCCTGCTGCCGGACAGACTGTGCTCCATGGCGCCGCCCGCCTCGTCTCCGAGCACTGAAACCCTTGCTATCGTTGACATACACAGTATATAAATGGTAAAATATTCGTCAGCCATTTTGGCGTATAAGTGGGATTTTACCATTTTTTATTTTGCAAAAAGGTGGAGAAAAGCGTTGGACAATTACAAAGAAATCATTACTAAGTATAAAGACGTCGAACTCGACAGTCTTTCAGATGAAGAATATAAAGAACTAAAGGCGGCCGAGCTGGCCGACATGCAATCGTATGTAGACGCCATCACTGGCAGCGACGTGCCTGAAGTGATGTACCGCATCGGAAGACCGATCACCGATCTCAAGATGATGCTCGAAACAGGCGTCGAAGCATTTGGCGACAAAGTGCTCTATCACCAGATCATGCCGGGCGATGATCACTTCACCGAGTTCACCTACGGCGCTGTCAGAGATGACGTCAGGGGCCTCGGCACAGCGATGCTGAGCCTCGGCCTCAAAGGAGCCCACATCGGCGTGATCGGCTCCAACTGCTACGAATGGGCAGAGTCGTATTTCGCAGTCACAGGCGGAGTCGGAGTGGTAGTTCCGCTCGACAAAGAGCTTTCAAAGGAAGAGCTCACAAACCTCTGCGAGATGGGCGAGATAGACGCGGTAGTCTGCTGCCAGGATAAATTCTACAAGCTCTTCAAAGAGATCAAGGCTGAGGGCAAAACTGGCCTGAAGATGGTCATCGGAGTCAATAAAGACTCCCACGAAGACGAGGCAAACGGCCTGCTGTCGTGGAACCTCCTCAGAGAAGAGGGCAAGAAGAAAGTAGCTGAAGGCGACAGAAGCTACCTCGATGCCAGAGTCAGAGCGTCAGACATGGTATCGATCATCTTCACATCGGGCACAACTGGAGTCAGCAAGGGCGTAATGCTCTCGCACAGAAACCTCTGCTGCGACGTACTCATCGCGCAGACATACCTCGAAGTATGCCCGAGCGATATCTTCTTCAGCGTACTTCCTATACATCACACATACGAGTGCACCTGCACCATGATCGAAGGAATGTTCATGGGAGCGTCGATGGCGTTCTGCAGGGGACTCAAATACATAACAAAGGACATGCAGATGGTGCACCCGACATTCCTGCTCGCAGTGCCGCTCATCTATGAAAAGTTCTACAACACGATCCAGAAGACCCTCAAGAAGCAGGGTCAGGACAAACTGGTCAACACACTGTTCGCCATCAACAACGTGACGAGCAAGCTGGGCATCAACATCGCGAAGCCTATCGCCAACAAGATAATGGCACAGTTCGGCGGCAACATCGACATGTTCATCGCCGGCGGAGCGAGAGTCGACCCTAAGGTGCTCGCGTTCTTCCGCAGCATGGGAATCCCTTGCCTGCAGGGCTACGGCCTCACGGAGACCTCACCGATGGTAGCGCTCAACCCTGACCAGTGGAAATACATGAGAAACGACTCGGCCGGAAAGCTGTTCCAGTTCACCGAGTGCAAGATCATCGATAAAGATGAAGAGGGCAACGGCGAAATTTGCTTCCGCGGACCTATGGTAATGATGGGCTACTACAAGAACCCTGAAGCCACGGCGGCAAGCATGGAGAACGGCTGGTTCCACACAGGCGACATCGGATACCTCGACGACGACAATTACGTATACATCACGGGCCGCAAGAAGAACGTCATCATCGCAGCGAACGGCAAGAACGTATTCCCTGAAGAGCTCGAAGAGCTCATCAACAGGAGCCCGTACATCGAGGAGTGCATGGTCTGGGCCGATGAGGACAACGAAGACAGGATGAAGATGGGCATCTATGTGACCCTGCGTCCTGACAGAGAAAACGTCAAAGAGGCTCTCGGAGACAGAGCGGCCGACGAAAGCGCGGTCATGTCGCTCGTCAGCAGCGAGATCGACAGGCTCAACGCCAAATGGCCTGACTGGAAGAGAGTCAAGCACATCATCATCAAGAAGAGCGAGTTCAACAAGACGACCGGAATGAAGATCAGAAGGTTCGTTGAGGAGAACAAGCTCGCGGACTAGAAAGGCGTGAGTCAGGGGACGTACCCGCTGACTCATTCGTGAGACAGTGTGATGAGTCAGCGGGTACGTCCCCTGACTCAGAATAGAAAGGCGGATAAGCATGGGAAAGAGACCTGCGTTGATAGTCAACCATGAAAATCTGCGCCACAATATGAGCACTGTGGTCGGATGGTGCCGCGAGGCCGGCATAGATGTTGCCGGAGTCATCAAGGTCACTACGGGCCTGGCGTCGGTGGCGCTAGACTACGAAAGCTGCGGCGCAAAGTGGATCGCGTCTTCAAGACTCGAGCAGCTTGTAAGGGCTAAGGAGGCCGGGGTAAAGATCCCGCTCCTCATGATAAGAGTCCCTATGCTGTCTGAAGTCGAAGAGATGGTGCAGGTCTGCGACTTCAGCCTGCAGAGCAGCATCGAAACTCTGAACGCGGTCGATGAAGCAGCGCGCAAATGCGGCAAAAAGCACAACGTCATACTGATGGCCGACCTCGGAGATCTCAGAGAAGGATTCTTCGAAAAGGAAGAGCTCGTCAATACGGCTGATTACGTCGAGAACAAGCTCGAATGCGTGCACCTCGCCGGAATAGGCACCAACCTCGGATGCGTGGGTTCCGTAAAGCCTACCAAAGAGAAGATGGACATGCTGGCAGAGTGGGCAGAGGCTGTCGAGGATAAGATTGGCAGACCGCTCGAGATAGTATCGGGCGGGGCAACATCGAGCCTCCTGCCGCTGTTCGACGGAGTGATGAATCCGAAGGTCAACATGCTCAGGATAGGAGCCGTATCGCATATCGGCCCTCTTGAAGATATACGCACATGCTACGGCAGAGAGGAAGCCGACGTGCTGAGCGATGAGTGCTTCGTACTTGAGGCGGAGGTCATCGAGACCAACGTCAAGCCGACGCACCCGATCGGAGAGCTCGGAGTTGACGCTTTCGGAAAGAAAGCCACATATGTCGACAGAGGCCGCCGCAGGCGCGCCATACTGGCAGTCGGCAGAGCCGATTACGGCGATATCGACGACCTCGTGCCTGATCTTGAAGGAGCCGAAGTGACCATGGCTTCCGGAGACCACACAATACTCGACATCGAAGACTGCAAGGAGCAGCTACATGTCGGGGACGTAGTGAGGCTGAAGCTGAAGTACTCAGCGGTGATGAGACTCACGACAAGCGAAAATATAACCATAGAAGAAATTGGTAAACTATAAACGTGTCACCAAGGCACCATGAAAGGGAAAGGAATACAAATGGCAGCACTTAAGTCTAACGAAATGACCAGAGAAGGTTATGATAACCTTAACGCCGAACTGGAACATCTTATTACCGTAGTACGTAAAGAGAACGCTGAGAGACTTAAAGAAGCTATCTCCCTCGGAGATATCAGCGAAAACGCAGAGTACGATGCAGCTAAGGACGCTCAGGCTGAGACCGAAGAGAGGATCAGCACCATCGAGGAGATCCTTCGTACAGCAGTTATCGTAGAGGAGACAGACGAGAGCGACGACTCTGTACAGACAGGCCGTACAGTAACTATCGAAGATCTCGATCTGGGAATGACAATGACTTATAAGATCGTAGGTACAACTGAGGCTGATCCTCTGAACGGAAAGCTCTCGAACGCTTCACTGGTAGGCCAGCATCTGCTGGGACACCACGCAGGCGACAAGGTAGAGTTCCCTGTTCCTGACGGAATGGCCAGATACAAAATCGTGGAGGTCAAGAGGTAATGGCTGAGAATAAAGCGACCATGAACCCTAACCAGGTAGAAGAAAAAGAACTCACCGAAAAGGAAATCGGTGAACAGAGGCAGATCAAGAGAAAGAAGCTCGAAGAGCTCCGTGCAATGGGCAGAGACCCGTATCTCGAAGAGACATTCGACGTTAGCGCGTGGTCGAAAGACATCAGAGACAACTTTGATGCGATGGAAGACCAGGAGGTCAGAGTAGCCGGCCGTATCATGGCATTCCGCCGCATGGGCAAGGTAGCCTTTGTCGACTTGCAGGATAAGCAGGGCCGCATACAGATCTTCGTGGCCAGAGACAACATCGGTCAGGATGAATACAACATCTTCAAGATCTATGATACAGGCGACATCATCGGTATCACAGGTGAAGTGTTCAAGACAAAGACAGGCGAAGTCAGCGTAAGAGCTCAGCAGGTAAAGCTGCTCTGCAAGTCGCTGCAGGTGCTCCCTAACAAGTGGCACGGCCTCAAGGACACAGATCTCAGATACCGCCAGAGATACGTCGACCTCATCATGAACGAGGATGTCAAGGACACATTCCTCAAGAGAGCAAAGATCATCAGCACCATGCGTAAGGTGCTCGAGGAGGACTACGACCTCATCGAGGTCGAGACACCTGTACTCGGCAACATCGCAGGCGGCGCTGCTGCAAGACCGTTCTGGACACACCACAACACACTCGATATCGACATGACTCTGAGGATCTCTCTTGAGCTCCACCTCAAGAGACTCATCGTCGGCGGACTCGACGGAGTCTACGAGATCGGCAAGGTGTTCAGAAACGAGGGAATGGACAAGAACCACAGCCCTGAGTTCACATCGATGGAGGCTTACAAGGCTTATGTAAACCTCGAGACAATGATGGATCTCATGGAGCAGGTCACATACAAGTGCGCAATGGCTGTCAACGGCACACCTATCGTCAAGTACGGCGACAAGGAATTCGACGTTACTCCTCCTTGGAGAAAGATCGACATGACAGAGGCAGTCATCAAGACCACAGGTATCCCGTTCGACAAGATCGATACAGATGAAGAGGCCATCGAAGCAGCCAAGAAGTACGGCATGACTTTCGAGAACGAGGCTGACTGGTCGAGAGGAAAGATCATCGCCGAGATGTTCGAGGACTACTGCGAAGACATACCTGGATTCCTCGACGGACCGTGCTTCGTATGCGGACATCCGCTCGAAGTTTCGCCGCTGGCCAAGAAGGACCCTAAGGATCCTCGCATCACAAGAAGATTCGAGTCCTACATCAACGGCTGGGAAATGTCGAACGCATTCAGCGAACTCAACGACCCTATCGATCAGTACGAGAGATTCGCTGAGCAGCAGAGACAGCTCGACCTCGGAATCGACGACGAAGCGCATCCGATGGATACAGACTTCGTAAACGCTCTCGAAGTCGGAATGCCTCCTACAGGCGGCATCGGAATCGGCGTGGACAGACTCGTAATGCTGCTCACAGACAGCGCTACGATCAGAGATGTACAGCTCTTCCCAGTAATGAAGCCGGAAGGCAAGGGCGGAGCTCAGAAGAAGGAGACAGTCAAGATCGATTTCAGCAAGGTCCAGATCGAGCCGCTGTTTGAAGAATTCGTCGATTTCGAGACATTCAGCAAGTCGGATTTCAGAGCTGTTAAGATCAAAAACTGCGAAGAAGTTCCTAAGAGCGATAAGCTCCTGAAGTTCACACTGAACGACGGAACAGGTGAAGACAGGATCATCCTGAGCGGCATCAAGAAGTACTACGATCCGGCTGAACTCGTTGGAAAGACTGCGATTGCGATCACTAACCTTCCACCGAGAAAGATGATGGGACAGTATTCAAACGGCATGCTGATCAGCGCAGTCAACGAGTATGACGGAGAGGAAATGCTCAACCTCCTGCTCGTAGATGACAGGATTCCTGCTGGAGCAAAGCTTTACTAGAAGGTGCGATGGGAAGTGCGGAAAAACGGTCTGATGAAGAGCAAAAAACAGGCCGAAAAAAGACGATTTGAAAGAGTAAAAATCTTGAGAATTGTACCCCGACTACCCCATTTTTACCCCGTTTACACATCTAAAACCCCAATTTGATGATCCATTTAGGACGCGATTTACAGAAACGTAGGTCGCGTCCTTTTTTCGTACCCGGATTTTGCACATTTCTGGGACGGGGTTGCAAGATTGAGAGAATACCGAACTCGGAATAGACTTGCATTACATGGATTTACCAGGACTGACGTGCGGTATGGTGCAACTGGGCATTTTGCATGCAATACACTTTATATTAAAGACCTGAAGTGATAGAGTTACTGAGTAGATATATTGAGCAGTTAGATGCAGAAAGCGTCTTCTGCAATTACAGTCAGGAGAACATATTAATGATCAAGCGTGGTGAAAGTAAACCTATTCTATTTGAAATAACTTTGATTGTTGGGGCTTTTGTGGTTGCGGGTGTGATCACAGCTGCTGGGCGCTTGTTCAACATTCATCCATCACTTACAACTTCGGTCGCCCGTGTCTTCGTGGGCGTCGTTCTGCTCATCATTTACAGGAATGTGCTGAAGGGCGGCAGTGTTTTCAATAATCTGGTTATTGTTCTACCGGCGCTGCTGTTTATTGTATGGAATCTGTACTACAATCTTGCGGGCGGTGCGCAGTTTGGCGGCATGGCTTTCTATGTTGAGGCGGTTGTCATCGCTATCGCACCGGCTATCTTTGAGGAAGTCATCTTCAGAGGCATATTCATTCACAACATGAGGGCGAGTGGATACAGTGACATGAAGTGCCTGTGGATCTCGGCGGCGTTCTTCTCATTGGTTCACTTGACCAATCTGGTCGGACAGCCTCCGCTGATTATAGGGCTGCAGGTCATATATGCATTCTCGGTTGGCCTTGTGCTCGGCGCAATCTACATCAGGAATGGAAGCCTGCTGCAAGTCATGATAATTCACTTCCTGATCGACTTCTTCAGCAATATATTCATGGATGCTCCAACAAGCGCAAGCTGGACTCAGATCGGAATCTTTGCGGCTCTGCTGATTTGCGAGGGCATATATGGAGTCTGGCTCGTTGCCAGAAATAGAGGAGATAAACTTCACTAGCTCAGACAACAAATCCCCCATCGTGAACTGCGACCCGCCAAGAGGGCAACAGAAATGGGTTATAGTTACAACGTCGTTATACAATACGTTGGATACGCTCCACCACTCAAACCCTTGGAATTCCAAGGGTTCTTTTTTATATAAAGCAGCAGGAATTCCGCGTACGTATTCAAGGGAGTCCATACTCTGTAGAGAGCGTGCTGCTCGATTATTATCTGATTGTGGTATACTTTATTATAATTGGATGCCGCTGATAATCGAAGAACAGGGGCTGAAACTATGTTCATCAGAGAAGAGAAAAGAGGAAGTATAATACGGCAGGTAATTGTGCTCTTCACTATGTGTGTGTTGCTGACCGGCCTGCTTACTTATGCAACAGAATACTTTCGCGCGAGCCAGAATGTTAAAGATCAGATAGAAAGCCTTGCGGCACAGACTGCAAGGGAAGTTATTCTTGCTGTAGAAGAGTATCCTGCACATGAGTGGCTGCTTGGTTACTGGCATGACCATGCTGATGAACTGGATATCGAATATGATGCAGACTACACCGCAGAATCGAAGACAGCAGAGAAGGCTCGGATTCTCGCAGAACATAATCCTGATCTGCAGCTTAGATATGCTGAAACAGATGAGATAATAAAAATGTCAGCTGAAGACCAGAAGCTGTACGCAGAGATAATCTATTCCTGGCTGATTACAAGGATCAATCAGATCAAGCAGGTCTACAGCCCGGATTATCTCTTCTGTGTGCGCACCGAAGCCCCGTATGACAGACAGTTTTTTATGTTCAGCGCTGCTGATCCCGGGGCTGAAAGGGGCACGGAATACGAGCAGGTATACACACTCGGAGTTACTGTCAGCGTAGACAAGAGCCAGCAGGATGCGATGCAGAGCGCTGTTAAGAACCAGTCCTACATTGCTGATGCCGGCAGCTATGTTGATTACTACTTCATAATGGATACAATAGATGGCCATGACTACCTTGTGGGCATGACATTTGATCTTGCTGCCGTCACGACTGCGGTCGAACAGCAGCGCAGCAGCCGGACGGTTACCGCGATGGTGTATCAGATAATACTGTCTGTTATTTGCGCTATTGCTATTATGCTTGTCGTCCTTCGCCCGCTTAAAATCATACAGGTAAGCATCAGACAGTACAAAGACGAAAAAGACAGCGGTAAAGTACGAAACCTGCTGAAACACATTAATATGAATAATGAGATCGGAGAACTGTCCAATGATGTAATTGAAATGACAGCTGAAATCGATGACCACCTTGACCGGATCAGCCGCATAACTGCAGAGAGAGAGCGCATCGGAGCAGAACTTGGACTGGCAACTGACATACAGCGGTCAATGCTTCCGCACGCTTTTCCTCCGTTTCCTAACCGCAGTGAAATGGATCTATACGCTCTCATGGAGCCTGCGAGAGAGGTTGGAGGAGATTTCTATGACTTCTTCATGGTCGATGACGATCATCTGTGTCTTGTCATTGCCGATGTATCCGGCAAGGGAATCCCGGCGGCACTGTTTATGATGATATCCAAGATAATTATCAAGAGCTGTGCAATGCTTGGGGAAGGCCCTGCAGGGATTCTCAGAAAGACTAATGAAGCTATCTGTGAAGATAATCAGACCGAGATGTTTGTAACTGTCTGGGTGGGCATACTTGAACTGTCTACAGGTATTCTCAAAGCTGCAAGCGCAGGGCATGAGTATCCGGTCATCAGACACCCGGGCAGCAGGTTTGAACTGTACAAAGACCAGCATGGATTTGTCATCGGTGGTCTTGAAGACATGGAGTACACTGAATATGAAGTGCAGATGCAGCCGGGATCTGAGATATTTGTCTATACTGATGGCGTACCTGAGGCCTCAGATGCAGAAAACAATATGTTCGGAATACAGCGTATGCTTGCATCGCTCAATGAGACAACTGATGCCTCGCCGGAAATGATTATAAGACATGTCAGGCATTCAATAGATATGTTCACACGCGACGGAACACAGTTTGACGACCTGACGATGCTATGCATCAGATACAATGGAAAAGAATAAAACATATACAATACATATTTCTGCTGAGGCTGACTTCGATGATAACCTTCCGCTCGAAATCAACCGATATAGCATGACTTCCTTGATCGAAGAAAAAACAGGTCTTATATTCAGAAGGAGAACACATGAAATTTCACTATGCAGGAAAATACAGCGGCAATCCGGATGACATCCCTTGTCTGGATCATGAGCCGGGAGCAGTGCAGTTTAAGGAAGCTAAGGATCCAAAACAGCTCAGCGGGATAATGACCATTATTTCAGTCGCAATAATATTCTTTTTCTTTATTCTGTCGTGCATAAGAGCCCGGGATGTTGTCTTCAGCTATGCAGGAGTCTTTCTGTATCTTCTGACGATCATTCCCCATGAGTTACTTCACGCTATATGCTTTAAAGATGATGTGTATATGTTTCATGATCTGAAGCATGGAATGGTGTTCATGGCGGGCCCGGAGAGGATGAGCAAAGGTCATTTCATTTTCAAATGCTTGCTTCCGAGTATCGTGCTTGGATTCATCCCGTTCATCATTTTCTGGATCAATCCAAAACTCCATGTGCTGGCAACACTGGGCATGCTTGGAATAGCGACTGCTGCAGGTGATTTCTATAATGTGCGTAATGCATTGCGCCAGGTGCCGAAAGGAGCCAGAATATACCAGCACAAATACGAGACATTCTGGTATATGCCTGAGAATTGAACGCTCCCGCCACCTACGCTGACGCTTAGAGGTGGGGGATTCCTGCTTCACGGAGAACTGCGCTTCATCCGAAGACTTGGCGTCTTACACTCTC
>CADBKM010000021.1 GCA_902795265.1 uncultured Eubacteriales bacterium
GTGTGCTACCCGTCAAGAGGACAGTGAAAAATAACAAGTGACTGGATACCGTCAGCTGATGAATGAATCAGCTGACGGTTCTCTTTATGCTGCAGCCGCAATTGTGCGAAGCTGTCCGATCCGGCAAACCGCTTAATTCCAAGGGTTTGACAGCAGTTATGCATAAAAATGCATAAAATGAATAAAGATTATACCCATCGGCGTGTATTTTTTCCATGGTATGAACTACCACGCCCGAAAATACATGGATATAGAATGAATATTGGTGTATAACGCAGTAATTGCAAGGGTTTCAGAAAAACGTCATTTTTTCGGAACTACACCTGTTGATGTATTTCCATTGACCAGATGCCCTTTTTAATTTCGGTCCGGACACTAAAAAATGGCGATTTTTGCTAAAATCTGCAAAAATCGCCAAATCGTGAAAGCCTTGATTTTCAAGGCTTTTGAGCGTTATCTACGTTGTATATTCGCGACTACCTCGATGTGTGTTGTCCACGGGAATTGATCTACAGGTGTACATTCGATGAATTCATAGCCATTTGATGTCAGGTATTTTATGTCGCGGGCAAGCGTGCCGGGATCGCACGACACGTATACGATACGATCCGGTGCGGCACGCACCACTGCGTCGAGCAGTGGCTCGGCGCAGCCGGCACGCGGAGGATCGAGCACCGCCACATCGGCGTGTTCTATCTTTATCTCCGGCTCCCTCTCCACTCGCTCGTTGACTTCATTCCATTTATACAGCTTTGCAAGCCCCATCATGCCCGGAAGCTCTTCTTCTGCCTTTCCGCATATATACCTTGTATTTATGACTCCGTTGATAACCGAATTCCTGTTGGCATCGAGAACAGCCGGTTTGACCGACTCTATTCCTATAACTCGCGTTCTGTCGAAGGCCCCTGCATCTTTTTTCCTGAGATCTTCGAGCAGCCACAGTCCTATAGTTCCCGCTCCGCAATACAGATCGAGTACAGTTTCGCCGCCTTTGAGGTCTGCGTATTCAGCAGCCTTGTCGTAAAGCTTTTCCATTTGCTCCGGATTTACCTGATAAAATGACTGCGGGCTTATCTCAAAAGTAAGACTGCGACCGTCATCTGTCACGACCTCTTCATTGATCGTCGGCTTTCCGGCAATAATACGGCATTTTCCCTTATGAATGACTGCTGCCGACTCAAGGCTGTACGTCTCGCTTTCGCCATCATTAAGGCTGTATACCGCATCATCCATCATCTCTACGAGCTTTTCGATCTGCGGTACTTCTTTTGTGTCTGATTCAAGTACAGCCATGACTTCTCCGCTTCCGAAAGCTGTCTTGACCGTAAGCTGAGATATGCACTTTACTCCATTGCTTTTAAGGAAAGCCCTAAGGGCGTCGGCACATACCATGGCCGCGTCAGTCTGCAGCATGCAGTCATCTATATCCATTACAAAGTGGCTCTTACCTTTCAGGAAGCCGACTTCCCCATGAGGCCCGACTGCAAAGACGGCTTTGTTTCTGTAATATTTCAGTGTGTCTGCACCGATCATTTCTTTTACTTCAGGATCGTCGATGCCGCCGAGTCTTTTCAGTTTCGCCCTCACCTGTTCTGTCTTCAGCCTTTTCTGGGCATCATATGAAAGCTCCTGCATAGCGCAGCCACCGCATTTACCTGCATACGGGCATTCGGCCGGTATCCTGTCTGGAGAAGCTTCCGTGATTTCTTTCAGAGCAGCCTCCGCTGACGACTTCTTCGCTTTTATGACCGAGGCCTTCACGATATCGCCCGGAACAGCCCCTCCGCTCACAAAAACGGCACAGCCTTCATATCTGCCGAAAGCCCTGCCGTCATCAAGCATGTCATCTATTCGTAACTCGATTATCTGATTCTTGTCCATATTTTCATCTCCAGAATGCCGATGCCAGTCATTTGCGGCCACATCAGCTGTCCTTACCTGCATTTTCCGCAAGAGCGCGCAGCTTCGCGAAGCGCTTGCTTATTGCGGCCTTCCCGACAGGCGGTGTCAGCGATTCTCCAATTTCCGTAAGGCTTGCCTCCGGTTTATACAGTCTGAGATATGCCGCTTCTTTAAGCTGAGGAGGCAACAGTCTGAGTCCGCTGGTCCAGTAGTCGCAAAGCGGATCGGTGAGCTCTTCGGGCTCAGGCATCCTTCCATTCTCAGCAGCAGCTATCGCTACCAGCCAGCCTTTCTGCTCCTCTGCCGCCATAAGAGTTCTGTCAACGTTGGCGTTATCGCAGTTGATGATGCGCATGATCTCGCCATGCATGCCTTTGTTGACTCTTATGCTCTCAAAATCAAGCATGGAGCTCGCAGCGCCGATAATGCCCAGCGTATCGCTGATATACGCCGCTTTTTTCATATAGACTACGTAGTTATCTCCGCGTTTTGCAACAGACGCGGCAAGATCATCGAATGATCCTATCAGCTTTTTCAGGTCGAGGGCACTCTGCTCTTTGTCGAGCACGAACTCAAGGTGATAGCTCTTGCGCGGATCCGACATTGTGCCGCAGCTGAGGAACATGCCTCTGAGGTAAGACCTCTTGCAGCATTTTGACCTGACCACAGGCGGATAGATACCGTCGCTGAAGTAGTCGTCTCCTTCACGTATCAGGAGCATGCCTGTCTCTCTCAGGATCTGCATCGACTTCTCATCGGGCCTGATATTTATGTAGTAAGTGTTCTTTCCCTTCTTGCCCTGACTTCCAGGTCTGTGGGATCCGCCTATTGCGAGGTCGACCTTATTGCGGAAGTAGGTTTCTATGAGCACCTTAAAATGCCTCGCTACAGCGGCGCTCTCTGTAGTCGCCATAATAGCAAAGCTGCCGCCTGTGATACGTATGGATCCCGACGCTCTCAGGAAACCTGCGATCTCAGCCAGCATGCAGCATTTTTTGGAGGGCTCCACCCTCGCCAGTTCACTTTTTACGTCCGAAGAAAATGACACTCTGCCTCTGTCCTCTATCCTTTTTTATTCTGCAGGTCGAGGTCTCTGTGCTTTACCCTTACCCGCATTCCGTCTTTTCTGAATTCTTCCGCTACAGCATTCGCGATCGCGACCGACCTGTGGTGGCCGCCCGTGCAGCCAAATGCTATGTTGAGATGGTACTTGCCTTCCTTGATAAAGCCCTTAACCATGGAGCGGATAAGCTGATGCACCTCATCCACGAATTCTCCCGCCAGCTCGCTTCTGAAGACATAGTCCTTTATCTTCTTATTGTTGCCGGTCAGCCTCTTAAGACTCGGCACATAATACGGATTAGGCAGGAACCTCACATCAAACATGGCATCAGCTTCGCTCGGAATACCGTATTTGAATCCGAATGAACTTATATTGATTGCGAAATTTGAAGAGCCGAGACCTCCGAGAATCATTCGGTCGAGTTCGGCATACATTTCAGGTACTTTAAGATTGCTCGTATCGAGTATGTGATCGGCCCTTTTGCGTATCTCCGTCAGTCTCTCTACTTCTTCTTCAATTACGCTTGCGCTGGCCTCGCCGCCGGTCATCGGATGGCTTCTTCTTACCTCGTTGTATCTTCTGACGATCTCGGATACCGATGCTTCCATATAGAGTACCGTAAGATCTATACCCTCATTTTCCCTTAGGTCATCGATCACATGCGACAGTTTATCGAAGAACTCTCCGCTTCTGAGGTCTGCCACAAACGCGACCTTTTCTATTCTTTTTGAGGAGGATCCGGCCATAGCAAGAAAGTTGTCAATGAGAGCCGGCGGCATATTATCGACACAATAATACCCCTGGTCCTCAAACCAGTCCGCGGCCCTGCTACGGCCGGCGCCAGCCATTCCCGTTATGATAACAACTTCCATCTGTCTGCTTTACCTCTTCTGAATATTTACTATCCTGTCCGGATCAATGCCCGCCTCGAGCGCAAGAGCCATGGTCTCTGCATAGCGCCCTACATTCTTAGGCTTGTGTGCATCACTGCTGATCACGAACTTCACATCGTACTGCTTATATATACGAAGGTCATCAGCATTCGGATGCTTGTGTCTGGCGTTTATTTCCACCAGTGTTCCGGTCTCTTCGCAGGCCTTTGCTACCGCATGCTCATCGATATAGGCCTTGTCGCCCGGATGTGTAAGTATGTTTATATCGTTGCTTTTGAGCGCTTTGACTATACGCGCTGTGTTCTGTCTTCTCAGCCTGTCTTTCAGCTTTTCAGGCCACGGCATGTGAAACGACAGAAAATTATGTATCATGTGGCATTTCGGAACATAGTGATAGCCGGCATTCACAAAGTCGAACTTGTCGAAATCTTCAGGCGAAACGTCGAGTCCGTTCTCTGTGTCGACTATATCTGCTTCTACACCGAGATACACCTTGAGTTTAGGGAAGGACAGCTTAGCCTGAGCGATATCTCTTCTCATCTGAGGCAGCCTCTTTATGCTGAGGCCATAGAAATCCGACGGGCCGTGGTCTGTTATGGCAAGCGACTCAAGACCCCTTTTGGCTGCAGCGCGGGCATTATCGATAATGCGCCCCTTTCCGTGAAGATACGGACCGACACGCGAGTAGATCGTGTGTGTGTGATGGTCGAACTTCAGTATGTATTCTTTTTTAATGTCGTCAATGCTGAGCATCATAACCTCACAGGCTGCAGTTTATCAGCCTCACCTCCGGCTCAAGAAGTATGCCGGAATCCTCCAGTACTTTTTCCCTTACATGTCTCATAACTGCCAGCACATCTTCGCAGCTTGCTCCGCCTGTATTGATGACGAAGCCCGAATGTTTCTCGGATACCTGCGCGCCCCCGACACTGAATCCCTTCAGCCCTGACTGTTCTATAAGAGCCGCAGCAAAACCGCCGACGGGCCTTTTGAACGTGCTGCCGGCGCTCGGGTAATTGACGGGCTGCTTCGAATTTCTCTTGAACTGAAGCTCCGCAACTCTTTCAGCGATCTTTTCTGGATCGTCAGGAGTAAGCTTCATCTTTGCGGAAAGTATCAGCATGCCGCCCGCTTCGGCTGCACTGTGCCTATAAGCGAACTGCATGTCCGCATTGCTCAGTGTACGAAGGCCTGATCCGTCAGCATTCATAACGCGTACCGTTTCGACAACATCTTTTATTTCTCCGCCGTATGCTCCCGCATTCATGAACACCGCTCCGCCTATGCTTCCGGGTATTCCGCTCGCAAACTCAAAGCCGCTCAGGCCATGCTCGGTAAGGAATGCCGATGTCCTCGACATAAGAATTGCCGCTCCGGCTGTCACCCTGCAAGGGTCATCAGCGTCTGTTTCAATGGATTCAAAATCGCCTCCGAGCTTTATCATTATGCCCGGGTATCCGTCATCGGATACGAGCAGATTGGAACCGTTGCCGATCACCATATGCTCGGCCACGCGTCCGCTGACTGCCCTCATTACCGAGGCAAGTTCCTCTTCATTATTTACAGTTACGAAAGCCGCTGCAGGCCCTCCTATGCGGAAAGAAGTGTGCCTGCTCATGGGCTCATCGATTAGCACCCTCTCAGCCGGCACGCTTTTGTATATATCTTCAATTGCTGACAGAACTGTCTTTTCCATATTATCGTATTTACTCATTCTTCTTTGCGCCGTCTGCTTTTTTATCTTTGATTTTGTGCGACTCTCTGTCGAGGTCGCTCGCATGGTCGTTTTTGTCAAAGACGAAGCGGCTTTTGGCGATCGTTTTTTCCTTTCTTAGCCGTGAGAACAGTGACGGCTGTTTTTCCTTATCAGGTTCGAGCTCTACCTCGTCATCTTCAAGTCCGTATGGCTCGAGACTGAAATAATAAGCTGTACTGGTATTTTTTTCCTTGCGCTTCAGGCTCGCTGTCATAAGCTTGTCCGCATATCTGTAAAATACAGCGAACACCGGTACACCGAGAGCCATTCCCGTGAATCCGAACAGCCCTCCTCCTATCAGTACCGATATCAGTACCCAGAAGCTGCTGATGCCGATGGCATTACCAACGATCTTAGGACCGATAACATTGCCGTCGAGCTGCTGTATTATAACGATGATGATAACAAAATACAGTGCATCAATTGGATTCTCGAGGAGCAGTATGAATACCGAAGGTATTGCTCCGATGAACGGACCGAAGAACGGTATTACATTCGTTATGCCGACGATAACGCTTATCATAAGCGCAAATGGTATATTGCAGATCTTGAGTACTATAAATGTAAGAACGCCTATGATGAACGAGTCTATGATACGGCCTACAATAAATCCGATAAATGTCTCATTTACAACGCTTGCGAACTCATAGAGACTTGCCTTGCGCTTCTGTCCGCATGTTGCATTTACGATCTTGCGTGTTATGGCGAAAAGCCTCTCCTTGTAATTGAGGAGATAGATCATGATCAGGAGGCCGATGAAAGCGTTCGCGACATACTTGACCGCCATCATTACTCCGCTCGATACCATGCTCGCGATGCTTGCGGCATTTCCGCTAAGGATATGCTCCTGAATCCAGCTCATTACCTCGCTGTTTTCCGCGTTTGCAAGGTTCTCTACCCAAGTTGCGATGAACGGGAAGTGGCTCAGATGCGTATTGCACCAGTCTGAAAGCGAATTCAGCCTCTGAGGCATGGTATTTACCAGGCTGAGGGCGCTGGCGAATACCTGCGGCACTACGAAGTATATAAACAGCCCTGCCAGTCCCACGACGGCAATTGCGCATACCAGAGAAGCAAAAGCCCTTGCAGCTATGAGGATCCTGCTCTTCTCTGCTTTATCGGCATAGAACTCTCCGTCATCGTGAACGAGCATGGCTCCTATCGAAAAGCCTTTGCGTCTGGCTCCGGCGAGCATCTTCTGATAGCTCCATTTTACGCATGCATTATAGACAGGACACAGAATGAACGCCAAAATGCCGCCTATGTAAATAGGCGCGAGAGTTTTGTTGATATTCTCAAAGCCAATCGAAATGCGGTTTTTTGTGATCCAGTTGCTGAATACTATCAGGATGGCTCCGCATATCAATATAGTGAACGCGGCTTTTGCATATGGACTTTCTCTGAACCTTTTGAACATCCTGTGCCCTCCGGCTTGTTCACGCAAATATTGTTCTATTATTCTACCACTAACAGCAGATGTTCTGCAGGAACAATCATACTATTCCGGCCGAATTATGCCTTTGATTTTTTTGTTGTTTATTTTGTAGATATTACGAACGACTGCACCAGGTTTTTTACTGCCTATCAGAGCTGTAGGCCCTGCGTTTCCTTCTATCGTAATTATGTAATTTCCGACCACGCCTTCAACGAGTCCGACATGCATGTTTCTTCCGAAGACGATTATATCGCCGCCTTTGGCTTCGCTTTTATTGACCCATCTGTCATATTTGTCGGCATATCTCGAATAGCTCGGAACATAGCCCAGCGGGCCGTACTTCTTTGCTACAGTGATCTTATCGTACAGTCCGGCTGCGTTATAGCACCATGCAACAAAAGCTCCGCACCAAGGTGTCTTGTCGGTGTCCTTGAACTTAGTCTTATAATACCAGACCCAATATGTTTTTCCGGTCATGATGCCGACCTGTTCTTTGGCCACGGCAACAACAGGGCTGCCGTCTCCGTCAGGGATCTCCACTCTCGCAGCACGACCGTATGCATCTGAAGCGTATGGCAGGTTATTCACGGAAAAGGCATCATTTACGATTATCTTTCCGCCTTTTTTCAGATAATACAGGTTGCCGTTCCAGCTTACAAAGCCTTTCTTTTTGCGCCATACGCCCTTTGAAGTTGAGTAGTACAGCTTGCCTTTCCACTTATATACGCCGGTCTTTATGACTCCGTCTTTACCGGCCCGGTAATATTTTTTCTTGATTCTGAAAGTTTTGCTGGTGCGGATCTTACCGCCTTTTCTGACATAGTACCTTTTTCCGTCAACTGTAACAAAACCCTTCTTTTTGCGGATCTTGCCGTTTGCATACCGGTAATAGTAATACTTACCCTTCTTGATTATTGCTGCTTTAGGAGCAGGTTGTGCAGTCACCTGAGCGGCAGACGTTGTATCCTGTTTTGTTTCCTCTGCATTCTGGTCTGTGCTGCTGCCGCCTTCTGTTGAAGCTTCAGTCTGCACAGCTCCGTCTGCAGGTGCTTCTGTCTGCACCTCAGTCTCCGCAAACACTGTAGTAAAAGAAAGAACGAACACCAAAAGCAAAGCTGTCAATGTCCGTCTTGTTCTTTTCACTGCTGTAGATCTCATATTTTTGCCGCCTTCCTGATTTTTTCTTCGGTTTCCGGCAGAACGCATAATCCGCCATTTCCATTTAACAGAGCAAAACGGCAAGTGTCAATCTACATATGTAAACGTTAATATTGAAATATATTTATTTTTCAAGGAATGACTTGCCGGCAGCGGCGCTGCTGTCATCCTTATCTCCGTTCCATTCGTAGTCGAGCTCGTCGAAATGCTCATATGTCGTAACGCCTACCAGACTCACTCCTTCGTTGATCATGCCGTGCCTGGATGTCAGCGTTTCTATATACAGAACATATTTCTGCTCTCCGACATTAACAAAAAACCTTTCGCTTATGTCTATCCGTCCCTTTTTATCAGGAGCAGCGGAAAAGCTCCCGGCACCGAGTGAAACCACGTTTTCGAGGTCGGCATCTTTCCACTCCGCAAAGCTCATCACTTCTTCAGCCCCGGAAGGATCTCTCAGCAGCTTTTTGAACTTTTCTGCATCGCCGGCCTTCAGTGCTTTCATGACCTCATCTGAATTATTTTCGCTGAACTTCTGCATTGAATAGAAGTCAGGCTCAGTGATCTTCTCTTCGGCGACATTTCTTTTATATGTCGATTTTGCGATACCGACAGTGACGGCCGCAAAGATCAGCACCAGAGCGATCAGTATCAGAAGCAGTATTAAGCTGGATTTTTTCATGTTCTTTTTCATTTTTCTCTCCTGTCCAATATACCAATAATATAGCATTTGTCCTCGCTTGTCTAATGATGTATACTTTCAACATGAGTAAAATGACAGACGAAGAAATCAGACGCATTCTGCGTAAAAAAAGAAAGCGCCAGCTTGCAAAAAGGCGTTTTATTGCGCTTGGTATCGCAGCCATAATCACGCTCGGCGGTGGTCTTGCAGCAGGCACTGCTATCGGAAATCAGATCTATAACCGCGAACTTAAAAAGGTTGTATCCGTCGCCGAAGATGTGCCGCTGGTAAATGCCGGCATGGGTCAGATAGGCAACAAAGGCGGAGAGCCTTTCTGGTCGTGGTACGGATTCAAAGACCGCGTTGAGTGGTGTGCCTGCTTTGTTTCATGGTGCGAAGATCAGTGCGGGTTTATCAAAGATGAAACCGCGCCTCAGTTTGCACTTGTCAGTGACGGAGCAGACTGGTTCGTCCTTCGCGATCAGTGGAAGCCTGTAGGCGATACCCCTGAAGCCGGTAACCTGATATTCTTTGACTGGGATCAGGACGGCGGACGCGACCACGTCGGTATAGTTACCGCTGTTGTTGACGACAAAGTCTTCACGGTCGAAGGCAACTCGAGCGACCTCTGCAGGCAGAAGCGATACAGCCTCGACGACCCGGTTATTTACGGCTATGGAGTCATAAAGCCGAAGTCATAATAAATGCAACAAAAAATCTGTGCCCTTCAGCACAGATTTTTTTATTGTCCGTATTATCTTACGTGGAGATCCGGTTCGATTGCCTCGAAGACAGGAAGTATACCGGTCTTTTCAGGCGTCTGGGCCGGCAGCTGCCAGAAATCGTGAGCACAGTAGTTATTGCCCTCGACGATCGCAGGTCCGTCAGGTGTGATGCCGATATCCCAGCCTACATATCTGACCTGAGGTACCACCAGCGCAGCTTCTTTTGCAAGCTCGCATGCCTCTTTGAACATAGGCACCTGATGGCCGAGCAGCTTGTAGTGTGTCATAGGGTGTTCGTCATAGACGATCGCCATTGAACCGTCGCCGCTGACTCCCGGTGAGCAGATCTTTCCGGTCTCGAGATCGACTCTGGTTCCGAATCCGTAGTTATCTACTACGCGGCCGTTCAGGCCGAACTTCTGAGTAGCGAATATAACATGCGGTACTCTGTTTTTATCAACCACTGTGATGATTCTGAGGCAGTTCATCGCGTAAGGGTAGACCTTTGCGTTGTCCGGGTGCTGTTCGAGCACTTCCTCGAGGAGCCATGAATCTTCCTGCAGAAGTTCTCTGTACATTTCGTCGAAATCCTTATAGTCAGCAAGGTTCTTCTTCATGCATCCGTGTCCGCATGATCCGTCGACCGGCTTGCAGAAGATGACCTTATGCTTCTCGACGAATTCCCTTACCTCTCCCTTCGACGCGTTCTGGAAGTTGATAAAGTCGCGCTTGATATAATCTTTGAAAAGATTGTTGAAATCCTCTTTGTTATCAAAGAGGTGCTCATAGGTATCATCATTGAAGTGGCTGATGAGCTTTTTATTGCGAAGTCTTGTGAGGAATGTATCGCGCTGCTCGTCTGTCAGATCCCAGAATCCGAATGTGACATAGTCAAAGTAGCCCGCTCCGAACCTGACCGCGCACTTTGCCATGTCTGCCGTGATGGCAGCCTTGCTCATTCCCGAAAACTCTGCAGTCCTGTCGAGGACCTCTTTATATTTTTCAAGGCTCATGCCTCTGATGACTCTTAATAAATAACCTGGGCTCAGCAAAATGTGACCTCCTTTATAGCGTTTTACGTTACTTGTAATTTTACAATACACGGCACTAAGTTGCCAGCATGTACATCTAACATTAACAGATTTAATATGTTACAATAGAGTGCATGATAAAAGCAAGCTGAAAAAGAAGGTAAGATAAGATGGAATTTACAGCCAATACAAACAAGAACATAAGCATAGATACTTCAACCGGCACATATGACAGATGTGCCATTCATACACATTTCGTCGAGATCGGCGAGGATTACAACGAGCTCGTAGAGCGTTATGTAAGGCCTTACTGGCAGGAAGGCGACCTGCTGGCGATCGCAGAGAAGATCGTCTCTCTCTGCCAGAACAACGTTATCCCTAAAAAAGATGTAAAAATCAGCAGACTTGCCAAGTTCCTCAGCCGTTTCGCAACACAGCACAATTCGGCAGGCATCGGTGTCGGCGACGTATATAAGATGCAGTACGCGATCGATATCAACGGCGGAGCAAAGGTGTTCTTTGCGGCAGTGTGCGCAGGCTTCGGAAAGCTTGTGGGCAAAAAGGGCATCTTCTACGACATGGTAGGCGAAGAAGTGCGCGGTCTCGACGGCTTCTATCCCGACGTATTCCCTATCTACGGCGAGTTCGGAATTCCTCTTCCGAAGAACCCTAGCGGCGTATGCAACGAAATCAAAGAAAAAACAGGTATATCGTGCATCATCATTGACGCGAACGACTTCACCCGTGACATTCTCGGAAAGAGCGATGATGTCAAGCTCAGCGACGACCAGCTCTGCGAGATCATCAGAGACAACCCTGCAGGTCAGGACGACCAGTGCACACCGTTTATTCTCATAAGAAAAAAATAAGATCTATTAAAGAAAGTGTTCAGCTCATGGCTGAACACTTTTTTATTGTTTTATCTATCTGCAGCTACTCCGGCCGGTAGTAGTCCTCCATGTTTTCGAGGTACTCTTCCAGACAGAGCCCGTTCTCCATTATCACGGCCGCATGCTCTTTGCCGACATATCTGTAATGCCACGGTTCATAAATGATCTCCGTTATGTCCTCTTTATCTGAAGGATATCTCAGTATGAAGCCGTAGTCCTGACAATGCTCCATCAGCCACTTCTGTGCCGGCATATCCTCCTGCTCCGCAATAAGCGGATCAGCCCAGCCAAGTGAGTCAGCATCGATTATATCTGCCGCCAGGCCGCACTCATGCTCGCTGTGGCCAGGTACGGCAGTATCCGCCTTATTAGCGGTATGGTCATAAAGATATTGCTGAGTTTCGCGTGTTCTGAAAGTGGATATCAGGCGTGGCGAATACCCTGCCTCTCTGCAGTCTGCGAGCATTTCCTGCAAGGCATCTTTTACCCTTGCATCTATGACATATCCGTCTTCGACTTCAGATGTCTCGATGTCAAAATCGCCAGGCATCGCGTTCTGGTTGTTTACAAGTACCAGATACCACTGCGACTTCTCTTCCGCTATCTTCGCCGCGCGCGCCTCTTCTTCGGCCTTTTCGCGGGCTTCCTCTTCAGCCTGCTTCTGAGCAGCCTCTGCAGCTGCTCGCTCCTCTTCGGCTATGTGCCTGTTCTCAGCGGCTCTATTCACGAGGAAGAATACCGCACCCGCAATGCAGATGAGAAGGATCACTATCAGTATTATCAGACCGCCTCTTTTCTTCTTCCTCTTCCTCATGTCTTTTTACCTCACGCTTTCTGACTGCGTTCGCGTGCAAGCAGTGCTGCGCCGTAAGCTCCTGCGTATCTGCCATCAGGCATTGCCAGCGCTGTTTTCCCCAGTTTTTTGCTGAGAAGTGATGCGAAGAATTCGTTATTGCTGAAGCCTCCGGTGATGATTATGGTATCCTGGAGCTCTTTTCTCTGAACGAGAGTAGCCACCTTAAGTGCTACAGAATCGATAACTCCGGCAGCAAGGTCTTCACGGCTCCTGCCCTCTCCCATATAGTTGATGACCTCTGACTCGGCAAATACCGTGCAAAGGGAACTGATCGATATAGGATTGCCTATCTCCGCCAGCTCGAAAAGCTCTTCTATCGTGAGCCCAAGTCTGTTTGCCATGACCTCTATGAACTTGCCTGTGCCTGCAGCACACTTGTCGTTCATCAGGAAGTCTATAGGCTTTCCGTTCTTTACGTTTATATACTTTGTGTCCTGACCGCCGATATCTATGATCGTGCAGTCACGGCCGATCATCTCGTAGCCGCCTCTTCCGTGGCAGGTGATCTCTGTAATGACACTGTCGGCATACTCGACACTGATGCGTCCGTAGCCTGTAGCAATAATATTCGCGTCATCTATATCGCCATATTTTTTTATAAGATCTTCCTTGATGATGCCTGCTGTGATCTTGCTGTTCCATCCGGTAGGCAGCACTTCAAAAGCAGGTTCGCAGCCCTCTTCGAGAACGCAGACCTTTGATGCGGTCGATCCTATATCTATTCCTATGTATTTTTTAGCCATATTTATGCCTCGTATTGTCAAATGTATTGTTAAGTCCGCTTATTGAAAGGTATGCCAGATTTTCGTTTTCGGCAATCTCTTTGATCGCATCGACATCTTCGCCGTGTACAAGAAGAGAAACGCCGCAGCAGACTGAAAGCTCTCTCGGCGTCGGGCTTATCTGAGCATACATTTTTTTACCCTTGAGCGACCTGTACATGGCGGTCGCATCGGTATGATTCTGAAACAGTATGTAATAATGCAGGTACTCTGCCATCAGTAAAAGCTCCTTTAAAAAATATAGGGCGGAATATCTCCGCCCCATATTAACATATTTGCGCTCTTTATGGAAATGGTACAGCTGGAACCGTCCCTGGTGTACCACTAGCCAAGCATCTCGATGAATGCGCCGATTCTTGTCTTGAGCTGCTGTGCATCGTTGTCTGTGTAGTCTGTCTCGATGCCGAGGAATGGGATTCCCTCTGCCTTGCATCTCTCTTCGAGGCTTCTTCCTTCGATGTCATATGTCTGGCAGAACATGAGGTTAACGTCGATAACTCCGTCAGCCTTGCTCTCCTTAGCCAGTCTTACGACGTCGTCGAATCTGCCTGTGTTAGGAGTGAAGCATGCGCAGTTGATGCCCATGTATCTGTTTGCGATGTTCTGTACCATTTCGTCAAGAGTCTCACCGCTCTCGTCTACCTGGTTCTCGAAGTATCTTGTACCTGTGCATGTCTCTTCGCATACTACGATGCCGCCGCTTGTCTCGACGAGGTTGTGCATCTTCCAGTTAGGAATAGCCATCGGCGTACCTGAGATGAGGATTCTCTTCTTGCCCTCTGCAAGGTTGACTCCATCAGCAACTCTCTGCTCGAGCTCGTCGCACAGCTTGTTGACCATTGCTGCGAATCTTTCAGGGTCGTCATAGTAAGCGATCTGCGAGATGAGCAGTGTGTCTGTTCCGCTGATAGGAACGCACTCATTTCTTCTGAGCTTGTACAGTCTCTCAAGAGCCTTTCTCTTGTTGTTGATCTTTACGATGTTAACAGCAAGTTCTTCAGGTGTGACCTTGTTGCCTGTTACTTCCTCAACTACCTTGATGAGGTCTTTGATCTCGTCAGCCCACTTGAGGTAGTCTTTTTCTCTCTTCATCTGAGGCAGATCCATGATGTGCATAGGCACGTCTGTTCCGAGGATCTCATAAGCCTTCTTCTTTCCGTCGCATGTGTTCTCGCCGATATAGATGTCTGCCAGTCTGTAGAACGGGCATGTCTTATCGAATCTTGCGCCGAGCATAGCCTTGATAAGCGGGCATGTGTTAGCAGGCAGATATCTTTCACCGCCCGGTACCCAGAACTGCGAACCTGCGCAGAGACCTGTAGCGATTCCGCCGGCAGCGAAGATAACTTCATCAGGTACATAAGCACAGAATGTGCCGAATACCTTTCCGCCGTTCTTTCTGAACTCAACGAGTTCGGAAGGTCTCAGTCCGTGTACGTCTGCAAGGACCATATCGAAGTAGTCCATTGCCTCAGGTCTGTTCTCCTGTGACATGAATACATCGCCGATAGCTCCAGGAAGCACTTCGCAAAGCATATCGTGCATCTCGAGGTTCATACCGAGTTCAGCCCACATTTTCTGATTGTCAGCCATATTATTTTCTCCCTTTTTATATCTATGAAACGGTTGATATTGTGCCTTCTGTGTTCGCGAAAGCACGCCCCACAAATTAATTCTACTATCAGCAAAAGAGCGGGCAAAATAGATAAAATCTATTCTGCCCGCTATGCTTATTTGAATGGTTTATAATTCACCGGTCCAAAAGACTACTCTGCGATCCGCTACAATCCTTCGTTCGAAAAGAGCTTGGCTCCGAGCTTTTCGCCCTCTTCTTCCGAACAGCCGTATGCGTCATTCTCCCCTTCGACAGGGCCGTAATGTACGGTCACTTCCTCAGCTTTATCATATTTAGGGTCTTCGAGGTTCTTGTTGAGCAGCTCGATCAGAATGCCCATGACATAGTTCGATTGTTCTTCTTCTGTCATGGCAAGTATGTCGTTAGCTTCAGCGTTTATCCTTTCTTCGAGTATCTCGTTGATATCTTCACTGACCCCGGCAAATATCTGCAGCGGCTCGATCGATACCGTAACATCATACCCGCCGTCCTCCGAAGCGACCGCCTCTCCGACAGTATATTTCGCCTTGGAAAGCGCGTTGATCATGAAGTCCTTAAAGGCAGCACTTACCTCTTCATTGAGATTTGATTCAGAGCTTATCTGAGCCATCATGCTGTCGATAAGGCCGTCACGCACCTCAGACTCTTTGCCCTCTTCTACATCAGCGAGCCTGACTGAGTGGTCGTAGTCTCCGGTGCACATGAGGTCGAGCACGGCCTGAACATATGCCTGCGCTTCTTCAGGTTTCGGTTCGGACTTGCACCCCGTGAGCAGAGACAAAGCCATTATAAGGATCATCGCTGCTGCAAAAAAGTGTTTGAACGCTCTTTTCATGAGCACTCCTTTCAGTCTACTTAATCGTACGGCGTTTGATCTTCTGAGTAGTTGTCTTTTCGAACTCTTCCGTTCTGAGATATGTCTGCTTGATGCGCTTGAATATAGGCATTTCGTCGTTGATCTTCTCTATATCCGCATCAATGATGGTCTGGATCTCATCAGGAGTCTTTCCCTTAAGTTCTTCAGCCTCAGTGTCATATACTACATGAGCCACGAGTCTGTAATCGTCGCCTTCTTCCTCGCCCATGACGACGTTCTCAACTACATAAGGGATCTTATCGATCAGCGCCTCGATCTCTTCAGGATAAATGTTCTTGCCGTTCTTCAGAACTATGACGTTCTTCTTGCGGCCTGTCAGGAAAATGTAGCCATCCTCATCGATCCTTGCAAGATCGCCTGTATTGAACCAGCCGTTTACGAATACGTCCCTGTTGGCCTGCTCATCGTCGAGATAGCCCTTCATGATATTAGGGCCTCTGGCGTAAAGCTCTCCGATGCCGTCTTCATCAGGATTGTTTATCTTGACCTCAACTCCCGGCATGGCGTGCCCTACCGAGCCTGCTCTGCGGTAGAAATAGCTCTCCGAAGCAATAGTCGGAGCTGTCTCAGTAAGTCCGTAGCCCTGAACTGTAAGGATACCGAAGTCTGTAGCATAATCGAGTATCTTCAGGTCGAGGCCGGCTGCTCCGCTTATGAGGAATCTCAGCTTGCCGCCGAGTCCGTCGATAACATCCTTGAACAGCTTGCGTCTGACATCTATGCCAACCTTCATGAGCGCTTTTGAAATCTTGCGGCCCTTCTCGAGCTTTTCAAGCTTGCCTTCCTTCTCGGCTGTTTTGAGCACCTTGTTGATCATCGATTCAATGATGAGAGGTACGCAGAAGAATGCCGTGACTCCGTACTCCTTGAGTTCTTTCTGGATGTACTTGAGGCCGCTGCAGAATACATTCGTGCAGCCGTTGCTGATGAACATCAGAACTCCCTGGTTTCCGAAAGCGTGATGGAGCGGAAGCAGTATCATCTCGACGTCATCTTCATAGATTGGCTCAACCTTTCTCATCGCTGCGATCGTGGAAGCGATATTGCGCTGAGTCAGCTGTGCGGCCTTCGCGTCAGCCGAAGTGCCGGATGTGAACAGTATGATATCTACCGCATGCTTGTCGATCACCTTGAATTCAGGCTTATACTGCTTGACGAGCTTCTCGTGCTCTTTAAGCGCTTCCTGGGAGATCTCGGACATCGGGATCAGTGTCTTTGCGACAACGCCTTCCTCTTTGATGATCTTCTCAAAATCCAGCTTGAGTGAATCGTCATATACGATGGCATCAGCCTTGCACTTGATCAGAGAGTTTATTATCTCCTCTTCAGGCAGAGCTCTGTCGAGAGGTATCACAACTCCGACGTTGATGACTATGCCGTAGTATGCGGCCAGCCAGGTGTATGAGTTAGGTCCGATAACTACGATCCTCTTGCCCTTCAGACCTTTGCTGATAAGATATGCACCAATTGTGTCCATATCCTGTCTGAACTTGTTGTAGGTTATCTCGACCTTGTTCTTTCTGTCGGGCGTCTTATAGATGAAGCCGGTATTCTTGCCGTACTTGTCGGCAACAAAATCCATTATCTCTTTGAGATCCTGGAATTCTATGTCATATTTGCATTTATACTTTCTCATTTTTATCCCTCTCCGTCCCCTGTATGAGTGCAGGGGACTGTATGCACATTATGATTTAACCACTATTATTGCTATTTATGGTTAACAACTCATTACGTACCAATTCATTTTAGCAAATACTGTATTATTTCTCTATAGATATCCAAAAATGAAACCAGGCACATCTGCCTGGTTTCCAACTGCTTATATGTCTTCTCTTAATTCAGCTCTTTTGCATACTCAGGAAATATGCTCAGGCTGCGTTTCAATATACCGTGTACGTAGGCTATCATGGTGCCGTAGTTGGTGATCGGTACCCCCTGTGAAGCTGTCTTTGACGCTCTGTGCTTCACCTCTTTTTCGTTGAGCATGCAGCCTCCGCAGTGAACGACAAGCGCGTACTGTGTGAGATCGTCAGGATAGCCGGTGCCGCTTGCAGTTTCAAACACGAGATCGGCTCCGGTGAAATCCCCCAGCCATTTAGGTATCTTTACCGTACCTATATCTCCGCACTGTCTGTGATGTGTGCAGCCTTCAGCGATGAGCACCTTATCTCCGTCCTTAAGCCGCGTGATGGCTGCAACGCCTTTCACTGCATGCTCAAGAAGCCCTTTGTAGCGCGCCATCAGTATTGAGAATGAGGTAAGCGGAACGTCTGCAGGCACTATCTTGTCGACCTTTCCGAACACCTGGCTGTCAGTGATGACCAGCGCAGGTTTTGTGCCAAGCTTTTCGAGAGTATCCGCAAGCTCCGAATCCCTTACCACAACTGCTGTCGCTCCGGCATCGAGAATATCTCTGATGGTCTGCTGCTGGGGCAGTATGAGTCTGCCCTTTGGAGCAGCTTTATCGATAGGAACGACCAGCACGATCAGGTCGCCCGCCTTTATCTTGTCTGCGATGAGGCGTCCTTCTTTCTCCTGCGGCTTCAGAGCTGCGATCCTGATCTTCAGCTCATCTATGCCCTCATCTGACAGAGCGCTTACATGTATCATGCCGCTGCTGTTTTTTGCGATGCGCTGAAACAGACCGAGCTGCTCTTCATCAACCACGTGATTTTCAGTATCTTCAGGAATATCGCTCTTGTTGAGCGCGACCAGGAACGGTATATTCCTCTCTTTGAAAAGATCTGCCAGCTCCGCGTCTTCGGACCTGAAGCCCTCTGTTGTGTCCACTACAAGGACCGCTATATCCGTTTTCTCAAGTATCTTGCGGGTCCTCTGCACGCGCAGCTCTCCAAGGCCTCCCTCGTCGTCAAAGCCCGGCGTGTCGATCACGACGACCGGTCCGAGCGGAAGGATCTCCATCGCTTTTCTTACAGGATCCGTCGTTGTTCCCTTAACATCGGAAACCACCGCGAGATCCTGACCCGTAACTGCATTCACGACGCTCGACTTGCCCGCGTTTCTGCGTCCGAAAAATCCTATGTGCACTCTTTCGCCCGAAGGCGTCTCGTTCATTCCTGCCATATCAGCAACCTTTTTTAGTCTATATATATATTCATGAGCCAGCGGAATCCGTAAGGCTGCAGCTGATAGCCGCTGCCGTCAGCCTCGGCCCATACATGATCAGGCGAGAAGTTGAACAGTCCGAACATTTTCTTGCCCTTGTACTCTCTGGCAATTCCGAGCACCCTGTTATCTCCGGTCTCAAACGGATATACATGAGCATCAGAATGGAAGACATCGTTGTACTTGCGGATCATGATCAGCTTCTTCAGCTGCGAGAAAAGACGGCCTGTAGGTGTCGACTCATCGAATCTTTCCTGGGCTTTATCCCAGTCCATTTTGCCTCTGTGTATGTTGCGGCTGTCCGCATATCTGCCCGGATCATCGTGATATCCGTAGTCGTTGAGCATTCCAAGCTCATCTCCGCTGTAGAATACAGGAATACCCTTCAGCGTGAGCATGCACGCGTGGAGCATCACATCGGCATCTATTGCCACCTTGAGCGCTTCCTCATTCTTCTCATAGAGCGCTGCTTCGATTCCGCAGAGAGATGCTGTAGTACCGCAGAGCCTTGCATCCTGAAGCCATTCGGAGTCGTTGTAAAGCTCACCTCTAGAAGGGCTTCCCTGCCATTTGCCTGTAAACCAGTCGTTCAGATATTTCTTGTGAGGAGCTTCTTTCGAACCGAACTGTCCGAGGAATCCGTAGTCAAGGCCCCAGCCAATATCGTCATGACATCTCAGATAATTCTGGAAAATGCAGTTTGACGGTACATTCTCTATCTGATGCAGCTGATGCTTCAGAAGCCTGACATCGCGTGTAGCCATGGTATGCCATATGGTAGCCATGGTCGTAACGTTGTAGAGCATGTCGCATTCAGGTTTCTCTTCTGTTCCGAAATACGGCAGCACCTTGCTCGGCTCCATAACTACCTCGCCAAGAAGCAGCACGCTCGGGCATACTACTCTGCATGCAATGTTCATCATGCGCACGAGTGTGTGTACCTTAGGAAGATTACGGCAGCTGGTGCCGAGTTCTTTCCAGATGTATGGAACCGCGTCGAGTCTGACTATGTCGATCCCCCTGTTTGCCAGGTAGAGCAGGTTTTCTGTCATGTCGTTGAAGACCATAGGATTTCCGTAGTTGAGATCCCACTGGAAAGGATAGAAGGTCGTCATGACGTGCTTGTTTATATCCGGAAGATATGTGAAATTGCCCGGTGCTGTCTCAGGGAACACCTGAGGCATCGTGGAATCGTACTGATCAGGGATAGTCCTGTCGTCATAGAAGAAATATCTGCTCATGGCTTCAGGGTCGCCTGCTCTGGCAGCCTTGGCCCATGCGTGTTCGTCACTCGTGTGATTCATTACGAAATCGAGGCACACGCGTATTCCCCTCTGATGGCATGCGGCTGTCAGCTTCTCGAGATCTTTCATCGTGCCGAGATCTGGTCTAACTTTTTTGAAGTCAGATACGGCATAACCGCCGTCGCTTCTGGCGCTGTCTTCAGATGTATCAAGCAGCGGCATCAGATGAACGTACTTGACACCGCATTCCTTGAAGTATCCGAGCCTGTCTTTAACGCCCTTGAGGTCTCCGGCGAAGTTCTCGGTATAGAGCATCATGCCCATCATCTTATTCGAATGATGCATAAACGGATTGCTTTCACGTCTTGCATCTACTGCCCTCAGAGACTGCTTGCGTTCCTTGTACGCCTTCCTCAGCATTTTAAGGAAGTACTTAAAAGCTGTCTCATCATCATATATCTCCATATAGAGATACTTCAGCTCATCATAGTACTCAGCAAGTTTCTCATCGAATCTGCTGGTTTTCTTCTTATTTTCGTTTTCGGCCATTTTATTGGTCTGCTCCCTGTTCTCTGTTCTACGATCGCTTATTTATCTATTTCAGTTCGTCAGCTGTAGGCATTGCCGGGATCGCACCGTGGCGCGAGCATGTGATCGAAGCTGCCTTATTGGCATAGCGGACCATTCCGAGGAGCTGTGTCCATACGCCTTCTGATCCGGTCATTCCTGTAGCTATCTGCATGAGCATCGCACCGAGGAATGTGTCTCCTGCTCCGTTTGTATCCGCAACGTCGACTTTGAATCCCGGTACTGTAGCTGTTTTGCTTCCCATGCGTACGAAGACTCCGTCAGCTCCGAGGGTGACCAGAACGATGCCTGCGCCATACTCAGCGAGGATGCGGCTTCCTTCTTCGAAATCGCCTACCATCGTAAGCATCGACATCTCCTCATCAGACACTTTGAGGATATCAGCGTAAGGCAGCAGCGACTTCATCATCTCTACCGCGTGATCTTCAGTGTCCCACAGAGCTGCTCTGTAGTTAGGATCATAGCTGATTATTGCGCCGTTTTCCTTAGCGTACTTAACAGCCTCTTCGCAGGCTTCCTTCGACGGAGAATTCGTCATCGAAAGGGATCCTATATGAAGTATCTTCGGCATATTTGCGGAAAGAGCAGCGATGGCCTCTTCAGATGTCAGCTGAGTATCCGCACCCGGATTTCTGTAGAACGAGAAATCGCGTTCGCCGGATTCATCGACCGAGACTATGGCCATGGTCGTAGGCTGCTCGTCGTCAAAGTACAGTCCCTTTATATCTACATTATCTTTTTTGAGTGTTTCCGCAAGACTGCGTCCGAAGGCATCGTTACCGACCTTGCCTATAAAGCCTGCCGAAGCTCCGAGTCTTGAAGCCGCTACTGCTACATTTGCAGGAGCTCCGCCCGGATAAGCAGTAAACTTGCCGTTTCCGTTTTCGTCAGTGCCGCCCTGTGTGAGATCTATAAGAAGTTCTCCGAGTGTCATAATATCAATCATAATTCTGTTCTCCTTCACCAGTCAGGTGCTATGTCTAACCAATATATTATATCATTTAATTGCTTTTAAGATGTATGCAGAGTATGATTTTTGATGATGAAAAGCAACTTATTTTTTGACATTCTCAGCTATACTGCATGGCAGATGGAAGCGCCTGTTCTGTTCGGTGCCTTTCATGTCACTGCCGCGCTTCTGGCTGTAACGTTTGCAGCTGTTGCAGCAGTTTTCTTTGCGCGCCGTATTGCGGCATCCCCAGACAGGAAGCAGGCTCTCGGCAGAGTCCTCTTCACCTCCGGGATCATACTTGCAGTTCTTGAGATTTATAAGCAGCTTTTCCTTTTTTACATAGTCAACGGCGGAGTCTGTGACTGGTG
The DNA here is from genome assembly GCA_902795265.1 of uncultured Eubacteriales bacterium. Taxonomy (GTDB): domain Bacteria; phylum Bacillota; class Clostridia; order Peptostreptococcales; family Anaerovoracaceae; genus Crickella. The sequence goes on from CADBKM010000021.1 coordinate 21,944, forward strand.
GTTCTTTCCGTTCCAGCTCTGCTCAGTTCCGATGTATCTGTGCATCCTGTATCCGCTTGTCAGTGACAGACTCAGGAGCACATTCCTGACTTTTATGAGCGGCTATACCTTCGTCAGCGCTGCCGCTGCTCTTATATATCCGGATGACATGCTTCGCACGTATATATCGCTTACCGTCCACGGATTTGTGTGGCATGGACTGCTCTTGTTTTTAAGTCTGCTTGTTATGCTCAGCGGAGAAGCTGACTCATCTGCAGCCGGACTGCTTCGAGCGGCATCACTGTTCGCAGTCTTAAGCCTGGCAGCGGTATGTTTCAACGCCGCTATCGAACCCGTCATGCAGAGCATCCACGCAGTTCACCCTGAAATCCCTCACAGCTGGGCCGCCATGTTTTATATGAACCCTTACCACATATCACCTCAGCCTTTAGTCGACAGCATACAAAAAACCGCGGGTATCCCCGCGGGTCTTGTGCTTTACGCAATTGTTATCATTTGCTTCAGCAGCCTAGTCTGTAAGCTGTCATATCGAGCATCACATCGCCGTCTGCCGAGAAACTGATGCCTTCAGCCCCGACCGGAGTGTAATAAGTAGTCGAAATGACCTGCTCGCCTCCGTTGACGAACACCTCAGCGCTCCATTTATCGATGAGGATCCTCAGGCTGAGCCTGCCTCTCTGATATGTCACTCTCGAGTTTCTTCTGGCTGTAATGATGCTGCTTTGTCCGGAGTGGCTTCTGTCTATTGTGAGGAGCGATCTTCCCGGCCTGTAACTTAAGCTGATGTAGTGATCATCATCTTCAGCAAATCTGATCGTAAACTCCCTGTAGAGAGGTGCACCCTCGTCAATCGATGCTATATCGATATCGAGTTCGATCGATCTTCCGGATATCCCTTTAAACCGGCGATCCTCGTTTCTGAGTTCTATACCGCTGTATTCAAGCTTATCCTTTCTGTATTCTCTGAGCTCCCTGACCGGCCACTGATACAGCTTGCCATTTTTGTATTTCAGTTCTCTCGGAATCGTCATCTGCCCGAATATGCGAGCGCCCTCAGGCCCGTGTATATATCCGTCCGGATAGTCCACAGGGATGGCATACAGCAGCCCCGGCCTGGAAAGTCCGTCACGGGCATCCGCATAATTACCATGCTTAGGATCCTGCATCCAGCCTATCATGACAGTCCTTCCGTCAGGAGCTTTCATTACCTGCGGAGCATAGAAGTCAAGACCTATATCTACAGGTTCATAGCCTCCGTCAGGAGTAAATTCTCCGCTCTCCTCGTCGTAGCTTCCGGCGATGCAGCAGACATTGCTTCCCTGCGGAAACCTGACAGATCCGATCGCTTCATCAGCTTCAGCCTCCATGTTCATAGGGCTGGCGATCAGTATCTGCTTGCCGTCGAGTTCAAAGAAGTTAGGGCACTCCCACATTACACCGATCCTGCGATGATCCTTGAACAGCTCTCTCTCAAACTCCCAGCTGAAGCCATCTTTACTCTTATATACCAGAAGGAGTGTGCCCTCATCGGAGTGATAATTGCCGTCGTCGCCTATCTCGCCCGTTCTGCCGGCGGCAACGACCGCTCTATATGAGCCGTCAGAGGTACGCCATATATATGGGTCTCTGAACTCATACGCGTCGCAGCCCTCCGGAAGATCCCCGGCTCCGATAACAGGATTTCCCTCGTATTTTACAAACTCTGTGCTTCCGTCAGTCTGAACCTCTGAAACGGCCACACACTGTGACTGAATCCATCTTCCCTTTTTCAGAGGATCCTGCTCACCGCTTCCACAGCCCGTGTACATCAGAAGCTGTCTTCCGTCTTCCAAAGTAACAGCACTGCCGGAGAAGCATCCCGATCCGTCATATTCAGTATCAGGAGCCATAGCACAAGGCAGGTACTCCCAGCTGATGAGATCACGGCTCACAGCATGGCCCCAATGCATAGGTCCCCAGTAAGAGCTGTAAGGATGATTCTGATAGAAAAGATGATACTGACCGCGGTAAAAGGAGAATCCATTCGGATCATTGAGCCATCCCGTATACGGGGAGAAATGGTAGACCGGACGCTGCTCTTTGCTTATCCGGGCAGACTCCTGTATTTCAAACGCCCTTACCTGTTTTAATGTATCGCTTATCACGCCCTGCTCTTCCTTCTAGATCCTTATCACTTCGATCTGCCTTGACGGATAATCACCGGTGATCTGCGTAAAGGTATATCCGTTCTGCATTAAAGTCTTTCCTCTGCATTCGAACTCTCCTCCTACAGAGTACATAGCATCCGGGTCGAGGCCCTTAAGCTTTACATGTATGAGCGTGTAGTTTGCCTGAGGATCGGTAACGACAGCACTGAGAATGCAGCGGCTCTTATCGCGGCTCACATGCTCCCAGCAATAATATCTGCTGTTTTCTGACGGGTCGCTCAGCCTGTACATATCGCCATCGTGTACCACAGGTTCGATTTCAATATATCGCTTTATCTGATTTCTGATTTCTTCACTTTCTTCATCAGTGAGTCTGGTAAGATCGAGCTCGTATCCGAAGGTCCCCGCCATAGCTACCGTGCCTCGTGTGGACAGAGGCGTTTTACGGCCGGTCTGATGATTAGGAGATGCACTTACATGAGCTCCCATAGATGATGACGGATATCCGAAGGATGTGCCGTACTGTATTGCAAGCCTCGCTATAGGGTCTGTATTGTCGGAGCACCATATCTGCGGAGAATACTGCAGCATTCCGGCATCAAAACGTCCGCCTCCGCCTGCACATCCTTCAAAGAGCACGTCAGGGAACTCCGTTGTCAGCCTGTCATAAAGCTTATACAGGCTCAGATAGTAGCGGTGAGGTACCTCTCCCTGCCTTGCAGATGGTGTCGAATGCGAGTATACATCCGATATAGGACGGTTGAAGTCCCATTTAATATAATCGATATCATAATCTCTGAGCAGCCCCGATATTTTGTTATAGAGGTACTCATGAACTTCTTCGTTTGAGAGGTCGAGCACGAGCTGGTTGCGGGCCATCATAGGCGCACGCCCCGGTGCAGTCAGCGCCCATTCAGGATGTGCCCTGAATATATCGGACGCCTCACTTACCATCTCCGGCTCTATCCAGAGACCGAACTTGAGTCCTCTCTCCTTGACTTTGGATATGAGTCCGTCAAGTCCTTCCGGAAGCTTATTGGTATCAGGCACCCAGTCACCGAGGCCTGCATTGTCATCGTTTCTGTTTCTGAACCAGCCGTCATCGAGCACGAACATCTCGATGCCGAGGTCCTTTGCCTTATCCACTATCTGCAGGAGCTTGTCTTCATTAAAATCAAAGTATGTAGCTTCCCAGTTGTTTACAAGGACAGGTCTGTGACTGTATTTATATTTGCCTCGCACTACGTTATTGCGGATAGTGCGGTGATAGATATGCGAAAGCGCTGTGAGTCCGTCAGCGTAAGCCAGTATGACTTCAGGCGTATGAAGAGAAGTTCCCGGAGCCAGCTCCCAGCGGAACCTGTCATCGTTGAGGCCCATAACTACGCGTACGCTCTCGAACTGATCGAGCTCGATTTCAGTTTTATGGTTGCCCGAATACATGAGCATCATGCCATAGCAGTCACCGCTGTCCTCAGTGGCATCGTGGTCACATATAATAACGAACGGGTTGTGCTGATGACTGGACATTCCGCGCCCCGACACGAGGGTATGCACCCCATGAAAAAGTCCGATGCGTTCCATCTGGCGTTCCATGCAGTGTCTGCCGTGGAAGTGGATAAGATCCCAGTTTCCGTAAGGAAACTCCATGCAGACCGACGACGCCTTGCGCAGCCATACCATCTCTTCACCCGCATTAAAGATCTCTGCGGATCTCGTTATCACATCAAGATCCTCAAATACTCCGTAATACAGGCGGATACCTATATTGGCAGCTGTATCATTCAGTGTCACTATAAGCGTCTGAACTTTTCCTCCGTTTTCATAAACGGAAGGAAGGCCCGGGATGCTGTATTTTCCGTCTGAGATCTCATGGCTCACATAGCGGAACTCCGCGCAGCGGCTTCCATCGGAGCACGACGCCGCGATACTGTTGACACGGAAGTCTCCGACTCCGAATGATGTATACTCCTGTGGCATGGAGTCGAGCGAATAGGTCCTGTCATACCTTTTGTCATACGGATTGCCCGAGAATCCGCGGTCATAATAACGGAAAGCATATGACATGTCATCCTGCCCCGGTTTAGGACCATAATACATATGCTGAAGATAACCCAGCTGGTCTATTTTCATATGGTAGCCGGTATTCTTCGTTTCGAGTATCAGCTGCTTTGTTTCTTCTATAAATCTTATGCTCATAGCGCCCTCCACTATCCTTTGAATTCCACGGCAATAATACCAAAAAAACACCAAGACTGCTACATGATAGTGGCAGTCCCGTAAATGATTTATTCTATAGATTCTCTCCGTTTTCTTTTATCACTTCAGCATACCAATATGCTGAGTCTTTCGGTATTCTCTCCTTTTGAAGTGTATCACTCCCGGATCTATTTTCGCGAGATCAGAGCACCCTGTAAAAGCCATAGCCTTAGCGAGCTCTGCGTTTGCCTTAAGAAGATAATCTCTTACTCCGTTTTCAGGATCATTTTTGATGGCTGCCATCAGCGGACGTCCTATGCAGACACCGGCAGCACCGAGGGCAAGGGCTTTAAAGGCGTCCATGCCAGTCTGGATCATACAGTCAGCAAATACCGGTATCCTTCCTCCGGCAAGTTCGGATATCTCCGGAAGCACCTGTAATGGCGGAACAGCAAATTCTATCCTGTTTCTATGGTGTGAAAGGACCAGCCCCTCCGCGCCTGCAGTCAATGCCTCATTCGCGTCATAGCAACTGAGCACGCCCTTTACTATTACCGGAAGCTTTGAAGTCCGGCATATTTCTGTAAGTTCTGCTGTTGTCAGGGATTTAAGCGTATTTCCTTCAATTTCATCTGCAGTGCCGTCATCAGTAAAGCCATGATCTATGTCTATACCTACTGCAATCACGCCGCATTTCTCTGCATGTTCTATTTTTTTATGAATAAGATCGATATCAGCGTAAGGTTTTACCACCTCTATCATGCGTGCTCCGGCCTTTACAAAGCCTTCGATATCCTCGTCAGGTGCCGCGCCATACCAGAACACTGCATTTGCATCAACAACACCTTTTACAAGAGCATTCTTTGCGCCTTCATACATGAAATGATCCACATACGAGAGTGCCGCTGACATTATCGGAGAAGCAAATTTCTCTCCGAACAGAGTGAACTCTGTCGAAGGGATCACAGAATTAAGGTATCTTGTTTCTATCAGGAGGCTGTCGAGATAGTCTCTTGAAATCTTGTCTGAATTGCCGTTTGACATGTCGGTATTCCTTTCCGTCTTACCCTTTTTGCATATTTGTAAAAATAACCTCTCACCAGTGATGATGAGAGGTATTTTGTGTCTTTCAGCCTGTTTGAAACCGGCTTTCTAGAAATCGTAATCCTTGCTCTTTGGAGAGTTTGCTGCTACTGACTCAGCATCGTACCAGATCAGGTTGTTGCCTGATTCTTTGTCGAACAGCTGGATCAGCTCCGGCTTGAATGTGAAGTTGATCTTGGATCCGATGGATACATCTGTTTCGAGATCGATAGTCTGGAGAACCATTACTACATCGTCTCCTCCGCAGTTTGCGTGGAGGTCGACTTCGGAACCGAGCATCTCGGACACTTCGACTTCACCGCTCAGCTTGCCTTCGCCGACTCTGATGTGCTGAGGACGGATGCCGCAGATGATGTCGCACGGCTGCTGTCCATTAGCTTTCAGTGCCTTCTGCTGGAAGTCGCTGAGCTTGTACTCAACGCCCTTGATGTTTGCATAGTACACGCCATCCTTCAGCTCGAGCTTGCAGCCGTCAAAGAAGTTCATAACAGGCATGCCGATGAATCCAGCTACGAAGAGGTTTACAGGACGATCGAAAAGATCCTGCGGTGTTCCGATCTGATTGACATAGCCGTCCTTCATGATAACGATCCTGTCACCAAGAGTCATAGCTTCTGTCTGATCGTGTGTAACGTACATAAATGTTGTGTTGATACGCTGACGAAGTTTGATGATCTCTGCTCTCATCTGGTTACGCAGTTTAGCGTCGAGGTTGGAGAGAGGCTCATCCATCAGGAAGACCTTAGGGTCACGTACCATGGCACGTCCGATCGCAACACGCTGACGCTGTCCGCCGGAAAGAGCCTTTGGCTTACGGTCGAGGTACTGAGTGATGTCGAGGATCTCGGCTACCTCACGCACCTTCTTGTCGATATCTTCCTTAGGTGTTTTCTTGAGCTTGAGCGCAAACGCCATGTTGTCATAAACGGACATGTGCGGATAGAGCGCGTAGTTCTGGAAAACCATTGCGATATCGCGATCCTTGGCTGCGATATCATTTACCAGCTTGCCATCGATGTAGAGCTCACCTCCGGAGATGTCTTCAAGTCCTGCTACCATACGCAGCGATGTGGACTTTCCGCATCCGGATGGTCCTACCAGTACGATGAATTCCTTGTCCTTGATGTGAAGGTTGAAATCATGTACAGCTGTGACCTTGTTGTCATACACCTTCTTCATGTCTTTAATGATAACTTCTGACATATTTCCCGACCCTAGCATCCCAGCCTCCGCTAACGAATGCCTCACAAGTACCCGGTAAAAGAGTAAATGCATTACGACAGGTCTCCACACTGCCGCACCGTGAGCCGAACGGGTAATCCTCCTTTTTTTACATGTACGCCGCCCATTAAGTGGAGTGATACGACGCCATGGTATTAGTAATGACATACTATCATGAGCATTTTTTCAATGGCATGGACGAATGTTCAGTGTTTATGGATGAATGTTTGAATATTAAAAAATGCCGCGCCGGAGCGCGGCAATCAGCAGTATTTGATCAAAAACCATCCAGTTCTCTGAGATCATCCATAGACGCGTATTCATCTTCGGATGGATCTGCAACGAAATCTCCGTCACTATCTACAACAGGCAGAAACGGTTTGAATTCAGGCAGCAGGAGCGTCGCTCCCAACATCGCCAGCAATCCGAATCCGCAAAACACCCATATAAACGCGTATAGCGGAAGGTCCTTCAGGTCTGAGTAGGTCAGTACAAACGGGAATATATCGAAGAACGCTATAACTAAAAACTTAAAAGGCTTTCTGACCAGAAAGTACATGGAGTTCTTTATCAGATGCGGCAGCGTGTCTTCAAATGCCGCCATCGTAGGCAGCAAGTACAAATACAGAAATACTATTGCTGCGCCAATGGCATATATCGCAAACTTCAGGTTTGCGATCGCGCCGCCAGCCTGATCGCATATCTGCAGATCTACAGTCAGGAACCCCATCAGGAATACAAACAGCAGCCAGGCTATCGTCCCCTGCTTGAAGTTGGTTTTAAACCCGATCCAGAACTGCTTGAACGGATTCACGACGCCACCGCTCCTGAGTGTTTTGAACATCACATGATACAATGCGACGAGCCCCGCTCCCATCGTAAAGAACGGCAGGCTGAATATGACGAACATCAGGTTCGCAGCGATGATTATGCCGAACTTCGTCATAAACCTTCCGAAGAAGCTGTCATTATCAAGAAAACCCTGCATGAATGAGCCCATTGAAGTCTCCCCGTCTTATCTTATTTTTTTGAAATACAGCTGTATAGCAGGATAGTCACCCAGCATCCATGGAAGGGTGTATCCGGCATTCATGAGAGCGTCTCCGGAGAAGATCTTCCTTTCTTCTTCAGTCGAAGGCGCTAAAAACGCAGGCAGCTTAAGCCTGTATTTCTCTGACTCATCGGTCACCTCATATATTCCCTGAGGGTCAAGGCCCTTGAGTTTCAGATTGATCAGCGCCTGATTAGGCTGCGTATCGCTCACTACAAGACTCAGAAGAGCTTCTGAGCCATCCTCTGAGACGGATTCCCACGCGGTGTATGGCTCTTCGCCGATTTCCGAGAGTCGATAATAGAGACCGCTCTGAATGAGATCATAGTACTTTTTAAATATGCGAACCTGATCCTTTATCGACTCTTTTTCTTTGTCGCTCAGTTTTCCAGGATCCAGCTCGTATCCGAAGGTTCCGGCCATTGCCGTGACCGCTCTTGTGTATATCGGAGTTGACCTTCCGGTCTGATGGTTTGGCGAAGCGGATACATGCGCTCCCACAGTGCTGACAGGGTATCCGAACGAAGTACCATACTGGATTCTGAGTCTCTGTATAGGGTCAGTATCATCAGAGCACCATATCTGCGGTGAATAGCAAAGGATACCGGCATCGAAGCGGGCTCCGCCGCCGGAGCATCCCTCTACAAGCACGTCAGGGAAATTGGTAGTAATGCGATCCATCAGATCATAAATACCCAGAATAAATCTGTGCATTACCTCACCCTGATGTGAAGGAGGAAGAGCTATGGAGTAAACATCCGAAAGGGATCTGTTCATATCCCACTTAAGGTACTCTATGTTGTTTTCGCTCAGGATCTTCTCCATGCATCCGTACACATAATCGACTATCTCTTTGCGCGACATATCGAGCACGAGCTGGTTTCTTGTACGTGATGCCTGGCGGCCCGGCATGGCAAGCGCCCAGTCAGGATGCTCTCTGTACAGATCGGAGTCCTCATTGATCATTTCAGGCTCCATCCAGATCCCGAACTTAAGGCCTCTCTCATTGACCTGCTCAACGAGTCTTTTGAGACCGCATTTTATCTTATCTTCGTTTACATACCAGTCACCCAGGCCGGCGTTATCGCTGTTTCTCTGTCCAAACCAGCCATCGTCCATTACAACCATCTCGATTCCGAGAGGAGCTGCCTCTTCAGCAAGCTTTACGATGGTTTCATC